>NZ_JBSHGA010000004.1:0-327514 GCF_053617595.1 Paenibacillus sp. NPDC055715
GATAACGCCACCTTGATCAGGCTGGCCACCCCTGCGGCAGCGTCCAAATGACCGACGTTGGTTTTCACCGAGCCAATCCCGCACCAGGGACCATCCGAAGCTCCAAACACCTTCGTTAGCGCCGCCAGCTCAATGGGGTCACCAAGCGGAGTGCCGGTACCATGAGCCTCCACATAGGAAATGGTCTCGGGTTTGACACCTGCCGAATCCAGTGCCATCTGGATCACTTCCGCCTGTCCTCCAATACTCGGAGCCGTGTAGCCTACCTTTCGTCCGCCATCATTGTTAATGGCAGATCCTTTAATGACAGCATGGATGGTATCGCCATCTTGTAATGCCTTGTTCAGCAGTTTAAGGACCACGACACCTACACCGCTTCCAGCGACCGTTCCCTTTGCCTGAGCGTCAAAAGCCCGACAATGGCCGTCTGGAGAGAAAATCCCCCCCTCTTGGTAGACATATCCCTGTTCGTGAGGAACAGTAATGGTCGCTCCGCCCGCAATGGCCATGTCACAATCGCCTCGCGACAATGCTTGGCAAGCAAGATGAACGGCTACCAAAGAAGTCGAGCACGCAGTCTGCACCGAAATACTGGGCCCTTTCAAATTTAATTTGTAGGCAGTACGCGTTGACAGATGGTCTTTATCATTCCCCATAATCGCTTGATAAGAAAGTAGCGGATCTGCCAGATTAAAATGAGAGAACAGCCCGAAAAGTAAGTACGTGCTAATGCCTGATCCCGCATAAACACCTATAGGGGTTTCTCCTCTTGAGGGATCGTATCCGGCTTTCTCCACCGCCTCCCAAGCACAGTCAAGGAACAAACGCTGCTGAGGGTCAAGCATCTCCGCTTCCCTTGGACTATAGCCGTAGAAGCTTGCATCAAACCATTCAATTCCATCAATCGTTCCTCGAGCAGATACATATTCAGACGATGCATATATATCTTTGGAAAGGCCGATTTTTTCCAGCATGTCTGGCGTGAAATGCCGGATGGATTCGACCGCGTTAGTCAAATTTGACCAGAACAGTTCTATATCGGATGCTCCAGGGAATCTTCCCGACATGCCAACAATGGCCACCGATTCATCTTTGGGGTCGGCATCTACCATGTCTCTTGCTGCAAGTTCCGCTCGATTCAGAGTGTTCTCCACATTCTCTTCTGAGAAGTGAGTTAACCGCTGAGTCAATAAACGAACCGTTGGATACTCGAACAACTCCAACAATTCAATATTGCTGGAAAGTTCGGCATTTAATCTGGCGTGGACCTGTGCAAGCAATAAAGAATGCCCTCCGATATCGAAGAAATTTTCATCAAGACCCACACTACTGATATTTAACAGGTCTTTCCATATGGAGGCAACCGCGCATTCAACTGCAGTTTGAGGAAACTGCTGTGTGCCTGAATCTTGTTTACGAGCTTCTTCAGGTGCAGGAAGCCGTTTGCGATCAACCTTCCCATGCGGTGTTAATGGTAGTTGTTCCATAAACACAATTTGTGATGGGAGCATATAATTTGGCAACCTTTGCTTACCGTAGCTACGAATTTCATTGGCACTCATCGGAAGTGTTGGAGTCACCCAATCTTTCACCTTAGTCTCTTTGAGTTCGCGAGTCGCATAAATATAATAGACGCTTTGCGAAACATCCAGAGACCAATCTTTCTCCGAGATCACTTCGAAGCCATGGTGCCTTAACAGATCGGTGACAATATGAAGACGGCCCTCCACATCGTGGAGTTCCAATACAACTTGTTCGATTTTGGGCCAATCTTCATTGTCTATCCCTTGAAGCACGGCTAATTCAGCTTTTTCTACATTAATTTTCAATAAATCAATGCGTTCGACCTGATATTCGCGCATTATATCCGAGAGCCTGCGGACAGGAACAGACAGTTGTACGCTTTTCAAACGGTCGTTCAGAATAGTCTCCAGCGCTTGATCCATGTCCATCGATGGGGTACCGTTACGGCGAATGTAGGAACGCACCAGTTCTTTTTCTTCATGTAAATCTGTGTGTAAACCTGACAAAAAAGAAAATTTAGGGTAAAAAGCAAACTCTCCCATTCCTTCCTCCGCGGCGAGCGCGCAGTCTATGATCGTGGCCTCGACTTCATACAAACGAGCGTTTAAAGTCGTTAATTCCCGTACATATGGATTGGGTTCAAATGCGAAAATACGCACGCCGGGAGCTTGCAAATGGGCCTGCAGAGTAAACAAACCGATATTGGCACCTATGTCAAAAATAGTATTTTTTTCCTCGATCGATATACCATGCCGAAGATAAGCCAGATTTTCATAAATATCGTGATACAAAAAGTTGGTCTCATTTTTATTCAACTGCACGACAGCCAGACCATTGTCCAGTAGATATCGCCTGTGCCCTGAAACCATGGGAGCACGTTCGAGTGTCGGCACGACATAGGCAACTAAAGTATCCTGTCCCGCTTCATCTTTACGAACTACGACACATGTTTCCTCGATATCCGGATGACTAGTAAATACAGATTCAATTTCACCGGGCTCAATCCGAAATCCGTGGATTTTGGTTTGGTCGTCGATCCGGCCCACAAAAGTGATTGAACCGTCATCACGCTGTTTTCCAATATCGCCGGTCCGATATAGCCGAGCTCCTTCCACATCAGAAAAGTGATCCGGCAAAAATTTTACTGCTGTCAAATTCGGCCTATCCAAGTAGCCTTCGGATACGCCGGAGCCACCGATCCAGATTTCACCGTTAACTCCTAGGGGGACCCGATTCTGATGTGCATCAAGCAGGTGAACTGTAACGTTAGATAATGGATAGCCTATAGAAGGAAAAACACTGTCTCGCACCCGGGCAACGGTAGCATCTACCGTACACTCTGTAGGTCCGTATAAGTTATAAAACTCCAGTCCTTTGGCTTCACGCATCTCCAACCATGTTGATTCCTCGATCGGCTCTCCGCCGATCAATCCAAGCAATGGACGATTACCCTGATGCTCTAAAAGCCCGAATCTCATCAACATTCGGCACTGGGAGGGCGTACAGTCGAAAGCGTCAATTTCCTCATCTCGAAGGTAAGCCACGAAGGCGCTGCCGTTCAAACGAATATCTTCAGGGATGATATGTAATGTGCGGCCCCGAAAAAGCTGAATAATCTGTTTGACCGATGTGTCAAAGGATAAAGAACCGTTTACTGCAATCTGCTGTACTCCTGAATGATGGCGATAAATCCTTTCCTCCAAGGCCTCGCTTAAATAGAATACTGATTTGTGCGTTACAACGACCCCACGAGGCTGGCCTGTCGAACCCGAGGTATAGATGACATAGACCGGATCTTCTGGCATTGCCAACCGATCCAGATTAAGATCGGATTCTTCAGCTAGCCCTTCTTCCCCGGCCTCCAAATATACACGAATCGCTGAATTGTCGTTAAGCTTGCTCTCCAGAAACTTGTCAGTCAGGATCACTGCCAATGAAGCATCTTGGATCATGTAACGAATTCGATCTTCAGGATAAGTAGCATCAATTGGAACATAAGCACCGCCCGCTTTTACAATCCCAAGCAGACTCACAATCGCTTCAATTGAACGGTTAAGGCAAAAGCCTACCCGAGTCCCCCGTCCCACACCGAGTTTACGTAAACGGTGGGCCAAACGATTGGAGCGCCTATTTAATTCGCGAAAGGTCAATTTCTCGTTTTTGTAAACAAGTGCTATCTGATCAGGATAAGCTTCCACAGCCGCTTCAAAACACTCATGCAATGTGCGTTCCTGCACCAATGCAGTTTTGATCGCATTCCATTTCTCCTGCATCCTGATTTCTTCAGACGTAAGTAAAGGCAGTTCGGATAGAAGAGCTTGGGGGTTTGCAACAATTCCATTTAAAAGCAATTCTAAATGCCTGATCATTCGACGAATAGTTAAAGGTTCAAACAAATCTGTTGCATACTCTAAAGCTCCTTCTAACCCGCGTTCAGTGGAAGTGAGTAACAGCACAATATCGAAGCGAGAAGTGCCTAAAGGGACCTGGATGGAAGCAGTTTGCAATCCGGGCAATTGAATCAAAGAAGACTTAACCGTCTCAAATAAGAAAAGCACTTGAAATAAAGGCGATTGACTTACGCTTCGATCTGGTTGAACTTCTTCTACCAACTTGTCGAAAGGATACTCCTGATGCTCGAATGCTTCGATAGCCACGTCCCGCACGCGTTCCAGTAATTCAAGAAAAGTAGGCTCTTCAGCTACATCAATCCGCATGATTAACGTATTCATAAAGGTCCCGATTACCTTTTCTAATCCGGTTATCCTGCGTGTAGATACGGGGGTGGCCAGCGAAATTTCATCCTGTGACGTATATCTGGTTAAAAGCACGCTGACAACTGTCAAGACGGTCATAAACATGGTTACACCCTGTTGACGGCTAAAATCAGCTAGCGCTTCGGCTAATGAAGCAGGAAATAAAAAGGTTTCCATGTCCCCTTTAAAACTCTGCCGGGCTGGACGAGGATAATCCGTAGGCAGTTCTAAAGGAGGCAAATGCTCCAACTTTTGATGCCAATACTCCTTTTGAGTTTGTAAAGCATCTGTCTCTATCCATCGACGTTGCCAATAAGCGAAATCAACATATTGGATTTCCAGTTCGGGCAGGGGCGACGGCTCTCCTGCCAAAAAGGCTCCATACAAAATCGAGATCTCTTGGCCCAAAATCCCCATAGACCATCCATCAGTTACAAGGTGATGTAGATTCAATGCAAGAATATATGATTCATCCTCTATACGAATCAACTTTGAACGAATTAGCGGACCCGATGCAATGTTAAAAGGAATGCGTGCTTCCTGTACGACCAACTTCAGGGCAAGGTTCTTCCGCTTTGTATTTACTTCCCCCCTAAGATCGACACGTTCTAATTTGAGAAACATCGAATCTTGGATATGTTGCACTGGCTTTCCATTAGATGATGGAAATGTGGCCCGCAGCATTTCATGCCTACGGATGATTTCGTTCAAACAACGTTCTAGAATGTCAGCGTCCAAAGCTCCTTCAATCTGAGTAGTAATTGGTACATTGTATGAAATATGAGTAGGATCAAGCTGTTGCATAAACCACAATCTTTGTTGGGCAAATGACAGAGGCAGTTCGGCTTTTCTACTAATGGGGACGAGTGGTAGGCTTAACAGCCCACTACCTCCCTCTTGTTCCTGAAAATAAGATAACAGCATTTTTTTGTGAGCTTGAAGATCGCAACGTAACTCCGGTGTCAGAACTCCTTTGGGCGCGCGAAACCGTAAATTTCCATCTTCAACCCACAGATCAATCCCCTTTTTACGAATCTGGTCTACTTTGGCGCGTATAAGGCTGGTAGTGGTATCATTCATTACAATATGCCTTCCTCCCAAACGTATTCTTCTCCGTCCCCTTCCAGATCGTTAGTCTGGCTTTCGGGTACTCCGCCGAGAAGTGAATGCACCAGCACATGATTGTCTTTCAATTTGAACAGACTTCGGATAGAATCAAATTCGATTACGCCGACTGGGCATAGACCCAGCTCACATACTGACGCTTCAGACATAAGTAACTGTCCCATATAACCAGATTCAAGCGTGCACAGACAGGTAGCCTGCTCTCCGTACATCGGTCCGATGGCATCCAGATCAGCTATTAGGAAAATTGAGAAAGCTGCCTGCTCGAATACGGGCTGATATACGAACGGGACGTGAATATCTTTACTTAACTGCGCTTCAGGCGACAGGAACAGAAGCCTATTTTTGGACGGATCATAGTAATATATCCCCTCATCCAGTCCTTCGATGTGTCTACCATGAACATATAAATACGTCTGAACCGCATAGAGTTCACCGAAAGATGGGTATTGCCTGCTGCTTTTTCCACCCACCTCATGATGCCGCAGCGATTGGAGCATTCTTGCCAGACGGATAAAGGGTACAATCTCTTGCGCAAAATGACGACATGGCTCCAATCCTTTGAATCCGGCAGATTTTTTCTTATTGGTTAGGTCAATTGAAGGAGCGTACGGTTCCGATCGCAACCAGTGACGCTGTCGTTTAAAATGCTCGCGTTCTTCAGGGTCCAAAATGATTTCATAATCAACCATTGCGGTTTCTTCCTCAGCTTTGACCGCCTGGGCCTGCCGGGATTTCACCATTGTATTTTTATCCAGTCTGGAAGTATACGAGCGTATTATGTCCCCAACTGTCGGATGATGATAGAATTCATCGAATTTAATTCGAATACCGAATGCTTTTTCCAAAGCATTCGCCATTCGCACAACATCCATCGAGGTAACGCCAAGCTTAAGAAGATCAGATTCCTCTGTTAAAATCTCAAACTGTAAGGTCTCCCTAATTAAGGTCAAAATTTGGTTCCGCTCTGTTTCTTTCTTGTGTTGGCTTGCATCCGTTTTTGTAGTCAGTCCAATCTGATGTGGTGCGGGCAAAGCCTTGACATCCAGTTTTCCGTTAGCGTTTATTGGCCACTGCTCTAGGATAAAGACTGCGGCTGGAACCATGTAATCTGGAAGCTTATCGCTTAGGTACATTCTCAAGTGCTGACCGTCGAGTTTATTGGTATAAGAAGAATGAAGCAGCACATATCCTGCAACTGAAGAATCACCCGATGGACCCGCCTTCACTGTTACAAGTGCCTCCTTAACGGCCTCATGCCCCCTCAGTGCTTCTTCAATCTCGCCAAGTTCGATCCGAAAGCCTCGAATTTTGACTTGAGTATCCTCTCGTCCCAGGAACTCAATATCACCGCTTGGCAAGTATCGTCCCAAGTCTCCGGTGCGATACAATCGTTCTCCCGACTCTGGATGAGTAATGAAGCTGTGAAGAGTTTTGTCCGCATTTCGCCAGTATTCCAAGGCTAATCCGATTCCCCCAATATACAATTCCCCGGGAACCCAGACAGGACGATGCTCCAGTTTTTCATTCAGCACATAGAGATGCTGGTTAGCCATTGGTCGACCATATGGGATGCTTTTCCAAGCCAACTCAATATGTTCAATGGGATATAGAATCGACCAAATTGAGGCTTCCGTCGCACCCCCTAAGCTCACAATTTTCACATCCGGCCGAGCAATTTCACGAATCCTTTCTGGTAAGCGAATAGGAATCCGGTCGCCGCTTAGTAATATCAACCTCAAGCTGTCCGGCAAACGCCGAAATGACGCATTCGCATAATCAACCAAAAGACCCATTAAAGCAGGAACTGTGTTCCAAACAGTAACCTGACATTCATCCATTCGGTCAAGCCAATGTTTGGGGTCCTTAACTCCCTCGGAATGTGGATAAACGACTGTACCGCCTGATTGAAGCATGCCTACTAGATCAAACACCGACAAGTCGAAGCTAAGCGAAGATAAAGCCAGTACCCGATCTCTAAACCCTATCTGATAGCGGGTACGCAAATCTTCTAGCGTATTCTTTGCACCTCTATGCGTAATAGCTACCCCTTTGGGTACCCCTGTTGATCCCGACGTATAAATAATGTAGGCCAAATCATCCTCTGAAGCCGAATGTTGCATAGGTTGAAGGATTTCATCCTCCTGAAAATTGTGATCGTCCACACAGTAACGTTCGACCCGGTTGGGCCAGTCAATACGTGAATTCACCCTTGATTTCGTTATGGCATAACGGATGTTTCCATCTGAAAACAGCAATTGAATCCGCTCGTCCGGTAAGCTCGGATCAATCGGAAGATAAGAGGCACCGGCACGCAGGATTCCAAGCACAGCTACCGCTTGCTCCCATCCCTTCTCCATCACTATCGCTACGGGTTGATCCCGAGTTATACCCCGGCTTTCGATCCAGCAGGCTAAGTTGTTTGCAAGACACGCCAATTCACCGTAAGTTAATGTTAATTCAGGCGTTTGTATGGCCAAATTACCCATATGTTGGCGTGACAGTTCAAAAAATGGCTCATGAAGCAATCCTCCTGGTAGTGCTGTCTCCGTTGCATTGATTTCATGAATCCGCTCCAAATGGTTCATTGGCAATAAGTGTCTGACAGGCTCATCCCAAGCCTGAGCCTCTTCCGTCAATCGGCTGAGCAAAGAACAGTAGGCCGTAAACATATCGTCGATCATTTCAGGAGGGAAAAGTTCCTCAGCCACATCCCAATGAAAACGCAACATGCCGGCATCTTCGTAAACCTGATGATCCAGAAAGACTTGCGGGGTTTGACTTATCCCATACACCACATCGCCCAAGCCCCGCATCACGGAGGCATCGAGACCATCGACCGCCGTTAAAGTGCTAGTGAAAACAACCGGCATAACTACGCCAGAATTGTCCAGATTGGTGCGCGCATAGTCACGCATCACTTTTACACCACTATAAAAACGATGATCTAAATCCTCCCAAAGCTTCTGCTGAATCATTTTTATCCGCGATCCAAATGAAGCTTCTTTAGAACAGTCCACCTCTAATAACGTTAGAGTCGTAAAATCGCCAATAATCCGGTTCACATCTGGATGTAAGGGAAGGCGGTTGAAAAGCGTTAAATTTATCGTAAACCTCGGATTTCTGCTCCAAGCGGCTAGCACTTCACTGAATGCCCCTAGTAAAATAATCGATGGAGTAACTCCAAAGCGTCCTCCATAGCCACAAAGCAAACGCCAATCTTCCGCATGAAGGAAAGAAGCGAGACGGCGAAACCTTGATGCTTTTAATGGACCCGCTGAGCGGACAATAGGTAGTTCAGGGGCTGGCGGTAGTTCCGGTATCCGTGCGGCCCAATAAGCTTCCGAACGAGTATACGCTTCACTTTCAAGTATCTGCTGCTCAGCAAGCACATAGTCGCGAAATGTCAACTCTAATGGTTTTAAAGGAACTTGCGGATTATGTACAAGCTGAGTAAGTTCTTGCAGCAAAACGTACCAACTTTGTGCGTCCCCGATTAATAGGTCTACGCTAAAATGCAAACGAAGCTTGTCTATGGAAAAGCGGGTTACACTGACATCAAACATAGGATACCGATCAGCAGGTTCATTAAGATGTGAAAGTTTATTCCGAATTTCATTAAGCTTTCGCTCTACCTCGATGGAGTTCAAATGTTGCAAATCTCTGTATTTTACTTCATAAGGCGGAACTTCTTTAAGAATAATCTGCATTCCATCGTTACGGACGATAGCTCGCATCATCGGATGACGATTAATGAGTACGTTTAAAGCATGATTCAAACGTGAGACCGGGAATATATCGGTCTCAATCTCGATATAAAGATGTGCTCCTACATCGCCAAGCTCAAATTCAGGACGACGGCCGATCCAATAAGCCTGCTGCACATCATTGAGCGGGAAAGGCTCATAGAGATCCTCTGGGGCTGGAACAGCAGGTTTCCAAGCATACTCTCCGGAACTTTGCGGCAACCCGGAACAAGCTCCTTCGGCTGCAACTTTATCCAAGTAAGCCGATAGCTCAGCAATCGTCGGTGCAGCGATTAATTCATGCAGGGGGCACTCTATTTTTAAAACCTCTCGGATTTTGGAAACTAATTGAATGGCTAAAAGAGAGTGTCCTCCTAATTCAAAAAAACTGTCCTCTATTCCAATTTCACCGATACCGAGCAGCTCGCTCCATATTTGGACCAACGTTCTTTGTAACGGTGTCTGGGGAGATACTTTAGCCTTGCCTTTGTCCCACTGCGACGCATCGGGTGAGGGCAAAGAGTTACGATCAGCTTTGCCATTGCCCAAGAGGGGGATATGTTCCAGTTCAATGAACAATGAAGGAACCATATATGCAGGTAACGCTTGCCGTGTATATTCACGAAGGTCAGCGATCGATAGCGTTGCGCCCTCTGCTCTCACCCAATAGGAGATAAGTCTGGAGCTACCCGAAGCATCGGGCTGCGCAATCAGGACAACATCACGTACGCCCGCATGTTGCCTCATCACTGCCTCGATTTCCCCCAGTTCAATCCGAAATCCACGGACTTTGACCTGATCATCATTACGGCCGAGAAACTCTAACGCACCGTCCGACCGAAAGCGTGCCAAATCGCCAGTACGATACAATCGAGCGCCTGGTCTGTCTGTATATAGATCAGGCAAAAATCGTTCCGCTGTCAGTTCTTCCTGGCCCCAATAGCCGCGAGCTACACCTACTCCGCCTATATAAAGTTCCCCTGCCACTCCGATCGGCACACGATGTCCTTGGGTATCCAATACATACATCTGCATATTCGCAATAGGTCGACCTATGGGCACTGTTAATTCATTCTGCTTGCATTCCCACCAAGTGGCTTCGACTGCAGCTTCTGTTGGGCCGTACAGATTAATCAAACGGACTCCTAGTCTTTTCATACACGCTTGCGCAATATCTGGGGCAAGTGCTTCGCCTGTACAATAGACCTGCTGGAGTGAGGAACAGCGACTCAAATCCCGCTCCTGCAGAAAAATTCGCAGCATAGACGGGACGAAATGAGCCACGGTAATTCTATGTTTTGAGATGAAATCAACCAAGTACGCACTATCCACATGCCCGTCCGGTCTGGCTATCATCAGCCGTGCGCCCGTTATCAGCGGCCAGAACATCTCCCAAATGGAGACGTCAAACGTGTATGTCGTTTTTTGAATGACTCGATCGCAGGTTTCAAGCTGAAAAGTTTCAAGCATCCAATGCATTCGGTTGCAAATTCCTCGGTGTTCGTTCATAACCCCTTTGGGCTTGCCCGTCGAGCCGGAGGTATATATGACATATGCTAGATGCTCCGGTTTTATATCGACGTTTACCGGCAATACACTTTCTTGAGAAATTTTGTTCTCCCACTCGGCATTAAGCATAACCGCATAAATTTCCAACTCAGGAAAAACTTCCTTTAAGTGCGTTTGTGTAAGAAGAACCTGCACGTTAGAATCTTCAATCATGAAGCGGATTCGTTCCAATGGATAATCCGGACCTATAGGTACGTAAGCACCGCCGGCCTTAAGGATACCTAAAATGCCAATAACGAGCTCGAACGAACGATCCAAAAGCATACCTACCGTCTGTTCCGGTCCGATCCCTTTCTTTCTCAGATAGTGAGCCAGTTGGTTACTTTTCTGCTCCAATTCCAGATATGTGAGCTTTTCACCTTCAAATTCTAAGGCTACGGCATTCGGTGTACGACGAACCTGATTCTCAAACATTTCGTGGAGCAGCCAAGGGCCGTCATAACTGGACGACGTATTGTTCCATGCTTGAAAATCAAGCAATTCCTCTTTGTTAAGTATCGGTAGTTCGCCAATCGACAGTTCCGCATTGCTTGCAGCGGATTCAAGCAACGTTTGCCAATGAGATGAAATACGGGCTACGGTAGATTCATCGAACAGATCGGTATTATATTCGATTTCGAGTTCCAATCCCTCTTCGCATGGAGTAACTTGAAACGTAAGATCGAATTTAGAGGTTCCACAATCTACTGGAATTTGTTGTATCGTTAAGTTAGCCAGTTCCAGAGGTGGCATCGGTGAATTCTGAAAAAAGAAAGCCACTTGAAATAAAGGGTTGTGACTCAAGTGTCTTTCAGGCTGCAATTCCTCTACCAATTTTTCAAAAGGTACATCTTGATGTTCAAGTGCTTCCAGAGCGGTAGTACGAACCTGATCCAACAACTCAATGAAAGAAAGTTCAGAAGACAGATCAGCGCGCATTACAAGTGTGTTCATAAAAACACCGATCAGATCTTCCATTTCCGGATATTTCCGGTTCGCAACAGGACAGCCGATGCGGATCGTGCTTTGGTTAGAATAACGGTACAGTAGAGCATGCAAACCAGCTAATAGGATCATAAATAAAGTGGCATTTCTTTTACGAGCAGTATCTTCCAGCTTTTGCTGCAGGTCAGACGGTAGCATTACTCGCAATTTGGCTCCCTTGTACCTTTGAATTGCCGGACGACGATGGTCTGCAGGAAGAAAAATAGGAGTATTATCATTTCCCAACTTATTTTTCCAGTAAGCTAGTTGCTCCCGCATGTCCCCTGCTTCATACTTGCTCCGTTGCCATTCGGCAAAGTCAGAATACTGGATTTTAAGATCGGCTAATGGCGATGCATTTCCTAATCTCAACGCATCGTAAAGAGCGGCCAGTTCCTTCAAGAACACTCCGAGCGACCATCCATCTGAAACCATATGATGCATAACAACCACAAATAAAGACTCTTGTGGGCTCATTTGCACGACCACTCCCCGAATCAAAGGAGCTTTTCCCAGATGGAACGTGCGACTGGCTTCGGCCAAGACGATTCTCTCTGCTTCTGTTGATTTGTCAGGCTCTGACAGTGTGCTACAATCGAAAAACGATAAACGAAAATCTTCTACTGGCATTACGCGCTGAACGACTCGCCCCTCTTCTTCAATAAAAGCGGTGCGTAGTACTTCATGACGGCGGACGATTTCGCTCAAACTGCGTTCCAGTGCAGAGAAATCCAACGCCCCAGTTAGATGAAGAACACCAGGAACGTTGTAATACGGATTGTCCGGATCAAGAAGCCACATGAACCACAATCGCTGCTGGGTTAAAGAGAGACCTGCTTCATGTTCCTTATGGTCACGGCGTGGTATAGGGGTCATCCCCTTTTTCTTGCTTCCTATACGCTCCAGTACTTGGTTCAACTGCGTTTGCGTTAATGCTTTCATTTTTTGTGATGACTCGTTCACGTTACTCCCCCCTCGCTTCTTCTGTTTGGCGAACATAATTATTCGAAAGCATCTTCTGCTAATGCGATTTCTTCCAATATCTCGCTCCCCACTTCTTGTACCAGCAAGTCTGCTATGTGTTCGGATAATAAAGCAATCGTGGGAGAGGTGAACAGTTCAACCAAACGTACCTCAACCATAAAAGCTGCGCGAACTCGACCCACAAATTGGGTGGCAAGCAGTGAATTACCTCCAAGATCAAAGAAATTGTCATTCACTCCAACCTGTTCGATACCTAAAATCTCAGAAACAATAGTAGCCAGCATTTCTTCAATCGGGTTGCGGGGTTTCACGTAAACAGTTTCCAACTCAGGCCGTTCGGAATCGGGCTCAACAAGAGCTTTATGGTCTAGCTTTCCATTTTCAGTAAGAGGAATTTTATCCAAAATCACAAATGAAGATGGAACCATATGAGCAGGCAACCTCTCGGATACATAAGTGCGTAAAAGTGGTACAAGCTTCCTTGCCAACGTACCTTGGAATGGGTCATTTGCATACGAATTTAAAGGTCTCTCCTCAAATATAGGCTCAGGCAGAAAAAAACGTTTTCCCTGTATGCTCATCCCTCGATGCAACAAGACAGCATGAAAAGAATGGAGCTCATCTGCTGTATCACCACAACCAACATGAACGGAATAAGGCAGTTCGTGCTCCCAAGCCCACAGTTCTTCAGGATCAATGCCTTCCTTAGTACAAGTTGAAACCAGAGGCAGCACGTCCAATTTCGTCCGCTCCTTGGGTCCATGCATGACCTGCGCCCAAATCCCCAGTTCACTTGACAATCTCCGGTTCGGTATCCTCTTAACGATTAAAGCTTCAGGATTCTCTTGCTCTATCATGCTTCGTAGAGAAGAGAGGGTGAGGCTTTCATTTTGCCAATCAAGCACTAGTGGATTACATTCAGGTGAATCCGCACTGAAAGCATCCTCAGCAGAAATGTGAAGCATCACGTCATAACGATACCGTACCAACTCACTGTCGCAGCTTCCATGTTTGAGATAAATCTCCACATGACTTATTTGCGGTATCTGACGTTTGAGTGCATAAAAAAATTCAGGTTCAGCGAGCAGTTCGTTTTCTTCTCTTACTGCATGCCGGGCAGCAGCACAAATACGTGATAACTTCATGTCCTCCGGCGCATGAAAAAATTGTATGGAGGTATGAAAAATTTCTAGCAGAGCAGCGTTCCTTACATCGCCGACAAAGATTGTCCCACCTGGTTTCACCCGTTGCACCGCTTGATGCAATATATTTATAAAATACTCAATGCTCGGTAAATACTGCATCATGGAGTTGATGATGACTGTATCATACAAATGGTCCCCCAGTCCGGATAGGTCATCTGCGGATCGATGGAGCAATTGCACTTTGTTTTCCTCTATCCCCACAGTTGCCATTTGACTCCGAATATAGTTCAAGGCCACATCGGACAGATCTAAAGCCGTATAGCATGTACAACCTGGAGCCAGCCGAAACAAAAGCATACCGGTACCGCAGCCTATTTCCAGAATACGATCCGCTTTTAATCTTTTAATTTGTGCTACCGTATGTTCGACCCAAGCATGCATTTCATTTTTAGGGATTGGCTGATTGGTATAGCTGCTAGTCCAACCTGTGATGTTCAAGGTAGGATCTTCATATGCTTCTCCCTGACCATAGGTCGTATCGAAGACGGTTTGCCATTGAAAAACTTGCTCTTGTTCCATTTGTTCTCCGAACAAAACAGTTTTAGCACTTTCTGGATTTGCAACGACATGTGCAACCAATCGGCGATCCTCTGATGTCGGTTCCCATACCTGCAGCACACAATCTTGAACCATTGGATGCTGCTTGATCACAGCTTCAATCTCACCTAATTCAATGCGAAAACCACGAATTTTGACTTGCCCGTCTCCACGCCCGAAATATTCTAGCGAACCTCCTGGCAACATACGTCCACAGTCTCCCGATCGATATAAAAGTTTGTGTGTATCGAATGGATTCTTAATCAGCCGAGATTCTGTCAAATCAGGACGATTCAGATAACCTTGGAAAACCCCAGCTCCACCAATGCAAATTTCTCCTATAGCTCCAAGCGGCAGTGGACGCTGGCTAGAATCGAGAATATGAATCTGAAGATCAGGTATTGGCATGCCGATCGAAGCGGGATGCAGTATCGCCTCTTGTATGGATTGGATTGGGGCATAGCTCACATGTACCGTCGTCTCCGTAATACCGTACATATTAATTAACTGTGGACTGTCTAATCCGTATCGCTCAATCCAAGGGACAAGTTGCCTAGTGTCAAGTGCTTCACCGCCGAAAATTACATATCGCAAACCAAGTGGAACCGAATCAGAGCGCTGACAAATCGCGTAAATCAGAAGACGGAAAGCAGAAGGAGTATGGTTCAACACCGTCACTTTTTGTTCACGTAACAATTCCAAAAACAATTCCGGCGAACGACTTGTAGTATAAGGGACCACTACCAGCTTACCCCCATGAAGCAACGCCCCCCACAGCTCCCAAACGGAGAAATCGAACGCATACGAATGAAACAAGGTCCATACGTCCTTTTCTCCAAAATGATACCAATCCGTTGTTGCCTGAAATAACCGAACGACATTATAATGTGTGATCAGTGCCCCCTTTGGATTTCCTGTTGAACCCGACGTATAAAGGACATAAGCAAGGTCATGGGGACTCACAGCAACTTCAAGAGGTTTGCCATCTTCTAACTGGGGTTCCACTCTAGCATCAATACAGATGATTTGAGCCCCCTCCAATTGAAGCGCACGCTCACGCGTTGTCTCTTGTACCACAACGAATGTAGCTGATGAATCACTGAGAATAAAGTTTAAGTGTTCTGTAGGGTACACTGGATCTAAGGCTATATATGCAGCCCCGGTTTTCAAAACACCAAGAATGGCAATAACCGTTTCAATGGAGCGTTCGGTACAAATACCAACCCCAATCCCTTGGCCAACTCCCAAATCAATGAGTCTGCGTGCCAGGCAATTCGATCTGACTTCTAACTGCTCATAGGTCAGTTGGCTGTCGCCACAAACTACGGCCACGTTGTCAGGATGACATTGAACCTGTTTCTCAAACAATTGATGCAAACAAGCTTGTGGTGAAAATTCGATAAGACTTTGTCTATTCTCTGTTATCAACCTACGCTTCTCTGCCTCTGATAAAAGCGGCAAGTCCTTAACAGCACATGCTGGATTAGTGACCAGCCCCCACATCAAAGTTTCATAGCTTTGAATAAATCTTTCAATAGTCGTAGCATCGAATATCTCGGTATCAAACTCGCATTCGATCAGCAAACCTCTTGGAGTTTCAAGCAGGTCGAAAATCAAATCCAGCTCAGACGTACCATTGTCGATCTGTGCCACTGGAGCGATAAAGGAGGCATCCAAGGCAGGGCCAATCTTTAACGAAGTCGCTCTGTCTGAAAATGTATGCATAACAACTGCAATATCATACAATGGATTTCGATTGCCGTAACGGTCAGGATTAACCGCATTAACGATTTTCTCAAAAGGACATTCACTATGAACAAAAGCGTTCAAAACTGTGTTTCCAACCCTTTGAATGAATGACAAAGCACTTTTTTCCGCACTCACTGTCGTACGCAAAGGCAAATGATTGGTAAAGTCACCCACCAGATGTTCAAGCTCGTCCGTTGTTCGATTGGACACAGTTGTGCCAATGATCAGGTCTTCACGGCCAGTCCAGCGATACAATAAAGCCTTCATGCCCGCAACTAGTGTCACAAAAGGAGTAACGTTCTGAGCCCGACTCAATGCATTCACCGCTTCTATTAAATCAGTTGACAGGTAAGCGTGTATCCTGCGCCCAACATGCTTAGTAAAGGCATTCCGCTGCCGATCGGCTGGAAAGCAGGGTTCAAAAGAAGCCCCTTCCAAATGCTCTTTCCAATAGTGCAAATGAGGAGCGAGATAAGTGGCACTTAATCGTGACCGCTGCCACTGGGCATAATCAACATATTGAATTCGCAGTTCAGGAAGCGGGTAATCATCCCCCTTCAAAAACGCGGTGTACAATAAATCCAGCTCTTGTAGTAATACACCGACCAAAGACCATCCGTCTGCCACGATATGGTGAAACAAGAGAAGCAAAATGTGATCCTCTTCACTAAGTCTTATAAGCTGCGCCCGCATAAGCGGATTTTTATTTAAATCCAGCGGACAACTTGCCTCCTCTAAAGCAATACGGCGCGCTTCTTGCTCAGCCTGTTCTAGTGAGAGATGGCGAAGATCAACGATTGGTAATGGCATTGGTTCGGGAGCAAGTACCCGTTGGCGTGGTTCCCCTTCAACAACATCAATACGAACCCGTAGAATCTCATGTCTGTCAAGAAGCTCCTGAAGGCATCGGTGCAAAATGTCTTGTTGCAGCGTTCCTTTCAGTCGCAGGCCGGTAGGCAAGTTGTAAGCAGTCGTTAAAGGGTCTATTTCTTGAAGCAACCAGAGCTGCATTTGCGACGTCGACAGCGCGAACGATTTTTCTTTCCTGTCCAGTCGCATAATCACCTCTGGCTCAACTTGCAAACCGGCGCTTATCGCAAGGTCAACGAGTCGAGCACATTCTGAAGCTATGCTTACTATTGTCGCTTCCCCCATCAGTAAGGCGATGGACAGTTCAATCCCAAGATCGCATTTCAGACGATTGCGCAATTGTATAGCCATCAACGAGTCGAATCCCATTGTGCTCATCACTTGCTGATCTTCCAGAGATTGTTCAGAAAGCATTAGCATTGAAGCTAACACTTTCTGAAGATAAGCGACTAGAGCCTCTGTTCGATCTGTTCCGTTCTCAAGGATTCGCTCAATATAGTTGATGTCCTCCTTCCGCACATCGCAGTACAGGTGATCCTCTATCGTTGACTCGAATCCAGAAGATACGCTGTTACTTGATTCAGCTTCACTTGTAAGCTCGCTTCCTCTTGCTTCCCTGTTATTTGACCAATCAGCCGTTACTGATGGACTCCAATAATGCTTTTTATCGAATGGATAGGTAGGGAGTGCAATTTTTTTTGACTGTCGTGTATTTCTGCCGCTCCAATTTAAAATAGATCCTCTCGAATACAATGACCCTAGTGTCTCCAAAAGAGTTCTTCTTTCGTCCCTTCCTTTCCTCAATGACGGAAGAGAGACGGTATTAATCAGAGTCTGAGATATCAAATGTGTGAGTGTTGCTGTTGGCCCGATTTCGATAAATACATCACAACCCAGCCCACCGAGTACTTGTATACCCGCCGCAAATTTTACCGGCTGACGAAGGTGATCACGCCAATACTCGGCATTCGGCTTTTCTCCAGCTTCCCAAGCTGTCCCAGTCAAATTACGAATGAGTGGAATTTGAGGTGCTCCATAAGCGTATTTTGTCGCAACAGCCTCAAATGGCTCCAACACTATATCCATTTTGGGAGAATGAAAAGCATGTGAAACCCGCAAAAGTCGGCTGTCCACTCGATTGGCGTTCAGATGCTCGCACAATTGGTCAATAGCCTCTGTATCCCCAGCAACCACAGTATTCCCTGCACTGTTAATAGCAGCGACTGATAAACGGTCATTATAAGGTGCCAGCAGGTTTTCTACTTCGGATACTCCTAGCATAACAGCGACCATGCGGCCGGGTTCTGCGGAAGATTGCATCAACTGACCTCGTTCGGCCACTAATCGCAATCCATCCATCCAGTCCAACACGCCGGATGTACACGCAGCAGAAAATTCTCCTAAACTGTGACCACTCACAGCAGAAGGTTCAATCCCCCAAGTGCAGTAAAGTTTGGTTAGGGCATACTGAAAAGCAAAAAGAAGTGGTTGAACATAAGAAGTGTCTTCCATCCAGTTGTTTGCTTCCTTCTCTCCAAGAATTGCAGCCTTAATTGAGCGCCCTTGAAATGCAGGAAATGCCTGAAGCGTTAGGTCACAAGCATTAATGGTCTTTTGGAATATGAATTCCGTCTCATATAGTTGCCGCCCCATACCGGGGTACGCCTCTCCTTGTCCAGCGAAAATGAAAGCAATTTTTGGTGTTTTTAAAGCCTTTGTTAAAGTGATTGGTTTGTCCATTGCCTTATTTATTAAGAGCAATTGAGCAGCCAATTCCTCTTTAGTTGCCCCCACCATAGCAATTCGGTACTGCAGATCAGCTCGCGTCGTATCTACCGCATGACAGAAATCTGCTAACGAAACTGATGGAGATTCTTCCAGAAATCTCCCGTATCGTTCTGCCAAAGTCCGTAGCGACCATTCACTGCTCGCTGACAAAGTTAGCAGATGTAACGAAGAATCGACAGGTTCTGTTATCGGCTTTTCCACAACAGATGGCGCTTCTTCCAGAATAACATGTACATTAGTCCCACTGAATCCAAATGAACTGACTCCAGCGATCCTTCGTAAAGAAGGTCCTGGCTGCCAGAGCATATTTTGCGTCGGTACTTTGATAGGAAGCGAGTTCCAATTAATGTAAGGGTTAGGCTGATGGAAATGAAGGTTTTTGGGTACAGACCGATTTTGCAGCGAAAGAACTGTTTTTATTAGACCCGCAATGCCTGCTGCTGATTCCAAATGACCTATATTCGTTTTTACAGAACCGACAAAAAGAATATTTTCCCCATTGCGTTCTTCACAAAGCGCGTCTGCGAGAGCATGCATTTCTATAGGGTCTCCCAATACAGTTCCTGTACCGTGCGCTTCCACATATTGGACCTCATTCGGCAGTACACCCGCATTACTGAGCGCTTCGCGTATAACCGACGTCTGGGCAGCCTTGCTCGGTGCGGTAAGACCATTCGTCCGTCCGTCTTGATTGGCAGCCGAACCACGGATAATTGCTAAGATATTGTCTTTTGCAGCTTGAGCATCAGAAAGCTTCTTCAATACAATTACTGCGCAACCTTCCCCACGTACATACCCGTCGGCGGTACTGTCGAAGGTGTGGCATCGTCCAGTTGGGGACAACATTTTTGCCTTTGAGAGACTAATATACAGTTGGGGCGCGATCGTAAGATTGGCACCACCCGCTAGTGCTATCTCGCATTCTCCATTGAGTAAGCTTTGGCAGGCCAAGTGCACGGCCATTAACGAAGATGAACAGGCGGTATCTACTGCTATTGAAGGCCCTTGTAGTCCCAAGCAATATGAAATTCGTCCTGCAGCCGTGCTTAACGCTCCGCCAGAAACAGCATACGGGCCAAGTCGTTCAATATCCATAAACTGCAACCGTTGATAGTCACTGTAGCTAAGACCAAGAAATACCCCTGTAGGATGACCTGCCAGACGATCTGGCGACTGACCGCTACGCTCCAGAGCCTCCCAACTCAACTCCAGCAGAATCCGCTGCTGCGGGTCCATTTCCATTGCTTCAGGACGTGAGATATTGAACAATCCAGCATCAAAGACATCAATATCGGATAGGAACCCCCCATGCCTGCTATAAGTTTTTCCTGGCACGTCAGGATCAGCATCATAATATTTTTCCAGAGACCAACGATCTGGCGGGATCTCGGTAATACAGTCCTCTCCTCTCTGAAGCACCTGCCAGAAATCTTCCGGATCGGATGCTCCAGGGAAGCGACACGCCATTCCAACAATCGCAACAGATTCCACATTATCAGTTGGCTTGGGCGGATTTGACTCAAGTTTGATTACCCTCTTGTTAACATAATTTTCCTCTGTTAGGTATTTCGCCAACTCATGGATGTCTGGTTGCTCATAAAGCAACGTCGAAGATAGCTTCCATCCGACGTACGACTCTATCTCACTCGTCAGAAGGATGGTTTCTTTTGAGCTGAGCCCCAAAGACG
The DNA here is from genome assembly GCF_053617595.1 of Paenibacillus sp. NPDC055715. Taxonomy (NCBI): domain Bacteria; kingdom Bacillati; phylum Bacillota; class Bacilli; order Caryophanales; family Paenibacillaceae; genus Paenibacillus; species Paenibacillus sp. NPDC055715. The sequence continues at coordinate 20,505 of NZ_JBSHGA010000004.1, forward strand.
AAAAAGGCATCCGCACGTTAACTTCCTCAGGAAGCATGTCTAGCCGGGGAGCTATCTGTTCACAGATCCATCGCTCCAGCGTCTCTGCTTTCTCAGGACTGGAAGGTTTTCCCCATTTGTGATGATCCACTTGAATTGCCCTGTCTTTCTTTTGAGATTGCTCCAAGGAACTCCAGCTAACAATAGTATTCAGCAACCCGTTTTCATAAGCCTTACGGCTGGCGCTACGTTGAATTTTCCCACTGCTTGTTTTCGGAATGCTTCCAGGACGAATTAGGGCGAGGCATACTAGTGAAATACCATGAGCGCCGGAGATCGTCTCCCGAATTTGATGAGCGATCGCCTCTATGTCAAGTTTAGCCTTGCGAGCTGAACGCTCGACTTCGTAGACAACACCAACCCCTTCCGTTCCAATGGTCGTTACAGCAAATGCTGCGCCCGCACCTCTACGTACAAAAGAGCAACTTTTCTCTACAGTGAGTTCTATATCTTGTGGATAGTGGTTTTGCCCATCGACGATAATTAAATCTTTAAAACGTCCCGTAAAGTACAACTCTTCGTTCCGCAAGAAACCTAGATCACCCGTACGTAAAAAAGGTCCTTCATTTGTTTCACTAGTATAGGCCTGGAAAATATCTACTGTCTCCTTCGGCTGGTTCCAATATCCTGCACTTACCGAGCTGCCTGCTACCCATATTTCACCCACCTGATTATCGGGACACACTTTAAATGTTTCCGGGTCAACGATAAGAATTCTCGTATCCCAACCGGCGTTCCCACAGGATGGCAAGGCGACGCCATTTTTTTCATCACTACAATCTACGATTCGATTCAAGGCCAATTCTGAAGCATCTGCTATGACATAGGACGGTCCATTATTTAGGGATGACGCAACTTGAAGGGTTGTTTCCGCCATCCCATACGCGGGTGCCAACGCTTGCCGTCTAAATCCACAAGTGGCGAACCTTAATGCAAATTGCTCTAACGTATCTTTTCGAACGGGCTCTGCCGAAACAGCTACGGAGCCCCAACTGCTCAAATCTAACTCACTTATTTGCTCTGGCGAAACCTTTTGTATACATAAATCAAAGGCAAAGTTTGGTCCTCCACCATGTGTAATCTTCCATTGTGTAATCGCCTCAAGCCAGCGGACGGGCCGCTGTACGAAAGAGACCGGGTCCATCAGATATCCACAATGCCCATTGTAAACAGGAAGCATAATTCCTTCGATTAGTCCCCAATCATGAAAAGGAGGAAGCCATATAAGAGAAACGGAGTCCTCTTTATATCGCAAGGATTGCACCATAAGATGACATTGTGCCAACAAGTTACCGTGCGTGATCATTACTCCCTTGGGGATGGACGTTGAACCAGATGTATATTGAAGGTAGGCTACCATGCCCGAAGTTGCATCAAATGGAACATAGGAGTTCGCTTGACCACAAGCGATGTGGTCAACTACTAAGCGTAGCATCGTTAAGAGTTCAGGGATCTGTTCTATACAATCTTCAAGTTGTGCCTCTAATCCCGATTCAGTTAACACAATCACGGGATTAGAGTCTTGAATCATAGAGCAAATTCTTAGGCACCCCCGGTCAAGCGAATGATGCCTAAGACGGGGAGGATAAGCAGGAACCGCAATGACTCCAGCATATAAACAGCCAAAAAGCGCTGTTATATAATGGATGCCAGGATTAAAAAGAAGAATTGCCCGCTGACCCGGTTTAACCTTGACCTGTAAAGCACTTGCTATGGCTTTGGCTCGAAGGTCTAGCTGAGCATAAGTGAGCAAGTCAGACGGGAGTTCTCCGTCCTTAAGAAACGTATGTATCGCTTGATTTGGCATTTCTACCACACGTCGTTGGATAATTTCCAGAATTGAAGATTTCTTGAACACTACTTTCACCTCCACAAATAAAAAAACGTGCACACTTAAAAAGTGTTTCTTCTTTGGAAAGTGAAGGAACACTTTTAGATAATATTGTCTGGAATGATAGAGTGAATAAGTACCGCCACCGCTGAAATGGAAATCCATCGATGGCGGCATTTGTTAAATTGCTGTGTTAAATTCGAAGCGTTTCGTAATCTTGCTCTTCCATATCTTCATAGCTGCAGAGTAATCGTTCAGAATACGGATTCCTTCCTCCTGACCGAAATACTCAATAACAATTTCAGGTGTATGCATCCATAGATCCATATCACCCAACGACTCCATTGGAAGCGTCAATGACAAAACGTCATCTCCACCAATAAACGTCCGGTAAAATGTCAGCCTGTGTCCCAGTCCTTGAGGATGATTATTATGTGCCACAAGGATTTTGGTGAAGTTTTCTTCAAATTGAGTTTTTTTGCCTGGTATGATATAGAAATCAAGGTTATATATAAATTGTTCCATAAATAAACACTCCTTTTTTAGAGTTCAAAATAATCATACATTTAGATTACTACTCAACGAATTCACAACCGGAATTATCGCAACTAGGTACGAAAGTCATCAAATATGATTTGTAGTCTTCAACGCCGGAAAGGAGTGAGTCATAAATTCTCTTTGCCTCCTCACTCCCATATACGCTTAAAATATCCCTTAGACCTTGCCAATGATCCATTTCACCGAAACTTCTCATTGGCACATATAGATGAAGCATGCGATGATTTGTCCCCTCTTCGACATAGGTTACCCACTTTAAGCCTTGACTGTGCTGATTGTGGGCTTGAACTGCTTTAGATACCATTTCTTGATATTCTTCCGTGTCAGTTTGCTCATTGAGCCGGACGATGGCGTAATAAATATACTCCAACGGCGTTTCTTCCTTTTCTTTTGAAGGGTTACTAGCCGTAGGATAGTATTTTAGCAACTTGCTTTCATTTGAAATCAGCGTAGAAGCAAACGCTTCTAAGCATTCTTTGCCTTCCTTTTCGCCGTATATTTCATACATAATTTCCTTATCAGAGAGTGCTTTTTCACGTCCGTCAGCGTCATTTAATGGATACATTAGCCATACTACTCCTTCACCAATCCAACTTCCATAACAGGAATAGGTGCTTCCATTTTCGTGTTCTTTGTGAGCATTTGCAATTTTCAACAAACAATCATGGAACAGCATACCTGGTCCTACTTCATGATTTAAATCAATTTGGTACATATAAGGTGAAGGCTCTGTTCCATTAGGAGAGGTATACGGAAACCCCCATTTTAAATCTAGACTCGGAATAACTTGTGCCATATTAATAACTCCTCTCATTTAAAAAGTGGTGTTGCTGTTTTGGTAAATCAGATATGTAAAATCAAGATGTACGGAAGGTACTGGTTCGTAGCTTAGAAGGCGATAACTCGTCAAGCAATCACAATGAGAAATTTAAGAATGTTAGAATTTTTATTATAAATGTTTCATTTATAATTTATAACTCTATATGCAATAATAGTTATTTATAAAACAAAAGAAACATTCAATTAATCTTTAAAGCTTATTCTACCATTTGTCTCCAACGGCTTTTGACAGAATTATGAGACACCCAAGCTAAAAGTTTTTCTTTATCGTTCATTCAAGTAGATATTGTTCTAACTTACGTCTTCATTTTAAACTCTCAACTAAAAAATACGAATCAACCGAAAGGTTGATTCGTGAGGTTGATTTTTCCTAAACATGAATGATTACATGCTCTACCTACATATGAAAAATTACAAACATATTTTTTTGCCTAATGCAAGTCTGGCCTCTCGGTCAGTATGAGATTCGATTCCACCGGTTTTTTTTCACATAATTTAAGCCGCTTCCGGTACTCTACCGGGGACAGTTATTTAACCTTCGTTGTGGACGATGTTGGTTATAAAATCGAATGTAATCTTCAGTTTTTCTTTGTGCATCATCCATATTTTGGATATCATAAGGATAGAGTCCTTCCTTTTTGAGATGCGAGAAGAAGCTCTCCATCGAGGCATTGTCATAACAATTGCCTCGGCAAGACATGCTGATTCGAGCGCCAACCTTTGGCAGCATGTCGTGATATGCATGGGACGTGTACTGGAATCCCTGATCGCTGTGAACGATGAGGCCAGTCACGCCTTTTTGCTGTTACTAGGCTTGTCGAAACGTCTGTAAAACCAGCTCGTTATCATTTCTATGGCTCATCTGGTACGCGATAATTTCGTCATTGAACAAGTCTTTAATCGCAGATAGATATAGCCAGCAATCACCCACACGATATTGCGTGATATCGGTGACCCATTTTTAGTTTGAATGGATGCCTAAGCGAATGCACTGTTAGGCGTCCCACCCACATTTTAACGAAAATATACTCTAATCAAATTTCGACATAAAATGAGCCGAATTTTCTACTCTAAGAAAAATCCGGCTCTTATTTTTAGACTTGTTGTAAAGGACGAAGAGATTCTAACGTTGTAGTATCTTTCATATTAAATCGATACTCACCTAAAAAGTTGATATGCTCCCATCCTAGTGGTGAGATATGTTTTAATAGTTCTTCGTTAAACCCATGCGTACTTCTTAACATTTCTACAGCTTTGCTTAAATATACGGTATTCCATATAATGATGGCATTAATGAGAATACTTAATACACTTGCTCGTTGCAACTGATCTTGGAGAGCACGTTCACGGAATTCCCCGTGTTTCCCAAAAAATATTGCTCTTGCTAGTGAATTCATTGCTTCTCCTTTGTTTAATCCTCGTTGAACTTTTCTATGTAATGTTTTATCTGAAAGATAATCTAAAATAAAGATAGTTTTTTCAATTCTACCCATTTCTCTTAATGCCTTTGCTACTTTATTCTGGCGAGTATAAGAACCTAACTTGCCCATAATTAGTGCACCGGACACTTTTCCTTCTCGAATTGAATGAGCTATACGTAAAACGTCATCATAATTTTCATAGATCAATTTCATATTCACTTGTCCCCGTATAAGACCTTCTATATTTGAAAAATCTTTAGGTGAACCAATTGTATACAATTTAAAACTTGATAAGTCCCTTAATCGGGGGGCAAAACGAAATCCTAACAGGTGAGTTAAGCCAAATACTTGGTCAGTATATTCGGCTGTATCCGTATAATGCTCTTCAATCATTAAATCAGATTCATGATGTAGTAACCCATCAATCACATGTATAGCATCTCTTGCATTCGTGTTAATAACTTTTGTGTAAAAGGAAGAAAATTGATCACTTACGAATCTATATATAGTCGCTCCTTTGCCAGATCCATAGTGTGGATTCGAGCTAGCACTCAAAGAAGATACTCCAATTTGAACACGCATTCCATCCGATGATGAAGTAGTACCGTCACCCCAGTAAGAAGCCAAGGGTAGCTGATGTTGAAAATTAACCAATATTGCTTGTGCACGATTTAATGCATCATCGTACATACGCCACTGACTTGCATTAGCTAACTGATGATAAGAGATATCTGGTGTAGCCTCTGCCATTTTCGTAAGTCCAATATTTGTTCCCATAGCCATAAGTGAAGCAAGAGAAATAATGATTTCTTTCCCTTTAGGTGGTTTGTTTGTGGGTGCATGAATAAATTGTTGCTCGAAGCCTGTCCAGTTCGCTACTTCTAGAAGTAGGTCTGTAAGTTTAACCCGAGGTAACATGTGACAGAGTTTGGCACTAAGTTGTTTGGCTTCCTCTGGAGTATCCTTGTGATACTTTACGTTTTCCTGAGTCATTTAGTTCACGGATGACGTCTAAAGCGTTTAATACAGACTTAGCATAATTTGTAGACTGAAATTCTAAGGCTCTAAGTAATGTAGGAGTATATTTTCTTAGGTAATTGTATCGGCTTTCTAATAAATCAAGATAATCATAATTTATAGGTCGAGACAGTTGTTTAGCTTCCTCTACAGAAGATAAAAATTTATCCCAGGGCATGACTGTTTCTAATACCACAAAAGGATTCACATTTTCTTCTTTAGCTTTAATTAATGCAGTTCCTAAGTCTGCATAATGAAGAATTTTTTCATTTAGCGCTTTTCCGTTTTTTTATGGATCTCCTCTTGCTGCTTTCTTCCCTTTAATTGAAGATTCATCATTTGTTTATCATGAATCTCAAAAGCTTGATCAATTAAATCCTGAGTTAAATCGAATAGATAAGCCACCAATATGGCATACTTTTTTATCTCTTTAAACCTTCGAAATGAGAAAGCTTCATAGCGTGCTCCCATTCGAGATAGTTGTCGTAGTCGATTAGGATGTATCCCTTTTGTATTAATGTTTAACTGTAGTCCTTTTATGTATTCTAAGCGCTCAATAACCTTTAAAAAAGATTCTGGTGAAAATTGACCAGGTACTTCTTTTAACCAAGCTAAATAAGTTTTTGAAGAGTTAGGCATGAAATGGAGCAACCCACTTAGTTTTTCCTTTTGTGAAAAGGTTAAAGATGATGTTAGCATCTTAAATATGCTTTTCTCTGCTCGTTTACGTGTTTCCCATATTGCTCGTTCTATAATTGCCATCGAAGGAAGTATAATCTTCCAAGTACGGAGTTCTTGCAATGCTATTTCAATGAGATATGTTGTATTTCCATTATTTAATGCATGTGGTTGAAGAAATTTAGATAACTTTCGATAGTCAGCAATTGTAAAGTTACGAAAACCGTATTCTTTTCGAATCTCTTCTATATGTTCATATCGTGTAGCGTCTCGTTGAGCATAGAGTCCCCAATCTTCTGTATTTACACCAATTTGTGTAGCTACAAATTCTAAAACGACATTCGGAATATCTCCTACATCAGATAAGGGCCATCCTGAATATCGTAAAACACTTAATTGAATAGCAAAACCTAGACGATTATAGTCCCTCCGATGGCGATTAATAATTTTGAGATCATGCTGACTGAATGAAAAGTATGTACTTAATATCCATTCGCTTATATCAGAGGGGATTTGCATATATTGTTTTCGGTCTTCCGTTGTAAGAAGTTCTCTTACTCTCACATACATTAGAAGTCATCCCCTTTGTATTTGTTATTTCGCTTTCTGCAGATATCGATACAATGTAGCTCTTGAAACACCTAAGGTGTTACATATATCTTCGGTAGAATAATTTGGATCCTTCATTAAAGATTTAGCCATAGAAACCTGGGTTGTATCCATCACTTTAGGTCTTCCACCCAGACGTCCACGTGCACGAGCGGCTGACAATCCAGCTTGTGTACGTTCTTGAATCATTTCTCGCTCAAATTCAGCTAATGCTCCGAATACGTGAAAAATGAGTTTCCCTCCACTTGTAGAAGTATCCATATTTTCCTGAAGACTTCGAAAGGCAATTCCTTCTTCATTTAATATATTGATAGTTTCAATAAGGTGTTTGAGGGAACGACCTAAGCGATCTAATTTCCATACTACTAATGTATCGCCCTCGCGTACGTAATCAAGAGCTTCATCTAATCCAGAGCGAGATGAGGTAGATCCACTTACTACATCAGTAAAAATCCGTTTGCATCCAGCTTGTATAAGAGCATCTTTCTGTAAATCCAAATTTTGATCATGTGTAGACACACGAGCGTAGCCAATTAACAAATTATCACCTCCATATATTTTTGTATTGTCTCATAACTCATAAAATAAAGGAATAATGAGATTTTGATTTTAAGACAAGTTTTGAGACGGATAACATAGCATTATTTCAATATCAAATAGAAAGCATAAAGAAGTCTCAAAAACGGAAGTTTTTGAGACTTGAAAATACTACATTACGGATAAGTTATTGTAAAATCAATTGTTACGTAATCATTTGTAGCATCTGTACCAGAAAGAGTGACTTTATCACCCGAATTAGCACTCACTTTTTGATCTGGCTGAGCCAGTATATCATCCGGACCCGCATTTCCAGTATCATGATCTTTTACATCCCCATAAAAAATAAAAGTGCCATTAGGTGCATAGAATTCTAAATTGTTTACAGATATTGTTGTATCAGTAATATAATCATCTCTTGATGGCATTGACCATAGAGTAACTTCATTGGCCTCTTGATTCAAAGCAAGATCTGAATAGAATTTAATATACCCATAGGATTCTGGATGTCCACCCCTATCTTTAAGCGAATAAAAGTTCACTGTAGCATTCATCACTAATCTTTCCCAACCCTGTATATCTATATTTTGTTGATTGTACCACAAAGCTACTATAGATTTAACAGCCGGGTTATTTTTATATATAGCATTAATTTGAATACGAGAACCTATATCAAAAGTACCAGCATTATATTCAGTAAAGTTTATCTTCTGTATTCCATCTTCTGAGGTCTCATATCGTGTTCCGGTTCCGTAACCTTTTCCATCAACTACAACCTCGTAATCACATACATATTCAGGATCAAGTTTTAAATACACAGCACTTACCTGACTACCGTCTGTTTGCCAATGATCAACGGTATGTGCTTTTTGTATAATTTGCTCTGTTATATCACTTGTTAGCGTTTCAAGTTTTGTGATTGTAATATCATCCAAATAAATATCACCATTATTCGAATTAACATAAATTTGATTAGCAATAGTGGAATCATCAAGGACTTTAAATTCAAAGTCAACTCTTTGCCAATCTGTATCTAGTGTAAAACTGCTATGCTTTTTATGACTACTATTCGTATTCATTATTCCCATTTCTATCGATGAACTTTCATTCATAGATTTTGCGTACATACTTAAAACATACTTTCCGTATGGTTCTAATAAAGGTTGTAAAACCCCCGTTGCATTAGTACCTTTTAAACCTCCACTTTCTATTCCGATATCATCTTGCTGTGTTGCACCTGTCCATGTAATTCCGTTACTTGTAACACTGGAAGACCCATTACAATCAAAACTAACACAAGGAATTTTAATCAAAATCTTCATCCCTTGTTTTAATAACAAATCGAACATCGTTTTATCTGGATTCGATTCTAACTGACTCTCAAAATCATCAGCTGTCTGTTGATCGTAAATAAGTTGTACGAGTTCTTCACAAATTGGAATGTCATTATAAAACTGTTTTTCTCCATCACTTGTAGTTAAAAAAGCGACTTGAATTGCATCTCTAAAGGTAATCTCTGGCGTATAATCAAGGTTATCCTTATAATCTCTTGCAGCTATTCTTCTTTCCAACACTTCATCGCCTGTATCTAATACTAAACATGCTGAGCTGGCTTCAATTTGTGTGAAATATTTATCCCAAGATGTATTATTATCATCGACATCCCCACTAATTTGAGTGGTTTCTATTAGTAGTTGTTTCCCAGATTGAAGTTTTTCTAAACTATCATAATGTATTGTAAAGTCCTTTCCTGGTTCAACCTCGGTTAATGCCATAGCATGTAGAGATTGATCAGGATAAGTTGCCCCAGGAGAAAGTGAATTACCAATATTGCTCGGAGGAGCTGTAATTGTCATAATTGTTTCATCGTCTATGATAAAGTTATTTGTTGGTGTTACTTGATAAATAGGAGCTGTACCAGTATTGAAATATCTTACATTCGCATTTAAATATGCAGATTGACCAGTGTTAATATGAACTTGCTTGGTGGTACTTTCTTCAGTTGTTTGCGTTGTTGAGGATGTATGTGAAAATCCTGCAGTAATCTTACCAATAAATTTTCTATCTTCTCTACCAGCCTCTGCACTAGTATTTTCTGTATTTGATTCTGTTTTACTAGAAGAAGTGGAGTTTTCTTGAGATTCTGTAAAATCTTCGTTCTCTGATATTATAAGCTTCTCCATACTAACTCCAACTTGTGGATAGGCTGCTACTAATGGATTTCTAGCTTCTAAAGAAGTGGCGCGATCCATGTTTCCTGTCACTTTTTCTAAATCAGTATACGGATCTCCTACGGTACTAGCTTGATTTGGATTGGATACATACTTTGTATACGTTCCATCATAATCAGGACTCCACTGAACTACATTTGTACCGTCAAACGTATATCCATTGATTTCCCACTCATCCAATATCCCGTCTTGGTCTGAATCGGTAGTATCATCAGCCACATCACCAAACAAACTAGTTTGTGGGTAAAATTCTGTATTTTTAAAGTCTGGTGATAATAGACAAACATTAGGAATACTCTCTTTCTTATTGGAATATGCCCAACATAGCTCGCAAGATACTGTGTGATTCGTATCTTTCTCAAAACGACTTTCAATTCGAACTGAATATACTTTATCTTTTTCTAATGTTATTTTTCCTCCTAGATTGATAATTTGATTTTCGATTTGAGTTAACATCTCCTGGTTAGATGGAGTGAAGAATACATATTCATCTGTTTGTTCTGGTTTAATAAATCCTAACCATCTAGCTGATTGAATCTTTTCGTTTTGTATATTAGATAAAGATGACATCTGAGTTTGATTTAAAGACAGATTACTGTCTTTTTTTTGTGTTATTAATAAGAGGTCATTAAAGTTTATTCCTTTAAAATAAAAGCCGATTAAACCAAAGCGTGAAAAACTACCTGTATTCTTATATTCTTTTACTTCCTTTTCTATTTTCATTTCTTCACTCCTCGTAGATAAAATAACATACTATAATATAGTAACAACAAAAGAGAGCGAAAAATGTCATACTGTGGAGTGAACATATTTATTTGTAAGAAAGCTCATCAGATAGCCATCATGTTAAAAACTTTGTGCGCCTTCACTGCAGCGAATCAGGAGGATTGAAATTATTTATTCGTGTCGAAAATTGCTTAGCGTATATTTCCGTTAAAATGTGGGCGGTACGCCTGTTAGAGAGGGCTTCCCAAAGGCAGTTGCATATTTTCAATCAGCTTTTCAATTGATCGTTGTGTCAGACGTCAGCTTTTTCCTTTACGGCCTACAGGAGCTGCAATGAATAGTGGGTTAAGGGAATCATGCATAAGACAAGTTGCCACGATCCCCTTTGGAGCTGTTAACCGAAGGGGATTTTTTTCGTAACAGAAGATGCTTAATCAAAATAATAGACCAATCAAGACTTTGAATACACATGTCTGCTTCATGTGAAAAATGGAACGAACTATACTTCATAAAGTGAGATCAGTTACTACATTTACATACACCTAATTGAAATAAATGAAAGCATTTGTTAAGTGTGTTTACTGCTGTGATTATGACGATCGTCGGTATTACTATTTTCATCGTTATTTTTGCTTTTTTGTTTGTTGCTATCAGAAGGCTTCAGTGGTAGGACAATGGCAGCGCATTATTACCTTTTTTAGTTGCGTCGATAGGCGGAATAACTTCTCAGCCCGCTTAAAAAAGGTTTGACTCCGCCGGAAAGAGTGTGTCAAAATTATCCTTTTAGCGATGAATGGTTTTCTATTGTGAATTTTTCAAATAGTGAAAGTTTAAAAATAAGGGCGCTTCTGGTGGTTTTGTGAATATCCATCCTTCACTCACGTATCCGTCCAGCAGCTCGCACATTTTAGCATATCCATCTTTTCTGAACGAAGGTGCGTATGCTGCGGCTTTAGGAGAGGTGTTCACATAATGTAGGAAAAATCCTTCATCAATCACCTGCGTATTATAAATGTATGCCTCACTAGACGCGCCGCACTCTGGATGGTGTTCTCCCCTATTCACAAACAGACAATGATCACCGTGCAAATCTACCGGCCATAGTCCATCAATGATCAAGTTTATTTCTTCCTGCTCCAGCCATTCAAATTGAGTTGGAAAGGGATCACACACTAAAGGTCTGGTTTGATGGGTTTCAGCAGCCATACGTTCATACAAACGCTGCGCGGCTACCGCATATTCATCCCCCAACCTAAGAATTGCGATATCCCATTCGTGCGAGCATGTTCAACCTTGATCTCCCTTTGATGCTGTAGATTGTGCAACCGATTGATCTGTGGATGTAATCATATGCGCAGCCTCCTCATTTTATCATCGCATCCATTTCAACAACTCATCACTCAGAAAGCACAGCCTAAGCCTTAAATCCATTCATGTAAACGTGAAAATCCAGACATATCTCCGAAGTAAGTGGATGGTTTCGCAAATGGAATTATCTATTATTACCCTTTAAAACGAAGAAAAAGCTGTAAATATTCGATATATCGTAACTTTCTACCGTTTAACAAAAGCGTTTTATAGGCTATATTAAATTTTAAGTAATAGGAATAAGAATAGGGAGGTTTATTCATGTTTAAAAATGCTTTAAAGACGTTTGGTATCATTGGTAATATTGAAGCGGTATCATTTCTGCTGCTTGTATGTATCGCTATGCCGCTTAAATACGCAGCCGGGATGCCGCAAATGGTAAGCTGGGTGGGGATGATCCATGGGGTATTGTTCGTGGCTTATGTAGTTGCAATTGTAGCCATGTTGATTTCTCGCAAATTGACGGTATTACAAGGGCTTATAGCTTTGATTGCCTCGCTGCTGCCGTTCGGTCCTTTCATCTTTGACCGTAAGGTGCTGAAGAAAGCGGAAGCGCGTATGGATAATGCCACTCCTGTAAAAACTTCATAGGCACATACAAAAATAATCTTACACAAAAACACGGCTTCCGGGAGCTTCTATAACCCTGGGAAACCGTGTTTTTATTTGGCATTCTATGTGCCCCACTTTGTCGTGATTTCATTCCTTTATATTTATGTCATCTTATAGACAAATCCCCCACTAATCTTTTGGGTAATTTACACTCATAATGTCCATAAAAGGAACTTTGTCCGTTTCACCATTACTCTCTACATGAACCTTGCCCGTTCTTGGGTCCATTTTGACGATCTGCCCGCGGGTTGTTTCTTGACGCCCCCATACGGTCAACACGACTTCGGATTGCTCTTGCTGCGCTTCTGCAAGCTGGTTCCCGATTTCCTCCAGCACAAATTCATCCCGGGTAGGCCGTTTGGCCACCTTCGCCTTTGCCACTTGCTTTCACCCTTCCTTTACTGCAAAATCAAATTCATTCTATTTTACCATACTTTTCATCATTTGGTGCTGGTAATCTGAGTTAGATCGTGTCATTTGCGTATAAAAAGAACCGATTTTCTCACAAACAAAAAAATCGGTTCTCAAGCTACTTGTTGAAACGGATTAGGAGAGAATGGAAATAATAAGTACCAGGTCTCGTGTTCCCCGACCCGAATAAGTTATATAAAGTCGCATGAGGCCGTCCGGTCACTTTTAAAATCCGCTCGTACGATTCGCCAAGTAACAGCATGAGGATCGTTTGATCCTTTTCATGCGTACGTAAATTATACTGGAATTTGGAAGTTTGAAGCTCTGTAAGTTAAAGTCTCTTCGTTTATCCTACAGCTTGGCAAGCAGCGCCCGATTAACCGTAAATCAGTAAGCCTTCGGCTTGATTGGGCAGACAGAGGCGCGAACGCCTTCTCCGCCCTCGTTTAAGCGCTTCGCCATAAAGAGCGCTCTGTGCAGGCCGCCGGCAGACGAAGCAGGCCCCGTTAGGTGGCCTCAGCTTGACGTTCAGAACGGCTGTGGCTTAAAAACGCCGCCAGCGCTTCGGCATGCGTTTCATTAAAATAATGCCCTGCGCCTGGAATGATGCGTAGTTCAACCTGATCTGCGAACAGCTTCCAGTTGCCATACTGCGACAAATATTCCGCCGTGATCCAGTCATCGTCCCCAATCACACAGTACAAAGGCGCTTTAATGCGGCGGCGCGCCTCATCTTGCAGCGTCTTGTTAAAGTATTTGCCTGAAATGACGCCGTCGCGCCGAAACCGTTTGATCAGATAGCCCGCTTCCTCGAAAGTCATTTCGAACTGGAAGCGGATATCTTTCATGAACTGGTAGACGGTCTGATCATCGACGTTCTTCGGCTCGGTTTCGTCCGGCATCAGCAGCGAGCCTCCGATCCACAACGCTTCCACGGTGATGCCCCGTTCCTCCAGCAATTGTACCACTTCAATGGCGATGGCGGAACCGGCGCAATGTCCGTAGACGGCCACCGGCCCGCTCGTCTCCGCCGGCATTTGGTCGGCGCATTGCCTTGCCGCCTCCCATACGGAAAGACCGGGGGCCACGGAAGGCTCTGGAAGTTCCACCGCAAGCAGCAACGGGCCGTCTTCGAGCTTCATCTGGTCCGCCAGCTTTCGGTACGACATGCTGCTGCCCCCGCCGTACGGCACGCAGACAAGCATTCCAGCCGGCTCGGCTGCTTCAGACGGCGTGTGCAGTGTAACGAGCTTTGCTGTACGAGCTTGGTAATGATGTTCCATAATAACAGCCAATCGTTCAATGGTGCGGCCTTCAAAAATATCCGCTACCGACACTTGTCCGCCCGATTTGGAGGCGATGCGCACAGCTTTCATGGAGTCCCCCCCCAGATTGAAGAAATCTTCATGCACGCTGACGGTCTTCAAGCCCAACACTTTCATCCACACATCTGCGAGCTGCCGCTCTAGCTCATTGCGCGGCATAACAAAGTCCAGACCGCTTACAGCGGCAGCCCCGGCCTCGCCGGGCTCCGGCAGCGCTTTTCGGTCGACCTTGCCATTGGCGGTAAGGGGGAGCGATTCGAGCTGAATCAAATGCGACGGAATCATGTAATCCGGCAGCCGCCCGGATAAAGCTTGTCTCAGCTGCGACGGCGTATAAGACTCAGCGGATACATAGTAAGCGCACAAGGAGAAATGGCCTTCTTCATCGGCCTTTGCGAGCACAACCGCCTCCTCGACGGCAAGCGTTTGACACAAAACGGTCTCCACTTCACCCAATTCAATTCGGTATCCGCGAATTTTAACCTGATGATCGGCGCGCCCCTTATATTCCAGCTCGCCGTTATCCTTCCACCTCGCCAAATCTCCAGTCTTATACAGCCGGACGCCGGGAGCAAACGGTCTCTCCACAAACCGCTCTGCAGTCAAATCAGGCCGGTTCAAATAGCCGCGCGCCACCCCCTCGCCGCCGACGTACATTTCGCCGAACAAACCGATCGGGGCCAAGTTTCCGCTAAAATCAGCGATATATATGCTGGTCGTTGGGATCGGGCGCCCGATATTATTAGATGCTGCTTCCATGTCCCGCTCATCCAGTTCTTTATAGGTGGCGTGGACCGTAATTTCAGTAATGCCATACATGTTTACGAATCGGATTTGCGGATATTTGCGCTTCACATCGAGCAATTTGACGGCTGCGAGCGATTCTCCTCCAAAAATGACATACCGCAGCGATGCCAACCCGCCGCCTGCGTTCTCTTCCGCCTGCGCCAATTGATAAAAAGCCGACGGCGTCTGATTCAGCACGGTCACACCGCTCGCGGCGAGCAGCTCCAGAAAAGATTTTGGATCTTGGGCGACCCGTTTCGGCACCACGACCAGCTTGCCGCCGTTTAAGAGCGCTCCGTACATTTCCCAGATCGAGAAGTCGAAACAGAGTGAATGGAACAGGGTCCATGTGTCGGCGGCGTGAAAATTGAAACGGTTCCGGCTGTTGAACAGCAGGCGCGCCACGTGCCGATGCTCGATCAGAGTGCCTTTCGGCTTTCCGGTTGTACCCGAGGTGTAAATCACATACGCAAGATGCTCCGGCCCGGCGGACGGCTCCGGATTCCGTTCATCGTCCGGGCAGGAAAGCTCCCCTGGCGTATCCAGCAGAATCACTGTGCCTCCAAACGCCACGCACTCCTGCAAATGGTTTTGAACGACTAAAATTTTCGCCTTCGAATCGTCCAGCATATAGCCGATACGCTCGGAAGGATAGTCCGGGTCGATTGGCACATAAGCCGCGCCGGATTTCAAAATTCCGAGCACGCCGACGATCATGTCCAACGAACGGTCCGCGATCAGCGCAACCAGCATATCCGGCCGCGCTCCAACCGCCTGCAGCTTTCTTGCCAGCCGATTAGCCCGGGCGTTCAGCTCTCGGTACGTCAACGTCTCGGTTCCGCAGGCGACTGCCGTTTGGTCCGGCGTGCGCCGGGCCTGCTCGTCGAATATCCAGTGAATCGTTGCGCCGCGCGGATAATCGGCCGCCGTATCGTTAAACGCCGTCCGGATGGTCAGTTGTTCCGCTTCATCGGCCAACTGCAGCGCGTCTACAGTCAGCTCTGGATTGGAAGCGACTTGCTCCAAGGCAAACCGCAGCTGCCTGCTAATTCGCGCAATGACCGAATCCTCGAAGACGAGGGCGTTATAGGAAATATGAATATCCATGTCCTCGCCGGGAAAAACGGTCAGATTCAAGTCGTAATTCGTCTGCTCCGAAATGGTGATATTCGAAATGGCCAGGTCTCCATCATCGCCCAGACCGATTCGTTCGATCTGCTGATCCATCGGAAAGTTTTCGAAAGCAACCAAATGATTGATCAAATCTTGTTTCTGCTCCGTCATTTGCTGAATCTCGTACAACGGGAAAGATAAGTACGGCTGCGCCGCCAGCGCATGATCCTGGCTGCGCCGCATCAACTTCGCAAAGGTGTCTCCCGGCTCCGAACGCACGCGGACCGGAATCGTGTTGATGAACAGCCCGATCATGCGCTCCATATCCGCCAAATGTGCCGGCCGACCAGCCACCACGCTGCCGAACACCACATCGCGGTGGCCGTTGTAGCGCTGCAGTAGCACACCCCACACGACTTGGAACAACGTATACAAGGTCGTGTGATTCGCTTTGACCGCCGACGCCAGGCGGCCCGACAAAGCGCGGCCGAGACGGATGCCGGCCCGCTTTGCTTCGTAGCCGGCGCGCCGACCGGGAGCGCTTGAACCGACGTATGTCCCCGGCAGAGCGGTCCGTTCTCCGCTGCCGTGCAAATACGCTTGCCAGAACGCGGCCGCTTCCCCGGGGTTCTGCTCCTGCAACCACGCAATAAACCGACTGTACGGAGCGGCCGGCGACAAAACCGGCTTTTCCTGCTTCCGCAGGGCAAAATAGCAGCCAAACATTTCCTTAACGAGCAGCGAAACGCACCAGCCATCTAAAATAATATGATGGGAGCTCCAAACGAAGCGGTACGTGTCGCCGCTCAAACGCAGTACGGCGACACGCAGCAGCGAATCCTTTGCGGGGTCCATGCCCCTTGCCTTGTCATGATCCGCAAACGTTTTAGCGTAAACTTCGCGTTCCGATTCGCCAAGTTCGCGCAAATCTTCATAATGGAGCTGGCCTTGACGGCGGCGGAATACAATCTGAACCGACTCTTCCTCCCAAGCGCTGTAAAAATTAGTTCGCAGCGCCTCATGCCGCTGTATAACCAAATCCAAGCTTTGGCGGAACGCTTCCGCATCGAAAATGCCGGACGCGTCAAAGGTCGTCTGCTCAAAATACGCGCCAAACCGCGACTCCAGCAAATGATGAAACAGCATCCCTTTTTGCATCGGGGTAAGCGGGAGCACGTTTTCAATTTCGCCCAGCTCCGCTGTCTCGGCCGTCAGCCTGTCCAACTGAGAAGCGGTCATGCCCGGCAGCAGCACATCGCTTGGCGTCAGTTCGGTCCGCTCTTGCGCGACGCAGTGCGCGATGACCTCCTGCAGGCTGCGTTTCAGCAGATCGGCAAAACGTTGGAAGGTTTCCGGTCGGTACATGCGGCAGCTGTAACGGATATAAATCGCCAGTCCGTCCTCCTCCACCATACTGTTGATATCCAGTTTGTGTTCCAGCGAGGTCGTTGCGCCGACCTGCTCACCTAACGCATACGGCGATTTCGCCAGTCCGCTTAAAGCGTAGTCCTGACCGAAATCACCTAAATAATTGAAGCAAATGTCCGGCTGCGCGGTCAGCGGAGCAGAGCCGTTCGCTTCCGACAAATAGCGCAAAATGCCGTAGCCTACGCCTTTATGCGGAATCGCGCGCAGCGATTCTTTCACCTGTTTGATCGAGCGGCCGATCTCGTCATCCGCCCCGGGCTCGAGCACGACCGGATATAGGCTCGTAAACCAGCCGACCGTTCGCGCGATATCCATCTCCGGCAGCACATTTTCGCGGCCATGGCCTTCCAAATGGACGAGCACCCGAGCCAGCCCGCTCCAACGCCGCACCGCCCGGGCCAGCGCCGTCAGCAGCAGATCGACCACTTCCGTTGTGTAAGCATTCGACGCGCTTTTGAGCAGTTGGCCCGTCTCCTCGGGCGACAGACGAATCTGCGCCAGCCTGCTGTCCTTTACTTGAGACCGAGTGTGGGTCGATATGCTTCCTGCGTCGGCGTCGGCTTCCGTTTCGCTGCCGCTTAATCCACCGTCGGTATCAACCGGCAGCGGCTCCATAGCAAGCCGCTCAATCTGCTCCCAGTAAGCCTTCTCCCGTTCCAGGACGCCGCTGCGGGCAAACTGAGCCAGCTGCTCCGCCCATACACGGAACGAATCCGTCTTTTCCGGCAAGCGTACCAGTTCTCCGCGGACCGCTTGCGCGTAACCTGACGCCAAGTCTTCCATCAATATGCGCCACGACACGCCGTCGACCGCCAAATGATGGATGGCGACTAGCAGATGATCGCTGTCGGCGCACCGGAAGAGGCCTAGTTTGACGAGCGGTCCCTTCGCTAGATCGATGCCGCTTTGCATCGCATTAGCCTGAATCTCAATGGCTGCAGCCGGGTCCGCCAAACTTGTGAAATCGAACACGTCCAGCGTATACAGGTCGCCTTCTCTAATTCCCCTGTTGTACAATTCGATCCGGCCGTCAGCGTTGCGGCGGGCGACAAGCCTCAGCGCATCGTGGTGCTCGGTTATTTTCCGTACCACCTGCCGCAGCGCCGCTTCCTCGAAGCCGCCGTGGCGGGTAAACATCAGCGCTTGGTTGTAATGATGCGCCCCATCGTGCGCCTGCTCGAAAAACCAACGGAGAATCGGCGTCGCGCTGACCGGGCCAGCAGTCTCGGATTGATTCGCCGTCCGCCGCGCCAGCGAAACACGCGGCGAAAGCTCGGCCACAGTCGGATAGCGAAAGAGGTCTTTCATGTCCAGCCGATACCCGGCCTGCATCAAACGGGAAGAGACCTGTAGGGCTTTAATCGAGTCGCCCCCGAGGGCAAAAAAGTCGTCGTGCACGCTAACCGACCGGACGCCCAGCACGGTCTGCCAAATGCCGGCCAGCGTCTCTTCGGCAGGCGTACGAGGCGCTTCGTAAGTGACGTCTCCCCGAGACAAGACGTTAGGCTGCGGCAAACCGCGGCGATCCACTTTCCCGTTAGGCGTCAGCGGGAGCCGCTCCAGGCCCATAATATGCGCAGGCACCATATGAGACGGCAGCCGCTGGGCCAAATGCGTCCGCAATCCGGCCGCGTCAACCGCCTTCTCGGATACCACATAAGCGCATAATTCGTTCTGTCCCGATGCGGAGGCGGCGGCATATGGAGCGACCACGGCTTGAAGCACGCCCGGGAAGGACAGCATCGCCGTTTCGATCTCGCCCAGCTCGATCCGGTACCCCCGGATTTTGACTTGATAGTCCATCCGGCCGAGAAAATCGACGTTTCCGTCGTCCATCCAGCGCACCAGATCACCCGTGCGGTACAGTCTTCCTCCGGGTGCAAACGGGTCCGGCGCAAACCGCTCTTCCGTCAGTTCCGGGCGGTTCAGGTACCCACGGGCTACCCCGGCGCCACCGATGCATAGCTCGCCCAGTACGCCGACAGGCACCGGATTCAGCTGGCTGTCCACAATGTAAAAGCGGGCATTCAGCCACGCCTGACCAATAGGCACATTACCGACGGAGGGCAGCTTGTCTAAAGGCTCGTCAAAGTAACTGGAATCAATGGCAGCCTCGGTGACACCATAGCTGTTGATCAAACGCGTATGCCGGCCAAGACGTTCCTGCAGTCGCCGATAATCGTTCACCTTGCAGCTATCCGAACTCGTAATAACGAGCCGCAATCGGCTTAGATCCAGAGCGTATGCATGGGCATGATCTAAAAACGGAACAATCAGCGCGGGCGTCGATTCAAACATAGTAATTTCATATTTTTGCAGCCAGTCGTGGAGCGCGGCAGGATCAAATCGGTCCTCTTTCGGACAGATCGCCATCATGCCGCCGCTGATGAACGTGCGGGCCAGGTCGCCCGTAAACACATCGAACGAGAAGCTCGCTAATTGAAGCAGCCGCACGGGGAAGTCTGCCAATCGGTATTCCTTAAGGTAGGCGAGCGCCGTATTCATCAGGCTCCCATGCTCGACCATAACACCTTTGGGGCGACCTGTCGTACCGGACGTATAGATCACATACGCCAAATCTTGCGGCGCAACGGCTGCCGAATCCGTCCAGTCGTCCCGCTCGTATAGGCTGGCATCGTCCAGATACAAGATAGCAGCAGCCGAGCCTCGCTTTTCCCGCGGTTCGCCGACAAGACGGCCGAGCCGGGTATGCGTCAGAACGACCGTCGCCCCGCTGTCGTCCAGCATCAAACGAATGCGCTCTTCCGGATAATCCGGATCCAGCGGCACATACGCGCCGCCCGCTTTCCATACGGCGATTACTGCGACCAGCAGATCCACCGAGCGTTCGGCCAAGATGGCGATCATGGTCTCGCGGCCAACGCCTGCCCGCTGCAGCGATGCCGCCAATCGGCCCGCCCGTTCGTTCAATTGTCCGTAGGTCAGCGCGACCTCCGAGTCGGCCGCGGCCAGTCGCTGGGGAGCCTGGAGCGCTTGGCGCTCAAATACACGCAGCAGCGTCAGTTCCCGCAGCCCGTCGATTAATGCTGGCTCGGCCGATGCTGTCAGGCCGCTGAACGCGCCGATCAGCTGCTCCCGTTCAGCCAGCGTCGTCAATTCCACCGCCTGGACGGGAATATCCGGATTCGCCGTGACCTGATCAAGTACATGAGCCAAATGCCCGTACATCCGGTCCAGGTCGTCGGAAGCAAACGCCAACGCATTGTATTCGAGTTCAATGCGCATATCTTCGCCTGGTAGCACAGTCAAAATAAAATCATAGTTCGTCTGTTCGCTGGTCGTAATATTGTCCAAAGTAAACCCATACGGCCCCCTGCCGCTTAACTGCTCTGCCGTTACATGGACCGGATAGTTTTGGTAAACCATGATGTGATTGAACAACTGCCGTTTGTGCTCAGTCAAGGCAAGGACTTCGTATAACGGGAACGTATCATATGTTTTTGAAGCGACAATATGCTTCTGGTGACCATGCAGCACTTGAGCGAACGTATTGCCCGCACCGCTTTGGATCCGAACTGGTACGGTATTGATAAATAACCCGATCATCGTATCGATTCCGGGAATATCAGCCGGTCGGCCGGCGACCACACAACCGAATACAGTGTCCGCACTGCCGCTGTATTTTTGCAAAATGATGCCCCAAACGGTCTGCAGCAGGGTGTTTGGCGTCACGCGCTGGCGGCGCGCCACTTGATGCAGGCGCTCTGTTCGCTGAGCACCCAGCGGATAAGACCGTTTAACGAAAACGAACCCGTCCGGCCTCTCACCTACATACCTTCCTCTAGGCAGCGGCGCTCCTTGTGCGCTTCCGTTCAAGTAACATTGCCAGTAGTCGCGGGCGGCGGCGTGATCCTGCCGCTCAAACCAAGTGGCATACCTGCTGTAAGGCACCGTTTCGGGCAGCGTAGGCCGGCGCTGCTCAAGCAGCGCAAAATACATTTCAAACCACTCGGCGAGGATCAGCGGCATGCACCAGCCGTCCATCACAACGTGATGAAAGCTGAAGAACAGGCGATACGCGGCTTCGCCCGTACGCAGCAAAGCGACGCGCATCAAATGGCCTTGCTCTAGCTCAAACCCCGCTGCCCTGTCGGAGCTGACAAGCGTTTCAAACCGGTCGGTCTGCTCGGCTGCGGACAACTCCCGCCAGTCTTCATAACGTATGGTGGTAGGCTTTGTCCGGAACACCACCTGCACCGGCTGTTCCTTCCACCCTCTAACGACATTTGTCCGCAGCGCCGCGTGGCGGACTACAAGCGCCGATAAACTCTTCTCCAGCGCATCGGGACAAATCGGTCCTCGCAGGTCGCAGGACAGCTGTCCAACATAGGCGCCGGAGGCCGGGTCGAGCAAACTGTAAAACAACATGCCTTTTTGCATGGAGGTCAACGGGTAAACATCCGCGATTTCTCCTAGCGGGCCGATCTGCGCCGTGAGCCGCTCCAGTTCTTCAATGGTGACATCCTCTAGTGTAACGTCGCTTGGCGTTAGCTCGGCTCCCTGCCGAGACTGGCAGTGCACAATCACTTCCCGAAGGCTTTCCTGATAAAGCGCAGCCAACCGTTCGATCGTTTCGTTGCGATACTGCGCAGCACTGTAGCCGATTGTAAACGACAACGCTTG
The DNA here is from genome assembly GCF_053617595.1 of Paenibacillus sp. NPDC055715. NCBI lineage: Bacteria > Bacillati > Bacillota > Bacilli > Caryophanales > Paenibacillaceae > Paenibacillus > Paenibacillus sp. NPDC055715. The sequence continues at coordinate 42,679 of NZ_JBSHGA010000004.1, forward strand.
TTCGGCAATCAGGCCATTGAATTCCAACGCAAACGGTCTCTCCGCCCGGCTGCTGATGGAGTCGCCTGCCGAATACGGAGAGAAGAGCAACCCCCCGTCTGCCAAATCTTGGTCAAACTGTCCAAGATAGTTGAAGCTGATCTCCGGTTCCTGGAAAAGCTCATCTTCACTAAGATCTGCCAAATAGCGCATGAGGCCATATCCGATTCCTTTGTTCGGAACGCTCCGCAAATATTCTTTTATCGCTTTAATATAATGCGGCAAGACTGCGTCAACGCTTTCCTCCAAAGCAGGTCCCGTTTCCAGCACAACTGGGTATTGGCTGGTGAACCAGCCCACTGTCCGCGAAATGTCCACCTGCGGCAAAATTGCCTCCCGACCGTGCCCCTCCAGGTTGACGGCGACTCGCCGCAAGCCTTTCCAAGCCCGTAGCGCTATACCGAGCGCCGCAAGCAACAGATCGTTTACACCGCTTGAATAAGCGCGGGGCGCTTGCTTGAGCAGCGCTTCGGTCTCTTCCGGCGTCCAGCGAACGGCCACCTGCCGCGTTTCCGAAACGGCCTGCCTGTCCCTTCCTTCGGCTTCGTCGTCTTTCGGTAAAGCTTCCGGCTTAACTTTGGCTACCTGCTGCCAATAAGCGAGCTCCTTCTCCAACTCTGCGCTCCGTGCATATTCGAATAACTGCTCCGTCCAGAAGCAGAAAGAATCCGACTTGGGCGGCAACTGAACTTTGCCAATCTGCTCGAACTGTTCGTAAGCCCTGGTCAAATCTTCCAAAATGATCCGCCACGAGATGCCGTCCACGATTAAGTGATGCGCGCACAGCAGCAGATGGTCACCGTCCGGGCAGCGGTACAAGCCCAGCTTAAACAGCGGCCCTTCTTCGATATGCATGCTGCTTTGCAGCTCGTTTGCTTTCGTTTCAACGGTAGCCGCCACATTAGACTCGGTGGACAGATCGAACGTGGACAGCTCAAACAATGCGCCATCCTGCGCGCTGCGGTTCCACGCTGTCCAGCCGCCGCTTTCGGAAGGGCGAAACACGAGACGAAGCGCATCGTGATGGACCGCGACGGCATACGCCGCTTCGCGTAGCGCAGCTTCGTTAAAGCGCTCTGCACGCGTCACCATGATCGATTGGTTGAAATGATGCCGCACCGGTTCATACCGTTCAAAAAACCATTTCTGGATCGGCGTTAGTTTAGCCTCGCCGGCAACCTCTTCCTGGGAGGAAGGGCAGCTTACCGGCTGGGTGAAAGCAATCAGTCCGGCAATGGTCGGATGCTGGAGAAAATCTATCGTCTCCAGCTTGTATCCGTGCCGCAGCAGGCGGGCCAGCACTTGAATTGACTTGATCGAGTCGCCGCCCAGCTCAAAGAAATGATCGTGGACACCAATCGGCTCCACGCCGAGTACCTGCTGCCAAATCTCGACCAGCAGCGTTTCCAGCGGCGTGCGCGGCGGTACATACGCCGCGCTGGTTTGTGCGCTGCCCTGAGGCGACGGCAGCGCGTGGCGGTCCACTTTGCCGTTCGGGTTCAGCGGCATCCGCTCCAGCGGAATAAATCCGGCCGGCATCATATACTCCGGCAACTGGATGCGCAGCGCTTCGCGCAGCTCGACAGCTGGCAGTTTGCGCGTCACCGTATAGTAGGCATACAGCGCTTGCTGTCCTCCTGCATCAGCGTGTGCGACCACGACCGCTTCTCGGACGGCGTCGATTTGGAGCAAAGCCGCTTCGATCTCGCCCGTCTCGATTCGGTAGCCGCGGATTTTGACTTGATGGTCGATCCGTCCCAGATAAGCGATTGTGCCGTCCGGCAACCACTTGGCCAAATCTCCGGTACGGTATATCCGTTCTTCTCCGAATGCGCCCGTTACGAATTTCTCCTCCGTCAGCCCGGGACGACACAAGTAGCCTCTAGCCAGCCCGACGCCTGCAACGCACAGCTCGCCGGGCACGCCCACAGGCAGCTCATTTCCCCACGAATCTATGATATACACACGGTGATTCTGCATAGGGCTGCCTATGGCTATCGGGCTGTCCGTTTTCCAATCCTCTGGTACCTTCCAGATACTCGTTGCAATGGAGTTTTCGGTAGGACCGTAGCCATTATATAGCGCCAAGTGGCCTTTCCAAAGCTGGAACAGCTTGATGCTCGCCGCCGAACCGACGGAAAACAACATTCGCAGGCTTGGCATTCGGTCAGGTTGAAGATGCAGTGCATAAGTAGGCGGCAGATCAACAACCGTAATGCCATGCTCGGCTATGTACCGCTCGAACCGCTCGTAGTTCATAATGATCGAAGATGTCGGTACGTATAAAGTCGCTCCACAAAATAACGCCTGGAAGATCTCCCAGCAGGCCGCATCGAATGACAGATTGGCGAACAGCAGCGTGCGATCCTCCAAACCGATGCCGAGCGTACGATCGTAATACGTTTTGAGATTGACTAGACCGCGGTGTTCCACGAGTACGCCCTTCGGTTGGCCTGTCGTACCCGAGGTGTAAATGACATAAGCAAGGTCGTCCCCGCTAGTTCGGTCATCCAGTGCGGAGCTCTCATCAGCGTAAACGCGTTCATCATCCAACGCGATGACCGTTTGACCCGATAGATCGATAAGCTGGCGCAGAGCTGTTTGCGTGACGATCAGCGTCAAGCCGGAATCGTCCAGCATGTAACGAAGTCGTTCCACCGGATGCGAGGGGTCTAGAGGCACAAAGGCGCCGCCGGCTTTTAGAATGGCGAATAAACCGACGATCATCTCCAGCGAACGTTCGACCATCAGGCCGACTAGGTTGCCGGTTTGCACGCCGTTTTTTCGCAGTGTTCGGGCCAAGCGATTCGCCTGTTCGTTCAGGGCGCGGTATGACAGCGTATGTCCTTCAAAATACAGCGCCGTCTGTTCCGGCGTACGCTCAGTCTGTTCCTCCAGCAGCCGATGAATCGTTGTCTCCCTTGGAAACGACACAACGTTTCCTTGAAATCCATCCAGCCTTTTTTTCTCCGCTTCGCTGAGCAGAGACAGCCTGCCGATGATTTGACTCGGCTGCGATATCAGTTGACGCGCGACCGTCATATACTGGTCAGCCATGTTTCCGACCTCCGTTTCGTCGAACAAGTCAATACGGTAATCGAACAGCAGGCTCATCTGGTTCAGCGTCAAATTTTCAACCAGATGCAGATCGAAATCGTTGACGGTATGGCCGGCGCACAACGATTGCAGGTTATCCAGCCGCGCATGTTCGCCAAACGGGATCGCCGCCAACGTTCGGTATTGGATCGACATGTCGAACAGTCGATACGTGTCTTTGACGGAGCCTGCGGCGCGGAGCTCTTGAACCAGCTGATTGTAAGGATACCGTTGATGACGAAGATGGGAGGACTGCTCGAAGGCTACGCGTTTCAGGAAGGCAAGAAGCTCCGCCTCGGGATCAATCCGAATACGGGCGGGGACGGTGCTGACGAACATGCCGATCATTTCTTTGTCCCTGCGGGCGGAACGGTTGGCATAAGCGGTTCCGACCGTGATATCGTGTCTGCCTGAGACTTTATACAGCCACAAATAAAATGCCCCTAAATAAAAGGTAAACAGGCTCAAGTCATGCTCCCGGCAAAACGTCTTTATGCTTTGATGCAGTTCGTCATCCATCGACAACGACGCCCGCCGGGCTGTGGTTGAGCCACCCAACTGGGGACCTGGCTTCAGGCTGTCTGCAGGCTGCCAGTCGCGGAATTGATCAAGCCAATATTGTCGATCTTTGGCAAAGCGCTTGGATTCCCGATAGCTCTGTTCCGCATCTGCCCACTCGGAGCATGCCGGCTTGCGCGGCGGGGGATTCGATTCATCGCGCAAAATGCGGGCGTAATTATCCGCCAAGTCATTTAGAAGCAACTGAATCGACTGCCCATCGGAAATAATATGGTGCATACGTACGATCACCCAGTGAACCTCGTCTTCAAGCCGCAGCAGCATGCAATCCCACAAATCGGCTTCGCGCAGAGGCATGGCCGCCGCCGTCGCGGTTTCCAGCCAGTGCGCGGCTACCGCTTGAGAGTCTTTCTCCGCCGACATATCGATAAAAGCAAGCGCTCGGCGAAGTTCACTAACGACATAGAGATGCGGGACCGGGTTTTCAGAAGCTCTGTCCCAAGTGATGCGTGTACGGAGTGCTTCATGCTGGATCTGCACCTGGTTCAGAGCTTGTTCGAACGCCTCCAAATTCACAGTGCCGTACAGGTGAGATACTGCCACAAGCGACGACATCGACCCGTTTGGGTACATGCGCTCGGTGTACCAAATCCTTTCCTCCGGTTGTGTTAAACGACGTTGATTTTCGACATTTTCGATCATCCTGCCTCCCCTTTCAATTATTTCATTTTTGTGAATTTTCATTGACGGATTGTAATATGAAGTGCGACTCCCGCTGGTGTACTCCAAGGCAAATGGAGAGAGGAACAAGCGGTAGAAGCTCGAAGAGAAGTTGCATGCAACATGGTCACCTGAACAGATCGCGGAGCGTTTTAGAATAGAAGGCCAGCCCACCGTGTGCTGCAAAACCATCTAGCGCTGGCTCTATGCAGGCCGCTGGCGTAGCGGCTTCTCAGTACCCTGCTGGGGCGTTTCAAACGGAGACTGCAGATCGAGGCAAAGAGTTTGCCTGTTACGTGAACCTGGAAACTACACATGGCGTGCAGATCAACTTTGCTGACCCATACTCCTCCTGGCAAAGAGGGTCGAATGAGAATGAGAACGGCCTGCTTCGAGAGTTCTTTCCTAAAGGCACAGACTTTGCCCAAGTTTCCGATCGGGGTCACTTCACAACGTAATCATCAAAAAGATGGCAGCTACGATAAATGGTTTACTGTCATTTCATTTGGGTAATCATGATATAAATAATCATTTGAAACATTTTTGATACTATATAAAATAGTATCAATTAAAAAAGAATATTTGTTCAACTATATATCATAATGCAAATAATTTAAAAATATAATCAGTGTCATAATTTAGCTCAAATTGTATAATAACTTTAAAATGGAATCAAAAGTAAGAAATAGACGACAAGGAACGGAACGAGCATGTTAAAGAATTGGATATGACCATCCTCTCCCCGGACATGCCGAACAAATACCCGGATTTGCCCAGCGGCATCGCACTGAGCAATTGACCGACCCGCGTCACCCGATCCCGGTCAATCGCGTTTTTCACTAAGGCGAAACCTACGATCAACAAGACGCTTATCGTTGACATCGCGACAGAAGCTACCTTCCTTCTCGCCATATGACTGTGAAGGATTTCTAGCTTGCTGCGTTCCATACCGATAACCCGTATCTTATTTTCCTTGTCCCCAAAAATATCCGTTGTCCCGATCATATAAATGATTTTTTGCGATATGTTTGGAAACCTTAAGATGCACTTACAAAAAGGATACAGTTTGAAAATATAAATATTATTGTTATTATAGATAGAGAGCTTCAGTGAAAACTGCGATCCTCGATGAAGGGAAAAGGAGTGATAATAGATGTTACATATATTAATGGTTAACTTTCCGGCAGAAGGACATGTGAACCCTACGATCGGAATTACGCAAGCCTTTACAGCACGAGGGGACCAAGTACATTACATTACAACGGAGAAATACAAGGGCAGACTCGAAGCAGTTGGAGCAAAGGTTCACCTACATCCCGATCTGGTCAGAAATGCTTCTATCAATGGATCTTCTCCATCCGGATTGAACGAATTTTTGAACATTCAAATTCAGACTTCGCTAGACATATTGGAAGTTACCCAGAAGTTGTCGGAAAGCATTAAATTTGATTTTGTGTTCTACGATAGATTCGGAGCAGGCGAATTAGTTAGGGATTATTTGAATATCCCCGGCATTGCTTCATCTCCATCCTTTCTTTTTTCAAACAATCAGATGATTGTTAACCCCTTTCGTTCTGATGCTGAAGTACCGTTTCAGATTGATGAACAGGCCACAACCTCACTGCAGCACATGAAGGAAAGATTCGGTGTTGCTCCCAAGCATATGTTCCAATTTATGAATAATTCAGGAGCACTGAATGTTGTATATACCAGCAGATATTTTCAGCCGAACGGCGAACAGTTTAGTGAAGAGAATCTTTTTATTGGCCCCAGCTTCCCAGAGCGCAAAGGGGAAAATTCATTCCCTCTGGATGCATTACAAGATAAAAAAGTTCTGTATATTTCGATGGGAACGATTTTCGATCATATTGAAGATTTTTTTAACACCTGTATTGAAGCTTTTTCCGATTTTGAAGGCATCGTCGTGATTGCAGCCGGCGAGAAAGCTGACTTTACGAAAATCAATTCGGCCCCTGAGCACTTTATCATCTCGCCCTATGTTCCTCAATTAGAGGTATTACGTCATTCAGATGTGTTTATTACTCATGGTGGAATGAACAGCGTGAATGAAGGGATTCACTTTAATGTACCTTTGGTCGTCCTGCCTCAGGACAAGGATCAGCCGATGGTCGCGCAGCGGTTAACGGAACTTGAAGCTGGCTATCGAATAACCAAGGACCATATCAGTGTACAATCATTAAGAGATGGCGTACGTGAAGTGGTGTCGAACGCAGCGTATAAAGAGGGTGTACAAAAAATAAATGATAGCTTCCAGCAATCCGGCGGTACAGATGAAGCACTCGCAAAAATTGATGCTTATCTTCAAAACGAGCTCGCGTAAATCGCGGGCTTTGGGGTGACATACAAAAAAAGAGAAACCCAACGTCATGGAAATGATCGGGTTTCTCGGTAAGCTGAGTTCCAAATTCTTTACTTTGGAACCATTTTTACAAAAGTAGTTATTTTGTAATTGTAATTTGTTTGGATGCAGCGCTATAATTCACTTGGTAACCCGAAAGCTCACTAATGGCTCTTAATGGAACTAACGTGTAGCCCTTAACGATAATCGGGGCTATGATGGGAGTTGAGGAATTCCGGGATATATTGAGCTCATATACTACCATCTTGGGATTCTTAATTTGAAGTATCGCCTGTTTGCCTTCAGTAGGGCGATTCATAAGGATTCGCTTGGTCCCTCTTTCATAATTCACCTGGTAGCCCAACCGTTCGCTGATAAAACGTAGTGGAACCATCGTCACCCCATTTATGATTTGCGGGGCCTGATCTATCGACATAGCCCGACCATCCACGTAAGCATATTTAGCTCCTGGTGTTAGGGTGAACGAAGTTGCATATGAGGCAACCGCATTGTTGGAGTACACGGGCGCTGAGCCAGATGTTGTTGTTGTACTTGTACTTGTCGTGGTTGATGAACCGCTGGTATTAAACACACGATTACGAATAGCTTCCAGTCGATCCAGCAGATCACTTTTACGCGACCCGCTTGGCAGATCACTAATTGCGTCTCTGGCAGCACGCCAGCTGGATGCACTCAGGTTATTCTCCGCAGTCCTCATCAAATCTCTTGCTTCCTCATAGTCTGATGAACTAGACGACGAAGACGAATAGGAAGTATCCGTACGTTCCGACAAACTCACACCTGAGGATTCTCCTCCATTGCTTTTTACTGCTACTACCTTAATTACATACCAGCGTCCTGCACGCAAATTCGTAATATTGTAAGACTCAGAGGTTGTAGCCTCCCGATAGTCGTTATCAACATATATTTTCACCCTTTGCGCTTCACTCGGAATATCGTAGATGATTTTTATCCAGGTTTCATTCTTTCTGTCTACCCTAAGATTGGTTACTTCCGACGTACTGGAGCTCGATTTAGTCGTCGCACTCAGCCTCACGCCAGAGGACAACGCACCTGTGCTCCGCTTGGACCTAATCGTAATTTCATACGACCGAGCTGCTGTCAGGTTGGTGAACGTATATGTCGTTCCAGATGAATCTGTTATCAGTTGCCCGTCCAAATATAGACTAACTGTACTAATCCCACTGGGCATCGTCCAAGAAATGGATATGCTCTGATTGCCAACGGACGTCACTGCCGCTCCAGTCACATCTGGCACGGACGAAGTATCGACGGAGACTGTCGGGGTCGTGACTGGAATACTAACCCCCTCAGATATGTTTCCGGATTTGTCCGCTGTCTTGATCGTTACTGTATAGTTTGTGGAAGCAATCAAGCCACTAAACGTGTAGGACGTCCCTATGCTTCGTTGCACTTCCTTACCATTTAGATAAATAATCGCTTGGCTCAGGTCAGCATCCTTGGGTAATATATAATTCACAGTAAAAGCGTTGTAACCCACATTCGTCGCTGTCAGCCCAGTTACCTCTCCTGGAGGTGTCTTATCTACAGGAACAACAGGAGCAGTTTTGGCCTTTACTGTAGTCCCCTGAGATTCATTTCCGCTCTTATCCACCGTCTGCACGCAAAAGTTATATGTCGTATCAGGCTGTAAGCCGCTCATCATATAAGAATTACTTTTGATATTATCTACATATACGTCCTTGCTGACGCTAACCTTTACATGGTCAAAATTGGTGTCCGTCGGATTTGTCCAAGACAAGTTCATCTTTGTTGTATCTGCCGGAATCGCTGTAAAATGGCTTACCTCTCCAGGTGCAATATTCAGAGCAGCTGTATGGTTCGCCAGCGTTTTTATAATTCTGTTAATATAGGTTCTTTGACCATCAACTTCTGTAGGCGTAGTCACGCCTGTACCTGAAGAAACTTTCAAATAGCGCCCTTGACCTGCTGATACGTTTGCATGTGTCTGCTCTATATCCAGGTCTTTCAAATTCCAGCTATACCCTTTTGTGGGCAACGCACTTGCTGCTACATCCGTTCCCCCACAGATGCCATATCCCGTATTCAAAATCAGAGTAACCGTTGCGAACGGAGCCATCCATTGGCGCAATCCCTTCTTTTTCATGATCTGTGCTCTCCTTGATAACAATATGTATTTATTTAACCAGTAAGCAAGCTTACAAAAGCCTCATACTGCAACCCCTAAGCATAAGCAGAAGATGTCCATTTTATTGTTATCGGAATATTTACAGGAAATGTTTAGGACAATCCATTCCAATCGTGACGAATACCTCCATAAATATACCTCCCGGCAAGAAGTTATTTCTATTTACAGCTTATTCCACCTGCCCATTTCTACATAAACAGTGGTTTATTTCACCTTTTATACTCTTGTGTTCAGAATATCCGTTTTTCGTTCCGCGCCATTTCAGCAGCGCTTGTCGTATACGGAAAGCGCTGCTATACTAGCAGTAAGTCTGCCGTTTTCAATGATCCACCCTATACGGCCGTCGGTAATGGCGTCTTCTTTGCCGGTAATTGCAACAATCGTATTCAGTTGATGGATTAGCCGATAAACCAGCCACAATTATAGACTCTTCGAGTTCTTCATTTAACGTACCGATGTTAAGTACAATCGTCCCCGCAATACGGGCCATATCTGCGACTTCCTCTTTGGCGTATGCCATAATTGGTCAAGCGCCGAGCGCGAACAGTCCGTTTGCCGTAAAATTGGTGACGACTACATTGATTATATTGTGACGAGCGGATTCCTATCTCGCATATTGTGTAGCAACAAAGCCATTTTATCTAACAAAAAAACAACCTTCTTTCTTCAGGAACCTATGAAAGACTGTTGACTTATACATATGTATACACTTATATCCTTATGCTGGCATTATCCAACAGGTTCACGCGGTCTACGACGGCTTAGTCGTACTCTCAGCTTGCTTCCACGGACTCCCATTATATTTTTTCTAATGTTACGGGTTCGTCATACAAAAATCAACAGGTAATTGCCATAAATTCATTGATTGCAAATCTTTTGATCATGTAGAAAATGTTTGGAGGTTTACTTTTGGACCAATCTATCAATTCCTCCCTGTCTGCTGTTGTAGCAGCTGACGGATCGGGCGACTATCTATCTCTAATTGAAGCCTTAGCATCCAATGAAACAAATATTTTTGTGAAAAACGGTATTTACAATGTTTCTTCTACTATACTGATTCAAAATCATGCTACAAAAATACAAGGTGAATCCGTTGAACAAACGATACTTCGCCAAACCGATCCTTCAGAGGATTTAATTAAAATAAACGCCGATGATGTTGCGATTACCCGCTTAACCCTAGATACGTTAACTCACTCTGCTAAAGTAGCTCTTGTTGTTGCATCCTCTAACCGTACCCGCATTGAAGGAAATAAAATTTTAGGGACTGCAAGTATTTTTGCCGTATACTTTGCTGGTCCACAGGTGACACAAGGTGCAGAAACGATTGCGGCAGTAGAAGAAAATCATCTCGATAATGAAAATGTGTTTGAAAATAACACCGTATATTCTGATTTTATAGGGGATGGTCTATCCTTTTCTCTTCAGAAAAATGGTAAGGTACTCAATAACAATGTATTTGGCTCCATGATCTCTTTTTATATGTGTCGTGATTCCGAAGTATTAGGCAATCTCATTAAGGATTCTCCTCTCTCCGGTATCTCTTATTCATTGCCCGCTTATAACAACCGCATTGAAAGGAACATCATCCTTCGTTCAATCAATTCAGGGATTCGCGTTTCACGTAATTTAGAGCACCCAATTTCATTAGGCAGTCGATACCATGGATTAGAGATTATTTATAATATTATTTTGGATTCCCGCTTTTTTGGCATTGAACTAGATCAACTCTCTAGCGGTATTAACGTGATGTTCAACACGATTGATCATCCTGATTTCTCGGGCATTCAGGTTTATCGAGGTTCTAATATCAATATTTCCAATAATTTCATTTCTAATTTTGGAGCATGGAAAGATCGTGGTAAAATCCATGATTGGACGAGTGATTCGAACGGTATTTATCTGGAAACGGATGTTCAACAATCCAGCATTCATTTAAATGAAATCATATCCAAGGGAAATGGCGATTTTGGTATTCGGGTCACGAAAGAAACTTCTCAAAATCGAGTTTATTTTAATCGAATTTTAGGGACTTATGTTCAGCATCCCTTATGGATTGAAGGCAATAATTTTTTGAAATAATATTGCCCAATCCATTCTGAGGTTCAAGTCTGACTACAGCTCCTTATCTCGGATCAGGCTCTGTAAGGTCATATCCGTTGTCTTTCCAGCAAAAATGTTCGAAGTCGTGATCCTGGAATAACACACTTTTACATAGCCAATCGATTACCTCTTCAGCATCATTGATGGTATCCTCACGAAAGCCAAAGAACTCCCTGATTTGTGTTCGATGGTAGGACAGAACAGCAAACCCCAACCGAGTCTCCCCCGACTTATTGCCGACTTGCTGCATTTCATTTGGAAGAAATGTGAAATGCTCAATTACTCCTCCAGCTCCCAATTTCGCTTCATATGATCCCCTCCGAGAAAAGTTCCTAAAATGGTCAGAATCGGAATTTTTGCGTTGAAATCAGTATACAGAAGCCTAATATACTGGGCAATGAAAAGCTAAAACACTATGAAGTTCAAATTACAAAACCAAAAACGGAACTCATCATTCAGGACGAGGGAAAGGTGGCTATTACCAAAGCAAGTTTGTTGGCACTTCGTGAACTCCAAGAAGGCCTTTAGCAAAGATGCTAAGGAACAAGGCGTTTCCGAACAAGATGTGCTTGATGAGCTGAAGCAGGTTTGGGAGAAACTATGGAATGATCGAAAAGAAAAATAAAGGTCTACGGGTTTTCATTGATAAATGTTCTCACTGTACTGTCTGAAACATCCATTAGCGCCAAGCTCCTGCGATATTTTATTGAAGAACATGAATTGTTAATTTGCAGCTTCCACCTTGACCGAGGCTTCGAAGGTATTTGGGCAGAAATTCCCATAACGACTTTCTCTAAGGGAAAAGTTTCTTACATCGTTGGAATTTGAATTGACATTCACTCCTTCTGACCTTTCCTTGGTGCAAGATCTGCAGATCCGTGATAATGCTAATCTTGGTTTCTGCAATCAAGCATATTTGGAAGCTGATGATAATAAACGACACTACTATTGAAAACGAAATAGAATTATGCTAATATACGAAAAAAGATACCGAACGGTACCTTTTTTCGTATATTAGCAAGGAAGCACACATTTTTCTAACGTAAAGGAGAGTAATACATGACTACACTGTTTATTGTTCCAGAAAGCAAGCTGTCCGTTGACGCCACTCGTTACGTGCGAGAGCTTTCAACCCAAACACTATTCAATCATTTGATGAGAACTTATGCTTTTGGATGTATGATCGCCCAGAAGAACGATTTGAACATAGACATGGAATTGTTGTATCTTGGTGCCATCATGCATGATTTGGGCTTGACCGAACCGTTTGCAGACAGGGAGCGTTCTTTTGAAATCGAAGGAGGAGAGGCGGCTTGCCATTTCTTGATTCAACACGGTTATCCCATCGAAAAAGCGGAAATCGTACAAAAAGCGGTCGAATTGCACGCCACCGTCGAAGCGGAAAAAAAACAGCCTGAGATTGCTCTGGTACATTTGGGGGTTATGGTCGATGCAGGTTTTCGGGTCGATCTTTTTCCAAAAGATCTTGTCCAGCAAATCATCGGTGAATATCCGCGGCTCGGGATTAATCAAAAAATGATAGAGCATTTTACTTACCAGCTTCAGAAAAAAAACGACACGAAATTGATTCCGATTATCGAAGCAGCCAAACATCACTCCCATTTCAGCGAATGATGTAAACCGGAAGAGATAGATTCTTTTTCAACAGACATGGTGAAATTTATGAGGTGAAGGATATGAAAAAAGGCGAACAAACCCGCAGGCACATCATTAGCAGATCAGCCGAGCTCTTTAATCTTCAAGGATATGCCGGTGTCTCTCTCAGCGAAATCACATATGCTACGGGAATTAAGAAAGGGGGCATCTATAAACATTTCGTCAATAAGGACGAAATTGCGCTGGAAGCCTTTGATTATGCCGCCGACACTGTATTCGAGCAATTTGCAGAGACAGTCAGTTCCAGGCAATCCGCTATAGAAAAGCTGATCAGTATGTTTGAATTGTACAGCAGCGTGGCTGAATCGCCTCCATTTGTGGGAGGATGCCCGGTGATGAACGCGGCCATTGAGCATGACGATGGGCATCCATTGTTGCGCCGGAAAATCAGGGATCGCATGCGCGACTTTATTGAATTTATCAAGAACATACTGCAAGAGGGCATAACGAACGGGGAACTCAAATGCAACATCGATCAAGATGGCGTGGCCTCTTTTCTTTTTGCCGCGCTTGAAGGCGGGATTATGCTAAGCAAACTGGAAGCAGACAATCGGCATATTTTTTACAGCATGGATAATATATCTATGTTTTTGAAATTATTAGAAGCGTAAGCCTCTTGATTTTGTTGACAGCATACGCTGATCGTCGGGGGGAAACGACATCCTATCGAGAATTGAAGCTGGAGGTTTCGATCCATCGGGGGTCTCGCCACATACCCATCAAGCTAACCAAGTAAATTACTAGATATGAAACGATCCTTGTTTCATATCTAGTAATTTATAGAAAGGTAGGCATGCTAAAGAAGCCTATTAAAGCGTGATTTTTTCGCTAGGCAACTTGTCTATGCTTCACCGTCGTTTTATACACAATCCCTAGAATATCAAAGACGGTCACCTTCTTATACCTATGACATTTACGACCGTTCTTTTTGAGCAGCTGATAAAGGCGATGCAGAATTTTCAAAAGTTCCTCTGTTCCAACGGCTATCGCTTGAAACAGTAATGGAAAATAGTCTTTAATCATATAAATCGCTTTGTATTCACTCAGCTCCCTTTTTCTTTTCAAGCAGAAACTGACGCATTTGAAACATCGTAGAAGAACAGAGGAGAATGCCGATGAGTTGTCCATATAAATGGCACTCTAGGCGTTCTCTTGGGTCTGCTAATAATTTTGTGTAAGCTCTTTTAGGCATCGTTTCCCCCGAGGGGGAAGTTGTGATTTTAACGCAAGTGTTGACCGACCCGATCCGGAAAAAAGACGGAAAACTGGAGGAGCATTTGTCCCCAATTCTGGACACGTCCTGTCCATTTTCGAGTGACATCGACGGTGGCCAGATAAAGCATTTTAAGCAGAGCTTCATCGGTAGGAAAGATACTTTTCCCCTTTGTCACTTTACGAAGCTGCCGGTGGTAACTCTCGATCATATTCGTCGTGTAGATGAGTTTGCGGATCTCGGGCGGGTACTTGAAAAAGGTAGCGAGCTCCTCCCAATGGGTCCGCCAGGAACGAATAATGAGGGGATATTTCGTACCCCAGACTTCCTCGAAACGGTCGAGTTCAAGCAAAGCCCCTTCTTCGGTTGCTGCCTTGTAAATGGGCTTTAAGTCGGCAGTTACTTTCTTAATATCCTTGTACGAAACGTACCGGGTGGAGCTGCGAATCTGGTGAATGATACACTTTTGGATTTCGGTTTGGGGATAACAGGCCGCAATCGCCTGAGAAAATCCAGACAGGTGATCTACGCAGATCATGAGTATGTCTTGAACCCCGCGATTCTGGAGTTCATTCAGAACACTCAGCCAGAACTTGGAGGATTCATTCTCGCCAATCCACATGCCCAAGACATCCTTATTTCCGTCCAGATCGATGCCAATGACCATGTAGGCTGCCTTGTTAATAATGGCCCCGTCTTGCTTTACTTTGAAGTGAATGGCATCCAGATAAACGACGGCATAAACGCCTTGCAGAGGCCGATTCTGCCATTCTTTAATGAGAGGCACCATCTTATTCGTGACATTGGAAATGAGCGTAGGAGAGACCTCCATGCCGTACATCTGTCCCAAATGATCTTGGATTTCCCTGGTGCTGATCCCTTTGGCATACAGGGCAATCATTTGCTCTTCGATGCCGGTTACGTTCGATGGATGCTTCTTGACAACCCGTGGCTCAAACTCACCCAGGCGATCTCGAGGGATGCTGATTTCCTGTTCGCCGTACTCACTAACTACTGTTTTACGACTCTTTCCGTTGCGGCTGTTCGGGGTAAGCTTCGCCTGTACCTCATGCTTTCCATAGCCAAATGGGTATCCATTTCGGCTTCCAGCATCTCCTGAATCGTCTCTGCAAACAGGTCTTTTAACGCATTCTTTGCATCCTGTGCAGTGACTAAATTGTTCTCTTGAATGAATTCCCGAAGTTGCTGTTTTGACCAGAGTCCCATAGTGTTCTCCCCAACCTTTCTCTTACTTCCATTTTAATGGGTTTGAGAGTTTACACAATATATTTTACAGACTCCTTAAAACTGCCAATAACAAATGTGTTGAACATTTCTATAGGTACCTGTTTGTTATCCATTTCATCCTCCTGCTGCAAGCTGGCAATAAGGTTAATAACCCGAAGCTTCTTGTCACGGGTTTTGACCAACGCTTCTTCCTGTTTCAAAATCTTATCCAGCTTGGAAGTAGTGACAGTCGTAATTTCCGTGACCTTCATACCTTCGGTTTCAACAGACAGATTGATTTGCTTGCCTGTCTTTGGGCTAGTATAAGGAACCTTGTCCTTGCGTTGGTGTAACTCCTGCTTGATCTTCTTTTCCTCATCCGTCAGACCAGCTTCAAGCTGCTTAACCCGGCGCATGTGCCGCCGCTCTTGAATGGACAGCATAATAAGCTGCTCGTTGAGCTGAACCAACGGGGAGGTGTCAATCTGATTGAATAGCTCCTGCTCGTCTTTCTCCAGGGCATCCAGAAATATGGTTTCATACATCCCTGTCTTGAGGGCCTTCTTGTTGCGGTATGGACCGCCCGGCCCTCCGCTATTTCCCACCGCGTTCTTATTCCTGGGCGGAGCGCCGCCCTGATTGCCAACAGCGTTTTTGTTCCCTTTCGGTGCTCCGCGTTTAGTAACGTTACTTTTCGCCTCAATGGTAACGTTACTATTCAGATCGTCGGCCCACTTGTCCTGTGACTTCCACTTGCGGACCTGTGTTTCCCCAATAGAAAGAGCGGCGGCGATGTCTTTTAAACGCATCGTCCCACCGCTCTCCAGCCACATCAGTCTGGCTTTGTCCCGTTCAGGGCTTCTCTCTCTAGGCATTCTACATTTCACCACCCCCATAGTTCAAGTCTCTGAATAATTAGACAAACTGATCGGATAAAAGACATAAACCTTAAACCTTTTACTGAATAAATTACTACTAAGCAACAATACTAAGGTGTCAGCTTTAATATTGTCATAGTTGTATTAATATTATTGTGCAACTGAGCAGGAGTTGCGTTAGCATTTACCAGCTGTATTGTAGTCGGAACTGTTGTAACGGTTATAATAACCTCAGCTGCGATAGGCCCTCCACCATTACCTGAGAAAGGTAATGGTGTTATAGGGGTTCCGTTAACAGTCAGATTGAAGTCCGCATTACCTTGGTTGTGAATAGAAAATGAGATGAAGTAGCTCCCCGTCTCGTTAATTGTTACCGTTGGAGATGGAGGAGTGAAAGTAAATGCACCACCAACATTCGCTAAAACCCCAGTAAAGGTAATTGGTGAGTTACCCGGAACTGTGTCAGTCCCCGTACCAGGATCTGCTCGGAAAACACTTAAGAAGTCTGATATCCCGAAGCCAGCAGGCCCTGCTGGCCCCGTTGCTCCTGCGGGCCCTACTGCTCCTGCCGGTCCCGTTGCTCCTACTGGCCCTGCGGGTCCGGGAATTCCTTGAAAACCTTGTAGCCCTTGCTGACCTTGAGCACCTGGAACTCCCTGTGGACCTGGCAGTCCCTGCGGTCCTTGAGGTCCTTGAGGTCCTTGGATTCCTTTAACAATAACCTTCGGCAAAACTTTGATTTTTTTAACTATACATCTTCTAAATTTTCTCCGATGCATTTTCTTTTGCCAACAATAATGTCGAAACATAGTTAATGATCACCTCCAAAGTCTAGTCAAAGTAGCTTATTGTGCAATTAACCAAAAAGATTGGGCTGTTGACTTCATCTAGGGAAAATAGGCATAGGCCTGACCCTATCGTGTTAGAATTATTACAGCTCATCCTTCTGAAGCTTAATATCCAACTCAATCAGCCGATCCAGATCCTGAACCGTCTGCATTTTTATATTTCCAGCTTACAGGTCTTTGACCCACTGGGCGATTCCTGCTTTGACAATCTTCCGGTATTGCGCCTTGGATTCGAGGATACCCTCGATGATTTCTATTTCTCGCTGTAGTAGTGCGTCTTGGTGTTCGTTGTCTGTTCCCATTGTCGTATCCCTCGGCTTTCCTATATACTGGAATGCGAGATAGCGGATGTCTGCAAAATGCCACGCGTGGCGGGCCGCTATCTCAACCGGGGGATACCCTGGATTGATAGAGGGACGTTAGCGCGTCCCTCTTTTAATTTGCATCAAACCATTGGGAATTGATCTGCTCTGCGATCCGCTGTATCATCACAGGCGGAACGCTCATACCGCATACATATTGAACATTAGCATCCATAAAATCGTAGTCGCTAGGAAAAGTCTGCATCCGTATAGCGTCTGTGTCAGTGATATGCTGCGGCACAGCATCCAGATCAGACAGCTTCCAATTCCATGTTGGGCGGCTCATGACTCACTGGCTCCTTTCTCTGTGCGGTCAAACACAAAGCCACAGCGCGAGCATTTACACTCAAAATTCTCTTCGTCGAAGTCAGACGCGTCCAGTTCCTTGTTAGTGAAGTCTCCAAGCTGATCTTCTGGAGGTTCGGCAAAGTCTTTCATTAGTTCCTCGATCTCGTCTAAATCGAAACCGGATAGAGATATATCTACTCCGCTTTCCACCAGGTCATCAAGCAATCGATAAAGGGCTTGATCGTCCCAGCTCCCACTGACCTTATTAAGCGCCAGATTGAGAAGCTTTTCCTGCTGGTCGTCCAGATCGACAACGGAAACGGCCAACTCCCTATGCCCTAGCTCATTGGTCATGATCTTGTATCGCTGGTGACCGCCCACCATGTTCCCGGTGCGTTCGTTCCAGATGATCGGATCGATGTAGCCGAATGTTTCAATGGACTGCTTTAGCTTTTCGTATTCAGCATCGCACGGTTGCAGATCGATGCGAGGGTTGTATGCTGCTGCGTTGATTTGCTCTATCGGTAATACTCTGATTTCCACTTGTATGATCTCCTTATTTTCTAGTGTTCTTTAACTTGGTACTCCCATCAGATTACCTTTAAGCGTCAGTCCCTTGAAACAAGAAAAAACGAGCTAGTAGTAGCTCGTCATTGTTACTATTGATTTTAAATTGTTCGACCAATTACATTGTACTCATAAGAGTCGAATCCTCAGTAACCTGTGGCTGAGCCCTTTAAGCATTACAACCCCCAAGTACGGCTAACAATCACAAACAGTATAAATAGTACGAGAAATAACCCCGACACTGGTAAACATACCGCCATAACCAACTCCATCAGTCCCACTATTTGTATGGGGACGAGTTTTTCAAATTGATTAATATCGGTACTCTTTCTCATCTCCAGTATTTCCACTGTACCTATGGGCGTGAGGAATCCTACCGTTTACTGTTGTATACCCTTCAAAATGATGGTAATGCCCACCACCTGTCAAGTGAATGGCTGGTCCTGTAGTTCCTCTAATTAAATGCGTATGTTGATCGTTAAATGATGTTTCTGCATAATAATTATGAACATGCGGAACACCACTTGGAGCTGGTTCTGTTACTCCAACGTAATGGTGGTAGTGTCCCACATCAAGTGATGTATTCCCTTTAAAAGGATGTACGTGAACATTAACTGGTCTACCGTCCCACGAACTAATAAAAAGCTTATGCGAATGGTTAGAGTCGGAATCACGGGAATGAACAACAAAACCTGTTATTGGTATTTCCATCAGTAGCCACCTCTCTTTATCAACTGCCATATACTATGAAAGAGGTAGTGTAAATGTTCAAAAGGCTATTTGAGTTGAGTTGGTTTCCACTATTCGGGTAGCAGGGTAACAGGCTGTCAGAGCGTGTGTATGCCCTCTCTCTGCTCTCTGCTGCACTCCTTCCGACATTCGTCTGTATAAAAGAAAGAACGCTCAGAATAGCTCACATATTGTCATATGAGGACAAAAGAAAAAGCACCACAATGGGTGCTTTAACGTTACACAATTCCGAATGCAGATACTAAATTATCCTTAATGAATCTATGCTCGATATTGCTTGAATTCTTAAATTGATATTCAGCAATTCTAAGAATAAGCGTTAAGTCAAAAGCTTCAAATACTCGTACATTTTGTTGTGCCACTCTCATTACTTCACCAAGATCATGATAGGTAGCTACACCATCTCTTAGTTTAGTGTACACTTCAAGAATTACCTCTTTATCGCCCTCTAAAAGCATATCAAGTTTATTCAAATTCGACATTTATCTCTCCCCTTCCTATTTTTATTTAACTACATGGATGATTTTACCTCTCTTGTACAGTGTGGTCTACAGCAAAACTGTTTGACCCCGTCGTATCTCTCCCAAACACAACCTTTGCATTTTTTTGGCTGTTTTGGTGGGCCTTTCAATGGGAGCAAAATTCCTTTCTTCTGCTTCTTCTTCAAGACTAAAATCCTTTCAAAAGGCAATAAAAAAAGCCACCCAAATGAGTGACTTGTGTCTGCCTATGTATTTATAGCACCAAAGCAACACAGGCGCTTATTTAAAACCCGAAAAACGAAACAGTGATAAGACCTATTCCCGCAAGCGGGATGCAAAATGCTGCGCTGTTGCATAAAAGCATTTGTACTTAGTAACTAAAGAAGAAGAACAAGACCATTTTACTGATTACCGAAAATGGCCGTCAAAGAACAAAAACCGGACAATACGGGAAAATGAGCGATTAAGCCACAAGAAACTGGCTTTTGCTCACTTTCTCAATATTTCATGATTAGAGAGAAGTAACAAAAAAACACAAGCAAATATGCCTGTGCTTTTTTGTATCTTATCCTATTACTCTTGAATTTTTTTTGCAATTTCCATCAATTCGTCAAGAGTGGAATTGAAAGAAGAAACAGTATAGAAGTGGTCTTTCCCAATCAAATGAACAACCCTTCTTTCTTGCCCGTCAACATAAGCTACAGTATGATTGTTGATTTTAGTCAACTCAACTTTTTCCATATTATATGTTTTTTTCACATAATCAATAGTAGCCTGTTCATCCATTTGGGATTCTGCTTGAGTAACCATAATTTCAGTGCCGTCACTGCCACGATATGACTGTCTGATTACCAAACCATCCTCGCCTTTCAAAGCTGTTGTGTTCAATGGTTTCAAACTGTGTTTGTCAGCCGCTGCCGTTTTAAGCGAGGCTCCCTGCGCTAGATTAGGAATATGAATATCTTCTGCCGGTACATCAGATATATTTATGAGACCTTTGATATCAACTCCTGTCTCTTCTGGTGTTTCAGTCGGCGCTTGCACTGTTGAAGCATCAATCGCTTCTGCTTTCGTTTCAACCGGAATCTGTGCAGGCGTTTCTGATTCGGCAGCATATGAATTATATGCATATGCACCACCACCTATTACGAGTGCACCACCTAATGCTACAGCAACTAATTGTTTCTTCAATTTAAACCCCTCCTATTAATCGTAAAATACTGTGCCTTCAGTAATGGCCTTATTATTGGATTTGTACAAAACAGAGTATCTCAGACCTCTATTATTATCGTTTTTCCCATAAAACACGTAATACCTCGAACTGTCAGACGAAGATAAGGTGAAAGATCTTCCCGGAACTTCAATAGAAACATTATAGGTCATTCTATTCCAAGTCCCCGAACCAGCTGTTCCGTCTGCCGGCAGCCCTTTATTTCTTTGGAAATTTTGGAGCCCTGTTTTCACACCGCTTCCAAAGCTCCCATCAATCCTTCCCACGTCTCCCTTTTGTCCATAGGCCCATAAATTTGCTTGCAGCGCTCTCACATATCCCCCACTGTCACCTTGGCGCAATGTAGGGAAACCATTAAAACCATCGTAAGCATAACTGGCACTTGCTATGCTTGCAAGCCCGAGACTACCTACTAACGCCACAGATGCAACAGCTAGAGACATTACAGATTTCAGGTTTCTTTTCAACGCAATTACCTCCATTTTAAGAATTCTACGATTTTTAGCTTGGCTCATTTAACTCCTTGTTCTGATTAAGTAGATCGATCCCCTTCTTTCCAAGACAAGAGTGAACTTTATTAATCAGGCTGATTACGTAAGACTACTATGTATGTACTTTTGACTAATAAAGAATGTTCAAAAAACAGCTATTATAAATTAAATAGCTATTTTTTTACATTTGTCTGTATTCTCTTACATTATAAGTTTTCTATTGTAATTTTTAAACAAAAATTTTGGGCAATCCTACCAATATATCATGAGGCACGCTGCGGAATTGAACCGCGCAAGGGTTCTGACCAGACTGTTCATGTTTCCGCTGGTTAACTGGTACCTTGCCGCCTGCACGTGCCATGTAAAATGTGGGCGGGGGCCACTCTCCCCCGCATGAAATGACTTACCGTTTAACCGCAACCTACTTACTGTGCCGATCTACCGCCGTGTGTTACAGGTGCCCGTTAAGTGATTGCAAGGCTTCACCTTGTTTGCGGCCATATCTCTGGCCTTCCCTTGCGCGCACTGGTCAATGCCCTTGAGCAGTATGTCCTCTATCTGGAATTATTGAGCTATCAGCCTTCAGTATGCAGGCGTCACCCTACGTTGTAGCGTCTCTCTTCCGCCACCACATTCAAAACTACAGAAAAGTCAAAAAGGCCGACACATTGGCCGACCTGATCACCGTGGCTAGAAAGCTGCGGTGTGTTCCTTATTTGATTTTCCATGATACAAATTTACCACATAAAAAGTCTAACGAACGGCCATCATTCGCTCATAAATCATTCAATAAACAGTCACTATTATTTAAACGCTATAAATAGCTATTCTTACAAGGAAAAACAATCCACTATATCCCTCTATTTTACAAAACTATATAATACATGTTAGTATATTGATGAAAATACTAAATAAATGAAGAGATGATTGATTTTATGAAAAAATTCAAGCAATTGGGTATCGTATCATTATCAACTCTTTTGTTGTCATCGTTTGCACTTCCTGCTTTCGCCAATGCTCAAGCTACCAACAACGCAGAATCTTCTATAGCTTCGGAGACTAAGATAGACATGGAGAATGGAATTGTTGATGAAAGAATAGAACAAGAATTGAGACAAGTTGATTATGACGACCTTTTCAAAACTGTAGGTACTAATCTTGGTCTAGTCGATATTCAGAAGTCATCTGGAGAAGTAAGCACACAAGGTTGGAGAACAAAGGCCGCAAAAGAAGTTGCACTGAAATTAATCTCCAAGCTCAAGAATATTGGATCACGTGCTTATAATGAACAGATAAAAATTTATGTAGATAAGATACCATTTTTGACCGACGGCGCAAAAGAAACTTTGAAATATTATGTTGGCTATCAAATGTTAATGCAAGCTTTGGATATCATGGTAAATTTCTCAGGCACAGCAGAGGATGGTATTGCTTATGGCTTAAAATATGTTGGATTGCCTTAGTGGTTAGCCGAACCCGCATCCAGAGCTGTTGTCTTCTTCCTGTTGTAAAACCGAACAAAAGGGGGCCTAAACGTGTATATACTCGCATTGATTATACTTGTTACTACAGGTTTGGTATCCATAGCTGATATTCTGTTTGATATAAAAGATTCAGGTGAAGGAATCAGGCTGATGGTTAAAACTTCACAGGCTTTATTTTTCTTATCATCGTTGTTTTTTGTAATGAAAAGCGGTACCAAGAAAAAAGACTGAAATCATCAAACATAGAACAAGGGTGGAGTCATATATTTTACAGACTCTTGGCTGAGTTTCGCTCCCCGACTTTTCCTATGGAAACGAAGAAAAACAAATGATTAAACAATTTATATTTTGTCTTTTTGTGGCTTTGTAAAATAGATTGATCATTTATAACAAAGTTTGATAATTAATAATAAAGATTGATGAAATTGTTAATTTAAATAAGACTTGTATTTGAATAAGGGAGCTATTTTTAATTATTCGTAATCTAAAATAATCAAATTTTATTTACAGTAACAATAAAACAAAATTATTGACCGGGCGGTACAAAAAATAGTATTCTATTAATGTTATCTTTAAAATAAGAGGAGGATACGATTGAATAAACGCGGCAGACCCCGAGAGTTTGATTATTCCTCAATTGTAGACGTTGCAATGAAAACATTTTGGTTAAGAGGATATGAGGGGTGTTCTACACAAGATTTATGCAGTGATACAGGACTTGGAAAAGGAAGTTTATACAATACTTTCGGTAGTAAACATGAACTGTATAAACAAGTATTAGAACGCTACCATAAAATTGGGATTAGGGAACAAAAGAAATTGTTAGATACTCCAATTCCAGTTAAAGAACGATTAAGTAATTTTTTTGAATGGGCATTGAAAGAAGACTTTGAGAATATTGATCAAAAAGGATGTTTATTGATTAATGCCAGTGTAGAACGTGCTAAAAACGATTTAATGGTACAAGAAATTTTCTCGAAGCATGTTGAACTTCTTAAACAAGCTATTGAAACAGTGATGGAGGAAGGATTGCAAACAGGCGAAATTTCAAAGAAGCAATCAGCTGAGGAATTAGCTAGTCTGCTTTTAAGCAGTTATTACGGATTCCGTGTTCTTAATGTATCGATGCAAAATCGGATGTTAGCTGAACAAGTTATCAAAGGAACAATGGAGTCTATTTTTGGCGCTTAATGCGCTCTTTTTGCGCACTATTTTTGTACCGATTATTACAATAATGAATTAGGAGTGTTTTTATGCCATCGATTATTTATTTATTAGCTTTAGCAATCTTTTGTATGACTACATCAGAATTTATGGTTGCAGGTATGATGAATGAACTTGCTCTTGCATTCCAGGTTTCTGTATCATCTATTGGGTATTTAATTTCAGCTTATGCAGGAGCAATGGTAATAGGAGGCCCCATTTTAACTGCAATCCTCTTACGAATGCGCAGCAAACAAGCATTATTGTTTTTAATGTTCGTATTTTTAATTGGTCAATCGCTCGGAGCTATTGCTTGGAACTATGATATTATGATGATTTCACGTATTATAACTGGTATTGCTTCTGCTTCAGCTTTTGGAGTTGCGATTTCCTTTTCTGCGACATTGGTTCACTCTGATTCAAGGGGAAAAGCTGCATCAATTGTACTTGCAGGTTTAATGTTCGCAACTGTATTAGGTTTACCTATAACAACCGTTATTTCGCAATATTTGGGCTGGCGTATTAGTTTTGGGGCTGTTTCTGTTCTTGTGCTAGTATCAGGGATTATGATTCAACGGTTGTTACCATCATCTTCAAATAAAGAGCAATTAAATTGGAAAGACGAACTTCTGCGATTTAAGAATATTCATCTTTGGGCAGCGTACGTAACAAGTATGTTCATTATTGGTGGTACGTTTGCAGCATTTAGTTATTTCACTCCTATCTTTACAAATGTCACAGGCTTTTTAAGTGCAAGTATTCCATATTTACTTGCTCTCTATGGTAGTGCGACGGTAATTGGGAATATAATAATTGGCAAGTTCGCTGATAAATTTACAATGAAAATACTTATGGGTGGATTAATTATATTAATCATAGCGTTGTCTTTATTTGCTTTAAGTGCAGAGAATAAATACATTGCAGTTATTTCTACGATTTTTATTGGTTTAACTGGTGTAGCATTGAATCCAGCTATGGTTGCGAGGGTGATGAAAACAGCTAGTAATGGAATAATGATAAATACCGTTCATAGTTCTTTTATTACGCTAGGTATTGTTATTGGTTCGTCACTAGGTGGTCTTGGGATCAGTAAAGGATATGGTTTTGTATCTCCGCTATGGATTGGAGCTTGTTTAGCTATCCTTGGGGTAATTTCATTATTCCCATATTTACATAAAGGAAAGGCAGATTAATGGGTCACCATATATGCCCATCAACTTAAGAAATTGGTAGTTCCCCAAAACGAAGAAATTTTCGTTCTGGGGTATTATACTATCTTAACTTGATGGGCATGTGGCGAGACCCCCGTAAAAAAAACAAATCATGTAACCGATTTTTGGCCGAGATCAGTATGTTATTTATCCTTTACGTCATTGGAAAAAACTTTATTATCGTTCCTAGAGCCGAGGGATTTTAAGCTATAAAACAGGACTCAAGGGTGAGCTGAATCTCACGGATTGGTTAAACGTAATATATGTTCATATCGCTTTTGCCTGCATGGCTATGGCGGCGGGCTGATTAATTTTTCAAATCGGGTCTTTCTTAAAAGTCGCAAGCTCCATCATATCAACGGATATATTTATGTTGTGTCCGTGCTTGCCGTTGTGCTCACTACCGTGGCGATGATCCACATCAGAAAGAAACGGATTACCCGGCACCGAAACTGGATAATCCGTAACTGGATGATCCGAAACCACATTTCCAGAATACCTCTACTTGTTCCAACTTGTAAACAAGGACATTGAAGATCCTCCAACATACACTATTTTCGATCATACGATCCTAACTGTTGTTTAGAAAAAGGATAGGGAGAATCGCTGTTTTTCAACCATATATTCCCTTTTACGATGAAGATATATACAGCAAAAGCAAAGTAGATTGTCCCCTCGATCCAGTCTGTTTGGGTCGGTGTATTGTACTTGACAATATCGTGAATGTACCAAATTCCGATTGGAACATGCAGGAATACTGCCGTAAACAAGCCAGGATTATATAAGGTTTTTGCTTTTATATTCACAACAATACCGTGCCAGACTACCTGGAAGAAGCCCATAAAAACAGGTGCGAGTCCAAGCCATATCACGCGTGGAAACCATACGGGGAGTAAATAAAACACATAGGCAATCACTACATTAATAATCATGGCTGATTGGGTGTTTAAGGGGTAACGATCCGGGGTTTCACTTTTAAACATGACGTTGTTAAATAGACCGGCAAAATATCCAGGCCAGCGATACTCTTCAAATTGATGAAAAAGTATGGCTGCAAAGCTCAACCATAAAATTCCCGTTATATCCGAAAAGATGGCTCTGTTCAAGAGTAAACCAATACATACGATCACGCCGATGATAGCCCCTGCGTCATGCCAGTATTTTCTTAGAAGATTCATAGTATTCACTCCAGTCATTTATTATTTATCAAAATACCTTTCAAACAACAGGTTTAATTGTTCCTCGATTGAAGGCATTTCCACAACCGCTCCGGATTCAAGAATCGGGCTCATCAATGCGGGAAGAAAAATAGCCCCAAATATTTGCAGCATCATTGCTAACAATCGCTCTGGCCGTTGCTCACCTGTCAGCTCCTTGATCGTACTTTGCACTTTGGGGAATCCCATGATGTTTAAAAACCTTCCGTATTCCTGTTGGGATGTGAAGGGCGTGCTGCCCATAACAATGACTCGTGAGAGAAGCTCCGGATATTGCCGAATGACTTGTAAATAATCAAACAGAAATTGTTTCAGTCGATCTTGGGGCGGGATCGCTGTATTGTCCAAAATAGAAAAAGTGTGCTGAAAGCCACTTAATATTACTTCAATGGCTTCACTGAGCAGATTTTCCTTAGAGCCAAAATAATAATTAACTAGAGAAATATTGGTGGTCGACAGGTCGGCAATTTTCCTGATTGTAACCGCCTCAAAACCTTCCTTTTTAATGAATTCAAGCGCAGTGTGCAATATTTTTTCTTTGGTTAGCTGTTTTTTGTCTACGTGCTTCATACTTCTCCTCCTCTTACCTGGTCCAATCAGAGCGGATTGAATAGACCAGAATTATATAAGTTGAACATTATTTAAAACGTTGTTTAAATTTATGTTTGAACTCAGTTTAGCACTTTATATTTCGCAATACAAGCGCAGTTTGATATTTAGCATATACAAAAACCCGCAAACGAATGAGATCGCTTGCGGGTTGCTATAAATTGAGATTGAGAAAAGGATTAAATCGCCCAATTTCCTTTGCGGAACACAGCCTCTGTACTTCCGTCCTGCAGCTCGCCGTCAATATCCAGCTCAGCAGAGCCAATCATAAAGTCAACATGGGTCAGGCTGACATTGGCACCGTTCCGGAGCAGCTCTTCCCGGTCCATTTGTGTTCCTTTTTCGAGGTTAAACGGATATGCACTGCCGAGCGCCAAGTGACAGGAGGCATTTTCATCAATCCCTGTGTTGTAAAAGATGCGATTGAGATTGGAAATCGGTGAATCGTGCGGCACCAGCGCGACTTCACCCAAATAACTGGCTCCTTCATCCGTAGCCAGCAAATGAGTCAGATGTTGCTCGCCGGATTCCGCTGTATATTTGGTAACTTTGCCATCCTTAAAGGTAAATGTGATGCGATCCACCAGCTGTCCGTTCAAATTTAACGGCATCGTGCTGGTGACATAACCATTTACACCTGTACGTTTAGGCATTGTGAATACTTCTTCTGTCGGCATATTCGCCACAAAGTAGTCTCCACGCTCGTTTTCACCACCACCGCTGCGCCAAATATGTCCGTCGGCCAGTTCAATTTTCAAATCTGTTCCGGGCGCGCGGTAATGGAGGCTTTTATACTTTTTACGATTCAGCTTGTCTTGCAGCTGTTCGAGGTTTTCCAGATGCTTCTGCCAATTCTGGACGGGATCAGAGCCATCTACACGGTTCATCTGGAAAATCGTTTCCCACATGACACGAATGCGATCCTCTTCCGCCACATCGGCAAACACTTTATCGGCCCAAGCCTTCGTCGGTGCTTTGATCAGACACCAGCTGATTTTATGATTTCGGGTATACTGGGAAAAGCCTTCTCTTGATGTTACCGCCGCCTTCGTTGCACGCGATACCTTTTGCGGATCAATGTCTTGATACAGATCGGGGTTCGGCACCTTAATGGTTAGCGTGGCTCCACCCTCCTCGGCGAGTTTTTCCAGCATTTCTGCCTTCCAGGCAGGATAGTAATCAAAGCTGGCTTCGTCACCATGCTCAAAACGGCTGCGCGTAATCTGATCGTCTTCGAACTCCACCTGCACATATTTAGCTCCTGCTTCATAGGCTTTATTGACAATCAGGCGCGTAAATTCGACGGTTTCCAGTGGTGCAGTGACCCAAAATACCTGTCCGGGCTGGATGTTGACACCTACTCTTACGACCAGTTCTGCATATTGCTCCAGCAATGCTTCAAATGAACTCATTTTTTTCCCACGCTCCTGTTCCGCATTTCATAATATTTACGTTCTACAGTTACAGTACAGACTGCTTCTCCAGTTCACGCAGCTCCAGTTCACGCAGTTCCACTCTTCGTATTTTACCCGAGCTGGTTTTGGGAAGCTCCTGAATAAACTCTATTTTTCGTGGATACTTGTAAGGTGCTGTCCATGCTTTCACATGACGTTGCAGTTCCTTCACCAACTCAGGTGATCCTTCTACTCCGGCTTTGAGTACAACATAGGCTTTTACAATATGTCCCCGGATTTCGTCAGGACTGGCTACGGCAGCACACTCCTGTACAGAGTCATGCTTCATGAGAGCTTCTTCCACTTCGAAGGGACCGATGGTATAACCGGAGCTGATAATGATATCGTCACCGCGCCCTTCAAACCAGAAATATCCATCCTCGTCCTTGCGCGCCCGGTCTCCTGTAACAAAATAGTCTCCATGGACACTGACTGCTTTACGTTCTGGATCAAGATAATACGTATGGAATAATGCCGGCAGATCAGCACGTACTGCAATATCGCCCACTTGACCCGGAACCAGCGGAACACCGTCCTCGTCTACGATCTCAACCAGTCCCGGCGCAATGGATTTTCCCATTGAACCTGTACGCAAAGGCGCGTCCTTCAAATTACCGATAATCAAAGTGCTTTCCGTCTGGCCGTAACCGTCACGAATCGTAATATTGAACTGCTCCTGAAACTTGTTAATGACCTCCTGATTAAGAGGCTCTCCCGCAGAAACTGCGCTGCGCAATTGGGACAGATCATATTGATCCAGACCATCCGATTTCGCCATAATCCGGTATTCCGTTGGGGTGCAGCATAACACTTGAATTCCGTATTGCTGTAAGAATTGCAAATAGCGACCCGGACGAAAAGAACCATTATATACGAATCCGGTCGCTCCATTTCCCAATACGGATAGAAACGGACTCCAAATCCATTTTTGCCATCCTGGCGCGGCTGTAGCCCATACCGTATCTGAGGCTTGGATATCCAGCCAAGGAGATGTAATCCGCAGATGGGCATATCCCCAGCCGTGGCTATGTACGACGCCTTTGGGATTTCCCGTGGTACCGGAGGTATAGGCTAGAATTGCCATGTCATCCCGGTGCGTTTTCACAGCTTCAAAGATATCTTCCTGCCCTTCCATCAGCTCATGCAGCGCCAGCCAGCCGGGTTCAGCTACCGTGTCGTCGCCGGAAACCGCGATACGGTAATCCAGGGCAGGTAGATCCCCGTTTACTTTATCCACTTCACCTGTTACCCCGGTCCAGGCAATCACTCCGCGCGCTTCCGAATGGCGAAGCCGATACGCAATATCCTTGGCCCGAAGCATTTCGGAAGAAGGAATGACGGCAAGTCCCAGCTTCAAGCATGCCAGGTAAATCAGATACGAAATAATGCGACGTGGTACTACGACCAGAACCCTGTCTCCTTTGTTAAATCCCAATCCTGCGAGTCCTCCAGCCAGTCGATTAGCTTTTTTCAGCAGCTCTCCGTAGGTGATTTCCTCGTAGTCTCCTGTTTCGCTCAACCACTTGAGTGCTGTTTTGCTAGCGTCATGGTGCTCCATTTCCGAAGTCATATTGTAATATTCAGGCGCAAGCCATTGCTGATGATCTGTCAAATTGTACATCCCCTTTATACATAAGATGAGAGTCACGATCTAATCTTATTATAGCACGTCTTAGTACCAGGTTCTAATACCAGAATCATTTTTTTGGAAAAAATAAAGTCCGTAGAACGAACGACAAAAAGAAAGAGTCTAATTTCAGACTCTTTCTTTCTGCTGCTATAGGGGTACCGCCACATGCCCATCAAGCTAACAAAGTAAATTACTAGATACAAAATGATCCTTGTTTCAAAACTAATAAGTGATAGAAAAGTAGGCATGCTAAAGAAGCCTATTAAAACGCGATTTTTTCGCTAGGCAGCTTGTCTATGCTTCACCGTCGTTTTATACACAATCCCTAGAATATCAAAGACGGTCATCTTCTTATATCTATGACATTTACGACCGTTCTTTTTAAGCAGCTGATAAAGGCGATGCAGAATTTTCAAAAGTTCCTCTGTTCCAACGGCTATCGCTTGAAACAGTAATGGAAAATAGTCTTTAATCATATAAATCGCTTTGTATTCACTCAGCTCCTGCTTTTTCTTTTCAAGCAGAAGCTGTCGCATTTGAAACATCGTAGAAGAACAGAGGAGAATGCCGATGAGTTGTCCATATAAATGGCACTCTAGGCGTTCTCTTTTTATATTTTGACATTCATCAATTTCAAAGAATGACTTCCACGTTTTAAACAAAATCTCAATCTGCCAACGAAGTGAATACAATGAATGCACGTAGTTCGTCGGTACTTCTTCTAGCGACGTGTTCGTGATATATACATTCATGCCCATTAAACGTTTACTTTTATCCTTCATGACAATGCCTTTTTTCTTTTCACGTATCGCCTGGTTTTTCAGGCGTGTTTGCGTTTGATCATCGGTTAAACGATGGATAATGACACGTGCTGACAGCTTATGATTTTGGCCAATGTATGCCTCGGGGATTTCCATCGTTTCACCAGGGATTAGACTAGACATCATTTGTGTCATATCAAGCTGGATGTATTCTGTCTGCTTTTTTAGCGTACCATTGTTGAAGTATTCTGGTTCAGGGTTTTTGGTATAAATGCGTGTATTCAGCTTCAACCGAGAGATATAGTAAGCCTCTTTATCATGAATGGTTTGTAAGTCTCCTAAATCGAAGTAACCAAGATCACGTAAACACAAATCGCCTGCTTCTACGGTTTCAAGGCAAATGGTACCGTATGTTTTATCATTATTTTTTCCTGGTCCAAGCTGCACGTTAAGAAATTGACCACTAAGTAAATCATATTCCAATTGGATTTTCACGCCTGCCGTATTACTACTCCCACCTGAACCTTGATAGTCAGTGGCGAAATGATCAGGCAGTTGAAACACCGTCGCATGCGATGTGGTGGGACCCCATATAAAGTTTCTGGGACTGTTCACTTATGTGAGTTAGAAGTATGCCCAGAATTGGCGGTAAGTCTACTTGACCTTTATTTTATTGTCCAGTTAAGTGAGCCGATTCATTATAAGGATTTTTTTCTTAGGCTAGCAAAAAACCGTTTAAAATACTCTTCTAATGCCACTTCACCCAACTTAGGCTTAAAATTCAAATCCTGTCTTGATGTAGTAAGGTCATAGTGTCTATTTATTCCACCATAATATAATTCTACTTGACTTCTAAGTAGTGATGGCTGAGTATTCTTTTCCTTTGCTTCAAATTCAAGTTTATCAGCTAAATTTAACAACTGTTCTTTAGTATATTTTTGTGGTATCTCAAGATTAGGAATAAATTTTTTTGCAATTTTAATGATATCATCTGAAGTTACAGGCTCTTCATTAGCCAAGATATATCTTGTACCCCTTACACCTTTTTCCGCTGCAGCAATCATACCTTTCACAACATCAGTTACATCTATTGGCGTCATTTCACTTATATAGTTAACTTTCATCTTTCCTAAAAGAATACTATCGAAGGCCAGTATGGTTGGAGTTTTCTTTAAAAACTCTCCACCAATCATTGCACCAGGAAGAACGCTAACCATATCCAAATCATATTTTTCTGCCAGCTCCCAAGCTGTTCTTTCAGCTCGTGCTTTTGAATCAAAGTATGCATTTCCATGACTGTTTTCAAGCCATGTAGTTTCATCAATTTTACCCTTTAAATTTGTCTTGTCCAATGACAATGCTGCTACGGAGCTTACATATACTATTTTTTTTACATTTGCTTCTTTAGCAGCCTCCATTATATTTTGAGTTGCCTCAACATTTGGAATAATTATCTCTTTTTCAGGATCTTGTGCCCAATGTTTAAATACAGCAGCTACTTGATATAAGGTATTCACTCCATCAAGTGCTTTATGAAGTGAGTCTTTATCCCTCAAATCGGCGTAGACGATCTCACAATCAAGGCCTATAAATGGTTCTTTGTCATTTAAATCTCGTACACTTGCTCTAACAGTTTCTCCTCTTTTTAATAATTCCCTTACCAAGTTGTTACCCAAATGACCATTTGCACCTGTTACCAAGGAAATTTTCTTCATAAATAAATCCTCCTAAATCAGTGATTACACCAGTTATCATAATGCGATAATAGCCTGTTGTAATTGACATATGTAAATTGCAATAAAAAAACACCAAATACTTTTATTTGATGTTTCCTAAAAACGTTTATTCTATTTTCATACTTCTCTTAATTCTACTAAGTGAGCTTGCTCTAATTCCAATATAAGAAGCAATATATGATTGATTTATTCTACTTTCTAAAGAAGAATACTCTCTTTTAAACTCCATGTACCTTTCCAGTGCATCTTTCATAAGTAACGCCTGTTCTCGATTTAGCATACCAACAAGAATCTTCTGAATATAATTAGTGAATATAACCTTCATTTGATTAGTTTTCTTCATACCTTGGTCTATGGAATTATACGGAATAACTACGCAAATGCTGTCTTGCAGGCTTTCTACACTAAATCTAGCTTCTTCAACTCTTAATAAACCCTCTGCACAGGCAAATTCCGTTTCAGCTGCAAAACATTTTGTCACATCATTCCCTGCAGCATCTATATAATATCCTCTCATAATTCCTTTATGAATATAATACAGTGAAGAAACTCTTTGCCCCTGCCTTAAAACAATTGTACCCTTTGGTACCATCTTTATATCAGCTGTTGAATTAAATAAGTATTTTAAATCTTCTTCCAACTCCAGCTTCAAACCAGCTTCAATATAATCACTCGGCTTATTAAGCATAATTCATCACCTCTCTAAACATATAAGGCATATCCTTTATCCACAATTTACTATTATAGCATTTAACCATATCAAGCAACATAATAGATTTACTTAAAATTCAATACAATCAACGATTAGCACTTATTGGGGTAGCAACACACATCCATCAACTTAAGAAATTGGCTGTTACCCAAAACGAAAAAATGAATTTAATTTTCATAAATAACTATCAAGAGATAAAAATTTCGTTTTGGGGGTACTTCAAAATATTAGCTTGATGGGCATGGGGTACCGCCAGCATTTCGAAAAAAAAACACGCTAAGCAAATTTCGACATAAAAAGCTGAAACTATGACAAAGATGCACCAGCACGTAAGTGCTGATGCATCTTTGTCAACAACTTGGGAACTCATCCTTTAAACTAGTAATTCCGCCTACATTTAAAGATATGCACTCCCTTGTTTATTTACATTCACATCAAATTTAAAGAATAATTTAGGAAAGAAGTATCCTTTTGATAGCCATTCTTTTCATACAATTTTTACGCATTCGTATTATCGGGAGCGGTTTGAAGTTCTAATGATTTGGCATTAGATTGAATAGCATGCAATTTTGCTTTATCTAGAAGGGCTTGAGCTATTCCTTGTTTTCTTGCTTCCTCTTGCACATATAAATCATTTAAAATCCATGTTCTCTTCATAGAAACGGAAGAAAATGAGGGATATAACTGAGTAAAACCTAAACACCTTTCAGATCCTTTATTGTTGCTTGATATATATTCATAATTACCCCTCCTTAATTTATAACAATACCATTTCTTTACACTTATTCGTAATTACGTTGTTTCCTCATGTTGCTTTCTCTGAAAATCTTTTTTAGTCTAAATGACTGTTTCTTCTCTTTTATCTTAACTGTGTCAGGTTGAATGGTGGTTAACATGACACCCACCAAAATTATAATGCCTCCTATAATCGTCATTAGGGTGGGAGTTTCTCCTAACCATACCCAAGCGATAACGAAAGATAAAAGGGGAGTGAGGTAAAGAGAACTTGTAGATTCTGAAGCTCCTCTATGTGTGATAAGAAACCCTAATAGTATATAAGGCAAGACTGTAGGGAAGATGCCTAAGTATACAGCACTCCATGTTGCTTCCTGTGGAGCTTTTGCAACAGAATGCCATAGTCCAGGGAGGAAAATTAACATTAAGAGGGTACCTCCCCAAGTGGTATAGCAAGCAAGAGGCAGAAAACCATATTTCTTTAGATATGGCTTCTGTAGTACAAAGTACAGGCTTTCAGCAATGGAGGCCACCAAGATAAAGAGTGCGCTCTTCTGAAATGAAAAATCCCCTGAATTCCCCAAAGAGAGAAGGGTTACTCCTGAAAATGCGACTATTCCTCCAAACCATCTCCACAAATTTATGCGTTCTCGAAAGATGATCCAAGCTAAGATTGTTGTAAAAATAGGAGTTAACGAAACAAGCAAACTTGCAGTCCCAGCATTTACAAACTTCTCTCCATAGTTTAATGCCATATAGTATGCTGTAAACCCTAGCCCACCAAGTAATATAATAAATGGCATGTCCTTTACTGTCGGTAGTCTCATACGAGTGGCAATTGCAAAAAGTGCTAACACGAAGGATCCTATTAATAAGCGTAACAAAGAAAGGTCTTCTGGGCTATATCCTTGAAGAGCAATACGAATGCCAGGAAAAGCTGAAGCCCATAGCAATATGATGGATAAGTGAGAAATCAAGATAGCCATATTGGATATTTTCATTACTCTCCCCCCCTCCTTATAAAAAACCCAACCACTTTTATGTTTGCTGTTTACACTTTTCATCATAGTCTTTGCTTGATACAATGTCTTCAACCAGTGACAAGATAAAAACCCAACCACTTTAAAAAGGAGATATAGCTGAGATGGACCAATGTAATAAGGATAGAGAGGATAAGACACTCAAATACATACAAATCATGGAATACATAAAATCAAAGATTGCGACAGGTGAGTGGACAATTGGAAGTAAAATCTATAGTCAACGCAAATTGGCTACCGTTTTTAAGGTCAACCGCAGTACAGTTGTGACTGCACTTGAGGAACTTCAGGCAGAGGGACTTATTGAGGGGAAAATGGGCATGGGCAATATTGTGACAAATAACACCTGGTCATTGCTAACAAATGAACCGAAAAATTGGAATGACCAGGTTAATGTTGGAGTTCATAAACCTAGCCGAATAGTTGTGCAACAGATTAATGAGGCTGAGTCTAACTCTAATCTTATACAACTTAGTAAAGGAGAGTTATCATCTGATCTGTTTCCTCTAGTTCAGATGAAACAGAGTATAAAGGATTTGGCGAATGAAATAGGAACATTTGGTTATGAAGAACCAAAAGGATTCTTACCTTTACGCCAATCAGTCAGTGAGTACCTAAAATCTCAGGGGATCCAGGTGTCGCCTGACTCTATTCTCATCGTTTCAGGTGCTTTACAAGCTCTACACCTAATTTCTATAGGACTACTAAAGCCGAGATCTACTGTTTTACTTGAAAAGCCATCTTATCTTTACTCTTTACATGTATTTCAATCTGCAGGGATGTCTCTTGCTGGAGTACCTATAGATAATGAAGGCATGCTCACACAATCTATTCCAATTCAAAAGAAAAAGCATAAAAGAAGCATAATATACACTATTCCATCTTTTCATAATCCAACTGGATGTGTTATGTCGGATACTCGACGAAATGAGCTTTTAAGAATTAGTAAAGAAGAACGGATTCCTATCATTGAAGATGATATTTATAGAGAGTTATGGATTGATAAAGAACCTCCTTTAGCTTTAAAAGCAAAAGATTTACACGGTCAAGTTCTTTATCTAGGAAGCCTATCCAAGACGCTTACTCCAGGGTTGCGAATTGGCTGGCTTGTGGGTCCACAATCTGTTATTAATCACTTAGCTGACATTAAAATGCAATCTGATTACGGATCAAGCTCTTTGTCTCAGCGGATTGCTACTAACTGGCTTAGTAATGGTTTTTATCAAGAACATGTAATTTCAGTGCGAAAGCAGTTGAAAACTCGCAGGGATGTATTGATAAGATGGCTTGAACAATATTTACTGCATTTAGCTACGTGGGAAGTCCCTCAAGGGGGACTCTTTATTTGGATTCGTATAAAAGGAGTAGTGTCTATGCGAACTCTGTATAGCCTTGCTTTAGCAAAAGGAGTCCTCTTAAATCCAGGACATATCTATGGACAAGATGAAGGGCAATACATACGTTTATCATACGCTTACGCTTCACTTAATGATTTAGAAAAGGGGGTGTATGAACTAAGTAAAATTATTCAGTCCCTCATCAAATAGGAATGAGTAAAGCTAACCAAACAGAACAACCAATGTCAGTATTAGAAAAGCATCTCTTACTTGTGTGATAGGCAGACTTTAAATTGGATGAACCTAAGGTTTTAACGCAACACAATTTATAGAAGGAGGTGAGATTATGAATGTAGTGGAACGATTTTCATTTTATCTGGAACAAGAAAGGAAGAGTCCAAATACCATCTGGCACTTGTCCGTTATCCTGGCTGGGCTTTATCTGAGTATGGGGATATTCCAAAACCAGTAATTCATTACATAGCGAAACAGTTACAACTGCCGCCTGAGTCTTTTGTGGACTATGCCCAACGTGAAAATACATTATGGGAGCATTTAGGAGAAATTCGAGAGGAGTATGGATATAGCAATTTCTCACCCCAACATCAGGATTACCTTCTACACCATTTAACAAAACATGCAATGGAAAATGGGAACACTCTTCATTTAATTGAAATAGCATTATCCTCTCTAAGACAATTCAAAGTTATATTACCTGCTATGTATGTAATTGAAAATGTAGTTTGGGAAGCTCGACAACAAGCGGATCAACAAGTTTATCGTATTTTACACGACACTCTAACACAGGAACAAAAACATAAAATAGAGTCCTTACTTATACCGACTGAAAATGGAATATCGCCTTTAGCGTGGCTAAAGGAGTTTCCGGGTCAGTCTTCTCCCGAAGCCTTTCTAAAAATTGTAGAACGACTAGAACGCATACGTGACATTAACTTGAGCATAGATACAACAGAAATTCATCCTAACCGTCTACGGCAGTTAGCCAAGGTTGGGGCGAGTTATGAACCTTATGCGTTTAGGAGATTTGATGAAGTAAGGAGATATAGCATCCTTGTTGCTTTTCTTTTGGAAATTACACAAGATCTAATTGATCAAGCAATTGAAGTCCATGATCGTCAGATGAAGGAATGGATGCTTTCACAGCATTAGATAGCGTAATGCCTTGGAATAAGATTGTAGAATCAGTTGAAGAAGCTAAGCAGTTATCTAGACCTGCTAACTATGATTATCTAGACCTATTGGAAACTCGTTACTCTTATTTAAGAAAATACACTCCCACACTATTGCGAGCACTTAAATTTGGGGCAACTAAGTCTGCTGAGCCTGTTTTACAAGCATTAGAAACCATCCATGAGTTAAATGAAGCTGGAAAGAGAAAAGTACCAACAAGCGCTACTCTGAGCTTTGTTTCAAATCGTTGGCAAAAGCATGTATATGACGAAGATGGTAATATTAATCGGCATTATTATGAACTTGCAGCACTAACGGAGCGAAGAAACCACATTCGATCAGGAGATATATTTGTTGGTGGAAGCAGGCAACATAAAGCATTTGATGATTACCTTCTACCTCAAGATGATTGGAAAAACACAACTGGTGTTCAAGATTACCTTGCGGTCCCACTTAAAGTTGAGGAGTATTTAATGGAACGTATAAACTCACTTAATAAGCGATTGGACTGGTTAACTCGAAACAGCCATGACTTAGAGGGAGTTGATATAACAAAAGGTAAATTCTACGTTCACCGGCTTGATAAAGATACACCTGAGGAAGCAAAAACCTATAGTTCTCGTCTGTATAGTCTGTTACCTAGAGTAAAGCTGACAGACTTATTACTGGAAGTGGCAAGTTGGACAGGGTTTCATGAACAATTTATTCATGCCTCTAGTAACAAATCTCCTGATGAGGAAGAGAAAAACATCTTATTAGCAACCATTATGGCAATGGGAACAAATATAGGTCTAACTAAGATGGCCGAAGCTACTCCGGGTGTAGGCGTTTCCTCTCTGCATGCCGATGCAAATCCTCATTACGGTACAGGAAAAGGCGCTACAATTTATCGATTTGTTAGTGATCAATTCTCATCTTTTTACACCAAAGTGATTAACACCAATGCTCGTGATGCTGTTCATGTTATTGATGGTTTGCTACATCATGAAACAGATCTTAACATTGAAGAGCATTATACAGATACTGCTGGATATACTGATCAAGTATTCGGTTTAACTCATATACTAGGGTTTCGTTTTGCTCCTCGCCTTCGTGACTTGGCTGATACTAAATTGTTTACTGTTAATGGAATACATGAGTATCCAGATGTACAAGCACTTCTTAGAGGGAAAATAGATATAAAGGTTATTCAAGAGAACTATGATGATGTATTACGCTTAGCGTATTCTGTACGGATTGGTAAAGTTTCTGGGGCTTTAATTATGGGGAAATTAGGCTCTTATGCAAGACAAAATAAGCTTGCAAAAGCACTTCGAGAAATGGGGAGAATAGAAAAAACGATATTTACTCTAGATTACATTTCCAGTAAGACGTTGAGAAGGCGTATACAAAGGGGATTGAATAAAGGCGAAGCTGTAAATGCACTTGCCAGAGCTATCTTCTTTGGAAAACACGGTGAGTTCAGGGAACGTGCTCTCCAAGATCAATTGCAAAGAGCAAGTGCACTCAACATCATAATTAATGCTATTAGTGTCTGGAATACAGTTTATTTAGAGGAAGCTATAAAGGAGCTCAAGAAAAGAGGAGATTTCAGAGAAGATTTAATGCCCCACGTGTCTCCATTAGGTTGGGAGCATATGAATTTTCTAGGAGAATACCATTTTGATGTGGCTTATGCTTCAAGTTTGCGTAACTTACGTCCATTAAATAAAAAAGATCCGGTTTATCCTTAGCAGGGTAAAGTCCGGGTCTTTTTTGTCGAAATTTGCTTAGCGTGGTTTTTTTCCAAAATGCTGGCGGTACCCCCTATAGAGCTTTTACAACTGGAGCTCCACTACTGTAGATGCGGCTTCTTGTCCGTTCACAAGCAGTATAATACGGTGTGCACCCGGATAATGGCGGCGGGTCGTCAGGTCTGCAAAACGGTGTGTCCGCGTACCTGAAAGACGGGTTCCTCCGGGAACGGTTTTGTCGGAAAGCAGAAATAGTTTACGTGAGGCTTGTCCTCTCGCCTTCACAAAGTCGATGCCGTATTCGATGCGGACTCGCACCGGGTCACCTTCCCGAAGTTGCAGCCCATAGCTCAGCTCACAGCTATCCCCGAGCTTTAACACAGACGGATCGGCGGTAAAAGACGCTTCCGTGACTAACGGTGATCCGTTCGTTTCTTCGGCATAGCCGAACAGTGCCATCACCTCGGGGCTGGACTTGCGAATCAGGGTCCGGCAGCCGTGACGTACAATCCAGTCGGTGTCGGGATGCGTGCCTTTCCATCGCCTAGCTGTTGCAATGACCGCTTCGGGATGGTCCTTAGCGATGTCGTTCAGGTTGTTGGCTACACTTTTACGTACATACAGTGAGGGATCGGCTTTCAACAGTTCCAGCACGGCCAATACTGGAGCGGGATCGCGCTTAAATATGGGCAACGCCTGCCCCCACGGCAGTCGTGGACGACAGCCTTCACTGGCAAGA
Source organism: Paenibacillus sp. NPDC055715 (assembly GCF_053617595.1). Lineage (NCBI taxonomy): Bacteria > Bacillati > Bacillota > Bacilli > Caryophanales > Paenibacillaceae > Paenibacillus > Paenibacillus sp. NPDC055715. The sequence goes on from NZ_JBSHGA010000004.1 coordinate 82,512, forward strand.
CGGCGGACGTGCTCGCTCGGATGAACCGCCCAGACCGCCATCTGGCGCATCATCCGTTCCGGTTCACGCAGTAGGAAGGGTCTCACGGCAAACTCCGCAGATGACTTCCGGGTGAAGCGTTCCAGTGCCTCCATGGAAAGCGTCCAATGCTCCTCCCCCTGTCCATACACCTCCACAAAGTCCGGGAAAAATAAGTACGGAAAACCGCTGCAATGCTCGTCTATGGCAAAAAGGACAGCCAAGGCTTCTTCATAACGACTTGGCAAGAACGTCCCCAATGTTAGTGAAATCCGCCGCATCCGGGCTTTTAGCTCCAGCTCATTCCATGTCTCGTCCATGACTTGATGGATAAATCCTTGGGTATCAAACGAGCTATGAGCAGTTTGTACTCTTTCACCGAAAAGGCGAAGAAAATCCTCTGTGTATATATTTTTTAAAGGTTCAGCCATCTTGTATCTCCTTTTGTATCCGAATGTAAATGACAGATTCATACCTTCGTCTATGATAACCATAAACGGCACTCCAACACCAGCACCAAAATGATCTGCCTCAACATCTCAACATGGCGAAGCCAGACATACTAAAAATGCCAGGCCCTGTGATGAGGACCTGACATTTTGCATGCTCTGGCTTATGAATTGTGGGAAGGGGCTACTCTTCCAATCTCCTCTGAAGGAATCTCAAACTGGCGAATATCCTTAACCAGAAACATAATCAATCCGCACGGGGTAATAATTTGAATCAAGGACGTTTGCAGTACATTGATGATGCCTGTAAAAATGCCTAATAACAGGGCTTCCAGCAGCTTCATCCCATCTCCGGCACAATGGAAAACACGTAGATTGCCAGCCCCATGGATACCCAGGAAACCGCGATGGTGATGCCGTTCTTTTTCAATACACTGACCAGAAAGGAAGCGACAAAAATACCGATAAAACAGGCCACATACAGCAGGACGATAGAATAAATGCTGTCCGCAATATTGGCAAAAGTACGAGAAGCAAAGAAACGGATAAAACGACTATCCTTAAACAATGGATTCACATCTTCATCTCTCATTACTGCGAAATGGTCAAAGCGTTAAGAGCCTGTCACTAGCAGCTTGGAAGATTTGATGGATATACTGTTCGTTCTCTTCATACGGAATGGTAAGTGAGATTTTCAGAATACCCCCTACATGCTCTGACTCAAAGAAAATAACCTTGTTGACATTAGCCTGTGTGCCTTCGGTATGCAGATTGTCGAGCAATTCTGCATCCTCTCGACACTCACCCAAATAGTTGAATACGATAGGCAGCTGTTCAAGTCCCTTTTTCAAAATGTTACTGGATACCGGGTAAGCTTTTTCCATTTCAGCATTGAAGATCAGATTGAAAAAGTTCAAATGATAGCGTGCAGCAAAGTCCAGGTGGGTGTGGATACTCTTTTCATAGGATTCAGTGTCATCTTCCTGCAGTACAACGGGTATATGATCAATACACTCGCCTACGGTACCAAAATAGTTTTGGTCGCCATATTGCCTTCCATAATTAGTAAACCAAAGCGGAACATCAGAGAGTTGGAAATAGCTGCTGAAAAAACGTACAGCCATTTGAAGTGAAATATCCCATATATTAATAGCTCCGTGCTGCTCTGAAATATCGCTTACATTCAGCTCCCAACGATATCTAGTAGTGTCCGCATAGTTGCGTTCTTCGGTCAGCGCATGAATACGATCATTGTTCTCACCAAACGTCTGGAGTTTGAATTGCTCGCTGATTTCCTGATCCCTAATTCCTTGAGGGCCTTGACGGATATGTTTTACATAATCCCGGTATTGCACCTCTTCTGTCGCATGTTCCTGCTGCGGACGATGATATTCATCAAGGAGTTGTCTGCGCAGGATGTCACTGCTCGTAGCATCAAAGATGATGTGCGAGCATGGAAATAACAGCAGATGCTCCCGCAAATTTAAGCGAACCAGGACGATCCGGTACTGCAACGACTGTGTAAGTTCATACGGTTCTAAAAATAGGTTAGAAGCGATGGATGAAAGCAGCCTGCGTTGTGCTTGCACCGGACAACCCGAAAGATCAACAGCCGGTAAAGAAAGATGCTCTGGCGCTGGACGCAGCTCCCATTCCCATGTTCCGGACGACTGAACAAGTACGCTTCTCAGCAATTCATGGCGTTGAAGAAGCCGCTGAACCGCTACAGTTAAGCGTCCGGTGTCCAAGTAGCTATCTAACTGCACAGCCATACCCGAACCTGCAAAATGCCGCAAATGGTACTGCTGAGCTGGTGCAAGCGGATAGCGCCCAATAGCATTCAGATTTAGTATATTGGTATTCCAGTCTGCATTTAACTCAGCGATGCTGGCAAGCCATACACCGGCCTGTTGTTTAAGTAAGGTTTCTTGTTCTTCGTTTGTCGGTATAGCTCCGAGAACTCTATCTGGTTCGTTGGTTCCCCAGCGGACGATATAATGCGGGTGCAGGTCTGGATGGATATGAGATTGGATAAATTCTGAGATTTCCTGAACTTGTTCTGCGTGAAAAGGCTCCACTTGCAGGAACAAATAGTTTTGCTTATCGGTGGGTACGGACTGAAGCAAGACCTGTACACCAAACGCTTCGGCAATAACCCGCTCAACCTCCTGAGCTTTCGCAATGAGCGTATCCGTGTTCACTCCACCCTCTTCACCACGTTGTAAAAGATCGGACAAGCTTCTTATCGTCTGATATTGAAGCAATTGATGTATATCTAGCGGAATGTTCGATTCCTGTACTTTGGATACCAGTTGAATGGCCTTTAATGAATGACCTCCAAGCTCGAAAAAGCCGTCGTCAATGCCGACCTTTTCAACGCCAAGCACTGTTTGCCAAAGGTTCGCCAACTGTTGTTCCACTTCATTTCTTGGAGCAACATATTCCATATCGGAACCACTGGTCATTTCTGGCTCAGGCAATGCTTGGCGGTCGATTTTACCGTTCGTCGTCAAAGGAAACGCCGGCAGAAACACATATTGGACAGGGATCATATAATCCGGCAACTGACCAGTCAAATGGGTCTTCATATCACTCATAGATAGCGGTACGTCGGTTGAGATATAAGCACAGAGCGTTTTTTGACCATCCTTCGTGCTTTTTACCGCTACATGTGCCTGCTGAACTGCATCATGTCTCATGAGCTGGGTTTCAATTTCCCCGGTTTCAATACGATATCCGCGGATTTTAACCTGCTGGTCTATCCGTCCGAGATACTCCAGATTGCCATCCGGTAGCCATCTGCCCAAATCACCTGTCCGATACATTCTTTCGCCCGGAATGAATGGATTAGGGACAAAATTTAGCTGGGTCAGATCATCCCTGTTCAGATAGCCACGCGCCAGACCATCGCCGCCAACACATATTTCTCCTTGAGCACCAATAGGCAGCAGCCTGCTCGAAGAGTCCATAATATAAACAGTTGAATTGCTAATTGGACGGCCAATAGGAATCCTGTTATATTCCTTATCTATCAGGAAATAAGTGGAAAATGTTGTGTTTTCCGTGGGCCCATAGCCGTTGATAACGTTCAGTCCCGGAGAATGTGCTCTAACCGTGTTAATGATCGCAGGTAAAAGCACATCCCCGCCCACCAGCAGGTGCTTTAGCGAAGCAAAGAGATCTGGTTTATGCTGAGCAAGTTGGTTAAACAAGGGCGATGTCAGCCACATCGTTGTAATACGATATCGGTCCAGCGCTTCACCAAGCTGAACAGCATCCAAGATTACGGATTCCGGTACAATGTACAAGCGCAATCCGTTCAGCAAAGCTCCCCAAATTTCAAAGGTACAGGCATCGAACACGAGAGCCCCGGTCAGTAAAATGCGTTCGTTCTCGGCAAATGGCATGTAATTGGTGTTCTTCACCAGCCGTATGACATTACGATGTTCAATCATGACACCCTTGGGGCGTCCGGTCGAACCGGATGTATACATGACATAGGCCAGATCGTCTGCCGTTGTCGATTGGGAAAAAATGAAGTCGTCGGATTCGTAGGAGCTGATGTCGGCTAGATCCAGAACAGTACCGGAAAAATCGAAAGTGTTCATCTGTTTTTCCTTGTCGGATAGGGTCAACAGAATTTCGCTACCGCTATCCTGAAGCATAAACATAATCCGTTCCTGCGGATAAGAAGGCTCCAGTGGCAAATAAGCTCCACCCGCCTTCAAGATACCAAGAATACCGATAATCATTTCTGGTGAACGTTCAGTCAATATGCCTACGATGGTATCCGGCGTAACACCCAGTTCCCGCAGCTTCGAGGCCAGTTGATTCGCTTTTATATTTAACTCGCGGTAGGTCAGCTCACGATTTTCAAATACAATGGCTACTGCATCCGGTGTTTTATCTGCCTGTTCTTCAAAGCTGTGATGTATGGTGTGGTCCGATGGATACGGTCTCCGTGTATCGTTAAAATCAAACAAGATCTGCTGTTTTTCCTCCGCTGTCAAAAGATCAATCTCCGAAACCCGGATATTTGGGTTCTGAATCACTTGCTCCATCATTTGGATGAGGTGAGCAGCCAATTGTTTAATCGCATTTTTGTTATACGTGAGCGCGTTATAGCTAAATTTGATTTCCAGCTCCCGGCCAGGCATGACGATTACATTCAAATCATAGTTGGTCTGTTCAATATCCTCTACTTCACCAACACGGAGGGCTTTAGGGTCTTTTTCCAAGCCCGTAAGCTCTTCCGAAACGGGAAAGTTTTCAAAAGCGACAATATGCCGGATCAGGTTTTGTTTTAGTACACTATGAGCTTGAATATCAGCCAAGGAAAAATAGGAATACCGATTGGACTCCATCAAGGAATCCTGTACGGACGCAAGCAAGTGGGAAAACCGCTGTTCAGCGGAGCTTTTAATACGTACGGGTATGGTATTAATGAATAATCCGACCATATTTTCAATACCGGGGATTTCATCAGGTCTGCCCGATACAACGGACCCGAAAATAACGTCCTTATTATTGTTGTACGTTTGTAGTACTAAGCCCCAAACGGTTTGAAATAAGGTACTGACGGTGACACGGTTTTGCTTGGCGATTTGTTCCATGCCTTGGGTCAGCTGCCTTCCCCATGTGCATATGAGTTGTTCTGCCTGAAACGAAGGATCGACGGATCGAGTATATCCGGGCACGACGGTTTCATTTTCAAAATCAGTCACATATTGTTTCCAGTAAGCTGCTGCTTCCTCTTTGTTTTGTCTTTCCAACCACTGAATAAAGCTGCTGAATGGATAGACAGGCTCTAATTTTAAAGGAGTATCGTCCCGAAGTGATGTGTAAATATCGAAAAAATCTCTGGCTACCGTCCGCATGCACCAGCCGTCCATAATAATATGATGAGAGATCCAGATGAGCTTGGAGGTATCCTCATCCCACTGTACAAGCGCTAATCGAATGAGAACCTCCTTCTCCAGATCAAAACCTCTCTGCCGCTCTTCCTGTAAAATGACTTGAAGTCGTCTGTGCTTTTCCGCATCCGGTAGACTACGCACATCTTCGGTATGGACAGGTGTAGCTGACCGTTCCTCTAGTACAATCTGAAGCGGGCGCTCCGTCTCCTTATACATGAACACCGTACGGAAAATATCATAGCGGTCCACTAGCTTTTGTAAGCTTCGGCTGATTAGGTTGGTATCCATAGCTTCATGAATGGTAATGATCGTTTGTTCGAAATAAGCCTCTGACTTTTCATCAAGTATGGAATGAAATAGCATTCCCTCCTGCATCGGGGATAACGGATAGAGGTCTTTAATTTTCACTTGGCTCAAAAAAATTCACCTCATTTCAATTGGTTTAACAGCTTATCTGTCAAGCGATTTGCAATATTTTCAAACTGGCCCTGAGACAATTGCCCATATGTAAAATCCGTCGGGCTTTGTTCTGCTGTATCCTTGGCGCAGCAATGGCGAATAAGTTCGATCAGATGATTCTTAAAGCTGGCTGTAAGTCGCTCCACCGTCGATGCTTCATATTCATGTGCGTTGTATTCGAATACAATGCGGAGTCTTTCGTCAGCCACCGCACCATGAATATCAAAGCTGGGCGCTTTTTCAGTCAGAGGGCTAATTTCAGTACCAGCAAACGTGGATAGTGTTGAGGTGCGCCATGTCGTACCTTCTCTGGCTTCTCCGTCAAAGCTAAAGCTGATCTCAGGTGGCTTGGCAGAAAAAAGAGTTGCTCTATCCTGCTGCTCCCTGTCAGTCAAGTATCGTAAAATGCCATATCCGACACCCTTGTTGGGTACACGTCGCAAATTGTCTTTAACCAGCTTAATCTGGTAGGCCAAATCTTCGGGCTTGCTCACGTCTACTACATACGGATACACGGACGTAAACCTGCCTACTGTGCGGGAAACGTCTACGTCTTTAATCACTTCCGTTCTGCTATGACTTTCCACCTGAACTGCAATTTCTGCATGTCCACCCCATTCACGGAAAGCCAACCCTAGCGCCGTCAGTAAAATATCATTTGTTTCTGTATTGTAGGCATGGTGCGCGTGTTTCAGCAGGTTCTCGGTTTCTTCTCGGCTGAATGTTACTTCCGATTGGCGACCCTCACGGTTCAGGCTAACTAGCACCTCATGATCTTTTGGCAGCGAAAGTATTTCACGAGCTTCTACCGCATTCCAATAGCTGATTTCCTGACGCGCCAGTGCATTTTGTGCATACTTGGACAGGCGTGCTGCCCATTCCTTATAGGAATCGGTCTTAGCGGGAAGCTGTAGCTTTTCACCGTTAGCTAACTGTTGGTAGGTTGTTTCCAAGTCTTCCAGCAGGATTCTCCACGACATCCCGTCTACGACAAGATGATGAATGACGATTAACAAATGATCGGCTTCCTGTAGCCGGAATAAAGCCAAACGCACAAGCGGGCCGTTGCGCAAATCAAAGTGGCTATGTAACGCGTCAGCGAGCTGCGCGATTTCTTCCTCAGGCTGGTCAGCATGTGATAAATCGTAGCTTTCCAATGTGAAGCGTTCACCTTCAGCTGTGCCTCTGTTATAGGCGACAGGTTCTTTTTCACGCTCATCAAAGGTGATGCGCAAGGCATCATGATGCGTGGTCAGCTTGTCCACGGCGCTTCGCAGCCAGGTTTCGTTCCATCTTTCGGCGTTCTGGAGCATGACTGCCTGATTGTAATGATGACGTTCTGTTCGATGATGCTCAAAAAATTCCCATTGGCTCGGTGTCAGTTCCACTGCACCTTGTACTGCCCCCTGCGGGATGGTTCGGGTTACTTCTTTAATATAAGGAACGATCAGAGCAATCTGCGGATAACGGAACAAATCTTTTATGTCCATTTTGAGGCCCCTCGCATTCAATCGGGCCGCAATTTGTAGTGCTTTGATCGAATCCCCGCCAAGCTCGAAAAAGTTGCTTCGCAAACCAATCGGCTTAACGCCAATGACTTCCTCCCAGATGGAAGCGAGTATTTGCTCCAGTTCGCTCTGCGGCGCTTCATACTCGACGTCGGTCAACACAAAATCTTCGGGTTCTGGAAGCGCGCGTCGATCAATTTTACCGTTATGGGTCAAAGGCAATTGATCCAGCACGATCATATGTGCAGGTACCATATAGCCAGGCAACTGTTTCGCAAGCTCTGTCTGCAGGAAGGATTTGTCATTTGTGCCTGCCACGTAGGCGCACAAATACTTTTGTCCGGTCTTGTCCGTTTTATCCGTGACCACCGCTTGGCGTACCTCATCCAATTGGAGTAGGGCCGACTCGATTTCACCCGGCTCGATCCGGTAACCGCGAATTTTTACCTGAAAGTCAACCCGGCCGATGAAATCAATGTTGCCATCCGGCAGCCAGCGCGCCAGATCTCCGGTGCGGTACAGACGCTCTCCACTCACAAAAGGATTGGGTACAAATTTTTCCGCTGTCAGGTCAGGGCGGTTCAGATAACCTCGAGCTACGGAAGCGCCGCCAATACACAATTCCCCGGCTACGCCAATGGGGAGCGGGCGCAAAGCCTCATCCACGATATATACTCTATGGTTCGGCAACGCCTTTCCAATCGGAACAATACCGGATGGAGACAGGCGTTCCGCCGTTTCTTCATAAAAGCTGGAATCAATAGTCGCTTCGGTCACACCGTAGCAATTCATAATGCGAATACGGTCACCGAAGCGTGTAAGCAGTGTGCGGTAGTTGTCTACACTACAACTGTCTGAGCCCGTCGTAACCAGCTTCATCGCACTGATATCTATGCCTTGTTCATACACATACTCCATGAGTAGCGTCATTAGCGCTGGCGGGGCATCAAATATGGTGATTTGATGTTCTTCGAGAGTCTTCGCCAGAGCTACAGGATCGCTGCGTACATGCTGAGGACAAATAACCATAGTGCCCCCGTTGATAAATGTCCGAGCCAGATCTCCAGCAAATACATCAAACGACAGGCTGGCGATTTGTAACAGTTTGACCTTAAATTCATCCATCCGATAGGCATCTCTATACCCCATCGTTGTATTGACATAGTGACGATGCTCAATCATGACTCCTTTGGCATTGCCCGTCGTTCCTGATGTATAGATAACGTAGGCCAAAGCCTCAGGGTCATGTATAGATTTGAATAGGAGCTCTGATTCGTCAGGGTTGATCGGAAATTCTGTCAGCAGTATAGGCAAGTCCAGCACTTCACCCGCAAAATCCACACCTTCCAGTAGTTCAGTCAGGGAAGACTGCGTGAGCATAATAGTAGCCCCGCTGTCCTGAAGCATGAAAGCAATTCTCTCCTTCGGGTAGGTCGGGTCGACAGGTACGTAGGCAGCTCCCGCCTTCATAATTCCTAACACAGCGATAATCATGTCTGCTGAACGCTCAAGCATCACGGCGACGAGATGTTCGCGTTGGACCCCACGGCTTTGTAGAGCTTGAGCAAGCAGATTGGCCTTCTCATTCAGCTCATGATAGGTCAGTGCGGTATCTTCGTAGATGACAGCGGTCTGTTCCGGGATACGTTCTGCCTGCGCCTCGAATATTCCATGAAACGTTCCGGCAGGATAATCGGTAACCGGCCCGCTCCATACATGGGTGAGCTCCGCCTCTTCTGTAGCGGTCAGCAGACGAATGTCCCGCAGCTGGATTTCTGGTGTGCGTGCAATCTGAACGAGTGTATGCTCCAAATGTCCGGCTAACCGTGTCATCACTTCATCGTTGTAAACATAGTTGTTGTAGGACAGCATGAAGCTCAGCGCTGTTCCATCCTCCACTTCGATGTTGAAGTGGTAAGGTGTTTCTTCGGACAGCTGGGCGTCCTCTACGACGAATCCAAGCCGTTCCTTCAGATTAGGCCGGCCAACCATATCCTCCAGCGGGTAGTTTTCAAATACAACAAAATGATCCATGAGTTGCTGCTTGAGCGCTGACTGGGACTGTATTTCAGCGAGTGAAAAATAGTCATATGCCCGTGATTGAACCGCGCTGCGCTGCACTTCACGAAGCAGACCTGAGAATGGCTGATCTGCATCCCATTTGATTCGTACCGGTATGGTGTTAATGAAAAGTCCCAACATCTGTTCAACACCTTCAAGCTCCGGCGGTCGACCGGAAACAACGGTGCCGAAGACGACGTCTTCACTTTGGTTGTATCCTCCAAGCACGACTCCCCATGCAGCCAGAAACAGACTGCTAAGGGTCGTTCCGTTGCGTTCAGCCACCGTCCGCAATTGACGGGTTGTTTCATCCGTGAGTGTTATTTTATGCTCATGCAGCAAGTACCCGGTTTCTGTCTGGAGCGGATGGGCTACAGGCAGGGTTGGCAGCACGGCTGGCTGATCATAGCCGTTCAGGACGGACCGCCAGTATTCCTTCGCTGCCTCCTTATCCTGCTTATCCAGCCAGCGAGCATAGCCAGTATAGGGCTGCGGTGTTGGCAGTTGTACGGTCTTACCCGCTTTCAGTGCTTCATAAGCCGCGAACAGCTCGTCTATAACGATGCCAAGGCACCAGCCGTCCATAATAATATGATGAAAGCTTAAAAGTAGCGTATATGCATTCGTTTGGGTTTGAAGCACAGCCAGACGAATGAGCAAATCCTTGCTCAGATCGTAACGATGGTTCCGGTCTGCGTCTGCGTAGCTGCGAATGGCTTCAGCTTGCTCTGCCTCGGGAATATTCGTCAGATTCTCGTAACGAAGCGTTGGATTTCGCTCCTTAAACACGATGAGCCGCGAGCGGGAGGCACTTTTATGATAAATATTCGAACGAAGCGTTTCGTGACGCTGTACCAGGGTCTGGAAGCTCTTTTGCAGAGCCTCCAGGTTCAGTTCACCCCGGATGGTCATTCGTACTTGCTCATAGTACGCCTGTGATTCTGGCTCCATCACCGTATGAAAGAGCATCCCCTCCTGCAAAGGCGTTAAATTAGCCACTTTTTCGATTTCAAGGCTTTTACTCATCGTATTTCCCCCTCGGGCGAATAATTAAAGGTTTTCATAAAAATGCTTCATGTCTTCGAACTCTTCCAGATCCAGATCATCTGCCCCTACGTCTGTTGGTGTCAGTTCCTGACCGGACTGATCCAGACAATGACGGATGGCATTCAACAGGTGAGTTTCGAAGCGAGAGAGAAGGTGTTTGATCGTGCGCTCTTCATATGCATTCCTGTCATAGGATATACGGATACTTAATTTTCCGTCTTCCAAGCGGCTATCCATATAAAAAGCATAAGATGAACCACTATCCGCATCCTTGATACTTGGTGCAATTTCAGCTTCCAGCGGAGATGTTGAAAAATAAACCGATTCCGGGTGTAGGGAATCTATATAACGGAAACCGATTTCCGGATGACGAGAGCATTTAGAATCCGTTGGATTGCTGCCTTCGGTCAGATATCTCAATACACCGTAGCCCAATCCCTGATTTGGAACCTGTCGAACCGTTTCCTTCACACGCTTGAGCAACAGCGATAGTTCATCCGCAGAATTGATGTCCAGTACAACTGGATACACGGACGTAAACTGCCCTACCGTTCTGGAGATATCCAGCGAATTTGTTTCACCAGGCTCTCGGCCAGGGTTCTCCAAGTAGAGTGCAATCCGTTCATGTCCTGACCATTCGGATACGGTCTGACCCAGCACGGACAGCAGCACTTCATCCGGCACGGTATTGTAGGCATGATTGACCTGTGTCATCAGATCCTGAGTTTCGTCTGCTGATAATTGCAGATGGAGCTGATTCGTTTGCCGTTCCGTTCCCGAGTCCGTAAGGGCTTCATGGTCTTTGGGAAGCATTCCCCATTCGGACAACTCTATCTTTTTCCAATAGTCCTGCTCCTTGAGCAGCTCTTTGCTATTCGCATAATTCTCAAGATGTTCGGCCCATGTTTGGTAAGCGTTGGTTTTGTGCGGTAAGACAATCGTTTCCCCGTTCAGAGCTTGTCCGTAGCCTGTTGCCAGATCTTCGAGCATAATACTCCATGAAATGGCGTCAGCCACCATCAAGTCTACAGCAAGGAAAAGATGATCTCCGCTATCCAGACGGAAAAGTCCTGCCCGAACTCGTGGTCCTTCAAACAGCCGCAGGCTGCTTTGAATACGTTGGCATTCAGTTTCCAATTGGCTCCGTGCTTCGCTTTCTGTTCCCGTAAGCGACAGTACCTCCAGCGTGATTAACTCCTCATTCAGTCCTTTGTGAGCTTGCGTAACCGACCCGTCAGCCTGTTGCAATAAGCCAAGGCGTAGAGCATCGTGGTGCTCCACGATTTTCTTCAATGCGGCTCGCAATGGCTGCTCATCAAAGCCCGACTTTGCTAACAACAGTACCGATGTTGCGGCAGGAAGTGCCTCGGATGGGTTCCGTTCGATCCAATCGATTAGATGTCGTTGTATCGGGGTCAGTGGCGCCTCTCCATCTACCGGGCCTTGCTCAATCGGACGGGACAGTGTTTCCGCATAGCCGCTCAGGATTTCAATGGACGGATGCTCCAGTACGTGTCGGATATCCAGTGAATACCCGTAAAGACGCATGCGCGCGATGACCTGAACTGCTTTGATGGAATCGCCTCCGAGCAGGAAAAAGTTATCCTGAATGCCCACCTGATCGCGTCCCAAAACGTCTTGCCATACGGCGGCCAAAGCTTCTTCGACATCATTTCGTGGCGCTACATAGGCAATATCCGGTCGTAATAGCTTGTCAGGCTCCGGCAACGCGTTTCGGTCGGTTTTTCCATTTGGAGTCAACGGTATACGATCCAGAAACACAAAGTGAGACGGAACCGAGTAATAAGGAAGCAACTTGGCGGCATGCTCATGAATTGTGGCTAAGTTTGGCGTTTCTTCTGTATGCAGTACAATGTAGGCACACAGTACGGATTCATGATCTTTGCTTTGATTTACAGTGACCACAGCCTCTTGAATTGCAGAATGGCTAATCAAAGCATTTTCAACCTCACCCAGCTCGATCCGGAATCCACGTACTTTCACCTGATGGTCGATTCGGCCGATAAACTCCAAATTTCCATCCGCTTTCCAGCGGGCGAGATCGCCTGTTCTGTACATTTGTGTTCCTGTTGAAAATGGATTATCTACAAATTTGTCCGCCGTCAGTTCCGTGCGATTCCAATAGCCGCGGGCCAATCCTTCCCCTGCAATGCATAGCTCGCCTGGTACACCAATAGGTTGTAATCTGCCCTGCGCATCCATGACATAAATTTGCGTATTCGCGATGGGGCGTCCAATGTCAATCTGTTTGGCATTTGTAAGTTCCTGCACTGCCGACCAAACCGTCGTTTCCGTAGGTCCGTACATGTTATAAATACGGGGACCATTCAATTTCTGCAATGCCTCCAGCAGCTTGGGCGGAAGCGCTTCTCCCCCAACCATAATTTCCTGTACACCTTGCAGCGCACGGGAACCTTCCTCATGACCCAGCAGCATTTGCAGCCGGGATGGCGTCATTTGCAGCATGTCAATGTGATGTGCAGTAATCAGCTCGCCAAGTGTCTGAGGATCGACCTGATGATGGCGGTCGCCTAGCACGACGGTCATTCCGCCCAGCAGCGGAAGAATCGTTTCCAATACGAAAATATCGAACGAAATGGTGGTTAGCGATAAAATCGTTTTGTCCGCTGCAAAGTCGATCACTTCACGCATTCCTGTAATAAAATTCAGCACCGAGCGATGCTGGAGCATCACTCCTTTCGGATTTCCCGTTGAGCCAGAAGTATAGATGACATAAGCCAGATGCTCTGGCTGAGCATTGGCTTCCAGATTGGTCTTTTCTCCTTGATATACTTCCTCATCTTCAATAAACAGGGTGTTGGCGCTGTAATGGTGTTCTCCTACCAAATCACGACTGGTCAGGAGTACGGCGGCCTCACTGTCACTCAGCATATATTCAATACGGGCTGACGGATATTCAGGGTCGATCGGCACATAAGCGCCACCCGCTTTTAGCACGGCCAGCAAACCAATGATCATTTCCGCCGAACGCTGCACCATCAGACCGACTAGCTTATCGGGTCCTACACCTTGTTCTTGAAGTATCCGTGCCAGTGAGTTAGCGCGTTCGTTCAACTCCCGGTAGGTCAGACGCTGATTTCCGAACACCAATGCTATATGATTCGGCGTCTGTACGACCTGCTTTTCAAACTGTCCGTGGAGTGTCTCATTGTACGGGAAAGGTACGACGGTATCGTTAAATCCGGTTAGCAGCAATTGCTTCTCTTCATCAGATACGATCGTAATATCGGCCAACCGCACCCTGACATCCTGTGTCACCATTTCCAAAATTCGTACAAAATGCTCTGCCAGCCGTCGGATGGTCTCTGGTTTAAACAGCTTCGTGCCATACTCCAAAGTGAAGGACAAACGTTCTTTTTCTTCGGTCACATGCAATGAAAAATCCACCTTGGATATGCCCACGTTGAATTCTTCCGGCTTAAAACGAATGCCTCCTGTTTCCAAAACATCTGTGCCGACATTTTGCAAACTGAACATCGTATCGAACACCGGGTTTCGACTTACGTCGCGTACCAGTTCCAGCTTGTCCACAAGCTCATCAAACGGGTATTCCTGATGCTCCAGTGCCAGCAACGAGTTTTGCTTAACCTCCTGCAAAAAGGATTGGAACGTTAAAGAAGATTGCGGCTGATTGCGAAGAACCAGCGTATTGACGAACATGCCAATCATTGCTTGCGTATCCACATGCCGTCTTCCGGCAACAGGTGTACCCACGATAATGTCCTCTTGGCCAGAATATTTGCCCAGCAGGACATTATAAGCTGCCAAAAGTATCATAAAGATCGTAGATTCGGTGTCTTGGGCCAATGTGTAGAGTGTGTTAGTAAGTTTGGATTCCAATGTGACGGTCAAGCTGTCACCTTCAAAGCTTTGTGCTTGCGGACGTGAAAAGTCCGTAGGCATATTCAGTACAGGAAGCTCGCCACTCAAGGTCTGGAGCCAATATGATTCATGCGCTTGCCATGCGTCGTCAGTGATCTGCTGCTTCTGCCAAGCAACAAAGTCTTTGTAATGAAGCTGAATGTTCGCAAGCTGTCTGCCCTGATACCGTTGAATGATTTCATCCAGCAGCACGGCCATGGAGAAACCATCGGACACGATGTGATGCATATCCACTAGCAGTATGAAGCCACCTTCGATAAATTCGTACAGTTCGGCGCGGAATAAAGGAGCTGTTCCCAGATGAAAAGGCTGGATAAACAAGGCCCGAGCCTGTTTTGCTTCTTCCTTGGAAATACGGGTATACGGGATGTCGAATGGAATCGTATCCCGAACTTTTTGTACCACTTCCCCATCTTCCAGATCGAAATACGTCCGAAAGGATTCATGCCGCAAAACAACTTCCTTAACGGCTTCAATAAAGCGGGGAACCTCCAGATCTCCCTCTATGAAAAGCTGACCGGGTACATGATAGGCCGTTCCGCCTCCCAGTTGATCCAGCACGTACATTCTCTTTTGGGAAGAAGATACCGGATAGAAGGCTTGCGATTTCACAGATACAATCGGTTCATAGGTCTGCTTTGTTCCACCCGCAATATATGTAGCCAGCTCAGCAATCGTTTGCAGCTCAAAAATGTGGCTGAGTGGAATGTGTACACCCAATTCCTTATTGACTCTCGACAGAATGACCGTCGCTTTTAGCGAATCACCGCCCAGTTGAAAAAAGTTATCGTCATAGCTGATATCCATTACATTCAAAACGTCCATCCAAATGTTCACGAGTTGATCTTCTATGCCGTGGTTCTCAGAAGCGGCGTCTGTTTTAGCGAATACGCTTGCTTGTCTCGGCTCTGGTAGAGCCTGTAGATCAGGCTGACCATCCGGCAGAATAGGAATATGATCCATATGAATCCAAAAACGGGGCTGCGTATAATCTGGAAGAATTTCGATTACAGCCTTTTTCAGTGCGTCTTCTTCCCAAGGCTTCGATGCGTTTGCGACCACATAGGCGGTTATATATATAACTTTTCCAGCTTCGCCCGTTTGTGGTGTAATGACGCAGGACTCCAATTGGAAAATGTGCAGCAGGTGTTTCTCCAGCTGCTCCAGATTAACCTGATGTCCGCGAATGTGGATGGTCCGATTCAAATTTCCAATATGCCGCAGCTTGCCACCATTTTCCACGTAAGCCCATTCCCGGGTCGTTCCCAACAGACCTGCTACTGAGGCTTGATACACCTCTCCTGCTGTCCCGACAGGTGCCAGATGCTTGTAAGCGTCAAGGACGCAAAGATAGTTTCCGTAGGAATCGGTATTTGCTGCCCATACAGCTCGAAGTTGTTCGTTCTCCGACGCACGGAGTAAAGACAGCGCTGAAACGTGAGCCCCTTCTTCCTCTACAATGGAATGCAGCAAATTCAGGAAATATCCTGACCAGGCTTCGATGATATTTTGCTGAAAAAGATCCGAATTGTAGTCGAAATCAAGACGTAATTGCTTCTGCGCCTCTGTCACGTTCAAAAACAACTCGTATTTGCTGAATGATACCTCATTCTCAACAAGTTCTGCTGCCAGTCCATGGAATTGAAAACGCGGAATTGGTCGATCCATATTGAATACAGCGTTAATGACAGGCAAATGCCTCAGCCCCAGCTGAGCGAGTCCGGCAAAGCTGTACTTTTGGAAGCTGTCCAGTTCATTCATGCGCTTTTTGACCGTTTGGGCATGCTCCGTAAAAGTAGCATCAGGACGCACTTCGCTGATCATCGGAAGTAAGTTGACACAGTTGCCGATCAGGGAGAAGGCGTCCATATGGGATTGTCCTGCGGTGGGAACCCCCACCGTTACTTCCCGCTGCCCTGTCAGGCGATGCAGAAAAATCTGAAAGGCCGATAACAGCGTTATAAAAAGACTGTTGCCAAGCTTTATGCTGGCGGATCTCAATTGTTTGACGAGCTGCGCTTCGAGAATTATGGTATGTCTGCTTCCTCTGGAAGACGGAAGCTGTAGTCCCCTCACCGGAGATGGCAGCTGGAGAACGGGCCGCTGTTTATCCAGTACCTCCGACCAAAAAGCAAGGGCCTCTTCTTTCCCTGCTTTCAATTGATCCTGCTGCCAAACAACGTAATTCCGAAAAGGTACTGGATCGGGAAGATTATAGTCAGCATGTCGGACAAGCGCAGAATAGATCTGTTCCAGTTCCTGAATGAATACACCAATCGACCAACCATCCGCGATAAAATGATGGAACGTAAAGACACTCAGATGCTCCTCATCTGATATTTTCAGCAGATGAATCCGGAATAACGGCTCGCCTGACGTCATGTTAAACGGGATTTCGCTGTCCTTGATCATCCATGCCCGGATATATTGCTCCTGTTCATCCGGGGGGTGACTGGTAAAATCATGAAGCGGGACTTCCACTTTCATCCCAGAAGCGATCACTTGAGTTTCCCCATCGCCGCTCATAAAGGTATGTAACGCTTCATGACGGTTTACGATGGTCTGGACAGCCTGGTTGAACGCCTCCTGCTGAAGTGGACCACGAAACCGCAACAAGGCGGTTTCGTGTAAAGATTGAGAGTCACTTCGTTCTGAAACAGAGGCGAACCAAAGCTGCTTTTGATCCGGAGTCAGCGCAATTACGGTTTCTGGAACACCCACTGCTTCAGCTTCTGGAGGTACAGTTACAGGTACAGGTTGCTTGCCCGGTCCCGGGCCGTTTCCATTCGGGGGCGGGTCCGGTAAAAAGCCCCCTTTACGCAGCTCGTTCACGCTATCCTTGACCGCTTGCACAATTCGCGCAATATCTTCCTCGGTATGGGCCGTGGACAAGAAGCAGTTTCGTCCTTCCCAGATATAGATGCCTTTGTCCAGCATGTGATAAAAGAACAATTCCAGATCGCCTTTGAGCACGAAGCGGAACAGGGAGCCAAAGTTAACCACTTTCATAGGTACATGTTCGTCAGTGAAATAGCTGTTCAGCTCGGCTGCTAACGCCGAGGTGCGGATGTTCAGGCCATTTTGCAGCTGCTCGCCGTTGTTCTCCAAATGATCCAGCACCGCTAAGGATGCAGCCATTGCCAGCGGATGATGGCAGAAGGTTCCTGCGACAAAGGTCCGCTGCTGCTCATGCTGTGGATAGGAATCGTCCCCGAAGCTCCACGTACCTCCATCGATCCCGTTCATAAAGGCGGCTTTTCCGGCTACGATGCCGATCGGCAGCCCACCGCCAATGATTTTACCGTAAGTCACAAGGTCAGCTTGCACCCCAAACCAAGCTTGGGCCCCTCCCGGCTGAATCCGGAAGCCAGTTATAACCTCATCAAAAATGAAGGCAGTACCCGACTGCTCCGTCATCTGGCGAATTTCCTGCAAAAAGGCTTGAGGCTGAAAATCGGGTCGGCGGCTTTGTACCGGCTCCACTACAACCGCGGCCAGCTCATGCGCATGGGTGCGGATATAATCCAGGGAATCGTCCGCTCCATAATGAAGCACGACGATATCGTCCACCATATGCTGCAAGATACCTGGAGCCAGAGGTGTCGAATGCTCCTTGTCGTCACCTGCGCTCCCCAGTGCGAGCACCCCGTCGAATGTACCGTGATACGAGCCAGCAAAAATGACAACTTTAGCTCGTCCCGTGGCAGCACGTGCCAAACGGAGCGCGACCATGACGGCCTCCGTGCCAGAATTGTACAGCGCAATCCGTTCCACACCCGTCATCTTGCAAATTTTCTCGGCAACTTGCCCGGCCATGTTGGACATCGGGCCGACACACATGCCGTTTTTCAGTTCTTCCTCAATTTTTTCTCGGATAAAGGCCGGATTGTGCCCAAACAGATTCACGCCAAAGCCCATCGTCAAATCGACATATTCATTGCCGTCCAGATCCCAAATTTTTGATCCGTCTGCACGTTGAGAAACGATTTGGTACACCATTTCCTTCAAAACAGGCCGGAAACCAGCCACATTACGGTTATTGGCGTATACGGAGCGATACTGCTGGGTGTACTGTTTGGTGCTACGCGTACGGGCCGTGTAGCGTTCAATCAGCTCTTGCAGATGTTGTTCCTGACGGAGCGAAAGCAATTCACGCGCTTTTACATCCAGCTTTTTATAAGGCGTATACGGCTTGGCTTCATTGCTTGTCTGCTTGGGAACAGCCTTTACGGATGGAGCCAGTGCTAATGCAGCCGCAACTTCCTGCTTGGATTCGGTACAGATGATCTGCGCGTTTTCTCTACTTGCCGATGGCAAAACGCCCGTTTCCGGGCTAAATGGCTCGGAAGCTATTACGGATGCAGATGGCTGATGCCGGAGAACATCAAGCTGCTGTGACATTAGATGTAGCTGTTGCTCCAAAATTCGTTCCACACCCGCAGGAGCTGTAGCGATGGGGAAGCTTTGAGACCGTGTTTGCCCAGCTGTATCTATAGCATAAACGGATGCGGCAGCCGGAACAGCGGATTCATGAGACGGTTGGGTTAACAGGGAAGCTGCATGATCAACCTGATTCAGAGTTGTTTTCGGACGATTTTCCACAGACAAAACCGTGGTTTCAGCAGAAGTGGAAATGCTCACCCGCTCGGCTACGTAGCTGGCTAACAGCTCCAGCGTGGTCAACGATTCGAAAAATTCGTTCATCGGAACGTCCAGTCCGAAGGTATCCTTGATACTGTGGCGAACTTGGGACAAATTAATGGAATCCAGCCCAATCTCCAGAAAATGTGCTTGTGGCTCCAGTTCCTCCAGACTGAGCTGGGACACGTTCCCGATCATTTTCGCTAACTTTTGAAGGATAGATGATTTGTGCTGATCGGTAACCGATACCGACGCTAAATACTCGTTCCCCATAATTCCAGACTCCTTTACTGTTGAGTTTTCATGAATGGGTGCGTTCTGTTCCGTTCGAACCTGTTCGGGCACGTTAATCCAGCATCTTTTACGCTCGAATGGATACGTAGGCAGAGAAACCTTTTTGTAGTGCTTACCTGCATATAGGGCATTCCAATCGAACTGAGCTCCTTGCACGTACTTGGCAGCCAGTTGCTCCAGTGATTGCAACGTGTCCAGGCTTTCAGTGACCGTTTCTGCGCCACCTGTGCTATCCGCTTTCCCGGTGTATATGCCTTCGAGGGCTCTGCCTTGTTCGTGCAACTGAAGCACCTTCGCCTTCAGCGCATCCGCTCCTGCGGCAATCACCGCAATCCGGTGATTCAGGTGACTTCTACCTGTGTTAGCCGTATAACATACATCCTGCATCACGAGTTCTTCCGCACGTCCAAACCGTTCTGCGTACCGCCCGACCAGCTCGCGCAAAGCGGATTCACTTCGCGCTGACAGAGTCAGCAGCAGCGGTGATGATTCGTTGTTGCTGACCGTTGAGGATGTATCTGATTCCGTCTTTGCTATATATTCCTCCAGCACCACATGGCAGTTTGTCCCGCTGAATCCAAAGGAACTTAGCCCGCTTCTTCTCGGGAAGCCGTCCGTCTTCCATTCCCTCAGCTTCGTATTGGCATATACCGGAGATTCCTCGAAATGGATCTTCTGGTTTGGCGTGCGAAAATGAACGAGCGGCGCAATCTGCCGATGCTTCATGGACAGTACAGATTTGATCAAGCCCGCAATCCCGGCGGCTTCGTATAAATGGCCGATATTCGTTTTGACTGTGCTAATCGCGACAAACTGCTTGCGCTGTGTATGCTTGCGGAAAGCCTTGGTAATGCCGTCAATCTCGACCGGATCGCCCAGCTTGGTCCCGGTGCCATGTGCTTCGATGTAGCTCACCGTCTCAGGATCAATCCGTGCATCACGCCACGCCTGCGAAATCACTTCCGCCTGAGCCAGCGCATTCGGTGCAGAAATACCAATCGTGCTGCCGTCCTGATTAATGGCACTTCCCTTGATCACAGCCAAAATGTTGTCACCGTCTTGTTCCGCTTTGCGCAGCGGCTTCAGGAAAACGGCTCCAACGCCTTCACCCCAGCCCGTTCCGTCCGACTGGTCGTCGAAGGCGCGTGCCCGATCATCGGAAGATTCCATGCCAATGCCCGCTTTCAGCGGCAGCAAAATCGTCTTTACTCCACCTGCCAGTGCCATATCGCAGTCTCCGCTGAGGATGGACTTGCAGGCCAGATGCACTGCCACAAGTGAGGAAGAGCATGCTGTATCAATCGTAAGCGCCGGGCCTTTTAGATCGAGCAAATAGGCAATCCGGCTGGAAATAATGGACGATAAATTCCCAATGGCAAAGTTCGGCAGCGCGCCCGGTTCCACCTCGGACAACAAACGCTCGTATTCGAAGCTGGTTTTGGAAAAGCCAACATACACCCCGACCTTTTGGCCTGCCAGTTGCTTACCGCCATACCCCGCATCCTCAATCGTGCTCCAGGCGGTTTGTAGAAATAACCGTTGATTCGGGTCCATTAGCGAGGCTTCCCGTGGAGTCAGCTTAAAGAAGGAGTAATCGAACTTGTCTACTTCGTCCAGATATCCACCTTCTGCGATTTGCATATTCCGTCCTTCCGTATTCAGACGGGAAATGAAAGCTTCGGCGTCTTTCCTTCTTTCGTCGCTGTACGGGCCGATATTGTCTGCACCTGATGCGACATTCGCCCAAAACTGCTCCAGTGTTTCCGCTTGAGGAAACTTGCCGGACATGCCAATGATGGCAATATCCCGGTCATTCGCTTCCTCCTTGGCCTCAGGCTGTGCTGTTGCAGCCACGTCGCTGCTTAGGCCCTGACTGGAGATATACGCAGCCAGCTTGGCGATGGTCGGATAGGAAAAGAAGTCCGTCACCTCAATATGAATCCCTAATTGATCCTCCAACTGGTCCACAATTTGAACAAGCTGCAAGGAAGTCACTCCGATATCAAAGTAGCTGTCGTCCGTTCCGATCGACTTTACATTTAAAATATCCTGGCAGATTCCAATCAGCTTCTGTTCTATTTCTCCCTGAGGCAAGACTGCACGCACAGCAGCTTGCAAGGTTTGAGTGACTTCGGCCAGAGTTGTCAGTATTTCATCGAATTCGCCCTGCTCGTAACTTTGGGCTAATTTGAAGCGCTGAACCTTGCCACTGGTTGTTTTAGGAATACGCCGGATCGGAACCACATCCTGAATCTGCCAACCTCCCCGGTAGTTCAGATGGCTTTTCAGTTTTTGGACAATCGGCACAAATTGCTCTATCTTTTTTGTGTGCATGACAAAGGCAACAATACGATCCTGCCTGGTTTGCGCATCATGTATACCGCACACAGCTACTTTCCCGAGTTCCACGCCATCCAGTTCTTCGGCAATCCTCTCGATGTCATGCGGATAGACATTCTGTCCGTTCACGAAAATGATATCCTTGGCTCTACCGGTAATAACGAGGCGACCATTTCTCATAAACCCCAGATCTCCGGTGATAAGCCAACCATCCTCTGTTTGGACCTTCGCGGTAGCCTCGGGATTGTTGTAGTATCCAGCTGTCACATTTTTGCCGCGGATTTGCGTGTGTCCAATCACTCCATCTTCGAGCACCTGATTTTGTTCATCGCAAATGCGGACAGAGGTACTTGCCACCGGATACCCCAAATCCACAAAAGTAAGACACCGCTTGTCGGACTTGTCTACTTCTTCTATGGGTTCACCTACGTTTAACTGCTGCCGATTCAAATGAATCGGAATAAAGGTATCTTTGTCCAGAGGGGGAGCAGAAACACCCACGCACGCCTCTGCCAATCCGTAGACAGGGAGCATCGCATTTTTATTCAAACCGTGAACACTCATTGCATCCATAAACACATGGCAAAGCTCCACGGATATTGGCTCCGCTCCATTTAAAATCATACGTACACTTGACAGGTCCCAGTTAGCTGCTGTTTCGGGTTTATACTGATCGAGAAAAAATTTATATCCGAAATTGGGAGAGCTTATTTGAGTCACCTTATGCTCCGATACTTTTTTTAACCATAAAGACGGGCGTCGGATAAAAAGTGCCGTCGGCATAATGAACTGCTTGGCATTAGCAATCACACAGGTTAAATGAAAGGCGATCAATCCCAGATCATGCGTAAGCGGCATCCAGCCCAAATAAGCATCCTTGGAGTTCATGCTCGTTATATTTACGATATCTCGAATATTGTAAACCAGATTTTCATGCGTCAGCATGACCCCTTTGGGATCACCTGTAGAACCTGAGGAAAATTGGATAAGAGCCAAATCCTCCGGTTTGGATGCATGAACTATACCTTTACTCTGACTGGAATAATCGAATGCATGGCTTGAAAAAGTCGCTTTATTAACAGACTCAAAGGATTCCAACAGTTCGTGCTGATGCGAGTATTTTTCCAGCTGCTCCAATACCTTGTCATCCGCAATCATATAAGGGCGGGATAGAGTATCCCAGATTTTAAACAATTTCATTTTATGCTCATCATTATTCCCTATGCTTACAGGAACAGGAACGATTCCACCGAGTAGGCAACCCCAAAATACATTTACAAAGGTATGATTGTCGTCGATCTGCATAATCAGCTCATCACCAGGTTGTATCCCTTTTTCCTGTAATACATGAAGTACCTGTGATGCTTGCTCCAGAAGTTTACTGTAGGACACATTTTCCTCTTGTTTATCACCGGAAATAAAGGTGATTCCGTTCTCATCCCGGCTTGCGCGGTCTTGCATGATTTCAATTAAAGTTTGAAACTGCTCCATCCTGATCCCTCCTCAATTGCTCTAGCATTACTTTCTGCTCTCCTTCGGGAACCTGTTTGGTTTGCAACACCAGGCGAATACACTCCAGTATTTCCTGTCTTTGCTCAGAAGCAGGAGGTAGACTGCTGCCTGATTCTGAGTTTCGCAGTAATTCTTCCAGTCTCCGAACAGGTAAAATAACACCCTTTCGATACTCATCTTCATTCCAATTGGCATTAGGGGTAGACACCGCCAGTGACAGGGAACAGGCAACCCAATCACGGATCGAGAAACGGCGTTCCAGTTCAACTCGATCCAAGTCTCTGTCCAGGGACAGCACTTCGATGGTAGTGTTTATTTCCTTCGCCAAATTTTTCAGCACCGTTCGCGGACCTAACTCGATGCACCGCTTCACACCATGATTCGCCATATACTGCATGGTTTGAATCCATCGAACCGGGTGAGTCATTTGCAAAATCAATCCTTGAAGGATGCTGTCAACATCGGGGTATGGCTGAGCGGTCACATTGGAGATCACGGGCCACTGCGCTTCATTTAAAGTGTATTTTTGCAGCTCTGCAGTCAGTCTGTCCGCAGCATGCTGCATAAGCGGACTATGGAAAGGACCACTGACCTGCAAGCGGTTAATTTGGGCTCCCCGCTGTTCTAACTCGCCAGCTACCACAGCTACCGACGTATGATGACCAGAGACGACGTACTGAGTAGGCGAATTGTAACAAGCAATGACAGCAGGCTGATCAACCGTGGAGTACAGACGACAGAATTCTTCCACGGCGCTCAACTCAGCTCCGCGAACGGCAATCATGCTGCCCAGTCCAGCCACCGCGGCTTCTTCCATGAAGCGTCCCCGCTCTTGTACCAGTCGTAAAGCGTCGCCAAAAGATAGAACACCGCTACTTACCAGAGCTGAATATTCACCCAGGCTATGACCTGCTGAAAATTCAGGGATAATCCCGATTTCGTGCATATAACGCCGGAATGCAATGACGCTGATCGTAAGAAGTGCGGGCTGAGTATAGAATGTTCTGGATAGCTGGGTAAGCGGACCTGCCATGCATAAAGCTTTCAAATCATATCCCAAAATATCAGCAGCCTCTTCGAACAAGCGATCCGCTTCTGTAAAGCCGCTATGCCATGTCGCTCCCATTCCTACATACTGAGACCCTTGTCCCGAAAAAAACAAAGCCATGCGATTCATATCAAACCCCTTTCTTCCCTACAAAGATGTAGCAAAACAATAAAAGCTTTTACGATTCAGGTGTTAATGTACATATATATGGAGACATCGAGACATCGAGACATCGAGATATCGAGATGTAGAGATGTCTAGATAGATGCAGCAAAAAGCAACAAAACGGATTGCCAAAAAAACAGTAATCGACTTGTAAAAATAAATTGGTTATAGAGTTTCCATTCGTGATGTGATTGAGATCAAAAGTAAGGTGTGTGACTAGAATTAGAAGTGTAAAAAATCTTGGAGTTTGCTGGAACTTAAGGCTTGGAACCTAAAATTTCAGCATCATAGATGAATGTGATGAGAAACTGCTGAGGTCATACAGGATGTTTTTCCATAAGTAATAACTAAATGTGAAATATTTTATTTATATAATAAATATGGACTCGAAAAATGTCAATATATTTTCAAATTCCTTTAATAAGAAAAAATTGCGATATATGAATGTTTTTATGTTATTATAAACAAAGAAGTAAATTAAAGCATGACATTATAATGTATAAGTATATTATACATACATTAATACAATTAAGTTTGTGAGATTTTAATGATATAAAAGCCACGTTACTCTTTAGTTGAACACAATAGGTAATTTTTCAAAATTCTTTTTTAGAATGCTGCTTGATTGCGGGTAAGCTGATTTCATTTCTTCCTTAAAAATCAAATTAAAGAAATTCAAATGGTGATTTACGGCAACATCCAAGGGTTTTCGAATAACGTTTTCATAGGATATCTCCTCTTCCTTCTGGAGCAAAACAGGAATGAGGTAGATTCTGCATAGTTACACTCCCGGGTTCTTGCATGGATTCGACTATTATTGTTGTCAAACGTTTGGAGCTTAAATTGCTCCACAATCTGCGGATCGCTGAGCCCTTGCGGACCTTGGCGAATATGATCGAGATCATCGTGATAATGGAATGTTTTAACTGTCTGACTCTGCTATGTATGATCGTATTCCTCCAAAAGCTGGTTATGCAGAACGACACTGCTCGTAGCATCAAAAATGATGTGTGAGCATGGCAGCAGCGAATATTCCCGCAAATTCAAGCGAACCAGCATAATTCGGTAGTGCAAAGATTGAGTCTGCTCATATGGTTCAAATAAAGATTCGACATGATGGATGGAGAAGCTGCTGTTGTGTCTGTACCGGATAGACTGAAAGATCCACACAAGGCAATGAAATATGTTCCGGTGTTGGCCGTATGATAGATGCCCGGAGATTCGGACACAACGACAAGCGGTTGATCCCGTAGCTCCCAGCCGTCGCAATAGGGGCAATTAAACAAGCTTTTTCCGTATAGTGGATAAAAGCCTTCGATCTCGGGAAAGATCTCCTTTACGCCCGTCGCCAAAATCAGTTTTCGCGCTTGAACGCGCAGGCCTGACGAATCAAGCACCTCAAATCCGGCGGGTCCTCCGCCAATAATAGCACAATCGTAAATCATGATACTCATCTCCTATAAATAGATATTAAAGACTTGTTATATCTATAACATCCTCGAATTTGCTAATGTGTCAAGCTGCACTCGAAAAAAAAACGCAAAAAAAGCCCGAAAACCGGGCTTTTCTAATTTCTCGTCTCATAACATGCCAGCCATATCCTTAGCATTCAGACGAAATGTGCATGTTGCTTTATTCCGCAGGGGCTACAAAGGTGCGCTTGGCAAACTCACTGTCCAGCATGTAAAAGGCATTGCTGTCCCTTTCAATCCGTTTGAGCTTCTGGATTACACTGTCGAACAGAGCTTCCTCTTCGACTTGCTCATCAATAAACCATTTCAGGAAATGGATCGTCGCATGCTCACGCCCGTCCAGAGCCAAGTCAGCCAAATGATAAAATTTCTGCGTATTTTGCTGCTCGTGCTTGTAGCCATGCTCAAATACGTCCAACATAGAATCGTAGCTATTTTTAGGCTCCGGTAATGCTGCCAAAGTAGCTCGCCCTCTGCGGTCATTAATATATCTGTATAACTTCATCGCATGAAAACGTTCCTCTTCAGCTTGTACCAGGAAGAAGTTTGCGAACCCATCCAAACTTTCGCTGGAGCAATAAGCAGCCATCGCCAGATATACGTGAGCGGAGTAAAACTCAAAATTCATTTGCTCATTCAGAGCCTGTGCCAAATTGTCTTTCATGTCTCAGGTCACCTCGGTCATATATGTAATGATGTAGCCATCTTAGTGTACCACAAGAGTGTCGGCGGGAATATACAATATCGGAGAAATATCATCGGGAAACGGGAGCAATACAATGTGAGTCCCCCCCTTGCATTGCTCCAGCTCAGTGTAACCTGAGCATCGCCGGCACTTGCTTTCACATCTGTCGGAGCTTTGGGAGCTGTCGGCTCGGTTGTTCCACTATTGTTGATGAGACGGTCAGATTCCGCATAAGCTGTCGCCATATCGACTTGGGACCAGAAACGGTGATACGTAAATTCCGGAGCGCCTTTGTCCAGTTTTTTTCATCTGATTATTCCAAGAGGTCGTGTATTTGTCCTTGAGATAAGACCATTGCGGATCTTTGGTGATGTTAGGCCGGATATCGGTATAGCTGGAATACGTACCATTGCCGCCCTTGGACGGATCAGATGCGGTAGCGTCTGCGCCAGGAATGGTGTTGCCTTGCCCCGTTTTACACTCCAGCCGTTCGGGATATACACTTCTTTCATAAAATAACGATAATAAACCTCACGTGCCTCCTTCGTGGTAATGCCTACGCCGTCATTGTAGCCCCAAGCAGCATCCAGTAAAGCTTTGGACAGATCCTTGTATACTGGAGCCCCCGAGTAAGCCAAACCATAAAAGGTACTCGTGCCCGACGGATACGCCTTATAGGCACCATCCCAGCTATTCGGGGTAGTACCAGCGAAGCTGACACCACCCGCAAAGTATATGTAATTAAATAGTAAATTCATTGAATCAGCGTGCATGGCCAACATTTCTTTGAACGATTGAGGAAATGGAACAATGCGATCCTTGCTCTCCTTGCCCTTGTTAATCCGGATCTGACAGTAATGAAAGTCTATATCGGAAAGTTTGATATTGTAGGCTGGGCCTTCGAAGATCCTCTGTCACAGTTCGCTGCCGATACTGGGTCAATACTTTAAGAGGGATTTCACGAAACAGATCATCCGGAAGTTCTAGATTTTGAAACGTTCGCAGCTTGCTTACTTCTCTTAACACACTTTCGACACCTGGTTTGCCCGGATCGGCTTTCAGCTCTTGAAAAGAAAGAAGTCCCTCGTCATTGCTTGAACCGCCCTGCTCTTCATCCAGAAATGCGATATTATCAAGTAAATACATCCAAATTTTAACTTCAATCAATTCAAACGGCGCTACCGGACGCATCGGCTTACCTGTTTCGTATGAGGAAGCTTGTCCGCAAACGGTACCGGGGAACTGGAAATATCAGTCCATAGACTCTGTCGAAATCGTCTCGCATCCGTTGAATAATGCGAAATTTTGAAAACAATTGTTCAAGGCTGTTCGCAACTGCTTTGTTGGCTGTATGCCGTTCTCGTACCAGATGTTTTTAACAACGAGCGTCCCGGCTTTTCGCTCCGCGATGACCTCGGCTCGTCCGATGAGGCTTTCTCCGTATAATAGAGGCAGTACATAATAGCCGAATTTCCGTTTGATTGCGGGCTTGTAAATCTCCCAGGTGTAATCGAAGCCAAACAATTCGTTGATCAGCTTTCTGTCCCATATCAAATTGTCCAGCGGGGCAATCAGCTCGCAGCGAAATTTCAGCTCCGGATTTTGCAGGACGGCTTCAATAAGCGGCAAGTCCTCCGCGCGGCAGTACAGCGTATCCTTCAATTGCTCTACGGCAATAGCAACAATGCGAGCTTCGTCCAACAACTGGCGGAAAACCTCGTTGCGCTGCTCCGCTTTCAATCCCCAAATGTTTAGCCAGGCATCGGATGCGCGATTCCATAAAAGGCCAACAGCGCCGATCCGGCGCAGTACCCGCCACTTGTGATGCTCAAGCTCGCCCTTCAGCGGCTCCGACGCATTCAGCAGATTTGGCTGTATGTACTTCCCGGCAATATCGTAATATTTACGTATTCCTTTTTTATGATGGATAATCAACTCGCCTGTCGAGTACATCTGTTCCAGCACCGAACGGGATGTATTCTTTCCGCTGCTCCAGTGGATGACCGATTGCCACGAGAAATTTCCATCCAATTTTAGATCATCCGAACTTAGAGCACCGTGATTTTGGATGTGAACCCGCACTTGTTCTGTCAATACTTCCATTTCGGGATAACGCTTGGCATGTTGTCGGGCGGCCTGCCTGTACCGCTCAAAATACGGCCAGTCCTCGACAGGGATAATAGCCAAATTCTTGTCGGGATAATCGATCAGGAATCTATCCTTATACAGCAACTCGTCGAGCATGTTCTTGGTAAATCCTTTGATTCGAGATTGTAGCACCAATTCGGCGTTTTTTCCGCAAACATCGATGGGATCGTATTGAATACAGCCGACCTGCCGCACAAAACCCAATACTCCCTGCTTTTCAGTAAATTGATATTCACCTAACAGCCCGTGCTTCAATAACAGAAATTGCCGTGCCTGGCGGTTCGTCAATTCGATCATGTACGCATCGACTCCTTAACGAAACAAACGGGAGCCGCTTGCACATGATGATGGATGGCTAGGTTGCTTTTCTCAATAAAGTTATTATTTGCTTCTTGCCATAATGACGGTATCCATTTGGGAGCTTCATTAGCAACCCCCTTTCCTAATACCGAAAATTGCTCTTTTTCAACGATTTCAACCACACCTATTCCCCCTATCCGT
Source organism: Paenibacillus sp. NPDC055715 (assembly GCF_053617595.1). Classification (NCBI taxonomy): domain Bacteria; kingdom Bacillati; phylum Bacillota; class Bacilli; order Caryophanales; family Paenibacillaceae; genus Paenibacillus; species Paenibacillus sp. NPDC055715. The sequence continues at coordinate 111,700 of NZ_JBSHGA010000004.1, forward strand.
GGAAAACACAAAAAACAAACACATGTTCCCATAACATTTTACCATTGTCTAGAGAATAAAAACAAGAGGTATTGAAAAATAACCGCTCGCTAGTGTAGCCTTCCACGCTTGAACCCCACTAGAAATTCATGTACATATACAACGGCGCTATTGGACTTGTCCGGTTGCCATCTTCGTCCGATATTGCTTTTCGGGAAGCATACTTCGTCCGTATCGTCTTGAAGCTGAACCCCAAGCCCGTATATAGCTTATGAATCTGATCGTTCTCGCTGTGCAGCACCATCGCCTTGCCTTTGATTGTTGCCAGCCGACGAGCAAGATCACGATGATCCTTGAGAGAGAAGCCGTCCTCGTAATAATCGGTTCCGTCATAGTAAAGCGGATCAGCCAAAATTAGTGCTTCCGTATTGTCGCTGTACACTTTGATCACTTTGCTAAAATCCCAGTTTAGCAGTTCGACCAATTGGAGTCGGTTGGAAACTGAATAGAAGCACTCACACTCCTTGTAGTAAAACTTGCCGAAGTTTGACCCGTCGGAAGCATTGGTTCGAAAACCCGTACTGCTCTTATGGATTAGCAACAGCCGTCATGTGAACCCTCCCAGGAATAAGTTTGTTGCATGTTACCTTGGTTGGATATATTTCTCAAGTTTAGATTTTATAGATTCGTAAATAAAAATGCTCCCTTATACGCTAAGGAGAGCATCTTTTCGTTAGTGCATTTCTTTTGTTGGTCCCATCACAGACGGTACTTGTAAGCCTGCTTGACGTAATAGTACCATCATTTGGCCGCGGTGATGTGTTTGGTGGTCAATTAAGAAGCGTAATAATTCGCCTTTTGTTGTAAGACTCGCAATGCCTGTTTCTGTTAGCATGTCCTCATCGGATAGCTTGGCTACCTCTTCCTTGACCGCCTCTGCTGCTTTTTCGTAAGCTGCTACAATTTCTCTTGCTGTCGCTGGAACTGATTCATCTTGACCAATCATTGGTACAGTTAAACCTGCTAAATGACTAAAATAACCGGTTGTTTCTACTAAATGCCAGCCTAACCAACCTAGTGTACTGTGCCCTTCCAAAATACTTTGTCCTAATTTGTCATCTGTTACGGCTTGTAATACTTGCAATGTCCCTTTTACAGCCACTGCCCATTCCTTTGAAAAATCATCCACTTGTCGATACATCCAAACTCCTCCTCTATCATTCACGTCTCTTTTATCATACAAAATATTTGCTCAAAAGAAAAGAAAAAAACAAACATATGTTCTTGTTGAAAAATGCAGACGAAATATGTAGTGCGGGGTTTCTTGAACGTTGAATTTGACAGATAATCAATTGAAAAGGTTATCTCTAAAATGCAAATAAGCAAAATTACATTTTAAATGGGAACACCAAACAAGAGAAAATTTTATTTTTGTTAGGTGTTTTTTAGGAAGGCAATACCATAAGAAATAATTTCGTCTGGCGATCGTCCGGTACTGCACACAGTGTCCGATGAACACATTCAAGCGGCGCTTAATGATCTATCCAGAGCTGAGGTCTAACCCGCATTGAAATGGCATGAACGCCGCGAATCTCTCAAGATATGAATCACAATCTAAATTTACAGCGATCAGGGCCGACGATCCGATAATTGTGAAGGGTATAGGTGTGATCTTCATGTCCAAAGACCATGGTTCACTTATGTGTACCCATGGTCTTCATGCTAATTATTTACATTTACTTTACCCCTGGTGTCAGCTTCGCTGGGACTACCCCTACTATGAATTTCTTAACATCTATTGGCTGGAATTGCTTAATAAAAGCGGGTATCATCTCATGAACGCGCACCGGATTTTGATGTTAGTCTTGTCTCTGCTCAATGCTCAAAAGGTCGTACAATAGACTTGACATAGGAACGGGCGAGTCCACTTGTTGTGCCATTTTTTTGAAGATACCTACATCCTTCAATGGGATCTTGTTCTGTGTGAACAGATGCGCTTCTTTGTCGACAACCATCTGGCCATATCTTTTATAGATAGGAGCGTTAAACAGCGTTTGGGTTAGCATATCAATCACGGCTTTGGGATCGCCCCCGTTTTTCTCGACCATCGCGAGGGCTTCTCTAATTGTGTACACGGCAGAAGCTATCATGAAGTTTCCAGCGAGCTTAACTTGGTTTGCTGCGCCGACTTTCTCACCGAAGTCGAAAATATTCGATCCTCCCATCGCCTCCAGAATCGGTCGAATGCGTTCCTTGGCCTTTTGCGGTCCTGCCATGGGGATGGAGAGTTGACGGGCGACTGCTGCCTGTGGCACTCCGAAGATCGGCGCGTCCACCAGGATACTGCCATGCTCTGCGTGAAGAGCTGCAAGCTTCCTTGATGTGTCAGGCGATATCGTACTCATCGAGATGTGAACACCGCCTGTTCCAAGCTTCTCTAAGAAGCCTTCGTTCATGACGACGCTTTCGACAGATGCATCACCCCATAAAATAGTTGCAACAATTCCCCCGCTCGTTACTGTCTCAACCGGCCGGGACGCCAGCTGTGCGCCCTGAGCAACTAGTGAGGCAGCTTTACTCGCAGTTCGGTTGTACACCGTGAGAGCATATCCGGAATTAAGGAGATTGGTAGCTATAGGTAAGCCTAAATTGCCAAGTCCGATGAATCCGATATTTTCATTCATAATATTTGACCCTCCTACAAAAAGTTTGTAATCAAAGATGACGCTAACGTCATCTTTGGAGTAAAAAAAATTAATGCTACTCTCTTTCCTCGAACCAGCGCTCGAAGCGTTCGATGTTGGCCTGTAAATCAGCGCGGAATTGCTGTAACCCACCGATCTTCTGATCAGCCTCTGCCAGATGCTGCCGCAGGATAGAGAGGACTTTCTGCTTAGGTTGTACTCCACTAGGGTCAATGAAATAGAGATCAATAACGTCTCTTATTTCTTCCAGGCTGAGCCCAAGCTTCTTTAATTGGTCAATTTTCCGGAGGCGGGCCACCGTCTCTTCTGTGTAGTAGCGCTGGCTGTTGCCTTCTCGCTCACCAGGAGGGATCAGTCCTATACTCTCGTAATATCGAACGGTGCGGTGAGTTACCCCGGCTCGTTCGGTTAAATCACCTATGCGCATGCGGTCTTTCATTGCTCACCTCAAAACTTTACGTTAACGTCATGTTTATAGAATATCATCATACAGTGGTCTTGTAAAGGGCGTACAAATGGCCTGTACATCCGCATTTTGCTGTTGGTGCCCAATTAAACGAAAGTTTGAAGATATGCTTTAAATATTTTAAGTCTTTGGTTTAACGCATCTGCTTGGATTTCGTTTTGCGCCGCGCTTACGCGACTTGGCTGATTCCAAGCTCTACGCTATTGGGAACCCTTCCGATTTTACTAAATTGGAGAACTTGCTGCGCGGACAGTTTAATACAAAGATCATTCAGGAAAACTACGATAATGTTCTACGGCTGGCTCACTCCATCCGGGAAGGCACCGTTTCAGCATCACTCATTATGGGGAAAATCGGTTCCTATTCACGACAAAACAGCTTGGCAACCGCGCTACGGGAAATGGAGCGTATTGAGAAAACGATCTTCATCATCCTGGATCACCTTTCGAGCGAGGCGCTGCGGCGAAAAATCCATCGGGGGTTGAACAAAGGGGAAGCCATGAGCGCATTGGCCAGAGCAATCTTCTTCGGGAAACATGGCGATTGGTTAAACGTAATGTATGTTCATATCGCTTTTGCCTGCATGGCTATGGCGGCGGGCTGATCACTTTTGCATCTATCCTCTCCATTATCAAATTTGGCTTTACACAAGCTTTTGTTCAGAAAAACGACAGCACAAAAAGACAGGGCCCTTACCTCACTTTCCCATCTAAAAGGTGGAGGACACGCTGTCCATTAGCTCCAAATGCTTCACATTGGCCCTGGCAAAAATATACCACACCCGCCGCCAATTGAGAGTCGAAAAAATCAATAAGTTTAGGGTTTAGCAATGAAATTTGACGAAATCACATGAAATCGGTACGATTTTACAGGGAGGCGTTACAACATGAAAATTTTACTGGTGCTTGGTTGTACGATGATGTTTTTAGCCGTAGCTCTAGGAGCGTTCGGGGCACATGCTTTGAAAAAAAGACTTTCCGCAGACATGATGAGCATATTCCAGACAGGTATCCAATATCATATCGCTCACGGACTGGGCTTGGTTCTGCTCGGAGCAGTTGCAGGAAATCTGGTCCATTCTTCTCTGATCGTTACCGCAGGCTGGGTTATGCTCGCAGGCATTCTCCTGTTCTCCGGCAGTCTGTATGCTCTTAGCTTGTCCGGCGTGAAAAAGCTCGGAGCGATTACCCCGATTGGCGGGGTCGCTTTTTTAGCAAGCTGGGTGCTTGTGATTGTGGCGGTAGTGCAAGGTTAAACAAAGCTAAAGAAGAGAGACTTGGAAAAGTAGATGCTTCCAAGTCTCCCAAACAATTCTCGAAGTATGAAAGAATACTATTATTACGACTGTACTTCTTGCTCCTCCTGAGCCGCTAAGCGATGTCCCTCAATGTAGCGTTTGGATTCAGCCATCTGGGATGACGGTATTTCTCCGCCGCCATCCTCATTACGTCCGACTTCAGCAGCCATCATTGGTGCTCCTATCAGGCTCGCATATCGGATCAGCTCTTTAAAGTGCCCTACATTTTCACGCAGCAGTTCCTCATCCTGTTCAAAAAAAGGCAAATAGCACCCAAGAACCGATATGGATAATCTGTGCTTGCGGAATTCCTTCGCGATAGACAGCGTCCATTCCCGAGCTGAACTTGCCCGGTTTGTTAAAGTCCACATCACTGATCGCTCTCCACGGAGCCAGTTGAACATGGGTGAAGCCTGCTTCGCCTACCTTTGCAGCCAACTCGCGATAAGGCAACTTGGCCAAACAATTGCGCCAATACGCCTACAGTCACTTCAAATCACCTCTTTTTTTAATATGGCGTCCTGCTTGCCACAGCACTGCGTTCCAAGGTCTCATTAATGATTTGCGTAATTCGTTCCACCTCGTCATGAATAAAAAAGTGCCCTCCATCAAAGGTGAAAATTTGAAAATTCTGATCTGTATGCTGCCCCCACGCCTCTGCATCTTGCAAGGTCATCGTGTTATCGGCCAGTCCTGTCAAGGCTGTGACCGAACAATTCAAAGGTACGGCTTGGTCCGTGTACTTATACGTCTCAACGGCTTTGAAATCCGCTCTTAGCACCGGGATAAAATAGTCGTATAATTCGCGATTGTCAAAAATGACCTCCGAAAGCTGACCATACCGCTGCAAATGCGTCCTGAACTGCTCTGCGGTCAAATCATGGGTCCACGGGAAATCTCTCGGGACATGCGGTGCCCGTCCACCAGATACGAACAGATGAGCAGGCTTGCCATAACCGCCAGTCACCAGTTTATAGTACAGCTCGAATGCGATCATCGTTCCCATGCTGTGACCATAGATGGCGTAAGGATCGCCGGGGGCTATCTCTTGACCGATCTTGAGCAATAAATCTTCGCTCATTTCCTCAATGCTGTCCTTTAACGGCTCTCCGGAACGAATACCTCTGCCCGCCAGCTCCAGCGGAACAAGCTTAATCTGCGGAAGCAGCAGCCTTTTCCATTTGAAGCTGACTGATGCCGATCCGCCTGCATATGGAATGAAAAACAATGTGATGGGTGCCATTCTTGTAACCTCCTGTCATGCTGAGTCCTAACTCATTCATTTTAGCATATAAAGGTATATTTACCCATTTTATTTTTTTGCAAATTCAAGAAAAAAGTCCGGAAATTAAGCATCTTTTGCATCAGGCAGGAAACCGCTTCTTTTAGGAAGAACAGCTTCTTGTTTGAATATAATAATGTATTTTGCCTATGTCATCCACACCTCTCAATGACGATATGACCCATTTTCAGCGCAACCTGAACACGTGCGAGGCCTATTGGAACAATCTGCTGTCCAAGGTCTTTATCATCAGTACCAGCCTTTAACCAAAAAAGGAAACCACGAGTCGGCGGCGGCTTCAACGATGATCCGTTGTGGCTAATTGTCGGCACTGCTGCGTATATTAAAGAAACCGTAGACTTCGCCATATTAGACGAACAGGTGCCCTTCGATGGGAATGAAGAGCATACCGCTAACCTGTTTGAGTATTTGAAGCGATCCTTTTATCATGTGGTTAACAATCTCAGCCATCGCCTGGGACTAATTCACAATCACTCGCGTCTTTCGCGGCGATACCTACGTGATTCAAATCACGAATCCACAACAAATATCCAAGGGTGTAGCTACAGTCACGAAAGATGAGACTGTCCTCACGGGCAATGTTCTGCCGGTTGCAGGAGATGGTGCTAACCACCGGGTTAAATTGTTATTGGGCTGACAAGTACATTGCCAAGTACATTGGCACCTAAATCGACCCTAAAAAATTAGCTTCAACTTCATCACATAGTATCTTATAATACGAGAATGGCTAAAGATATATTAAGTGTGGTGACATCATGACCAAGGCAAATCGACTTACACAAACCATGGATTGCAAGATGAAGCAAGCCCGCTGGGTACACAAAATGTTATTACTGTACTGGATGATTATTGCCGCACATTTTATCACCCAGTTGGGCTGCTATTTGTTTCTTGATTACCACGCTTCGCCTTATGAATTTTACGTTAAAACCCTTATTGTTCCGACACTGATCATGAGTGGCTCCAATTTGCTTGCAGAAATAGTTCATTTTAAATGTAATAGGTATTCTTTCGCGATTCTGTTTATAGCGAGCACGGTCATTTGCTGGACGATCATTCGACTAAACTACGATATCCGAATTATTACCGCGTTGTGTTTGTTGCCTATTTTCTCATCCATCCTGTTTTTCAATCGTCGCTTAATATGGATCTCCTTTGTCTTGCAAGTTGTGGTTTTTTTTCTTTTGTTGGCAGTGGATAGTTCATTCCGTACTTATTTGTCGGGCTTTGATATCGTGGCAATCCCTTCCTTTTTGATTATGTCTACTTTTATGGCTCTCATTATTCAGGCAAGCGGTCGCGATCTGTTAGTGGATTTGCACAAAACACAGCGCGCCCAGCAAGAGTTGATGATCAGTAACGCGATTATAAGCAAAATGTCGATGACCGACGGGTTAACCAAATTGTACAATTATTTGTCCTTTCAGAACTTCTATGAAAAAGCACTCGAATATGCTGAGCAAGGCGCCATTATCCATCTTGCGTTAGTGGATATTGATAATTTCAAGAAAATTAATGATAATTATGGGCACCAGTTCGGAGATAAAATTTTGGAGGGTATTTCGCAAATCATTACAGAGCAGATTACAGCTGATGATATTGCGGCCCGCTATGGTGGTGAGGAATTTGCCATCCTGATGTTCGAGCATACCTTTGAAGAAGCTTATCAAATCGCCGAAAACATCCGGCACGAAGTGGAAAAGATGACCTTTTACGAAAAAAAGCGAAATATTTCCGTAACCGTAAGCATTGGGCTGAAAAGCTATACAGAAGAAATGAACAAAGACACGTTCTTTCAGGAAGCGGACGACTATCTATATCAAGCCAAGCGTTCTGGCAAGAATAAGATAGTTTCGCTCAATCATCTTGCCTAATTCAACAGAGCATATTCACAGGGGGATTTCTCCGGCACTCGCTTGCCGGAGATTTATTTTTTTAAAAGACAAATCATTTGACAAAACTATAAGCTGAAACTATAATAATTACAAGTCATAACGTAATTTACTTACATAAAATAAGTTGAAGGAGATGTTTTTCGTATGTCAACACTTGTTATTGTAACCCACCCTAATCTTGCGGAGTCCCGCGTTAACAAAAGATGGGCCCATGAGCTCAAAAAGCAATCGGGTGTAACCGTTCATAACTTGTATGAAGTATACCCGGATGAGAAAATCAATGTAGCTCAAGAGCAGGAAATGCTGGAGCAGCATGACCGTATCGTACTGCAATTTCCTTTTTACTGGTATAGCACCCCTTCCCTGCTGAAAAAATGGGAAGATGCGGTGCTGACTTATGGTTGGGCATTTGGAAGCGAAGGTGGCAAGCTGCAAGGCAAAGAGTTATTGATTGCTCTGTCTGCCGCTGGTGTAGAGGAAAACTATCAACAGGACGGACGGAACAAATACACGATCGAGGAGCTGTTGAGACCTCTCGAAGCTACAAGCCACATGATTGGTGTCAAATTGCTTCCTTATTTCGTGCAATATGGTGCTGGGGCTCTGACCGATGAGGAGCTTGAGCAATCCGCGCAAAGATACGCGCAAACCGTTACTTCTTAAGTTATTGCAAATAGCCCCTTGGTTGGAGCTGCCACCTGCCGTGACGCAGAACGTGCCAGTTTATCGACCAAGGGGCTTTTTTAAGTTTAATTTTCAAATCAAGAATGATAACGAACTGCGTTCTGATTGCACGGAAGCGACCTTCCTCCTGCTATTCAGCACGAAACCTAATGTATAGACCACAGCCCCCAAGTCATAAGCGGCGGCAAAGCCCCCCATATGCTCGATCATCCAGCCTGGCAGCGCCGGCCCCAGCATCTGCTCTACTGCATAAAATATAGAAATAAACCCGATGGCAGAGAGAACATATTTGGACGGAACCTGCTGTGAAGCTTTGGCCTAGATCAAGCTGACCAGCCCTCCGATGCTCAAACCCCAAATGATAGATGAAATCGCAAAACCCCACACGTCAAGCGTACCCGGATTGCAGCCGTATTTTTCGGAACGCCTCTGCAAAGTAGCTTGGATTGGAATAACCCACCGCACAAGAAACTTCCGTCACAGTATTTCCTCCGAATTGCAGTAAATGAAGTGCCTGATCCAGCCGTTGTTCGCGCAGATCTCCAAAGACGGTTGTTCCGTACATTTCCTTGTAGCCCATTTTCAATTTGTAGCCACTCATACCGATCATGCGTGAAAGCTGCAAGAGAGACGGCAACTGGATTCATGCAAGCCTGAAAAGCGCGAAACGAATGAGGTCCGAGTAAATCCTGAACAGCGTTTCACTCCAATATTGTTCATTGATAATTATTCTCATCATTAGTGATTTGACAAAGAACCTCCTGCCGCTTGAAAATAGCAGCGATGGAGGTTCCCGTCGATCTGTTAAAATATGAAGATTTACAAAGTAACCAATGTGCTGGACACCTGAACCATGCTTTCTTTAATAATATTGCAACCTTCACGCAGGTTTTCCAAGCTGATCGTTAACGCTGGCATAATTTTAATTACCGTATCGTTACTCCCAGCCCGCTCAATAATGAGCCCCCTACTAAAGCAGAGAGTCGATACCTCCTTGGCGAACGCTTCTCCCAGATGGGATACATCAATTCCCCAGATTAGGCCCAAGCCACGAATTTTAATGAGAGGATCAATGGTTTGAATATGTTCACGCAAAAATTGCTGGACAAAAGCCTCTTTTTCCTTCACCTGTGCTTCCAGCCCTACCGTATCCCTGAACTCCAGCGCTGCCTTTGCAGCGACAAAAGCAAGCTGATTTCCACGGAAGGTGCCATTGTGCTCACCAGGACTCCATATATCCAATTCCGGCTTGAGCAGCAACAGGGACATAGGCAGTCCGTATCCGCTGATTGACTTGGACAAAACAACCATATCAGGAACGATACCCGCCCGCTCAAACGAGAAGAACGAACCAATCCGGCCGCAGCCAACCTGTATATCGTCAATAATCAGCAAAATATCATGATCATCGCACAGCTGCCGTAAATCACGCAGCCATTCGGTATCTGCAATGTTAATACCGCCCTCAGCCTGTACTGTTTCCAAAATAATGGCCGCTGGCTTTTCCACCCCAGAATGGGTATCCGTTAAAAGCTGCTCCATATATAAAATGGTATCCATGCCGTTAAACGTACTGTTAAAAGGGATGAAGGTAACGTTATTCAAGGATACACCGGCGCTCTCTCGCATGGAGTTGTTACTGGTAACAGACAAACCGCCTAGCGACATGCCGTGAAACGCGCCCATAAAAGCAAAAACTCCATTTCTTTTCTTCACCTTGCGTGCAAGCTTCAATGCGGCCTCCACCGCATTAGTACCAGTCGGACCGCAAAATTGCAGTTTATAATTCAAGTCCTTGGGCTGGAGAATACGCTCGGAGAAAGACTCAATAAACTCCTGTTTGGCCGTAGTATACATATCCAAACCATGCATAATCCGGTCTGAGGTTAAATAATCCAAAATCCGGTTTTTCATAAAATCATTATTGTGCCCGTAGTTCAAAGCTCCTGCTCCGGCAAAAAAGTCGATATATCCCTCTCCTGCCTCTGTGTACATCACATCGTTCTTCGCTTTGTTGAAAACAACCGGAAAACTTCTACAATAGGATCTTACATTGGACTCCAGTGCTTCGAATGTGTTCATAATCTCTCGTCCTCCCGCTGACCTAATTTGAAAAAATACAAGCATGGAAAGCAAAAAAAGTGTAAATATGTAATCTAAAATGAGAAGACAATCTAACTCGCAATGGGGTAGCCACACCAAAGAATCATGAGTACGCTCACGAGAACGATAACTATTGAAAGTAAATTAAATTCCAGAAGATTAAGTGGTGGGGTTTTCTAAGGGGTCTATCAGTAGATGTCACTCCTATGTAATAAAATACCATAACTTTTTTTGAAGTCAATGCATGTTTTTTATTTTTTTTGTTGAATTTTTGTAATCGAGGGTTCGAAATTTAAGTTATTTTGTTAATTTTCCACGAAAAATGTCGAAATAGAGCTGAAAACCTCAAAAATAGTACATTTCCATATCAAAAAGATATGAATTCGTTCTATTGGGATATTGGTTTGACCCAGTCCCCCTGTAATTGTGCATGGTTGTATGCGATAGTAAAAGGATGTTATTGGGAAAACGCAAAAAGCACAGGACAGGTTCCTTATGCCATAGGGCTTAAAGACCTGTCCTGTGCTTACATTGTACTATAAATTTCATGCATAGCAAGTTTGCTTAGTATTTAAATTGACTAATCATTGCTTTCAAATCAACGGCCATACTTGAAAGCAGCTGTGCAGAAGAAGATATTTCCTCCATGGATGCCATCTGCTCCTGAGAGGAAGCTGCGACTTCCTCAGATGTGGCAGCATTGCCGGTTGCAATCGTGGCAAGCTCATTAGCTGTCGCTGCAATTTCCTGAACACTGGCTGATATCTGCTGTGCTATGGCAGCTACTTCTTCCACTTGAGGCGTCGTCTCGCGAATGCCTTCCATTGCCTGATTCAGCTTAACGACGGTAGCTTTTGAAATTTGTAATCCGTCTTGTACCTCAGTTGAAACTTTGCCCATGGTCTCGGCCGTAGATTCCGTTTGATTCTGAATTTCGGCAATTAATGTTGAAATCCGTTTGGCGGACTGCTGTGACTGCTCTGCAAGCTTGCGTACCTCATCAGCAACGACGGCAAAACCTTTACCATGGTCGCCTGCTCTAGCCGCTTCAATGGCCGCATTCAAGGCCAGCAGATTGGTTTGACTGGAAATATCACTAATCACATTTGTAATTTCACCAATTTCATGAGAACGGACTAACAGCGCTTGAATCATCTGGTTAGATTGCTCTACCGATTCGTGAATGGAATGCATTTGCTCCCCTGTCTGCTCGACGGATTTCCGCCCTTCCTCGGCTTGTAGGGTGGATTGTCGGGCCAAATCAGCTACCGTGACAGAACGATCGGCAATTTGAGTGACTCCCAGTACAATTTCATCAAGGGCTGCTGAATTATTTTCCAAACCAATGGTCTGCTTCTCCGCACCACTAGCGATTTCTTGGACGGCCATGGTCACCTGCTCACTGGCTGCGCTCGTTTGTTCAGCACTGATCGTCAGCTCATTCGATGATCGGGCTACATGATCCGCACTGTTTCCTACATTTTGAATGACAGAGTGTAAGTTTTGCTGCATGTTTCGGAAGGCGAGTCCCAGTTCTCCGATTTCATCATGAGTGGATACTTGGATTTCTTGTGTCAGATCGCCTTTGCTCACACTCACAGCCTGCTCCTTCAGTTTCAAGATAGGCTTGATGATCGAGCGAATCAGGAAAAAGACAATGAGAATACCGAACACCAGACATCCGGCTATCGTGAATAGCGTACGAATCAGAATCGGACGTACCGCATCATCCACCTCGGATAAAAATAAAGTACCGCCAATCTTCCAGCCTGTCAGCTTGTTGGTTGCAAAATTCATGTACTTGGTTTGACCTTCAAACTCATACTCGTATTCACCAGCATCTGACTTAAATATTGGTGATTCAATATCGGAGATTTTGGTACCTGGTGCGATGGTAGGATGCACAATATATGTACGATTGCTGTCTAAAAGTATCCCATACCCTGCATGTCCTACCTTGATTTTGTTCAGTGTATCTTTAATCGTGCTGATCTTCAGGTCAATACCAATAACCCCTGATCCATCTGTTGTGGCTCTGGATACGGTTACAGTCATTTGATGCGTTCCTGCCGAGAGATAAGGCGCACTAATAGCCGCCGTGTTCTTATTACCTATGGCTTTCTCGTACCAGGGTCTGGTTCTGGGATCATAGGTATCCAATAATTGCTGCGGCGGATAGGTCGCAAATTTACCATCTTTCGTGCCATAGTAAATATAGTCCGTCTCAGGATGGAGCGCTGAGTATTGCTTGAAAAATTGCTCCAATACGACCGTTTGATCCTTCGTTTCCAAAAGAGTGCCTGCAAGCATTTTGGCGAAATAATCTGCGTCATGTGTTTTGGGTTTTATGGTGCTATCAATAGCAAAATTGGTACGGTTAATCGCTTGCTGAGCACTACCTTGAATCTGACTTCTAATCTGCTGACTGGCACTCGTAAATGACAATGCCCCGACAATAACAGACGGTATGATCAGAAAAGCAATAAAAGCAACCATCAACTTCGTTTTAAAGTTTTTACTGAATACCCTTCCTACGAGCCATTCTATCTTTCCCCAAAATTTGTTCATTGCTTAACCTCTCTCCGTTTCATCTTCTGAATTTCCTGCTTCCTGTGAACCGCCTCGCTCTGCCCCCAACATACTCTTTTCCCCGATCATCTTCTGCCAAAAAATGCTTGGACACTAAAATAGGCATAAATCCGATCATTCTAGGTATATATACCTATATTTCAATGACAACGAGATTAATTGGAATCGGTTATATAATATAATATACCTAAAAATTCTTAAATATAATACACTGAATTTATTGATAAAATGTTATTTTAAAGTGTGTTTTACTTATAAATATACATAAATAATCCCCTTGGGGGAGGCACAACATAGGTCTTTTCTCTCGAAAAACACTATGTGTTCGCTACCCCCGAGGGGATCATAACCACTTTTATTCAGTTCAATCCAGCAAGGCTTTCAACTCTTCAAGGCTTGTGACAGGCGCTTGACAGGCAAAATGTTCACACACATATACCGCTGGTTTGCCATCCACAAGAGTGTAATCACGGATATATGGAACCGTCTCTGCAATCTCTGGCTGTCCTTCATCCTTTAAAATAATCACTGTATGGGGTCTGAATCCAACTCGAACCGCCCGAATGAACTGTACGGTCTGCGGATCATCCCTATGGCCCACAATCACAATCTCCTTCGTCGTACCCGTTGCATACAACAACGAACTGAGCAACGCCGAATAGCCTGTGGGGTAATGAGTAACCATACCGCCGAAAGCCTTGAATTGCTTCGCTGCGTAGCCCTCCAATCGGGATTCACCCGTCAGCCGTGCCAATCGCATAAAATTATGAGCCGCAATACTGTTACCCGACGGAATGGCCCCGTCATAAATTTCTTTGGGCTTGGCGATCAACTGCTCGCTATCTGACCCGTAAAAGAATAATCCGTCCCGTTCCTTATCCCAGAACAAATCGATCATATCCTGATTGAGCGCCAGCGCCCTTTGCAAATATTGTACATCAAAGGTCGCCTGGTACAGCTCAATCAAGCCCCACACATAAAAAGCATAGTCATCTACATAGCCGGGATAAGCTGCATCCCCGTCCCGATAACGTGCCAGGAGCCGTCCGTCTTCCCGTCTCAGATGATTCCATAAGAACGACTCTGCCTTCTGGGCCTGCTCTGTATATCTGGTATCTCCAAAAGCCTGCCCCCCCTTCGCCAAAGCAGCAATCATCAACCCGTTCCACGAGGTCAAAATCTTGTCATCCTTGTGAGGATGAACCCGTTCTTCCCTGGCAGCAAACAGCTTGGCTCGCAACTCACTGACCCGATGCTCCAATTCCTGTTCGGTCAAGTCATGCTTGATCCCGTAGGCTTCCAGATTGATATCAATCAGGTTCGGGATGTTATGTCCTTCGAAATTGCCGTAAGGTGTAATCCCGTACAAATCGTTAAAAAAGATGGTATCCTTATCGCCCAGTACAGCCCTTACCTCAGATTCGTCCCAGACATAGAATTTACCCTCTTCTCCTTCGGAATCCGCATCCTCCGCCGAATAAAAACCCCCTCCTGCATCTGTCATGTCCCTTGCGATATATGTAAAGATTTGTTCCGTAATCCGTCGGTACAGCTCCTTGCCCGTCACCTGCCAAGCCTCTGTATAAGCAATGGCCAGCAGAGCGTTGTCATACAGCATTTTTTCAAAATGCGGCACCAGCCACTTCTCATCCACTGAGTACCGCGAGAATCCCATGCCAACATGGTCGTAGATTCCACCCCGATACATCGCATTCAGCGTCTTCTCTGCCATTTCCAGTGCCTGTTGACTTCCCGTATGCTGTACATATCGTAGCAAAAAAGATAAGTTATGCGGAGAAGGGAACTTGGGTGCTTCTCCGAAGCCGCCATATTCCTTATCGAAGGTGTGGCTGTATTGATGGAAAGCTTTATTCAAGCTCTGTTCATCCAGTTCACCGCGATAACCCGCAAGCATGTCCTGCCGCTCATGCTCGGTAAGCACCTGCTCACTCAGCTCCACCAGCTCTTCAGGCTGTTCTTTCCACCGGGTACCCACCTTGTCCAGCAGCTCCACCAGACCGACACGGCCAAACTTTTGCTCCTTGGGCAAATACGTACCCGCAAAAAAAGGTTTCTGATCCGGCGTCATCAAAATCGTCAGCGGCCAACCTCCATGCCCGGTCATCGTCTGACAGATGGACATATAAATATGATCCACATCCGGGCGTTCCTCTCGATCCACCTTAATGGATACATAATCCCGGTTTAATATCTCCGCAACCTCTTCATCCTCGAATGATTCTCTTTCCATTACATGACACCAATGACAAGTTCTTAAATTATACCTATGTTAGCCCGAAGGCTAACTATAGCCTATACTTAAAAATACAGGCTTGCCCTCTCTTGTAGCTTTAGAAAAGGCTTCAGGACTCCATGAGAGCCAGTTTACAGGGTTATGGGCATGTTGTAATAGGTACGGACTTCTTTCGCTTATAAGGCTGTTTGTATGCTTGTGCTTAACTGTTTCATCACGCATCGCAAATCACTCCATCCATAAAAATTAGGGAGTCAATTAAGACTCCCTTATAGTTTACCCAATTTTATAAAATTCCTCCGCTTATCGGGTATATCGCTAGGAAGGAAAGCTCAATCTCTTGGAAAACGCCGCACTGCTGCTGTGTTGGAAAGAGGGGGAAGGTTTTGACCCCAAACCCATGAAGGCTTGTCTAAGCACGGATGTTTCACTGACAAATGAAGAAATTCTAAGCTACTACAGCAAACGTTGGGTGATTGAAACGTACTTTCGAACCTGGTAGTGATCCGCTAAGGCCATTGACCGTTACTTGACCCTACTGATGTTTGCTCCGATGTGCTGCATCTATGATGGCAAAGGAAGCTTGATCAATGGGTTACATCACTACCGCTTACAGAAAAAACAGGACATGATTGAATATCTACGACCAAGCTCAATTCGGGGCTACATTAGCCCAATAAAAACGCAACTCAGAGCGGCATAGGGATACTGTCAGCTTTTTCAGCTTCCAAATTATCGAAGTGATTATTGGCAAGTACAGTTACTAGAGAGGAATGACAAGGCCATTTTATTGATTATCGAAAATGGTCGTCAAAGAACAAGAACCGGACAATATCGCAACATGTATCACAAAAGGATGCACCCATTGTTGTATGCTTCGGGTTCGAGTTGAGGTCGTTGCAAAGCATACATATTCCTGATTTCGGGCTTTCTTCATGAATATCACCCCAAACAAAAAAAAAGCGAGCCTCATTGGCTCGCTTTTCCAGCAATTATATCTAAAAATTCTTATTAGTACTAGTCCGAACTCCGAGCTTTCCAGACATGGAACCAGAACCACTACTTAAACTAACATAAAATTTCCCTGAAGACCATGCCCTGCTTGAATTTAATACTTTATCGAATGTTTTACCAGGTTTTACTGTTCCACTGTACTTTTCCGCACCAGATACACTTCCCTGATTCACAGTAAAAGTTATAGTAGTGTTTCCTGTGTTTCTTATATATAATCTTACATATCCATATCCTCCTTTAATGTCAAAATCAGCAGAATCATTAAATCCAGCTACTGGACGATCGACAATTTGTCCATCAGTAGCTTGTGGAGTAATGACATGATCCCCTGTTGTTGGTGTAGTCACACCAGTCGATGTGTTTGCAGATTTGGAAACTGCTGCTGAGTTAGTTGTAGCCAGTGCAACATCGGTCGTAGTTGCTGCAGAAGCAGTTAATGGAACTGCAAGAGCTAAAGACAAAACGGATAATACAGAAGCTTTTTTGATGTTTTTCATGTTCAAAAACCCTCTTCCTTTTAATTTTTTGTACCTGCGTACTTTATCAATCAAATTGATTATGTAAAAAATCTATTTATGCCTTCCTGATCAATAAAGTTTTTTACAGGTAGTTGTATTAAGTTGCATTATAAGTATTTTATTGTAATTTTTCAACAAAAATTTCGGACAATCCTACCCATCTATCATGAGGCACGTTGCGGAATTGAACCGCGCAAGGGTTCTGACCAGACTGTTCATGTTTCCGCTGGTTAACTGGTACCTTGCAGGAATCGCTGAGCTATCAGCCTTTAGTGTCCAAGTGTCATCCTACGTTGTAGCGTCTCTCTTCCGCCACCACATTCAAAACAACAGAAGAAATCAAAAAGGCCGGCACATTGGCCGACCTCATTACCGAAGCATTAGCGCCTCGATTCCTCTTATTTGATTTTCCATGATACAAATTTATCACATGAAAAGTCCAGTAACGGGCTATAAACCAGCCATTTTCCGTTCATTAAATAATCATTGATATAGAAAAATTTTCTATTTCCTCTCCAGTATTATTTTCCGATACATTCCATTAAATAAAACAGACAAATTTTCTTTTATGTATATTTGATTCATATGCGGTTCCAGGATAGAGTTTAAATTCCGACCAATATCCGTTCCTAATACAGCTATGATTGGACGAAGTAATCTTATACCTATAGAAGGTTTTTTTCCTTCGGGCATAAATTTATCAAAAATTAGGATTGTTCCCTTTTCCTTTGTAACACGAATAATTTCACTAATACACTGATGTTCATCTGGAACAACGGAAAGAATAAGATTGGCAACAACCAGGTCGAATGAACCATTAGGGAATAATAAATGCTGAGCATCCATTTCTAAAAATTCAATGTTTTTCTGCCCGTCTACTTTATCAATAGCTCTAGCTAGCATTGCGGAGGATATATCTATCGCTGTTATTTCTAAGTCTTGCCCTTTTAAGAACTCCAAATCTGCCCCAGTACCAACGCCGACAAACAAAACTTTTTGTCTTTTACTCAAAGAAAGATTGTCGAATACTCTTTTCCTTGCGTTGAAAAAAATACCCGAATTAAAAAAACGATCGTATAACGGAGCGCCTACTTTATAAATTAATTTGTTCCATTTATTGTTCATGTCTTCCTCCAACATTCAAATAATTATTTGACTGTTATCAGTATAATTATAGAATAACATTCAAACAATAGTTAATTGCTTAAACGAAGTGAAAATAACGAAAGATAAAGACGTAACTGGAATGAAGTAAGTACCGAGATAGCCGTAGACAATCCAGATTTTCTTCATCAGTTTGCATTTCATTACAAGAACAAGCAAACCACTCAAGAAATAAGATAATTTTAAGTAAGGTTATTGACAGACCAGAAAAAGTACTTAAAAGTGACGCAAATAGTTACCCTTGAGAATGGAAGACAAGCGTCAGGCCCCCCTTTTAAGTTTCAGCCCAAACCATAATCAATCATCACAGACAAAATTTATACTTCTTCTCCCTACCTCATTCCCCCAAATATCGTCCAATCCAACCTAATCTATGCAAAATTATGGCGCAGTGTAATGAATTTCACATCTTTCCGGGGCAACCTGTTCTACCATAGAGGGGTGATACGCCGTGCTGGGCAGACCACTTTGGGCGGAACGGGTGGGTTCTGTTGCAAATTAGCTACACAGGATGTCCGGCATGCGCGGCAAGTACGCCTTTATTTTGATTCGAAGCGGAGTGTCCATATGTTGAATACCGAATGGGAATACCGTGAGCGCATAAGGAAGCTAGCCGTATGCATTGTTAAGCATTACCGGGGAAAAGGACCGGATAACGTCAAAGTTTCACTGGATTCGCCGCTTCAGATTACGGTAGAAATTCGAGGCACCTTGTCCAACCTGTCCGAAATTCTCGTTCATGAAGGGGCTGAGGACAAGGTCAGGGAATATTGGAATGTCCTTCGTCCTTATCTGGAAAAGGAGTTTATGAACGAAGCCGAAAAAACGCTTGGCAGTCCCTTCACTTACACTTGGGAGATCTGCCCCTCCGTCCATGGAGACGGACATATTATCATTACTCTTGAACTACAACACATACACCGGTTGGATTAGCGGGAAGGAGATTGTCTCCTCGCTCGCGGATAAGCCAGTACAGGATGCAGCGTAAAGCGGCATTTTTGTATTGGCTTTTTTCATGTTACGAGTTTCATCTATTTCATATAAAAAGAGGTGCTGCACACATGGCAGACAAGGTATTAACGGTATGTCCCTACTGCGGAAGTGGTTGCCAGCTTAATTTACTGGTAGACAAGGGACAGGTAATTGGCGCAGAGCCGGCTAATGGTCGTACAAATGAAGGAACACTGTGTCTGAAAGGACACTATGGATGGGATTTTCTGAATGACCCGCAGATTCTGACTGCACGCTTGCGCAAGCCCATGATTCGCAAAAATGGCATCATGGAGGAAGTGGAGTGGGAGGAAGCCATTCAATATACTGCCGAACGGCTGTCAGCAATTAAGGAAAAATACGGACCCGACTCCATTATGGGGACAGGCTCCGCACGCGGACCGGGAAACGAAGCTAATTATGTCATGCAAAAGTTCATGCGGGCGGTCATTGGTACGAACAATATTGACCATTGTGCTCGTGTATGCCACGGCCCTTCTGTGGCAGGTTTGACATACTCACTCGGGGATGGGGCCATGTCCAACTCTATTCCTGAAATTGAACATTCGGATCTCCTTTTCGTGTTTGGATATAATGCACCTGAAACGCATCCGATCGTCGCAAGACGCATTGTAGCTGCCAAGCAAAGAGGTGCCAAAATTATTGTATGCGATCCGCGCATGACTGAAACCGCACGTATTTCAGATATGTGGCTACCGCTAAAAGGCGGTTCGAACATGGCTTTGGTGAATGCTTTTGGTCATGTGCTTGTACATGAAGGACTGTATGACAAACGATATGTGGAAGCAAACACAGAAGGCTTTGCCGAATACGTAGAAAGCATTAAAAAATATACGCCCGAATATGCGGAAGGCATTACGGGGGTCAAGGCGGCTGACATTCGGACGGCTATGAGGGAATATGCAAAGGCCCCTACCGCTACGATCCTGTATGGGATGGGTGTATGCCAATTTTCACAGGCCGTTGACGTAGTAAAGGGGCTCGCTTCCCTTGCATTGTTAACCGGAAATCTGGGCAAGCCGAATGTGGGCATCGGACCTGTACGGGGACAAAACAATGTACAGGGCTCCTGCGACATGGGCGCATTGCCGAATGTGTATCCAGGCTACCAGGATGTAACGGACACCGCGGCTCGCAAAAAGTTCGAAAAAGCATGGGGTGTCGAGCTGCCGCGTAAAAAAGGATATCCCCTTACAGAGGTACCGCACCTCATCCTGAAGGAGAACAAGCTGAAAGCTTATTATATTTTCGGCGAGGACCCTGTACAAAGTGATCCGAACGCCGCAGAGTTACGTGAAGCGCTAGACCAATTGGAATTTGTCGTGGTGCAGGATATATTCATGAACAAAACGGCGCTGCACGCCGATGTCATCCTCCCTTCTACTGCCTGGGGTGAGCATGACGGTGTATATTCTTCGGCAGACCGGGGCTTTCAGCGCATCCGTAAGGCCGTCGAGCCGCAGGGTGATGTAAAGCCGGACTGGGCCATTATTAGCGAAGTTGCTACCGCCATGGGCTACCCTATGCCGTATGCAAACACAGAAGAAATTTGGGATGAAATGCGCAGCCTCTGCCCGTTATTCGCTGGTGCCAGCTACCGAAAAATGGAGGATCAAGGCGGCGTGCAATGGCCCTGTCCTACAGAGGATCATCCAGGTACACCGTATCTGTATAAGGGCAATCAATTTTCCACGCCTAGTGGCAAAGGCCGATTATTCGCCTGCGAATGGCGTCCGCCACAAGAACAGCCGGATGCAAAATACCCACTTGTCTTATCTACAGTTCGTGAGGTAGGCCATTACTCGGTGCGTACCATGACTGGCAATTGCCGTGCGCTACGCCAGTTGTCTGATGAGCCTGGCTTTATTCAGATTAGCCCGGAAGACGGAGCAGATCTGAACATTCTGGATGGCGAAATTGTTGCCATATCCTCCCGTCGTGGACGCATCATGGCAAGGGCACAAATCAGTGACCGCGTGCAACAAGGTGCGACCTACATGACCTATCACTGGTGGGTTGGAGCATGTAACGAGTTGACCGCCGATTTTCTGGACCCGGTATCTAAAACACCTGAATTAAAATACTGTGCCATCCGGCTGGAAAGGATTGCCGACCAAGCGCAGGCCGAACGTGATGTACATGAATCGTACCAACGGATTCGCAGACAAATGAACGTCCAGGAAGCCGTTTTAGCTGATAAGGTGACGAGATGAGCGGCACGCGGAACATGCTGCACAGTCCGGCAAATACCCGGTCAGCTTTGAGGAGTAGAATGGGAGCAGCCAATAGAACAAACGCTGTCGCTTCTTCCTTTGTGGTTGCAGATGCCGGACATTGCATCGGCTGCAAAGCGTGCGAGCTGGCCTGCTTCGCGGTCCACGGACAGAGTAACAACGTGGGCGCTTCTATTGGAACTGTCAACGTGCCGGTGGTACCCAAGGTGTATGTGGTGCGTAGCGGAAGCACATATGTGCCAATTCAATGTCGACATTGTGAAAATGCGCCCTGCGCACATGCCTGTCCAGTTCAGGCCATTCGACAGGAGAACGGTGTGGTCATGATTGACGAGGAGCTGTGCATCGGCTGTACCTCTTGTGTTTTGGCCTGTCCTTTCGGGGCCATTGAGGTATCTACCGTCTACCGGGAAGGACGAGTCATGACGCAACCCGGCTTAACCGACCGTGCCGATCACAAGGCTCTCCCCCGGACCGCCGCAGGCAAATGCGACCTGTGCGCAAACACAAACGGAGGACAGCCTGCCTGTGTAGAAGCCTGTCCCAATGATGTACTACGGCTGGCTATAGTCAAGTCGGATCCGCTTCCCGAGCGGCGGCGGGAAGTCTTCTTCCCGAGCCTGTAAGGCCAAAATCAGCCGCAGAAAGGTAGAAAAAAGATGTCCATAACAACTAACAATGCCTCTTCGGCTCCTTGTATGGAGACGACGGATAACACCAACCCCATTATTCATATTGATCCCAGTATGTGTACCGGGTGCAGACGCTGTGCAGGGGTTTGTCCAGTAGATGCCATAGAAGGACAGCCCGGAGAGCCGCAAACCGTGAATGCAGACCGCTGCGTGATCTGTGGCCAATGTGTACAAATATGCAGCGTATACGCATCCGATTGGGCAGATTCATCCCCACAGGAAGCCGCCAGCAGACGACAGGAACGTTTGCGTGAGCGCGATATGCCTGCTGACATCGGAGAACCGTTATTCGCTGCCTATTATAGCGGTAGCCTGAATAAGGTAACCGGCATGATGACGAAACCGGGACAGTTTCGGATCGTTCAATGTGCTCCAGCCATTCGTGTTTCAATCGCGGAGGAATTTGGTATGCCATTTGGTACGCTCACCCCAGGTAAAATGGCTGCGGCTCTACGCCGTCTTGGCTTTGATCGGGTATATGACACCAACTTTGGAGCTGATGTCACCATTATGGAGGAAGGCACCGAGCTGATTCGTCGTGTAACCGAAGGTGGGCCGCTACCGATGTTTACCTCCTGCTGTCCGGCATGGGTTCGGTTCGCCGAGATTGAATATCCCGATCTGTTGGACCATTTATCCAGTTGCAAATCCCCTATGCAAATGCTAGGATCGCTGGTCAAAACCTATGGTGCCCAACTGGACGAGGTGGAACCTGCGAACATTTATAGCGTTGCGATCATGCCTTGTACCTGCAAGCAATTCGAATGTGATCGTCCTGAAATGGAATCCAACGGCTACCGTGACGTGGATGAGGTACTGACAACGCGTGAACTGGCATACTGGATCAAGCAGCGCGGCATTGATTTTATGAATCTGCCTGATGAAGAGTTCGATTCACCGTTAGGACAATATTCAGGAGCGGGCACTATTTTTGGTGTGACCGGAGGCGTTATGGAAGCTGCCATCCGTACAGGCTACGAGCTGCTGACGAATGAAAAGCTATCGAAACTCCAACTGGATTTTGTACGCGGTGAGGAAGGCATTCGAGTCGCTGAGGTTCAGGTGGGAGAGTTGCAACTCAAGGTGGCGGTCGTCGCGGGGTTGCAACATGCCCATCGACTGCTGAATCGTGTGCAAGCGGGCGAATGTGATTATCATTTTATTGAGGTAATGGGCTGTCCTGCCGGATGTATTAGCGGAGGCGGTCAACCCAAGCTCATGCTGGAAAAACACCGGATTGAAGCTTACCGTGCACGCAAATCCTCTATTTATGGACATGATGCGGGGCTTCAGGTGCGAAAATCGCATGAAAATCCTCACATTATTAAGCTGTACGATGAATTTTTAGGTGAGCCACTTGGTCATGTATCGCATCATCTGCTGCACACGACCTTCCAAAAGCGCGGACCAGGTAAGCAAAGCCGTAGCTGTTATGCTCCCGCTAAAGAGAATACAGGTAACTCCATTCATTAGCACGTTAAGTTAAAAGGGTGAACCATGGCGGCATCCTGCCTCTCCATGCTTAATAAGAGGCTACTGAGTCCTATCCGTGTTCATCCTGTGCTCATCATGTTCTGCACCAACAAACACTGCATTTTTAAAAATTTTCATACTTTATCCATTTTTGTCGTAAGTTAGAGAGGAGTCGAGTTGTATGAACCGTTTTGTTTTAGCTGATCCGAATCAGTGTATCGGTTGTCGTACCTGTGAAATCGCATGTGTCATCGCACATTCAGCAGGTAACCCTTTTATCTCGCCGGATGATGAGTTTCATTTTCACCCACGTCTGAAGGTCATCAAATCTATTGGGGTCACTGCCCCTGTCCAATGCCGTCACTGTGAGGATGCCCCCTGCGCCAACGCTTGTCCGAATGGCTCGATTACGAACGCGGACGGCTGTATTCTCATTAACAGCGAGAGCTGTATCGGTTGTAAAACCTGTATGATCGCCTGCCCTTACGGTGCTATTACCATGGTACCCGAATATCGGGACGGGCAGCCTGTAGTTCAGGATGGACTGTACACGAATGTGTCAGGACGTTTGCAGCCCAAAGAGCGAATGATTGCCAGCAAATGTGATCTGTGTGAAGGCATAGAGGGTGGTCCCGCCTGCATTGGAAAATGCCCAACACGTGCCCTCAAGCTGGTTGAGCCGGATCTGGTTCAGGCTCGTGTTGAGGAAAAACGAGCTGCGAGCGCACGCCAGTTACTGCATATGACGCGCATTCCCACAACGGGTCTATGACATGACCGAAGCCTTTCCTCTGCAAAAGGATACGCGAACCGAGCGGGATGCGCTAGGGGAAATGGAGATCCCCGCCAATGCCTGTTACGGCATTCATACCGCTCGCGCATTGAGCAATTGTGCCATCCCTATACAGTAACCAAGCCCGGGATTCCGGGGCAGGAAGAAGGAATTCACGATGGGAATGAATGATACCCCCCGTAGTAACAGACCGCATATCGCCCTGCTCGGTCGCCGCAACGCTGGCAAATCCAGCATTCTGAATACCCTGACCGGCCAGCCCGCCGCCGTGGTATCTCCCGTAGGAGGAACGACCACAGACCCAGTCTTCAAGCCGATGGAGCTGCTGCCTGCTGGCCCCATTGTTCTGGTGGATACCGCCGGACTGGACGATGAGGGTGAGATCGGGGCGCTGCGCCGCAACAAAACGCTAGAAATATTAAATAGCACGGATCTGGCGCTGCTAATCATCGACGCTACTGTTGGGGTTAGCGCATTTGAACATGGGCTAATCGAAAAGCTACGTGCCAAGAAGATTCCCGTCATTGGTGTATTAAACAAAACAGATATCCTTGCAGATACAGAGAAAATAACCGCAACGCTAGGGGCTGAACTGGATTTATCCCTGATTCCTTTCAGTGCCTCTAACCTATGGGGAGACGCGGAACTGAAAAAGGCCATCATGGATGCCCTTCCCCAAAACGAGGATCGTTTCCGTATCGTCGGTGATCTGCTGTCGCCCGGCGATTTTGTCGTGCTGGTCGTTCCAATCGACAAAGCTGCGCCAAAAGGCCGACTGATTCTGCCACAGCAGCAGACGATCCGCGATACGTTAGAGAACGATGCCATCGCCGTAGTGACCAAAGAACATGAGCTGCGACTGACGTTGGAGCGACTGGGGCGCAAGCCCCGCTTGGTCATTACCGATTCACAGGCTTTTATGAAGGTAGCAGCTGATACTCCCAAGGATGTACCCCTGACCTCCTTTTCCATCCTGTTCGCCCGCCATAAAGGTGACCTTGACGAACTCGTACGAGGCGCAAGAGCCATTGACCGTCTCAAGGATGGTGACCGCGTACTCATTGCTGAAGCCTGCACGCACCAATGTCAGTCTGACGATATCGGTCGTGTGAAAATACCCCGTTGGCTCCGTCAAACGATAGGCAAACGTCTCATCATCGAGCACGCATCCGGTTCCAGCTTTCCTGCCGATCTGAGCGAATATGCCCTGGTTATTCACTGTGGGGCATGCATGCTCAATCGACGTACCATGCTTCACCGGATGGCAGAAACGGAAGCCGCCGGGGTACCCATAGTGAACTATGGTATTTTCATCGCCTATGTTCAGGGAGTCTTCCCTCGTGCCATCGAATGCTTCCCATCCGCTATGCTGGCATGGGAGCAAGCCGTTGGTGCTGGCAGCCATTCCTGAATCAAACGGATCATTAAAGCAACAGATTACGCTCCATACACTCAAAAGAAAATAAAGTTTTAGACTCGGTTAATTGTAGTAACGTAAATAGAGGATGGTTAGTTCAATATATGAGCTAATCTCCTCTATTTTTTGTTTAAAAGAATTATTAACTATGGCTTAAAAAATTAATATAAATTGTTTAATATATTGAGGATAAATGCTTTCGTTGGGAGTGGCGCTGTGAGAGTACAAGAAGTAATTCTTAATGATAATAAAAAGAGATATTTGTTGTTGGATGAGGTAGGTGTTCCAGTTGTTCCTGTGATGAAGTATTTAAAATACCTGGATCAGACAGGTATTTAGAGGTGGTCATAGTAAATATAAGGGATTCCTACATCATGTCAATGAAGGAAAACCGACGAATAAGAACGTTTTAAAGCTGAAAGAACCTAGAAGAAAACCTAGGGCTTTGCATAAGGAGGAGGTCGAACACATCTACGAGTCCACAACGAACATTCGTGATCGATTGTTGATTCAGCTGTTGTTTGAAACGGGACTACGTATCGGGGAAGCATTATCACTCTTCATGGAAGACTTCGTATTCGATCACAAGTATGGTCATCGAATACGTTTAACGGACCGCGGTGAATTGGAGAATGGAGCTAAACTCAAGACGGGTGAACGGGAATTGTTTGTTTCGCAGGGACTCATGGATTTATACGACTACTACCTATACAACGTGATTGATGATCTTGAAATCGATACGAATTTCGTATTTGTTAAACTACGGGGAAACCGAGTGGGACAACCGATGAATGACCGTGATGTACGCGCCTTATTTAAAGTGCTGCGTAAGAAAACGGGGATGCATATTCACCCTCACTTGCTGCGGCACACGCATGCAACAATATTCTACCGTCAAACGAAAGACATCAAACAAGTGCAAGAACGATTAGGCCACGCCAATATTCAAACAACTATGAACATGTATGTCCATCCATCGGAAGAAGATATTCGTGAGAATTGGGAAAAAGCTCAGCATGCATTTCAGCTTGGCAATATACAACCAGAGGAGATAACTGACAGTGGTGTTACAGAATAAAAGACAAGTCAATGCGATTAGGTTGCATTATAATCGGGTTGAACAAGAGATTTCCAGCTATCAAGAGAGGTTAGTTCATGATGATGGATCTGTGTCATTTCACAAAGTTGAGGACCCCTATTTCTTGACTGAAAATACTTGGACTGTAGAAATAATAGGTTCAATAGCTAATTTTCAGGATCAGCGAAACAAATATAATCGATCTAATAGAAATATTCGGTTCGAGTTCCATAACCCGTTTGTTAATCTTGAAATGAAGTATGTGGTGTTCCATAAATTATTTAATGATGAATGGTCTTTTTCAAGCTTATTTGGAACTAATTTCACTAACATAAACCGGCTCACAAGATTTCTTAATGAAAAACATCCTCGACTAGAATCTTTGCTAGATTTGAATATTGATAAGGCAGACCGGGAATGGTTGTTCTGGTTGGAGAATCAAAATATCCGTACAAAAACTATAAAGAAACATGAGGTGTACGGAGAACAAATAGTCAAATGTTCAATTACACACTTTTTAAGACATATGCACTTTACTATATCTCAACTAACTGATACTCGTGAGGAATGGGATAAAGATCGTTGGGACATCCGAACTTTGTATGCTACATATGGGATTAATTACAATAAGTCACAATCACAATATTTTGTTGACTTCTCGAAAATAAGAAACCCTTCAATGCGGAGTAATGTTAAAGGATATTTAAAGCAACGTCTTTTAAACAAAAACAATTTCACATGGTCTACTGCAGTAGTCTATATGTATGTTATTCCTGAGTTCTTAAACTTCATTTGCACCTTGGAGCCTTTATGGACTGGCTTGAAAGATCTACAAAGAAGCCATACTTTAAAATATATTGAATGGCTCCACCAAAGTGCAAACAAGCTTGAAAAACGTAATTCAAACCCTGAATCTTACATTAAATACAATCTATCTGCCGTTAGTAAGTTTTTAGATGACATTCAGCGTTATGAATATGACATTGCCCCGAAGACAGACCTAAACGTAAAAAGAAACCCTACGATCAAATTGATTACATACCGGAGTATGTATTAGAACAACTTTTTGCTAACTTGAATCATTTGCATCCAGAGGTCCAACCTTTGGTATGGATAGCATTCAAGACTGGTTTGCGTATCTCAGATGTATTGGGATTAACACAAGATTGTTTGTTAAGAATCAATGGAAAATACTACATTGAAACTGATATTGAAAAGACTTTTGTGAAGGGTCATCGTATTCCAATCGATGACGAATTAGCTAATATGTTAGCAGCTTTAATAAAAAAATCAATTGAGAACAGCAATGAGGACAACAATCCAGAAAGATACATCTTTATTCGATTTCGTGGTTCGAGAAAAGGCAAACCTTATTCCCAATTATGGGTTGGAGAGAAAATGAACTGCCTAGCAAGAAATGTGAACATCACTGATGAAAGCGGAAACGTATTCTACTTTAAAACTCATCAATTTCGTCACACCTATGCTATCAAGATGCTCAATGGCGGAGCAGATATATTAATCGTTCAGGAGTTATTGGCGCATGCTTCTCCTGAGATGACAATGCGCTATGCCAAACTTCTGGATAATACTAAGCGCAAAGCCTTTGAAACAGTTGTCAAACAAGGCGTATTTAGCTTTGATATGAATGGGAAAATCCATGAGATCCATAAGGATGAGGAAATCCCATACGATATCCTGGAAACGCTCTGGCGTGATCAGAAGCTAAATGCGATCGATAATCCCTACGGCTCCTGTCGGGCCCGTGTAAATGGTAATTGTCCATACGCGGAAGACCCCCCCTGTTTAACTTGTAACGGAGGCAGCCCTTGTAAAGACTTAGCTGTAGGCCTCTCTGATATGGACGTACCTAAGTACGAAATTCATATTCAATCCACCTCAAAAATGATAGAAGTTGCCAAACAATACGGCCGCGACGAAATTGCGGAGAAAAACCAAAAGAACCTTGATCGTCTGACCAGCATCTATGAGACGATCAAGAAAGGCAACATCGTCTATGGGCGAATGGAGCGTATCAAAGAAAGCAAGGTGTAAAACATGTCTGATTACGATCGCAGAGCGCATTTAAAGCAGGTTCATGAGGCTCGCAAAACAAAGACCATACAAAGAGTGGACGAGTCGATTAGACGGCTTGTAAAAGCCAAAGAGGGCATCAATTTTAATAGTGTAGCAACTGATTCTGGCTTAAGCAAAGCAACCCTCTATAACAATCCTGAGATACGTATGCGCATTGAATCGCTTCGTCAGCAGCAAGCTCAAGTGCCGACACCAAAACAAATTAAGCGAGAAATGGATGAAAACAACAAGGACGCCATCATTGCGTCGTTAAAACGAAAGATGAAGAAGCTCGAAGAAGAAAATAAAAAGTTGCGAGAACAACTTAAGTTTTCCTATGCGGAGGTCTATCAAAAGATTTGAGGGAATGTCTGTTACCTTATTCAGCTAACGGGCAGATTTGCTCAATCATCGGGCATTAGCGGACTATATTTATGGGGAGCGATGGTGCGGCTAATCCGAGTCGTTATGCAAAAGAAGATAATAATTGGTTGAATCTATCGCGCTCCTCTAAAAAAGCGCAATGGCCGCTGTATTGGAACGGAACTAGCTTCGAATTTTTGATCAGCTTATTTGTTTCCTCAGCTTGGGTAAACGGAACGACTTTATCATGAATTCCGTGAATAATTAATGTGGGTACATTGATCTGACCGAGATCATTGTAAACATTTTCATCTCTAAGCGTGACCATAATGGCGGAAGTCGCCCAATTTGCCGCTTGTAATCCCATTAAAACGAACCAATCGGATTTCGGTTCGGAAATATACTGAAAGAAAAAAATTCCTGTTTGGTCTTGCAGCATTTGCGGTCGGTCATGATTTGTATCTTCGATGATTTTATTTGTAAATTCTTTTGGAACGCTAGATGGAGAGGCAGCGTCGATCAGGACGAGTTTAGATATCCCATACCCTTTGTAACGAGCCATATAACGAATCGAGATCGCGCCTCCTGTAGAGTGTCCTGCCAGTGTTATGTTTCTTAACTGTAACGTCTCGATGACCATGCGGACATCATCTGCTAATCTATCGAAACTGTAACCGCTAAAAGGTTTATCCGAATTGCCATATCCCCTCCAGTCCATTCCGATACAACGATATCCAAGCGTTGGAAGGAAGTTGAACTGATATTCGAACTGGTTATGGTTTAGCGGCCATCCATGAATAAAAAGTATCGTTTTATTTCCCTTCGGATTGATGTCCTCTATAAATACGTTGACGCCCGGTTCGACAGTTACAAAGTATCCCAAGTATATCGCCTCATTTTTTTAAAATGTACTTCCCCATTAAGATATTCGCCCTAGGCAAGGTGAATGCCTAATTTCGGCGTCAAATTGGGTTTAGATAGTACGTAGAGATTTCTGAGGAATAGCTTGAGTGAAACAATTTCTTCAGATCATTGAGCTAACGGGAAACGATAGCTCAATTAGTACTTTGTAAAGGTAGCCGGCTTTGTGTCGGTTACCTTTTCTCAACTAACGGGCAGATTAGTCTAATGGATTTTGGGAAAAATACCCCAAAAGAATGGGGGTTAAAGTAATGAAGAAATTGATACTTTTACTGTTGCTTATCTGTGTAGTAACGAATGGAATAGATTACAATATTGTCCTGGCATCAGAAAAAACGACTACAATTAGGGGTACCGCCAAGGGTACCGCCAACAACTCGGAAATTTTGTACGCTAAGCATGCACAGAATTAGGTTTATTAATAAAAAAAGAGGATATAGAAGTTCCACTATTTGAAAGGACAGTCATTCATGCCATTGAATCTGTTAACAGGGGCATTAAGAATGATTCTATATAAAAAATATTTTAGAAATCTACTGTAACCATTTAGTTTAAGGAATTTTAACTCCCAGCGATCACACCAATAGATAAATATATAAGGCGTTAAATATCGAATAAAAGTCAATGTATGATTCCAGTAGTGATACTTCAGCCATCCTATTTTATACATTGAGAGTGCAAAGAAAAATGTTAACTGAGCATGGATACGATATACAAACAAGAATAAACAATCATAAATTTGGCATATTAGATTAGAAAGTGATCGCAAATATTTTTCCTAAAAGGAGGTAATAAAATGACAATAATACCTAATTTCCCTGAAGAACTTGCAGATTTGCATCACGCTTGGCACGACCCAAGTGCTCACCCTGGTTTGCCGACACGAAGAATTTTACCTCCAAACCCTGGCGCAGGTTTAGAATTTCTTCAATTTCACCGCGATTTCATAGTTAGATTTCATCAGTGGTACGATTCTCAACCATTTGCCGATCAAAATGCAGTTGCCCCGTGGACGTCAATTCCACCAGAGTTAAAGGTAGCCAGAGCAGGATGGAACTCTCGATGGGAAGTCGCTGAAAGGAGAATCCTAACTAATAATCCACCATTTGCATCAGCTGACGAACTTGGATTATTTATTGAATTAGGTATACATAATCAATTTCTTCACAGTGCAACATCGATTGTATACAATGAACCAATTGTTGGGACCTTTCATTCACCAGTAAGCACGCTGTTTTACAAAATCCATGGGCTCGTAGGTCTTTGGTGGGCTTCTTGGGAGGAGTCCCATGCTTTGAGAGCTCGTCCCGACAGTTTCATAGCAACCGCACGCCAGACAGACAACCAGATCGACTTATTCGTCGCAGACAAGCAGGGACGCGTAAACGTAATGTGGGTAGTAGATACGGGCCCTTGGCAAGGGCCTGTTCGCCTAACTGGGCCTGATTTCGTCTATCCTGGTACGAAATTCGCGACCGCACGCCAGACAGACAAGCAAATTGATTTATTTTTCGTGGACAATCAGGGACGCGTAAACGTAATGTGGGTAGTAGATACAGGCCCTTGGCAGGGACCTGTTGCCCTAACCGGTCCAAACTTCGCGGTGCCTGGTGGGAGTCTAGCGACTGCACGCCAAACAGACGAGCAGCTTGATCTATTTTTCGTGGACAGTCAGGGACGTGTGAACGTGATGTGGGTAGTTGGAACAGACCCTTGGCAAGGACCTATTCCCCTAACCGGTCCGAACTTCGCTCCACATAGTGCAAGATTCGCGACTGCACGCCAGACAGACGAGCAAATTGATTTATTTTTCGTGGACAATCAGGGACGCGTAAACGTGATGTGGGTAGTTGGAACAGACCCTTGGCAAGGACCTGTTCCCCTAACCGGTCCGGATTTCACCCTACCTGGTGTAGGTGCAGAAATAGTAACCGCACATCAAACAGACGAGCAGATTGACCTATTCGTCGTAGACAAGCAGGGACGCGTAAACGTAATGTGGGTAGTTGGAACAGGCTCTTGGCAAGGACCTGTTCCCCTAACCGGACCGGATTCCGTTTGGGAGCTTACGGGATTAGCAACTGCACGTCAGACGGACAACCAAATTGACCTGTTCTTTGTAGATAATCAAGGACGTGTGAACGTGATGTGGGTAGTTGGAACAGACCCTTGGCAAGGACCTGTTGCCCTAACCGGTCCGAATTTCGCTTTTCGTGGTGCGACCCCAGCGACTGCACGCCAGACAGACGAGCAGATTGACCTATTCGTCGTAGACAAGCAGGGGCGTGTAAACGTCATGTGGGTGGTAGATACCGGCCCTTGGCAAGGGCCTATTAGCTTGGGGTAGGACCGAGATACGTGTAAATTAATTTGAAAAAACTTCCGATAACACTGATTAAAAAGGATACAAAAAGTTAACTTCTGAGTAAGTAGCGGGAATCCTTTTTTCACCCGTCGGATTGTGATAATTACGGTTAGATGATTAAGCTAACGGGAACGATAGCTAAACATAAAGGGTTCCACATATTAGTCATGTATAATATGTGGAACCCTTTATTATATCTGACTTTCCTAAAATTAGGTCTTGATAAACTGAGAAAATAAAGTTGTAGACTGACGAATGCCTTTCCGGATGTGGATTGGCCCAGTGATCCGCAGGCCTGGCGGCCATCAACTGCAGGGCGATCACCAGTCAATACTCAGTCTACTACTTTATTTTCTCCGAACAGTGTCGGTTTGCGGTACGGACCCCTTCTCCTGGATATTCAGTCTAAAACTTATTTCTCAAAGGCTGACGATTCCTCAGCTACAAAACCTTGTAGAATCAACAATTCCAGTCTAGAACTATATTTTCTTCATACATTTATAAAGCAAAAAAGGCCCCGCCGACCAATTAAGGTTAGCGGGGCCTTTGCCGATACTTTCAGACTGCACGCTCGGTACTTCCGATCTGTGTAAAATTGTAAGCATTACGAATAAACTCAATATAGTCAAAGAGTGTTAACCTGTCAACACGAAAAACGGACGCTGTCCTTGAAGAGACGGCATCCGTGTGAATATAAGAAGCGCTTTAGATCGAAAAGCTCGTTTTCTTCAGTTCTTCCGTGCTGAACAGAATATCGTAATCCTTGATGCCTTCCCGCCGAACAAATTGCTCCGCAACTTTCCGAACAGACGCTTCATCGGGTCCATGAATCATAGCGTATAAATTATACGGCCAATCGGGATGCGCCCGGCGCTTGTAGCAGTGGCTGACTTCCGAATAACCGGCCAGCCTTTTTCCTGCCTCAGGTATATGCTCCTCAGGAAGTACGCAGATGAACAGGCCATTTGCTGAAAATCCCGCTTCCCTATGCTTTAGAACGGCTCCGATTCGTTTGAGTGCTCCTCCTGCCTGCAGCGCCTGCAAGCGCAGAAACACCTCTTCCAAGCTGCAACCTGTCTTATTGGCAATCTCGGTATACGGTTCGGGTGACAACGGAAGATCTCCCTGCAGTTCGCGGATCAGCTGCAAATCCGTTATTTCTATTTTGCATGGTTCCTGTTTGGAAGTTGCGCCTCCATTCAAGTTCGAGTTGGGTGTAATGGCTGATGCATCAGCCTTTTCCTCCATATTCAGGAAGACCTTTAGTTTGAATAATTGCTCGGAGGGGAACTCATATAGCAGCGGCCCGCCCGCCGCTTCACGGATCGTTTCAAGAATAGCCCCCCGTTCTTCCTCGGTCCGGGAAGTCAGCGTGAACCACATATTGAGCCTGCTGCGCCGGCGGTAGTTATGGGTTACGCCTCTATACCTGTTGACGACAGCAGCGGTCTGGTAAAAAAGCTCCTCCCTGACTGCCATCGCATACAGACAGCCTCTAAATCCCAGTCCCGCCGGATTAAACACCCCGCCGATCCGCCGGATGAATCCCTCTTTCTTCAGCCTTTCAAGCCTTTGAAGCACATCTTCCTGGCGTAATTCCAGTTCCTCCGCAATGGCATTCCAAGGGCGTCTGACCAGAGGGAGCCCGATTTGCAGCCGATTCAGCAGCTTCCGGTCGTTCGAATCCAGGTCCACTTTTCCACCTCCCCAGCTTACAGCGCCGCCGATCTTTTGTAACACCACGGCTCTTCGGCCATGAAATTGCCGCCGCTGTAATAGTACGATCTCGCCCGGCAGCCGCCACAAATGCCCACATCGGGACAGGAGCCGCATTCTCCTTCATATTTCTCGAAATCCCTTAAATCCCGGAACACCGGATTATCCCGCCATATTTCATCAAAAGGCTGCTCGCGAACATTCCCCACCTTGACCGGCAGGTACGGACAAATATGCACCTCGCCACTCGGCAGCACCGAACAATAGGAGACCCCGGCCAGACAACCGCGCGTGTACCGCATTTCCAGCCCCATGCTCTTGGCAAGCGGCATGAACTGGGGAGCGCATGTCGGTTTGATTTCAAGGGATGTTGATTTCTGTTTGGACAGAACACTGCGCAGAACCGAGTAATACCGTTCCCGCTTCAGCCCGTCTTCTTCGATATGGACGGCCCGTCCGGTCGGGACGAGAAAGAACGGGTGCAGAGAGGATACATGAAGCTCCTCGGCAAGCTGGGCAACCTGCACGAAATCATCCATATTGCCCTCGGTCAGCGTCATGTTAATCTGCACTCTCAGCCCGGCTTCCCGGGCATAACGGATGCCCTCCAATGCTTGCTGCCAGCCTTCCGGCGCATTCCTGAACCGGTTGTGATACTCAGGCGTGGCGCTGTCTATGCTGATCGCAATGCCCCCCAGCCCCGCTTTTTTCAGCTCCGCAGCTTTGGCGGCGGTCAGAAGCGTGCCGTTGCTGCCAAGTGCGGGACGAAGGCCAATAGACGAGGCATACGCGATCAATTCGCAGAGATCTTCACGGATCAAGGGCTCGCCGCCGCTGAATATGAGAAGCTTGAATCCGGCCTGCTTGATCTGATCAATGAGCCGGATGCCTTCCTCCGTGGTTAGCTGGTCTTCTACAGACGATGCCGGCCCGGAGTCGCGATAGCAGTGTTCGCAGTATAAATTGCATTTCTTGGTCACATTCCAGGAAACGAGCATGCGTATTCAGCCTTCCTTTCCAGTGTTATACGATTCCAATTTCGCGGTCACTTAAATAACAGGATGGGTCCTCCGCCCAGAAATCACCGCTTACCGAAGCCCGGGCCCGGAAATTCCCGTTACAGATATCCAGCCAATTGCATTCTCTGCAGCGTCCCTTTAGCAGCGGTTTACGGTCGCGCAGGCCGGCCATTAGCGGATGAGCGGCATCACGCCAAATCTCGCTGAATTTCTGCTTGCGGATATTGCCGATTTCGATATCTCTCGTGAACTGATCGGGATAGACGTTGCCGTGCCAATCCACGCAGCCGATGGCTATTCCGGAACGGTTGCCGCCGTTTCTCTGAAGCAAGCCAAGCAGTTCAGCCGCGCGCTCCGGGTCGTGCTCCATCATCCGCTGGTATAAGTAAACTCCATCCGCATGATTATCAACGGTGAGCAATTCCACCGGTTTGCCTTTGCCATGCAGGTCCATCGTTTTAGCCATTATCCGGTCAAGAGCATGCCGGGATTGTTCATGGGTAACATCCTCTTGCTGCAGGGCGCTCCCGCGGCCGGAATAGACGAGATGGTAGAAGCAGGCCCGAGGAATATTTTCCCGCTCGATCAAATCAAGGACTCCATCCAGGTCTTCATATGTATGTCTGCTGATCGTGAACCGGACCCCTACCTTCTGGCCGATGGCCAAGCAGTTTCGGATACCCTGAAGCGCCTGTTCAAAGGCTCCTTTTCGCCCGCGAAATTCATCATGGCGCTCTTCCAGCCCATCCAGGCTTACACCGACATATTTAACCCCTGCTTCTTTTAGCATCTTCGCTTTGTCCATGGTAATCAATGTGCCATTGGTCGATACTACCGGCCGAAGCCCTTTGCTTGACGCATAAGAAATCAGCTCATAAATATCTTTGCGGATCAGAGGCTCTCCACCGGAAAAAAGCAGTACCGGCACCTGGAAGGCGGCCAGATTATCAATAAACACCTTAGCTTCCTCCGTCGACATTTCATCGGGATCATGGGCAGGACAGGCATTCGCATAACAATGTTTACAGGTTAAGTTGCAAGCCCGTGTCGAATTCCATACGACGACAGGCCCTCTGCCCGTGGAAACGCCATGCGGTTTGTGTCCCGGCTTAATGGTATAACGAAGGTCATCGCCTTCTCCCTTCATACCGGTAAGCAGTTTCGTTACATTAATCATTTCCGCTCCCTCATCTCCCTATAATTAGATACCAGTTCTCTTTATCTTAAAATAACTTGTGAGAATAAGGATATGCGCTATTATCTTGCTCTTGCGCCGCATTAATGCTTGGCTCTGCGATAAGAAGAAACGCCTGACGGCGTCTTATTAGAGCTTAAGCTTCCGAAGTAGCGATACGAGTATCGCTTTTAGGTACGTTTCTCGTAAAAATATAAGACCAAACGATAGGCGCGAAGCCTAAAAAGTCTTATATTTCAAGAAAAAACCCGCAATGCTTCGGGTATCAAAAAGGTCGTGGCCGAAATGATTTTTTCTTACCGTTAGCCAGTTCTATGATCATAACGACAAGAACGAGCAATGTAATGAGCTAACTTTCCCGGGTCATGTACACACCGTCCATCATACTAAAGAAACAGCTGTAAAGTTGCAGAGAAATCCTCCGCAATGGACGCACCTATTCCAATAGTCTAATACTTTATTTTCTTCGGACATTTTATTTACCCAATTCCAAAGAGAAGATCGATATTCTAAAAATACAAATCCCGCTCGCCCGCTTCCAAGCGTTCCAGCTTTTCCAGTGTCAAACGACGTGTCGACTCGCGTGGGATACGCTCCAAATTTTCACGCAGGGCGGCAGCTCCCAGCTCACGTGCCTCTTCATCCCCATAGTCCAGCAGGTATTCCTGAAAGGTCAGCAGCGAGTTGGGTTGGCATACGTTGTGAATCTGGCCTGATTTGACCAGCTCCATAAACCGATCACCTGTACGGCCTTCACGGTAGCAGGCTGTGCAGTAGCTCGGCATGTATCCGCCACGACACAGACTTTTGATGATTTCCATCGGCGAGCGATGATCCCCAACCTCGAACTGGGGTTTATCATTCGTCTCTTGTCTCGCATATGCTCCTACACCAGTAGCAGAACCTGCACTGATTTGCGATACGCCCAAGCCAATGACACGGTCCCTGAATTCCGGCTCCTCACGCGTAGACAGGATCATCCCTGCATAAGGTACAGCCAGCCGAAGAACCGCTACAATTTTCATAAAATCCTCGTCATTCACCAAATAAGGATAGCGTTCCGGGTCCACATTTTCAGCCGGACGAAGTCGGGGAACGGAAACGGTATGAGGGCCGCAGCCAAACACTTCCTCCAGATGCTCAGCGTGCTTAAGCATGGCTATCGTCTCAAAACGGAAATCGTATAAACCGTACAGCACACCGATGCTCACATCGTCTATCCCTGCCCGCATAGCGCGGTCCATGGCAGTCGTGTGCCAGTCATAATTCCGTTTTGGCCCTTGAAGATGATATTTGCGGTAGCTTTCGCGATGATACGTTTCCTGGAATAAAATATACGTTCCGATCCCAACCTCCGCAAGCTTCCGATAATCCTCCTCCGTCGTTGCGGCAATATTGACATTAATCCGCCGGATACTCCCATTGTCTACATTTACATCGTAAATCTGACGGATACAATCGACGATATAATCAATAGAACAATGGAGCGGATCTTCCCCCGCTTCCAGTGCGAGTCGCTTATGCCCCATTTCCTGAAGCACTCTGACCTCTTCGACCAGTTCCTCCGGGGTCAAACGGCTGCGGGTAAAGCTGTCATTGGTATGCTTATAGCCGCAGTATTCGCAGTTATTGACGCAGTGGTTACTTACATATAGAGGGGCAAACAGCACAATCCGATTGCCGTAAATCTGCTCTTTCACCGCTCGTGAGGATCTAAACATTTCCTCCAGCAGTTCAGGATCATCCACATGCAAAAGAGCCGCCGCTTCAGTCGCGCTCAACCCCCGGCAAGCCCTTCCTTTCTCCAAAATGTCTAAAATACGATTTCGATCCGTTGCTTCCTGTTTTCCCTGCTCCACCGCTTCCATAATCTCTGCCTCATTAATAAAATCAGCCGACACTTTCTCCCGTACTTCACTCACATAGATCCTTCTCCCTTATGGTGAGGATTTCGCGAAATCCTATGGTTAACTACTATAAAAGTTAGATCAGCTTCATCATTTTCTCATGAGCTGTCGTTGTACCCTCAAACTATCGCCCCGCCCCATATCGACTTCAAATCCCGCTCCACGGATGCGCAGCTCCAGGCAATGTCGACATTGGGCAGATTCATCGCCCAAGCATATTTTATTTTCGTAAATGGCATACTTCGGCCTCACCGCGAGTGGCGACAAATTAGGCATAACTACATTCGCCCCTGCCTGAAGCGCCTTCTCCCGGCCTTGAGGATGAATCGTTCCCATCGCCGTGGATGCTGGAATAAGCGCATCTGGAACGACCAACCGGGACAACGAAACGATATCCAGCGCCTTTTCCATGCTTCCCTGGCTGGCATCCCGGAGTGGCGTGTTGCTATGCGGTAAAAACGGTCCAATCCCGATCATATCCGGCGATAGACTGTGCAGATAGACCAAATCGTCTGCCAGATCACTGTTCGTTTGTCCAGGCAACCCTACCATACATCCAGCCCCGATCTGAAATCCGATCCGCTTCAAAGCCAGCAGACGACTGCGCCTGCTTTCTATCGTCATCGTCGGATGCAGCTTGGCGTACAAACTCGGTGAAGCCGTCTCATGCCGCAGCAAAAAGCGGTCCGCCCCCGCCTCGTATAATAGCGTATAGGTTTCGTCATCCCTTTCACCAATGGACAGCGTAACGGCCACATCGGTAAAACGGCTTTTGATCTCCCGAATCAGTTTCGCCAGCCGTGCTGCCGTGAACCAGTAATCTTCGCCGCTTTGCAGCACAAAGGTTCGATATCCCAGCTCATACCCCTCCGCGCAACAGGACAAAATTTCTTCCGGTCGCAAACGATAGCGCTCCGCCTGTTTATTTGAAACCCGCAGCCCGCAATACATGCAGTCCTGACGACATATGCTGGAGAACTCAATTAATCCACGTAAAAAAACACCTTTGCCGTAACGTTCCATTTTGATGCGAGCTGCCAATTTTCGTAACTGTGCCCGCACCGCCGATTCTTCCTCCAAACATGCCAGCAGCTCCGTCATTTCCGTATGCGTCCATTCCTTGCCGTCAGCCAGACGCAGTAATAATTCGTCCGTGACTCATCCCTTCTTCCCTCGTCCATCTGGACTCCACGTCGTCAGCGGCTTGTACCGTACATGTATTATTCTAGCAACATCAGCGGGAATAGAACGTGATTTCCTTCACAAAGAGTCCTATTTTCCGAATATCAACTCCAGCATCTGCCGCAAAAAATACATACTTTACCGCAACAAAAAAAGCTGTTTTCTTCTTTAGTGGAAGAAGCCTTTGTCGTTTTTGGACAACACATTAATCGCTTTGGTTGTCATTTCGGCCAAACCAGGTTCCTTGGATGCATCACGATCCAGGTTATACGCGAGAGCTTCAGGAAAGAAGCTGCTTGGGATTGGGATTTCAATTAAAATATTGTATAATCAGTCTATGATGTAATAGGTAAATCTTATAAGATAACAATGATAAAAGGGGTGCAAAACTCGATGGAATTGAGACAACTTCAATACACCCTGCAAATTGCAGCGGAAAAAAACTTCTCACGTGCAGCGGAAAAACTGCACATTGCTCAGCCTTCCCTGAGCCAGCAATTGTCCAAACTGGAGAAAGAACTTGGGGTACTGTTATTTCAACGCAATACAAGCACGGTGGAATTAACGCATGCAGGAGCAAACTTTGTGGAAAAAGCGAAAAAGATTGTCGACGCAGTCGAGCAGCTCCGGCAGGAAATGGACGATATTTCTCAGCTGCGCAAAGGGAAAGTTGTCGTCGGCAGTATGCCTATTACGGGTTCCCATTTGCTGCCGCATGTGCTGCCTGTGTTTAAGAAAGCTCATCCGGACATTGAAATTGTTTTGGTCGAGGATTCATCCATGAATCTGGAGAAAAAAACAGCCAGCGGTGATACCGACCTCAGCCTGCTTTCTCTCCCGTTAGTAGAACCGACACTTACCTATGTGTCCATCGGTGAAGAATGGATTGATCTTGCTGTTCCCCCGGGTCACCCGCTGTCTCTGCGCAAAAACGGCGACCAGCCACAGCCTGTGCATCTGGAAGAACTGAAAGACGAACCGTTTGTCGTCCTGAAAAAAGGGCAAGGCTTCCGCAAGCTGACGATGGACTTGTGCCATCAAGCGGGCTTTGAGCCGAATGTAGTGTTTGAAAGCACCAATATGGAAACCCTCCAATCGCTCGTAGCAACAGGGATGGGGGTGACACTCGTGCCTCGTTTTATCGCCCGGGCCGCCAGCAGCGAATTTGTTCCGGCATTGCTGCCACTGGCTAAACCGACGCCAAGCCGTGCCCTGGTCATTGCATATCGGAATGGGCGTTATTTATCCAAAGCCGCTGAGGCTTTTATTGAAACCTTCCGTGAAACGGTCAAACAACTTTCGAAAAAGTAGTCTCACGTTCAGCACTTTCGCATACGCTTGCTCGCCCGTTTTGGCAATTTCCATGGGGTTTACCCCCAGACGATCAGCCAGAATATTCGCAAAATGTGCGGGTGTTACCAGCCGGCACCAGTTCCTTAAGGGACAGGTTTTTCTTTCCACACAATAATTCAATGCGTCCCTTGAGCATGGGCGTTTCCTTTCTATACGAAAGGGAATGCGGATTTATCGGTCATACAGCGAGGGACGACGATCCTCGAACACCGGGATACGCCCTCGCACGTCCTGCACCAAGGCTGACTCAATCGTTCCTGTGATGATGCTCTCCTGCTCTCCACCCTCGGCAATGATTTCTCCCCACGGATCAATCATGAGGGAATGCCCGAAGAAATCCATATCTCCGCTGCGACCTACCCGGTTACAGGCGATGACGTACATTTGATTTTCAATGGCCCGTGCAGTCAGCAACGTGCGCCAGTGATGAAGACGGGGATGTGGCCATTCCGCAGGTACGATCAGCAGATTTGCGCCAGACAGGGCCAGACTGCGCGCTAGCTCGGGAAAACGAATGTCGTAACAGATCGAAGCCCCCGCCTGAATCCCTCCATCCAGCGTGAATAAAACCTTTTCCTGACCAGACTTCAAATATTTTTCTTCATCCATAAGACGGAACAAATGAATTTTGGAATACGAAGCAACCTCTGCGCCTGTCCGGTCAAAAACGAGCATGGT
This sequence comes from Paenibacillus sp. NPDC055715, assembly GCF_053617595.1. Classification (NCBI taxonomy): domain Bacteria; kingdom Bacillati; phylum Bacillota; class Bacilli; order Caryophanales; family Paenibacillaceae; genus Paenibacillus; species Paenibacillus sp. NPDC055715. The sequence continues at coordinate 153,144 of NZ_JBSHGA010000004.1, forward strand.
ATTGTACACATGACCGTCGCTTTTTTTCTCCGCAATCGACCCGGCTACCACGTTCACCTGATGAGTGGCAGCGAATGACGATATCCATTCCCGAGTTTCCGATCCTTCCTGATCCGCCAGCTCATGAATGCGATCCAGCGCATACCCCGTGTTCCACATTTCCGGTAGTACAATCAGGTCCGGCTTCAATTTGGCTGTCACCGCTTGTTCCATTAACGTATGAATATGACTGCGGTTTTCCGGTGGATTCCCTAGCTCAATATGAGCTTGTATGAGTGCAACACTGAACGGCTGAGCTTCATGATACGTCAAAATCGTTCATCCTCCCTGTGAACCGGAGCTTCCGGTGAGCGCTTGTCCGGCATTTTCTCTTATCATAGCCAGATCAGCCTCTACCACGCAACCGCATAAGTTCAATCCCCTCTATACAACTTGGTTAAATCGTGATAAATTAATCCTCAAAACTATCCCAAAAGGTCGCGTGAGAAGATGAGTAATTTCCCCATCCCCTCCGCTGATGTGATGAAGCAGTTACCGACTCAATTTTTTGCCACACTCGTACAAAATGTAAACCGTGAAATTGCGGCAGCGCATGATGTCATTAATCTTGGACGGCATTGTGGTGGCCAGTGATTTTGCCTAGGGTGCTAAGGACGTGGGAATTGAGTTCTATACCTTGTCCAAAACATACAATATGGCGGGCTGGCGCGTCGGTTTGGCGCTCGTCAATGCTGAAATCATCTCGATAATTAATCTACTACAGGATCATATTTATGTAAGCCTGTTTGGCAGCATTCAAGCAGCGGCGGCCACCGCTCTGACGTCCTAACAAGACTGCGTGGGCAAGCTGGTTGCACGCTATGAATTGCGTCGCAACGCTTTTTATGATGCGCTTGGACAAATTGGCTGGCAGGCGACGCGCCCAAGCGGCTCCTTATTTAGTTGGTTGCCTGTACCGCAGGGCTATACTTCGGCTTCTTTTGCCGATCTGCTGCTGCGGGAAGCCAAGGTGGCTGTCGCTCCAGGGATCGGCTTCGGCAGCGGCGGCGAAGGATTTGTACGGGCGGGTCTGCTAAGCTCGGAAGCTCGACTGACCGAGGTGGCTGAACGAATCGGCAAGCTAAGCCTGTTTGGTTAAGCCGTATTTTCCATCTACAACTTCTTTGCCAAACCCGGCCATTTCGTGGTATTCTGTATCCAATATCATTTAGTTACCTATATCACTTAGCGCGTTGAAGGGACTATTAAGAGAGACCCGTCCTGTTCAGAGAGTAAATTCCGATTGGCTGCAAGAATTTACCTGGACCCTCTCCCAACTCCTATCCCAGAGCGCCCTGCGCAGTCAGGCGGTTCCTGCCGTTAACAGGTTTCAAGTGGGATGATCATGAATCATCAATAAAGGTGGTACCGCGGAAGCACAAACTTTCGTCCTTTGCATACAAAGGATGAAAGTTTTTTTGTATCTTAAAAAGAGTACACATTAAGGAAGTGGACGTCTTGTCAACACGAATCGTCATTAAAATCGGAAGCAGCTCCTTAACCGGAGTCGAGGGAGGCTTGAATCGAGAAGCCATTGCTTATTTTGCCCGCGAAATCGCCGGACTTCGTTCGAAAGGCCATGAAGTGCTGCTGGTCACATCAGGTGCAGTCGCCGCCGGGTTTCGGGAGATTGGGTACCCGTTTCGCCCTAAGCTACTGCATGAGAAACAAGCGGCGGCAGCCGTAGGTCAGGCGCTGCTTATGCAAGCCTATCAACAGGCTTTTAGAGATTATGGCTTGGTGAGCGCACAGATTCTGCTGACACGCAGTGACTTTTTGATCCGCAAACGGATGAACAATGCTGGAATGACCGTGGAAGAATTGCTGCGGCAGCAGGTCATTCCGATTTTTAACGAAAATGATACGGTGTCGATTGACGAATTGAAATTCGGTGATAACGATATGCTGTCTGCGCTGGTCGCCAATTTGATCAAAGCACAGCATTTGATCATTGTCACAGATACTGATGGCGTATATACGGCAGACCCGCGCAAGCATCCGAACGCTGTACGTTTTGAACACATCGACGAGATTACCGAGGAAATTTATGCATTTGCTGGAGGTTCCGGGTCAGCTGTAGGGACTGGCGGTATGCGATCCAAGATCGAAGCAGCCAAAGTCGCCACGCGCGGCGGTGTGCCTGTGTTTGTAGGACGCGTCAACGCAGACGGCGATTTGGATGCAGCCGTGGAGGGACACGGACCAGGGACATATTTTGACACCCATCTCTCTTCCCTCCCGATGAAAAAACAATGGCTTGGCTTCATGTCGACGCCGCTCGGCACGGTGCATGTAGACCAAGGAGCCGAGGAAGCACTGGTGAATGGCGGTCATAGCCTGCTTCCCGTTGGCGTACGGCGCGTGGAAGGCAGCTTTCATGCCGGAGATGTCGTTGAGGTACTGGGGCCGGAAAATAAGGTATTGGGGCGCGGCATCGTCAATTATGACGATGGGCAGCTTCGAAGCGTACAAGGATTACCAAGCGGCGAGGTTGTGGGCAAGATCGGCCCCATTCACCGGCTTGAGGTGATTCACAGGGATGAATGGATTACATTATAAATACGGGGAGGCCGTAACATGAGTGAATTAACAACGAACACAGCCACAACAGATGAAAGCCAGTTCAGTGAAGTACGCGCCAAAGCGACTCTGGCCAAAAAAAGCGCCGGGGTCATGAACCGACTGACGACAGCACAAAAAAATGAAGCGCTGCTCGCCATGGCTGAAGCACTAGTACATCATACGGAAGAGCTGATTGCAGCGAACAAAAACGACTTGGAGCGTGGACGGGAACTGGGAACGTCGGAATCGCTGCTCGACCGCCTCAAGCTGACCGAGGACCGTATCGGGGCCATCGCCGAAGGCTTACGCCAAATTGTGGAGCTGCCTGATCCGGTCGGTGACACGCTGGAGCATATCGAGCGTCCAAACGGTTTGCGTATTGAGAAAATACGTGTGCCGCTGGGTGTCATCGGCATCATCTATGAAGCGCGTCCTAATGTGACGGTGGATGCTGCGGGCCTGTGTCTGAAAACAGGAAATTCGGTTGTGCTGCGCGGTGGCTCGGCTGCTCTGTTCTCCAACCGCAAAATCATTGAAGTTCTCCAACAGGCGTTGGACACAACTGCCGTACCGCGCGATGCGCTTCAGCTCATTGAAGATTCAGACCGCGCCTCTGTCAATGAAATGCTCACGCTGAACGGTTTGCTGGATGTGATCATTCCACGCGGCGGGCGCTCGCTTATTCAAAATGTTGTTCAGAATTCCACTGTGCCTGTCATTGAAACCGGAGCTGGTGTGTGCCACACCTATTTGGACGCTACGGCAGATACACAGATGGCTGAGGCCATTACGCTGAACGCCAAGGTGCAAAGGCCGTCCGTATGTAACTCGATGGAAACACTGCTCGTCCACTCGGATTATGCACAGGTACATCTGACGAGTTTGGCAGAACGTTTTCGTGAGACCGGGGTCGAGCTGCGCGGCTGCGCACGGACACGGGAACTGGCTCCCTGGGCTGTTCCAGCCACGGAAGAGGATTATGGCACCGAGTATAATGATTACATTATGAACATCAAGGTAGTAGACAATTTGGACGAAGTGCTGGAGCATATTGCCCGGTACGGTACGATGCACTCGGAGTGTATTGTGACCGCAGATGAAGCCCATGCCGAACGTTTTCTGCAAGAAGTGGACGCGGCAGCCGTGTATCACAATGCCTCCACTCGCTTCACGGATGGCTTTGAGTTTGGATTTGGTGCCGAGATCGGGATCAGTACGCAAAAATTACATGCCCGTGGTCCAATGGGACTGCCTGCGCTGACTTCAACCAAATATCGTGTGTACGGTACTGGACAAATCAGGGAATAATATCATTTATCAATCCGTATCCTTGGAGGTTATGAAACCATGTGTGAATCACAAACAAAGGCTTTAATTCAAGAGCAAATTACGTTTTTCGGAGCAGGCTCGATGGCAGAGGCTATTATTCGGGGAATGATGGCCCGTTCCGTTGTCAAACATGGTGGTATTACCGTCATCAATCGTAGCAATCTGGCTCGCCTGGAGGAACTTCAACAGCAATATGGGGTGTTGTACCAAACCGAGGATGCCGCCAAAATCGAGCTGCTGCGCCGTTCTCCGGTGATTGTGCTTGCCATGAAGCCCAAGGATGCTGCACAAGCCCTTGGACAGCTCGGCCCGCTCCTTTCAGATGGACAGCTGATCATTTCGGTGATCGCCGGACTGTCCATTCGTACAATGCAAACGTTGCTCGGTCGCAAGCAGCCCATCGCTCGGACGATGCCAAACACATCCAGCTCGATTGGATTGGGAGCCACAGGCATCAGCTTTTCCAAGGAGATTAGTGAAGACCAGCGTAAAAACGTGCTTACGATATTCGAATCTGTGGGTACGGTGACGGTTATAGGAGAAGAAAAAATGGATATTTTGACCGGGATTTCCGGAAGCGGCCCTGCCTATGTCTACTACTTGATGGAAGCCATGATTGCTGGGGGAATCCGTGGTGGCTTGACTCCTGAGCAAGCGCACGAACTGACGGTGCAAACCGCACTTGGAGCAGCACGCATGGTACAACAAACCGGGGAGGAGCCTTCTGCTCTTCGCCACAAAATCATGTCACCCAACGGCTCCACGGTAGCTGCGTTGGAAACGCTGGACAAAGGCGATTTCTACGAAACGGTCATTGCGGCGGTACAGCGTTGCGCTGAACGTTCCCGTGAGATGGGAGCTGTACTAAAAGAGGGAATTGAATAAGCTATTGCTTAGTGACCTAAGCCTAGCGCCGAAACGCTGATTCATTGCGAAATTTACCGCCTGACAGGATGCGGAGCCGTTTTCCATGTGCATACTGTTTTCAACCATCTCATTTCCGAATATTACGGGGAACAAGGCTCTGTACCTGTGCAAGGCATTGAACTCATTAAGGCTTTAACATTTGGGAGGAAAATGCTGCGATTGATATTTCCGTGCTGTCGAATTACGCGGATATTGCTTCATTGCCAAACTGGTGCCGGGCGTGCTGAATGATCAGATGTCGGTAATTTTGCTACGTAACCACGGCATTTATGCGTGGGGGCGTGATGTGTTTGAGGCTAAAAATCATCTGGAGGCGTTTGGATTTCTGTTTGAAGCGACGTACGCTCCCTCCTGCTGAGACCTTAATTATGAAGAACAACTTGCTACATGCACGCCTGCTTTAATCAGAAAGTGCAAATTGAATACAGAGAACGTAAGCGGGGGGCGTTCTCTTTTTTTAAATGCAAAGGCAGCCTTGGACGTGTAATATGTCCCGGACTGCCTTTGTATCCTTATAGAATCAACCCAATTATCTAAGCGGGATAGAGTCTCCAGTTATTTATTAAGTAACCATTGCTCACAAGTATCCGCCCGTAGCTGTAACTCATTAAAAAGCACGCCAGCATGGTAGCGGTCGCAGACAACCACATCCTATCACAATCCTGGCATATTATTTTGCACTGCTATTAAATAAACTCTGGTCATTTCACGTCATTATAGCACGCTGCGAGAAAGGATGCTCCTCAGGCTTTGTGCAGCCTCACGGGGGGCTTCTGCCCATGAGATGGCTGATATGACCGCTATGCCGTCCGCTCCAGCCTTTAGGACGCTGGCTGCGTTGTCCGCTGTAATGCCGCCAATGCCTACCAGCGGAAGGCTTGCACCACCTGCACGCAGCCTACGGACCAGCTCCGGTCCCTGCACCGGATGTGCATCCGGCTTAGAAAGAGTCGGGAACATCGGCCCTGCGCCCGCATAATCAGCGCCAACACGTACCGCCTGCTCCGCTTCTGTGAGGCTGTGTACCGATACGCCGATGATTTTGTCGCCCATTCGGGAGCGTACGCGGTCTGCAGGCTCGTCATCTTGTCCGAGATGGACGCCGTCTGCATCCACAGCCAGGGCAAGCTCGACATCATCATTGACGAGAAATGGAACGTCATACTGATGACACAGCCGCCGGGCGGCTTGAGCAAATTCGTGCAAGCGACTTCCCGTTAGACAGTACGCACCTTTTTCACGCAATTGAAAAAGGCTCACACCTCCCTGCAACGCTTCCTCCAAAACCATCAGCGGATCACGGCCGCAATTCATACTGCCCATGACCAAATAAAGACGCAGATGCTCCCGCATACGCCCTATATCAACTCTTGGCATCGCTTCGTTCCTCCCTTATTGCTCTGCTCCACACAGACGCTCTTTCCCCTGTCCGGCGTGCGTTCCATGCCCAATGGTTCGTCGGCCCATGCCCACTGCCGATACCCAAGCCCTGCTCAATCGCCGCCTGTATAAAAGCCTTGGCCGTCTGCGCCGCCTCGGTTACATTTCGTCCTGTCGCCAGTCCAGCCGCCAGCGCTGCCGAAAAGGTACAGCCCGTTCCATGGGTATGCGGGGTATGAATTCTTGGTCCGTCCAGTTCGGTAAAATCGCGCCCGTCGAACAACAAATCCACAGACCGTTCCGCTTCCGTGCTGTGCCCTCCCTTGATGATCACGTAGCTGGTCCCCAAGTCAGCCAGCATTCGAGCCGCTTCCTTCGCATCCTCACGACTGGAGAGGGTTAAGCCTGTCAACGCCTCTGTTTCCGGAAAGTTTGGGGTGACTACCTTCGCCAACGGCAACAAATACGATTTTAGCGTTTCCACTGCCTCGTCATGAAGTAGAGAAGCTCCGCCCTTAGCGATCATTACCGGGTCTACGACAACATTAAGCCATCTGAACTGGCGAATTTGCGCGGCCACCTGACGAATGACCTCAGCCCCCACGAGCATACCCGTTTTAACGGCATCGGGCGGTAAATCCGTACCTATGGACTGTAATTGAGCCTCTACCATGGGAACAGGGACAGGATAAACAGCTTGTACACCACGTGTATTTTGAGCAGTAACTCCTGTCAGGACAGACATGCCGTACACGCCCAGCTCTTGAAAGGTTTTTAAATCTGCCTGTATGCCCGCGCCCCCTCCGCTGTCCGAGCCTGCAATGGTCAAAGCTTTGTACACCGTATGGGTCATAGCTGCGCCCCCCTGTCAATCTCTTGCCGCTTCCGTTTCTGCTGCGGATTCTGAATCTGATTTTCTGTATAAAGTAAAATGAATTTCAATATCAAGCGAACCCTGCTCCTTTGATGACAGGAGCCTGCGCTTCTTTCCAGCCGAGAGATATGGTTTTCAGCATGCACATGCTCAAGGGTATGAAACAACAAAAAACACTATGCAAAAGCAGAGTGTTCCTACACTAAGGTCCCTGCGCTGGCATTATCCAACAGGTTCATACGGTCTACGACAGAATAGTCGTACTCTCAGCTTGCTTCCGCAGGCTCCCGAGCTATTTTTTTATAATCGTAACCCTTTATGCCGTAAAAAGCAACGGCCCCTATTTGGGGGCGCCCCAGCGTAAATTGCTCTCCGAGCTTTGCATAATCATTGCCGGCCAAACGACTCACCGGACGCAGCTCCTTGGCGATTACTCGGGCCCCAGCAAAACAAAAACGATAGACTACCACGTCAATGCCTGATCCAATATGCCCGCTCCGCAAAACTTGGGGGCAAACGTCACTCCTCCCAACCTTCCATACCTACCGGGGCGTTTGGTGTTTTGGATAAGCTGCTTTTGTTGGATGATGTACAAAATATGCCTGTGGAGCCTCTTGTATCACCATGAGAATGATGGACTCCCTTAAAGGGGGCCTCACTCTTTAAAAGCTCAGTATCCATGATTCTCTCTATATCAATGACTCTCTCCCCCTTCCCAGTACTATAGACGCCGGAGAATTTCCTCCCCCTGCATATGTCGAAAAAACATTTAAAAAAAGACACACCCTCCTGTTGGAGTAGCGTGTCCTCAGCACTAAAGCTGCTGTATGCTAGAATATTTTACTTACATACGTTTAGCTTTTTAGTTACTTTAACCAAGTATATAGTCCTTACCTGCTGCCTGAAAACTTCAGTCTATCGCTTTAGCTGCGTCCGCCACCACGGAAACGCTGAGCGTATTCCTTTGCATCTTGTGCATTACGGACACGGTTGCGGCTCCACTCCAGCAAAATGCGGTCAATATACCGGAAATGCACCTTCCCTGCAAACACCGCTTCCTTCAAAGCCAGCAAAATCAGCTCCTCGAGATAACGATCCTGATCCACCCAACTGGTGATTGTCTCGTATTCCATCGGTGACAACGGTCTACCGAATTCCTTCTCGAAAATCGTAAACAAATTCCGTTCCTCTGAAGGCGGAGATTCCGATATCCCATTCAGCACATCCGGTTTTCCGGCAAACAAAATATCATCGTCATCGTTCTGCTCCGTGCGCTCGGGTATCATACATTCCGCCAGCTTACGGTACAGCCCCGTTAGATTGTAGCGTTCGAATTGCACGGATGAGCTGCGGTCTTCCACAGTATCAATCCGCAGAAAACCTTCCTTCATCAGCTTGCTAAAATAAAGCCCGATTTCGTTCGCTGTGCATCCGATACGGGCCTGCAATTGCTCCCAAGTTGGAAATTCATTGCGCTCGGCTTGTTTAAAAGCAACCAACTGCATAAGCAGAAGCATCTCTCCGTCCGTCAACCGAAGCGTCCGGTAATGCTTGAGCAGGGCATAGGGAATCTGGACCATTCCAGCTTCCATAGCAAAGGCTACTCCCTCCGCCCACTCTGCCGCTGATGTCTTGTCGAATGATCCGGTCATCGGTTACGGATACAGACGATACAGCATACGTGGGAACGGAATCGTTTCACGTACATGATCGAGTCCACAAATCCATGCTACCGTACGCTCCAGTCCCAGTCCAAAGCCGGAATGCGGAACGGTGCCGTAGGTGCGCAGATCCATATACCATTGGTAAGCTTCACGCGCCAAGTTATGCTCGTTAAAACGTTCTTCCATCAAGGCCGGATCATCAATCCGTTGGGAACCCCCGATAATTTCGCCGTAGCCTTCAGGAGCGATCATATCGGCGCACAGTACAACCTCTGGGCGAGTTGGATCAGGCTTCATATAAAATGCCTTAATGTGAGTCGGCCAATGCGTAATGAATACTGGCTTGTTATATCTCTCTGCAATAGCCGTTTCATGCGGAGCGCCAAAGTCCTCGCCCCAAGGGATATCGAATCCTTCTCCTTGAAGGAAAGCAATCGCCTCATCATACGTAATGCGCGGGAATTCTCCCTGAATTTGCTCCAGCTTCGAAACATCGCGTCCGATCGTTTCAAGCTCTTTTGCACAATTTTTCAGCACTGATTGTACGATATGACCCATAAACTGCTCCTGTACACGCAAAGATTCCTCATGATCTACAAAAGCCATCTCCGGCTCGATCATCCAAAACTCAATCAGGTGACGACGTGTTTTGGACTTTTCCGCACGGAAAGTTGGACCAAACGAGTATACTTTGCCAAGCGCCATTGCTGCCGCTTCCATATACAACTGTCCGCTTTGTGTCAGAAAAGCATCCTCGTCAAAATATTTGATATGAAACAACTCTGTTGTGCCTTCTGCGGAAGAAGGAGTCAAAATCGGCGGGTCCACCTTTGTGAAGCCATTGCCGTTAAAAAATTCCTGTACCGCACGGATAATTTCCGCCCGTACGATCAGAACCGCGCGTTGCTTGGCGGAGCGCAACCACAGGTGACGGTGATCCATCAGGAAATCTACACCGTGTTCTTTAGGCGTGATCGGGTAGTTTTCTGTCAAATGAATGATTTCAATGCCCGTTATCGTCAATTCAAAACCGGATTGGCTACGCGGTTCTTCGCGCACAACTCCGGTAACATACAGGGAGCTTTCTTGGGTCAAGGACTTGGCATCATTCCAAACGTCCTCGGACACCTCGCTTTTCACGATAACCCCTTGAATATATCCAGTACCATCGCGCAGTTGCAGGAACTGGATTTTACCGCTAGATCGTTTATTATTTACCCAAGCACCGATTGTAACCGTTTCCCCTACATGGCGGCCCACTAGGGAAATCGTACTTTTATTCGTCATGACGTCTCTCTCCTCTTAACGGAAAATCAAACAGCCTTCCCCCACTGGGTCAGGCTGTTTGCTCACGCTGTTTGATGCATACGGAACCTATTTAAGTAAGCCCGTATGCATAAAGTTTAAACTTCGGGTCGAACTACTGAACCAGACGGAACGTGTCGCGGGCAATAACCAGCTCTTCGTTCGTCGGAACGATCAATACATCAACCTTAGAATTTGCTGTTGTAATCCGGCGAGGTTCGCCAGAACGAATAGCGTTCAACGCTTCATCCAGCTCGATACCGAGGAATGTCAGTTGCTCCAAGACTCTCTGACGCAGAACGTCGGAGTTTTCGCCTACACCTGCCGTAAATACGATCACGTCTACCCCGTTCATTGCCGCGGCATACGAACCAATGTATTTACGCAGACGATATTCATACATTTCAAATGCCAATGTAGAATTAGCTTCGCCTTTTTTCATACCTTCCTCGATTTCACGCATATCACTGCTGATACCGGAAATAGCCAAAAGTCCACTGTGCTTGTTCAGCATGGAGTTGACATCATTGACCGTCAATTCTTCTTTGTTCATCACATAAGGTACGATTGCCGGGTCCAAATCCCCGCTACGTGTCCCCATCATAAGCCCTTCCAGTGGAGTCATACCCATGGAAGTATCTACAGACAAACCGCCTTGAACCGCTGTTACACTACCGCCGTTACCGATGTGACAAGTAATGATTTTCAGCTCTTCTAAAGGACGACCGACGAATTTAGCAGCTTCCTTGCTTACATAATCATGGGAAGTACCATGGGCACCGTAACGACGAACCTTATATTTATTGTACAATACTCTTGGAATAGCGTACATATAAGCTTTTTCAGGCATCGTTTGGTGGAACGAGGTATCAAATACTACAGTCTGCGGCACATCGGGCATATTCGCTTCTGCGGCTCTAATCCCCATCATTGAAGGGGGGTTATGCAGTGGCGCAAGGTCAAACAGGCGACGGATTTCACTTTTGGCTTCTGGCGTAATCAGAGCTGACTGCTTGAAGATTTCGCCTCCATGAACCACACGGTGGCCCACAGCCTGAATTTCGCGAGTATTGGAGATTACACCATGTTCAGCATCGGTAAGTGCGTTTAGCACTTTACGGACGGCTGTAGTGTGCTCCAAAATTTCGCTAACCTCAGTGTATTCTTCTTTATTGGTTGGCTTATGCGTCAGGATGGATGAATCCATACCGATGCGCTCTACCAATCCTTTTGCCAGAACGGACTCGTCCGTCATATCATACAACTGGTATTTAAGGGAAGAACTTCCTGCATTGATTACGAGAATTTTCATACCTGCTCACCATCCTTGTCGTACTTGAAGAAGCCTTCGCCCGACTTCACTCCCAGATTACCTGCACGCACCATTTTCTTCAGGACGATGGACGGACGATATTTCAATTCGCCGAATTCACGGAACATGCGCTCCAGAGCAGCCAAAACGGAATCCAGACCAAAGCGGTCAGCCATTTCCAAAGGGCCATTTTGGAAGCTGTAGCCGATTCGCATAGCATCGTCGATATCTTTAGCAGAAGCAACACCCTCTTGAAGCACGTGAGCTGCTTCATTGATTAGCAGGCAGATGATACGGCTTGTTACGAAGCCTGGGGATTCATAAATCATAACCCCTTTTTTCTCCACTACTTCTTCAACGAACATTTTCGTGTTTTCGAACGTATCGTCCGAAGTTTTCAAGCCACGAATAATTTCCACAAGATCAATGCGGGATACTGGATAGATAAAGTGCATGCCAATAACACGCTCAGGATACTTGGTCGAGCTAGCAAGCTCGGTCAGGCTCAGCGTGGACGTATTACTTGCAAGAATAATGTTGTTTGGACACACATGATCCAGCTCTTGGAAAACAGCTTTCTTCTCGTCCAGATTTTCTGTAATGGTCTCAATGACCATGTCACAGCTTCCAAGCTCCGCCAAATGGGATACTTTCTCAATGCGAGATAAAATCAATTTTTTCTCTGTTTTTGTAATAGCCCATTTTTCCAGTTGCTTGTCCAGACTCGTTTCAATCATATTGTAAGCGTAGTCTAATTTCTCTGGTGTCTGCTCTACTAACAGCACGTCAATTCCTTTGGACGCGAGCATTTCAGAAATACCCTGTCCCATAGTGCCGCCGCCGATGACGCCGATTTTTTTAAATTGCATGGTTCTTTACTCCACCCTTTCTTGATCACTCTCATATATTGTATCATTCTTTGTCGAAAAATACATGTTTATGTCCCAAAAGATAATAATATATTAGCACGGATTAAAAGTAAAAAAAATAACCAGCATAAAAAATTATGCTGGTAATAAAGCATTTTCACTAAATTGACATCTAAATTGATCCCCGGACAGGGTTTCTTCCTTCATAAGGATGTCAAGAGAGTTGTCGAACACTGGACGATGCTTTTCGAGCAAATCCAAAGTACGGTTATGCAGGTCGTCCATAATCTCACCATTTTCCCGCATGAGCTCTTCTTTCGTTACCATTTCCATGTTCATAATGCCGAGTGAAGTCAAACCGGAAGTCATCATCGTATGAACAATGTTCAGCGCCTGCTCAAAATCGTTACTAGAGCCTGTACTGCGACCGCCATAGTACATCTCTTCCGCCGTAGCCCCTGCGAGCGAGATCATGATCTGCTCCTCCAGGAACTGCTTGGTATACAAATAATGCTCTTGCTGTGGATTGTGCCGCACATAGCCGAGCGCTTTCCCACGCGGGCTGAGCGCTACCTGGCTGACACTGCCCGGACGAACGATTTCAGCCATAATAGCATGTCCTAGTTCATGAATCGCTACACGTTTTTTCTCTTCCAGCGTTGATTCACGATCCGTTTTCTCACCCATCATCACCTTGTCAATCGCCATCGACAGATGCTTTTGCGCAATCATTTCCTGTTCCTGTCTCATCGCATAGATTGCCGCTTCGTTCATGACACTTTCCAGCTGTGCACCGGAAAACCCGTAGGATTCCTCAGCAATTTTGTCCAGATTCGCATCTTCCTGAATCGGTTTGTTTTTAGCATGGATTTTAAGAATATGAAGACGGCCCTTCTTGTCAGGCAAGTCCACTTGAATATGACGGTCAAAACGCCCTGGACGCGTTAAGGCGCTGTCCAGCATTTCTTTACGGTTTGTTGCCGCAATGATCAAAATGCGCGGAGTATCTGCCGAATAAATGCCATCCATTTCTGTCAGCAACTGATTCAAAGTCTGATCATATTCACGTTGCTGTCCACCCTCACGCTTACCGCCAATCACGTCGATCTCGTCAATAAAAACAATCGCATTTTCCTTCTTTTCCTTGGCTGCACGAGTACGGGCCTCCCGAAACAACTCACGGACACGACCTGCACCAACACCCACGTACATTTCAACAAATTCACTACCTGAGGCGGCAACAAATACAGAATTGGTATAGTGTGCCGCTGCCTTCGCCATCAGCGTTTTTCCTGTTCCCGGAGGGCCTGTAAGCAAAACGCCTTTTAATGGACGGATACCAAACTTGGAAATTTCATCATGCCGATTCAAAAAATCCAGCGCTTCGCGCAGCTCCTGCTTCGCGCTTTCTTGCCCGCCGATTTCCTCAAAAGTCAGTTTGTCCGGGCCATTCTTTTTACGTTTACGTTCTTGCCCAGCTCCTACAGCCAAGCCTCCACGTGCATGCATGAGCATTAACAAGCCGCTGAGCATCACGCCTGCAATAAGAAGGGGGACAATATTCACCCCGATAAAAACGAGAAATATAATGGTTACCGGCACAATGCCGATTAGTACTTCCTTGATCCATCTAGGCATTAGGCCATACCCCCATTTGCTGAGATTGACGTGGCAAAACGATAAACTTGGTCGCTTTACCTTCACTGAGTCGGATATAGACGTTGTTAGAATCCATATCGGTATCGGCCTTGATACCGGCTTTTTTCTTTTTCATCTGCTCGACGGTAGATGGAATTTGGGTGTATTTTTTATTTTCCATCGCTTCCGCTACCGGAAACATCGCCTCAGACCACCACTGGTTCAACGCTGGATTGGAATGATCGGCAATGTCCAGCTTAACTGTACGGCTGCCGATGATGGACTGTCCTTTTTGCTTAACTACATTGACCAGTCCGGCCACATCTGCCTGCGGTTTGAGATCCAGATTCAAAACAACCTGATCCGGTTTAATATCTATTTGAGCGCTTGTCACGCCGGGATATTGAGAAACCAGTTTTTCCAGAGGACTTTGCATTGTAACCTGACGGTAAATGAACCATCCTCCAAACAGCAGCGATGCTGCTAGAACCGCCGCAACAACGATAGGAACTGCACGCAATTTCAAATAACATCCTCCTCTCAAAATGTAAAACCCAGCAGAAACGGAATGAATGTCAACAAATAAAACAGACTGCATGATCTACAGTGATCCGCAAGTCTTTTTCTATCATTTTTGTCTATCACTTATAAAATATAGTATATCATAACGTATATCTAATATCGAAGGCAATGTGTGGGTGAGTTGTGGTTGGGCAAAATGTTTGGTTATGGTGGTGGGAGATGCTCCGTGAATAATTTGATCTTACGATCGCTGTTGCCAGCCATAAAGATGAATTTGCTTTAGGAGAGTGGTTAGTTTCTTAGGAAAATAAAGTATGAGACTGAATATGCAAAGTCCACGCGGCTTTTCATATTACAAAACCGCCAGAATTCGATTACCACTGATAAAAAAGCTTACACATTCATCAATTCAATTCTGTCCGTTGATTCAATGATCACAGCGGGAACAATATAACCTTGTCAAGCCGATATCTACGATAATTTAACTACCGAATTGTTTTCGTAAAAACAAGGATAGAATTGGGTTGAAGCGGCTCTTCTTCTTCAATAGGATCATATCTATACCAAAACTCACTGAGGGACATACGCTAGACTAGAACCAAATAGTCCCATTTTGGAGGAGGCAGGATCATGATTCAGGCCGTCAACTATATTAAACCACTTATTGGATGGAGTTTGCCTCACTTGATGGAATGCAGCGATGGTCATTTATATGTAGTCAAACTGTCAAGCAATCCTCAGGGAGTTCGGGCTCTTGCGAATGAGATGATATCCTGCTGGATAGCAAAGCGATTAAATCTCCCTGTTCCCGATAGTCACGTTATCTACATTCACGACACTTTAAGGATTCAATACTTAAACCTAGGGTACAATCTAGGACATGGTCCTCATTTTGGTAGTCGATATGTTCCTGATTGTACGAACCAACCTACAGATGTAGAACTTGCCGGTTGTATTAACATTACTCAGGCCGCTGATATGATTGCATTTGACTACTGGTTGGATAACAATGACCGTTTTTTGTGGCAAGAATCTGGCCAAAATATCTTGGTCTCTAGGGGGGAGTTTCCAAAACTGTGGATGATTGATAATGCCAATATATTCAGTGGACCAAACTGGACGGTGCAGTCGATGTTAAATTCAGTTTCTACGCATCGCATGTTTTGGGGATCTTTGTATGCTAAATTTGTTCCCTTTTTGGATGGTCCCAATCCATTTGGAAAAGCAATGGCTAATATCACAGCACTACCTATAGGCGATCTGCTTGAAGTTATGGCTGTAATGCCAATTGAATGGGGGGTTACTCATGAGGAAATCGCAGCAGTCTCGTATGCTTTAAATAGCCGCAATAGGAATCTCCCCTATTGGCTGAGTCTCCTGCAAGCTAATTTTCCAGTGTGGAAAAGTCATTTCGGAGGGGTGTGATAAAGTATGACAGTCTTCAATATCCAGGTGTACCCTGGCGTTCATCGGCCTGATTCTCCCTATGAGGTACAGTGGTGCAATCCGGCAGGCTTACCCTTTCTTGGGGCAGGCGCACAAGGTGCAGTTTTTCAGCTATCGACAACTACTTGTGTCAAGGTTTATGCTAATGAGTTCGATACTCAGCAGGAGGCTGACTCCCTCCTTAGGGCCTCCTCCGCATCGTTTGTTCCCCAAGTTTACGAGGTCGGTCAAAACTATATCATAATGGAATTTATTCGAGGACAAGGCATTAAAGCGTTTCTTTCTGTCCAGCAATCATTTCCTTCTTTTCTTGCTAAAGGATTGTTAACGATACTTTATGAAATGAAACGAGTTGGATTTACTAGGATTGATACTGCATTGCGCCATGTATACGTTACGCCCGAGGAACAGATCAAGGTGATTGACCATGTGAATTCGTATAAGACAGTCCAACCATATCCGGCAAGAATGCTAAATAGTCTTGCGAATATAGGTTATTTAGCCCCTTTTATTCACTATGTCAAGAGGGAAGACCCAGCGATATACACTGAGTGGAATCAAGCATCTATTATTCCTTAGGATCGAATTGACAATTCAGGACTTATCTTCAGTATTTAAGATGAAAGATTATTTCCAAGCCGAATTTTTATACCGTCCTTGAAGTTTTTATTCCAACACTTTATTTTTCAGTCTAAGTCTTTATTTCCACATAACAGTTAGTTAAGTAGGTAAGAAAAGGCGCTTCGCTGGCTTACAGCCAAGCTCGCGGGGTTGCTAGTTAAAAAGACGCAAATACGAACTTCATCGTATTTACGTCTTTTTTATTTATTTTGATTTTTTAGTCTATTACAGGAACATCATCCCGCCGTCGACCAGAGGAGATTGTCCTGTCATGTAATCGGAATCCGGGCCTGCCAGGAAGGATACAAAGGCGGATACGTCTTCCGGTGTAGAGAGACGGCCAAGAGCAATTTTACTGCCGAATTCTTTGGTTGCATCGCCTGTAGCTTCGCCTTTAGATGCCGTAGCCGCAAAAACCTGATCCCGGTTGGAAACATCGACTTTAAGCGCAAGCGAGCGCCCTCCTGCTTTTGTGATCTCACCAGCAACACTTTGGGCCGTTTCTTCATTCAAATCCACGACTGCCACTGCGAAGCCATCTTGACTGAGGCGTAAAGCAATAGCCCGTCCAATCCCTTGACCTCCACCCGTTACTAATGCAACTTTCCCATCCACTTTACCCATGTTCATGAATCTCCTTTTTGTATAAGTAGTCATGATAACATAGCCACAAAATTATGGGTTACGTTAGTCTGCACCTACAATTAAACCATTTTAAGGAGAAAATTATTATAATCTATGTAATAGACTTCATATTTAACCTGTTTAAAGGAAATTCAAGTAATATAAGCTGAGCTTGAAAGATACATGTGGAGCCACTGCGCAGGCGGATGGTGCTTCCTATCGCTTCCGCCTACTCCGTTTTTATGCACATCTATGATAAACAATACTCAAACAAAAAAATAAACAGACGTAAATACGAAAATAATCGCATTTGCGTCTGTTTAGTCTCACATTCAATTCGAACCGCACATTCTTTCAGGAATACAGTCATTCGAGAATTGCTTATTGAATAGCGATCTAAGTAAAAAATCAGTTCTCTAATTCTTACAAAACTGAAATAGGCTTGGGGTGCTAATTCAAGAGACAAGCGCAGCGGCGTCCGTGCCCCCTACCCCCACCTCCCATGAAAAGAGTGGTTTTTGGAGTGGCATTATGGCGGTTAGCCAGCGAAGTGGGCCATTTGAATCTGAAGAAGCGAAGCGTTCGCCTTTGCTATGGGATTCTTACCTTGAAATGTTTCATATAATCAAAGAATCCCGTAGCAACAGCGATCGTAAGATCAAATGGACTACGCAGCGTTCTGGCGCTCCTAACACTCTCAAACCACCATCAACCACTCCCCACACCAGCTCAGTTATTGGGCAAAGTATACTTTACCCCCACCGATCCCCCATCCGAGAAGCGATAAAAGGTATAGTAATGATGACTGCCGTCGTCGTAAAACAGCTGCCACACATATTGACCGTTAAATACACTTGGCTGAAGACTCACAATATCTACACCCGGAAGCTGCTGCTGGATCATCGCCGTCATTTTTTGCTCGTCGACTCCGTTTTTCAGTAGCTCGGTATGAACACCGCTAGTATCTGCGACAGGTACATTCGGTTGCCCCTCTACTTTTTGAAAAGGGACCCACACTATTATGTTTTCATTCTGAGCGTTTTTCCCCTGAACTACCCAATATACTTGATTCCACACAGACTTCCACGTCTGCGTCGTACTAACCAGACCACCCGATTGCTTGGCCTTTACGATAGCGGCATTTCTCTCAGTCACCTGGTCTTGAGTAACGTAGGAATAATACCAGAAAATGCTGACCAGGATCAGTATGACGGCCAGAATAGCGACGGCTATCCATTTTTTCTTATTTTTCAAACCTGTGCTTCCTCTCTAAGGGGATGTGACACCTGAATTAGCGCGACAGCAGCCCTTCAAAGGCGGCTTGTGCCTCATGCTTGATACGTTCCTCATCCATAGTCAGGCACTCACCGTTTTTCACAACCTGACGACCGTCTACCCATACATGAGCCACGTCTTTGGCGCTTGCAGAGTATACGGCATGAGATATGAGATCCGTACGCGGCAAGAAATGCGCCTGATTCAGATCGAGCGCGATAAAGTCAGCCTTGTTGCCTGCTGCCAGCGCTCCTACCTCTTTCAAGCCAATCGACTTCGCTCCATACTCCGTTGCCAGGCGCAACGCCTCACCCGCAGGAACTGCGGTGGGGTCGCCCGATACTCCCTTGTGAATGAGCGCTGCCAGACGCATTTCTTCAAACATATCCAGGTTATTGTTACTAGCGGGACCGTCTGTTCCGAGAGAGACAGTAACGCCTGCACGCAGCAGGTCGGGCACTCTGGCCACACCACTTGCCAGCTTCAAGTTGCTGCCCGGATTATGTGAAACCGCTACACCACGTTCAGCCAGCAAAGCTATTTCTTCGTCATTCAAATGAACGCCATGGGCAACAAGCGATGGACGGGAGAA
This sequence comes from Paenibacillus sp. NPDC055715, assembly GCF_053617595.1. Classification (NCBI taxonomy): domain Bacteria; kingdom Bacillati; phylum Bacillota; class Bacilli; order Caryophanales; family Paenibacillaceae; genus Paenibacillus; species Paenibacillus sp. NPDC055715. The sequence goes on from NZ_JBSHGA010000004.1 coordinate 172,123, forward strand.
AAAGCCCAGCTTATCCAAATGTGCAACCGGACGTAAGCCGTAGTCGCGTACGTTTTGTTCTACTTCGGCAATGGTTTCGGACATATGCGTATGCAACGGTAAGTCCAGATCATGCGCTGCCTGTACGAATTTTTCGATAAACGCAGGCGGGCACGTATACGGCGCATGCGGAGACATCATGGTCGTAATGCGACCGTCTGCTTTTCCATGCCAATTACGCGCAAAGGTCACAGCCTCAGCCAGCTTGATCCGCTGCTCTTCCTCCGAACACAGTCCAATCGCTCCACGCATCAGACTGGCACGAATGCCAGACTCTTCAGCTACACGAGCTACCTCGTCCATATGATCGTACATGTCCAGGAAGGTTGTTGTACCGCCTTTCAACATTTCCAGCACGGACAAGGACGTACCCCAGTACACATCCTTAGACGTAAATTTTGCTTCCATAGGCCACATTTTTTCCTGAAGCCATACTTGAAGAGCCAAATCGTCCCCATACCCACGCAATAGAGACATCGCCGCATGGCCATGTGTATTGATTAGCCCAGGTAAAAACAGCAACCCGTTACCGTCAATCGCTTCTGTCTCTTCATCACCCGCAGGCAGAGTTTCGCCAATGTAAGTGATGCGGCTGTCCTCTACGATCATATAGCCGCGGATTACCCCGGTCTCTGTTCTATTCACGGCAAAAGAACCGTTTTTAATCATCCATTTATTATTTGCTGTCATGTTGCGTACCTTCCTTTCGGTCCTCTAAATAATAAGCGAGGCTTAACAAATCCGTTGTAAAGTCTGTGGCATGTACCCGGATGCTCGCAGGTGTCTTGAGAATGGTGGGTGCAAAATTCAAGATCGCTCCAATGCCATTCTTAATAAGCTTGTCAGCCACATGCTGTGCTTCAAAATCCGGTACGGTAATAATCCCGATCCGAATGTTTTGTTCCTTCACAGTCGCTTCCAGTTCATCCATCGGCTGTACGACCAGCGTATTGATCCTGGTTCCGACTTTATCTGGAACCGCATCAAATACCGCTACAATTTTCATATTGTCTTTTAAATAAGCATTATAATTCGAAAGGGCTTGCCCCAGATTACCTGCTCCGACCAATACCACGTTAATTTGCTGGTCGATTTTCAGGATATGGCGTATTTTCTCGATAAGATAAGTAACGTCATAGCCGATACCCTTACGGCCAAAATCTCCAAAATACGCGAGATCTTTACGGATTTGAGCCGGATTCAGATCCAGTCTCTGTCCCAGCTCCTGGGAAGAGACCGTAGCCACTTCCCGTTTGTACAGTGTATTCAGATAACGTAAATATACGGGTAACCTCCGTACGACAGCCTCTGAAATTTTATCTGATTTCATACTTGCTCCCCCTAATTGTAACAGACATGTTTAGATGTCCGTCCGTTATGCATCTGTCCCCGGGGCGGATTGAAGCCATTCGGCGATGCGGGGCACCATTTGCTCCGTCGGCATATGCTCCATTTTTGGTCCCGGTAACGAGTACAAAAAGTGCTTTCCGTAATAAGATTCGATCACACGCGTATCGTAAACGATAACGACTCCGTGGTCGCTCGCCGTACGTACCAAACGTCCAAATCCCTGTTTGAAGCGAATGACAGCCTGTGGAACAGACAGCTTCATAAAAGGATTTTTCTTCTGCTGCTGGAGCAGCTCACTTTTAGCCTCCAGCAGCGGGTGATTTGGCGGTTGGAACGGCAAGCGGACGATGGCCAGACACGTCAACGCCTTGCCCGGAATATCGACGCCTTCCCAGAAGCTGCTGGTTCCCAGCAACACAGAAGCTTTGGCTTCCTGAAAACGTCGGGTCAGCTTGCTGCGGCTCCCACTGTCCACGCCCTGCCCCAGCACGGTGATGTCACTGGAAGACAGCGCTTCCTTGAGCGGCTCATACACCTGCCGAAGCATACGGTAGGAGGTAAAGAGAACGAGCATCCTCCCCCGCGTCGCTTGAGCAGTCGCGCCTAGCGAGCTGACGAGCATATTTACAAAATGCTCGTCTCCCACACTGCCCTTCACGCTCGGAAAATCCCTTGGGATGACTAACAGCACCTGATCCCTGTAGTTGAAGGGTGACGGAAGCTGCGTAGTCATCAGCCGCCCTTGATCTACGGCCTCCTGCAAGCCGAGTTGATCGGTCATGTACTGAAACGACTTATCCACCGACAAGGTAGCAGACGTCAGAATAATGCTTCTTTTTTTATCAAAAAACATTTCTTTCAGCTGGCGGCTCACATCGACGGGCACCGCATAAAATTGCAGCGACTTGCTGCGGAATTGCCCGCTCGCTTCGAGCCAGTATACGGTCGTTTCATCATCCAGCCGCATGAAAAAGTGCAAGCTTTCCCTAATACCTGCCAAATCCTTGAGCAGTCCCGTAATATCCGTAATGAGGCTGTCAGCCGCATAATCGTCATGCTCTTCCTTCACGTCGAGCATCAGCTTGTCGCCCTTGCGCAAAATTTCGCTCATCGTTACATAAAGCTGATTTTCCAGCGCAGCCGCCTGATCCCACTTGGCAGGCTTGGCCGACGGCTTGAGACGGGAAGAAAACTGCCCTGTTTCGCCCGGTGTCGCATCACTTCGCTCCGGCAGCATGCCAAACAGCTTGTCGCTCAGCAAATCCCAAGTCTCCTTGACTTCCAGCACGAGCGGATACAGCTGATCGATGGTAGAGGCCCATTCCGTCGATTTCTCATGCCCCGACTTTGCCAACTGCTGACGCAGCGAAGGCAATTGGCCGTTCTTACTGTCCTTGAACAACCGGGTCAGCGTATGCACGAGTGTAAAATATTTCATATGCATTCCTAGGTGCTTACCAGCGACTTCCTCCAAATGATGCGCTTCATCAATCACCAGATGCTCATAGCTCGGCAACAGCTGATGACTTGCTTTTACGTCCGTGAACAGTTTGGAATGATTCGTAACGACTACATCGGCTATTCCCGCCTCATGGCGCGCACGATGATAAAAGCATTTGCGGAACCATGGACATGAACGACCAAGACAGGACTCGGAATCACTGGCCACCGTTTCCCAGAAATCTCCACCACGATTGCTCAGATTCAGTTCTTCATCATCGCCGGTTTCCGTCAACGTCAGCCAGACGATCATCTGGGCCGCTGTTATTAAATCTTCCTTCGGCGTTGCGAAGTCTCTTCTGTTTATTTTATGTTCAAACTTACGCAGACACAAATAATGTCCTCGGCCCTTAAAAATCGCAGCCCGGAACGGGAACGGGATCACCTTGGTCAGCATCGGAATATCACGCTCGCGTAATTGCTCCTGCAGGTTAATCGTATGCGTACTTACCATGACTCGCTGTCCATTTTTCACACTGTGATACAGCGATGGGAGCAAATAACCGAGGGACTTGCCTGTCCCCGTACCCGCCTCGATCAACAGGTGCTTATCTTCACTCAGCGCCTGATTCACACCCTCAATCATTTGCGTCTGCGCTTCGCGCTCCTCATATTGGCTCAAGGATGAACGCAAATTGTCTTGCACATCATTCATGTATTCCTCAAATGAAAAATCTTCCAGCGGATTGGGGTCATCCTCTCTGCGAGGGGCATTTAGCTCCGTCCAATCCTCTACCTTCAGTGCAAGCTGACGAAAAAACTGATGACCCTCCAAATCCTGAATCGGAGCATGCTCTTTGTCTTCACGTACCCCGTCCAAAAACCACCCGAGGTCACTGTCTTCCTCTGCGAACAAATCACTGAGCCGCTGTATCGTAATCAAAGGCAGCGCGTGAAGCTCATTGAGGCATTTTAAAAACACCTCAGCCGTAGCCAACGCGTCACTGTCCGCTTGATGGGGTCGGTCATGCGCCAGCCCAAACTCAGAAGAAACAAAACCCAGCTGATAGGAAGATAGCGATGGAAACATGATTTTCAGAAAATCCATTGTATCCAAAATTCTACCGGCAAACGGCAAGTATCCACACTGATCCAAAGCGTTTTGCAAAAAATTAAAATCAAACGCCACATTATGACCGACCAGCACGACATCGTCCAGCATAGGCACAAGCTCCATCATCATCTCTTCAAGTGCAGGAGCATCCTTGACGTCATCGTCTGTAATCCCAGTCAACCCGGTAATAAAAGGCGGAATGGATCTGCCAGGGTTCACATAAGAACCGTAAACACGGGAAATGCTGTTATCATGATCTATAATTGCAAGTCCGACTTGAATGATGTCATCCGCGGACTGGGTGCCTGTCGTTTCAAAATCCAATACCGCAAATTTCATTTCGGGCTTAATCCTTTCTTTTGACACATACAAAAATAATAACTCTGTAACAGCATATCAGAAGATCGCCTGTTTGGAAATTAAGAAAGCCAAAAAAGACGATGCACGCGCCGCCTGGGTAGGTGGGCAAGCATCGTCTCGCTCGGTGTCTGACAACTACAGCCAAGTCATCATGGAGTTGTCGTACCGAAGCATTCCGGCACCGGACAAACAGGCTTCCATATTGTGCAGCGGCTCGGGCAACGCAGGATCGAACTGATGCGCGAGAGTAAAACATTTTTGCGCCTCCTCTACATCAGCCTGCTTAGCCATAAGACAGCCCAGCGCATTATAGATGACCGCTTTCAGCCCGGGCTGGTCTGTCAGGTGCAGCACCTTCTGAAAATGGCTCACAGCCTCCGCTGTATTCTCCAATTGAAAATACGCCATCCCCATATACATACGGCTCTGCCAGCTGTCCGGGAAATGCTGTAGCACCTGTTCAAACTGACGGATGGCCTCAGGATACATAAGCAGTCGGTAATACCCTTGACCCCGAGTAAAGGCTGGCAGTTCCTTTTCAGGCAGTTCCTTTTCAGATAGCCCCGGGTCAGACATACCGGACTCTGCGGAAAAACCAGCAGCCCGCAGGCGAACCATTTTTTCCTCAAAGGCCAGCCATTCATCCATAATTCCATCACTCATTCTCCGCAGCAAACTCCAGTGCTGTAGCAACTCCTGCCTGCGGGAGCCCTGGGCTGATGGGTAATGCTTCACGATATCATCTAACATGCTGTTCATTTCTGCGAATACATGCTGGAACATGTGCATCCCGCCCTTACGAAAGATGGATTAATACATTCACATTTTTCACTTAAAGGACGGGTTTCATCCGGACTCCCATTCATTACATGATCGTGGCGTGTACTTCCTTGTTCGCCGTCTGGGCCGGTTTATTATGTTCATCGACGAATACCACGGTCGGTTTGTATGTTTTGGCCTCTTCATTCGACATGGAAGCGTAGGAAATAATAATGACCGTATCACCAGGCTGAACCAGACGTGCTGCTGCGCCGTTAAGACAAATCACGCCGCTACCGCGCGGTCCGGGGATAACGTAAGTTTCCAGACGGGCTCCATTGTTATTGTTCACAATTTGAACCTTTTCATTCTCCAGCAGATCAGAAGTCTCCATCAGATCCTCATCAATGGTAATACTGCCCACATAGTTGAGGTTGGCTTCGGTAACCGTCGCCCGGTGAATTTTGGATTTCATCATCGTTCTAAACATGGGAAAGCACCTCCGCCTTCTGTATTCTCATATTATCAATCAGTCGAGTATTCCCAAACTTTACAGCCAGCGCTACAATGATGTCTTCTTCAACATCACTTAGTCGCTGCTCGGGAAGAAGGGGCTTCAGACTTGGAAAGGTTAAGATTTCAATGTAGTCAATATCTGCCAAAGGTGAAGAAGTAATGGTGGACTCCACCATTTGGTATAACTGACGGATCGTAAACGTGTTCTGCACAACATCTTCGCTCACTTCACGCACCTTGCGCAGTGACTGTGAAAGTACCAACGCCTGCTCCCTCTGTTCCGCACTCAAATACACATTACGCGAGCTGAGGGCCAAACCGTCGGCCTCTCTCACGATAGGACAAGGGACGATGGTGACATTCATATTGAGATCGGTCACCATCTGCTGGAGCACCGCTACCTGCTGCGCGTCCTTCATACCGAATAAGGCCAGATCAGGCCCTACCATATTAAAAAGCTTGGCAACTACGGTAGTCACACCATCAAAATGTCCTGGACGGGAAGCACCACATAACCGATCCGTCAAAGCGGATACGCGTATTTTCGTACGGGTTGGCTGTGGATACATTTCTGCTACAGTTGGCAAAAATACGATATCCACGCCTTCGCGCCGCGCCACCTCCAAATCACGCGCTTCATCGCGAGGGTAGCTGTCGAGATCTTCGTTAGGCCCGAATTGAATCGGGTTTACAAAAATGCTGAGTACCACCGTATCTGCCATTTCACGCGCCTTGTGCATCAAGCTGGCATGGCCTTCATGCAAAAACCCCATCGTTGGCACAAAGCCGACTGTATGTTGTCGTATAGCAGCGGAACCGTGTTCCGCTTTTGCTCCATCTGCGCCGAGCTGCCGGCGTTCAGCAATGGCCTGCCGCAGCTGAGCCACTTCTCTTACGATAATCATGACCGGAATTCCACCTTTTCCTTAGCTTGTTTCTCTTATTTCTCTTGTTCCTGCACTTGCTGCCCTTTCTTGTGGCCGTAGAGAGCCTCTACAACACTGTCGTCGGCGCTAAACACATGCTCTTCAGCCGGGAAGGCTCGTCCCTTCACATCGCTCACATACTGCTCAATGCTGCTACGGATCAAGCCGCCGACATCGGCATAGGTTTTGACAAAACGTTTGCTGGAATAAGGCGATGCATATTGAATCAGATCGTGATAAACAAGCACCTGACCGTCACATCCGCGCCCTGCGCCAATTCCGATAGTCGGAATGGATAGTTCTTTGGAAATAGCCGCTGCCACTTCCTCAGTCACCAACTCCAGCACGATGCCAAAGGCACCCGCCTGCTCCAGCGCCTTGGCGTCTGCCATTAGCCGCCGTGCATCCGCTTCATCCTTGCCTTGAATGCGGTAGCCGCCAAGCTGATTGACCGACTGCGGTGTAAGGCCGATGTGACCCAACACGGGTACACCTGCCTGAACAGTCGCTTTTATGACGTCGGCAATTTCTGCGCCGCCCTCCAATTTGACAGCATGCGCATGTCCTTCCTGCATCAGACGACGGATGCCCTGAAGGCTTTCCGATACACTGCCGTGATATGTCATAAATGGCATGTCCGCTACAATAAACGTATGCTCCGCGCCTCTGGCTACCGCTCGGGAATGATACACGATATCATCCAGTGTTACGGGAATGGTCGAATCATAGCCGAGAACGACGTTGCCCAGCGAGTCGCCCACGAGAATCATGTCAATTCCCGCTTCCTCGGCTATTTTAGCCGATGGATAATCGTAGGCGGTCAGCATACTGAGCGGAACGCCCTCCTGCTTCATTTTTTTCATTTTCACAATGTTCAGTGCGCGCTTTCCTGCCATGGTAAATGGCTCCCTTCCATCTTTTTTTGGCACAAAAAATAACCTTTTATGAACGCCTGTACATCTGCGTCATCAAAAGGTCCGAACAGCCAAAAAAGACACTCATTTTGAGATCGTCCCTTCTGTCTCGGTCCTGTTCGGCTCAGAGCAGAATCCAACGTAACCTTCAAATGAAGTTATGATGGTCTAACTTGCTTGCAATGGTGAGCATGTGCCCAGAGTGCAGCTCGGACCGTCCGATGCCGCCTCCTGCACAGTATAACAAAAAACATCAGCTTTTTCACGTGAAGTTTTACATAGAAAAAGAACAATTTCGATTGCTATGCACGGCTAGGGTCACACCTACAATTGTACATCACCGGAAACGACCTGTATTCGCTCTCCCTGCTCCGTTTCAACCACTAACGCACCGGAAGGGTCCAAACCGATGGCTGTACCTTCTACCACTTTCCCTTGTCCCGTATGTACCTGCACGAAGCGGTTCATCGTCACAGATAGCGCCTCCCACAGCATAGCTACAGGCTGAAAGCCCTGATCCTCATACAGCGCACATAGTTGCTCCATCTCTTCCAGCACAGCGGCAATCAGTGCAATACGGTCAATTTCGCGACCAGCCTCTATTTTCAGGGATGTCCCCAACCATGACAGCTCTTCCGGGTAATCCTCTGTATTTAAATTAACATCAATGCCGATACCTGCAATACAGTAGCGGACCCGCTGATCCTCTGTTGCAGATTCCAGCAGAATACCGCACACTTTGCGACCATGAACAAGTAGATCATTCGGCCACTTGATGCCAGCTTCCACACCCGTCAACCGACGAATGGCTCTGCATATCGCTACGCCTGTAAGCAGCGTCAACTGCGGAGTAAAGGCTAAGGGCTGTTTCGGACGCAACACAATGCTCATCCAGATGCCTTTGCCCCGAGGTGAAAACCACTTTCGGCCCAAGCGTCCCCGGCCTGCCGTCTGTTCCTCCGCCAGCACTACTGTCCCCTGCGACGCACCCTCTTCTGCTAGACGCATAGCATCCTGCTGGGTAGAGGCCGTCGAGTCCAACACAACTATACGTTGCCCAAACGATTGAGTATTTAGTATATATGCCAGTTTGGAGACTTCCAGCCGGTCAGGTCGGGACACAATCCGATACCCCCTACGCGAGGAAGCTTCAATATTGTAGCCCAACTCACGCAGCTTGTTGATCTGCTTCCATACGGCTGTGCGGCTGACCAAGAGGCGACGGCTGATTTCCTCCCCGGATACGTAATCGGATGAATCTTCCTCCAATATGCCTAACAGTCTTTCATGATTATTCACTACTCATCACCCGTTTCGCTTCTTGAAGCAATGCTTCTGTTTCATTTGGAATATCTCCGCAGGCGGCAACCAGCAAAAGTCGTTCCATTGTCTGGCCCAGCCAAGGACCACCCGGTCGATTCATCGCCTGAACCAGTTCATTTCCAGTAATATTTAAATCTTTGATACGGACGACTGCAGCTTGCTTCGTCCACGCTTCTGCCAGTTCAGCCATTCTCGCTACATGCTTTTCTGCCCGTGTCGGTAATTCGCGGAACGAAGCAGGCAGTGTCTTGTAAAGCACAAGCCAGTCTAACGAGGTATCCCGTCCCCATTTAATTAACAGTCGAATCCAGCTACGGCGTAACGCCTCATCGTTGATTCCTTCACCTTCCCCCGAAGTGGAACTGTCTGCTATCGCAACAGCACTGTCCGTTAACTCGCGCTCCCATTCCAACAAATGCACCAAACGTAAGCGTGCAGCGTTGGAGAAAGTCCATGCTCTTAACAGCTCGTCCGCTGCCTTTGAGGTAAGTCTGCAAGACAGCAACAGCAAACCCCACCGCAGTTCTTCCGGAAGTTGTACCATTCCACTGAGTGCTTGTGCTTCGCATTGTTCCCAGGGAAACGGAACCTTCGTACACGAGAGCAAGCCGCTTCGACCCAGCATTTCCAGTCCACGCAAAGGGTCCGGTCCGGCCAGCATCTTTTCCAGCTCAACCCGCACACGTTCCATCGCAATGTAACGAAGTCCCTCTTTACGACGGATCATGCCTCTCCATGTGTTGTAGGCTATACGGAACCGGAATACGGAGGCAAAACGAATGCAACGTAGCATTCGCAGCCCATCCTCCTCAAATCGTTCCTCCGCCCTTCCTACACAACGAACAATAGCGATACGCAAATCGGCTTCCCCTCCGAACGGGTCCACCATTTTCCCATGCTCATCCATGGCAATCGCGTTCATGGTGAAATCCCGCCGCATCAGGTCTTCGCGGATGTCCTTCACGAAAGCGACTTCTGTCGGACGGCGATGGTCAGCATAACCGCTTTCTGTCCGAAAAGTAGTCACCTCGAACGGATGCCCACCGTGCATCACTGTAACCGTCCCATGCTGAATCCCAGTCGGAATTACATGGGGGAACAGTGTTATGACCTGTTCAGGTTCAGCCGATGTGGTCATATCCATATCATGAATAGCGCGGCCTAATAGTTCATCCCGCACACAACCGCCGACCCAGTAAGCCTCGTAGCCGGCTGTGGTTAGTGTATGTATGACTTCCTTGCCATGAAGAGCCATATCCGGGTCAGCATATTGCCAAGTGTTTATTTTCACAGGGTTTCCCCCTTTGCTTATAAAGTTTTCAAAAGACTTATTATACAAATGACTTATCATAAAAAAACGGACGCGAGTCCGCCTCCTTAAACGCTGATTGGTTTAAGATCCGGAACCTCGCGTCCCAACACACGGTAATATATTTCTTCATATTGACGGGTAATCAGCGTATCACAGAATACAGTACGAGCCCGCACCAGACAGGCTTCGCGGAAACGCTCTGCCATCGCTTCATCCGATAATAGCTGCACCGCATATTCCGCCATCCTCTTGGTATTGCCGATTTCAGCAAGATAACCTGTGCTTCCGTGAATAACCAGTTCAGGCACGCCTCCTGCCTCGGAACCAATCGTTGGTACTCCACAAGCCATCGCTTCCAGTGCAACCAGTCCAAAGCTTTCTTTTTCCGATGGAAGCAGCAGCACATCCGCCATGGAAATCACTTCAGCGATCTGATCCTGCTTGCCCAAAAAGAACACCTTATCCTGCAAGCCCAAGCTTTCGATTTTGCAGCGGATTTTCGGAAGGTCCGGTCCTTCCCCAACCAACAGCAGCTTTGCAGGTACTTTGCGTTGCACTCTTTCAAATATATCCAGCACGTCTCCCACTCTTTTGACCGGACGGAAGTTTGAAATGTGCATCATAATTTTTTCATTGGGCTGGGCAAAATCTCTCCGCAGCGTAGCTGCATCCCGCGGATAATACACTCGTTTATCCACAAAATTGTAAGTCAAATCAATAGGACGTGTAATATCCAGCGCATCTATCGTCTCCCGAATCAAATCCTTGGAAACCGCTGTTACCGCGTCACTTTTATTGATTGCCAGCCGGATTAGATCTTTCAACGATTCATCCTGCGCCAACACCGTAATGTCCGTGCCGTGAAGCGTGGTTACCACTTTGAGATGGTCGCCCACCATTTCCTTGGCCAAATAAGCGCATACCGCATGTGGTACGGCATAATGAACATGAAGTACATCCAAATTCTTCATTTGTGCGACCTGGGCCATTTTTGTCGCCAGCGACAAATCATAAGGCGGATATCTGAACACGTAATAATCGTTAACTTCAACCTCATGATAAAAAATATTTTTTTGGAATGCCCCGCCTAATCTGAACGGAATGCTATTGGCAATAAAATGGACCTCATGCCCCTTCTCGGCAAGCAGCTTGCCCAGTTCTGTAGCCACTACGCCGGAACCGCCCAACGACGGATAGCAGGTAATTCCGATTTTCAATTTGTCATTCAAGTTAAGCTACCCCCTTCCATCCACCGATGATGACTTTTCAATGTTAGAGACACACCAAATACAGTGCCCATTTATAACCGCTACACGAACGAATTCTGTTTATCGTTTATGTGTCAGGATTTTTATAATTCCTTATGTGAATAGCTTAACCAGATGAGGCGTTTTGGAAGCAAAGCCCTCTGCATACGAAATCAGCTTACGCTGACCCAACAACGAATCCCGGGCTTTTACACGCTCAACATACCCCTGGTTTAATGGCGTGGATACCGTGTCTTTACCCGGTGCAGCTTGAAATTGGGAAGCATAGCTTAGTAATGCCTGCTCCTTGGCTTCAACATGCTCCGTAATGTCCACAATCAGATCCGTTCTACCGACATCATTAATGAAATAAAAATATAACTGCTCGACCAGTACCGCAGGCTGTTCCGACATAAATCGACGTAATTTGGCGTTAAACACCGCTTCTTCCACCAGCTTGCTGCACATGACATGATCCGGGTGCCGATCCTCCCAGTAGGGAGCAAATACGACTTTCGGCGCATGGCGCCGAATTTCCGCGGTCACTGCGGCTACATTCTCAGGTGTCACATACAACCCGCGATCAGGCAGCCCCAGATTCGTCCGCAAGGCAAGGCCCAACACTTTTGAAGCGTCCTCGGCCTCGGCCATACGGGTATCTACATCGCCATTGGATGACATTTCTGCACGCGTCAAATCACATACGCCCACCTTTAAACCAGTGGCTGTATGCTTGGCAATCGTGCCTCCCATACCAATTTCAGCATCATCAGCATGTGCTCCAAAAATCAATATGTCCAGCGTCATTTTACATCATCCTGCTGATCAAATGAAGAATTAATGCCCGGTTTATATTTATGTACCAGCTTACGCCAAGCAAAATCGCCCCGGTCCAGCGCCTTGACCAATATTTCAGCAGTCGCAACATTGGTCGCCAAAGGAATACCCTGCACGTCACACAGACGCAACAGCGCACTAATATCCGGCTCATGCGGCTGTGCCATTAGCGGATCACGCAGAAATATGATCAGATCCATATCATTTTGCGCGACCATGGCCCCGATTTGCTGGTCACCTCCAAGCGGTCCCGACATGTAACGGTGAATTTGAAGCTTCGTTTGCTCCATAATGCGCAGACCTGTCGTGCCTGTTGAATACAATTGATACCCTGTAAAAACATGTTCATACGCGGTTATAAAGTTAACCATTTCCTCTTTTTTGCGGTCATGTGCTATAAATGCAATCTTAAACATTCGAAATTCCCCCTGCCTCATTCTATAATTCCGTTTGTCCATTCTTTCGCGTTATTCTTAATCAATGAAATGCTCAAACCCATATACAAGTCCAGGTTGCTCCATTACCTTTTGAATGCCGATTTTGACGCCGGGCATGTAGCCTGCCCGTTCGTAGGAGTCCTGACGAATTTTGAGGGATTGTCCAAATCCTCCAAAAATAACTTCCTGCTGTGCGAATACACCAGGAAGACGGACACTGTGAATACGGAACCCTTGGTAGTAGCCGCCGCGTGAGCCTTCGAGTGTTTCTTCCTCCTCCGGATTCCCTTGACGCAATTCCTGACGCTGCTCAGCGATCAGTTCTGCGGTCTTAATTGCCGTTCCCGATGGCGCGTCCAATTTCTGGTCGCCATGATATTCGATAATCTCCAGATGAGGGAAGTATTTAGCAGCCTGAGCCGCAAACCGCATCATCAAAATAACTCCTATCGAAAAATTAGGCGCAACCAGACCCCCAATTTGCTGTTCCCGGCACAGCTTGTCCAGTTCGTCAATCTGTTCCGGTGTAAATCCTGTTGTCCCGATAACAGGGCGAACGCCATGCTTGATAGCAAGCGCTGTATGTGCGTACGCAAAACGAGGACCTGTAAAATCGACCATAACATCCGGGCGACTATCCAGCAAAGCCTGCTCCACATCCTCCACAATAGCAACGCCCGCTTCTGGAAGTCCGACGAGAAGGCCGGCATCACTGCCGGCGTGCGTTCTGTTAACTGCGGCTATCAGCCGAAGTTCTTCATCCTGGAGAACCAATTTGACAACCTCACGGCCCATACGACCGGCTGCTCCAACGACAGCCACTTTAATTTGCTCTGGCATATCTTACAACTCCTTATGCATCAATTCGTGCTAGATCTGCTCATTCATTTGCTGGCATAACTTCTTCATGAGATTGGCAAGCTGTTCATTGTGAGGAAACAAAGCGGCCGCCTCATGAGCAGCCTGCACAGCCAGCTTATATTCATTCATTTCAGCATAAACCAATGCAAGCAGCATAAAAGCATCACCGCATAGCGGATCAAGGGCAATCGCCTGCTCTAGCAGCAGGATCGCATCTGTGCGCACCTGTGGCGTAGCTCTGTCGACATCCAGCATCTTTCTGGCTTTCTCCGTCTGCTGTCTGGCCTCCATCGTGTGCAAATGCAGCACATATTCATCCTGCTGCGGGGCCAGACGAACCGCAGCGCCCGCATAAGCAAGCGCCTGCTCTATCCGCCCACTGCGAGCATAGGTGACCGAACAGCGGAAATAATGCTCCGCGTGATCAGGCTGGGCGGAAATCGCTTTTTCGAACCATTCCACGGCCTGCTCAAAATCGTTCTGTAAAATACACTGATAAGCTTTCTGAACGTATTCCTCCGCCTTCATGACACTGCACCTCCGGGTAACCGGTTTGGTACAGCATATGTACAAAACGCCTAATCGGTGTCCTTTTTGGTCCAGCGATTCGCGTCACGTGTGTTAAATTTATGCATGACCTTATCATGAGCATCAGTCAAATTAATACCCAGCGAGTTTGCAAAGCAGACCGTGATGAACAAAATGTCTCCCAGCTCCAGCTCAATCGAATTGTCGGCCTCATCCGTTTTTTTCGGTTTCTCACCAAAGGAATGATTGACTTCTCTAGCCAGCTCCCCGACTTCCTCGGACATCCGGGCCAGCATCGCCAGCGGGCTGAAATATCCTTCTTTGAATTGGGAAATATACTGGTCTACCTCACGTTGAATTTCATCAAGCGATTTTTCCATGAAACACAATCCCCCCTAATGTGCAGGTTTATTCATATGTTATCGTAAAGCACATTTGAAAACAAATATTTTTTAATGTGAATTTACTCACATCTTGCAATGGTCAATCTTATAAAGCTACCGTAAAAAGGTATACTAAACATAAGGATCTACGATCTACACCAAAATCAATATCAAGTCGTTCATCCCAATTTGCTACTGCGAGGGATTATATGAAAACATCCAAGTCTATTGAACAGCTTAAAATCATTTTACCCATTGTGCTCGGTACTGCTATTTATGCATTCGGACTGCTTTATTTCATTATACCCAGCAAGCTGATGGAAGGCGGCGTCACAGGTATCACCCTGCTGCTGAACTATGCTTTCTCGATTTCCCCATCCCTCTCCACATTGCTCCTGAACATTCCTCTATTTTTAATCGGATGGAAAATGCTTGGCGGCAAGCAAATTATTTATACTGGAGTCGGCATCGGAGCACTCACTTTTTTTCTGTGGTTGTTTGAAAAAATGATTCACCTCCGGTGGATGGGCACGTTTCAGACCGAGCACGATTTTATTCTTTCTTCATTATATGCCGGGGTTACGCTCGGGGCAGGATTGGGCATCGTATTCCGGTTTGGCGGTACCACTGGCGGGTCGGATATTATTGCCCGTATTTTGAATCGGAAGTTTGGCTGGAGTATGGGAAGAATTTTGCTGGTGATTGATATCGTCATCATCGGCGCGTCGCTGCTGTACATACCCAAGGAAAAAATCCTGTATACGCTGGTCGCTGTGTTTATCGCGTCTAAGATTATTGATTTTATACAAGAAGGGGCCTATTCAGCCAGAGCCTTTATGATTATCAGTGACCATACGATGGATATTGCGGATAACATTACACGGGATATGGATCGCGGTGTTACTATTATTCCAGCTATAGGCGCATTTTCCAAACAGACCAAGCATGTTGCTTACTGTGTCGTGTCCCGTCAGGAAATACGGCGTTTGCATCAAATTGTGAAGTCGGTTGATCCACGAGCGTTCATCATCATTCAGGATGTGCATGATGTACACGGGGAGGGCTTCAAAGAGGAATAGCCCGGAAATCCGGGCAAGTGGTCAGGCGTATATTTATTTTATCCATGACTGCGAAGTTCGTTGCAGCCTTACAAGCTTAACCGGAGAAACCGGATCGATACTTACGGTAACCCACATAAGCCAGGGTCAGCAGGATCGTCAAGCCGATTGCCAGTTCTGCCCGGCGCTCGCTTTCATGCGGGATGAATGGAGCCAGCGCGGTAGCGTCTTTTTCACGTCCAAACAAGGCATTGAATGTCGGGTTCCCCTGCTCTAGTGCCCCTCTAATCGCTGAAGCATCCGCATTTTGCTGATCTCCCAATCCCTTAACGTAAGAAATCCATGAATCCGTTTGAACAACCTCGGTTGTTTTGCCGCTGATCAACGCCGCCGTTCGGATCGTCTCATAATGATCCTCCAGCACTGCTGCTCCGGCGGCGAAACCCTTCATATTTCCTTTAGCAAACTGGCTATTTAAGCCGCTGACATCTTCTTTTAAAATTTTATAATACTGCTGCCATAATGGCTGGCGGGGATGCGCTATCGCATCTGCCGCAAGTCGCAAATTGGCAGCGGTCTTCACCCATTCGTCGGGCGATGCTTGCACAGATTGTGTAGCTTGCTGTACCTCAAGGATACTGCCGGACAAAGCATGAATAGCCTCCACAGATAGTGCAGCCTGTACCTGACCCGTGCTGAACCATCGGCTTACTTCCGCTACATCGGCGCGCGCTTTTTCAATATTTCCATCCATTACATCCCGGTACAATATCGCAGCCGCACGATCCAGTTCCTCTATTTCTTTTGCATTACTGGTGGACTTGGGCTGATCCCGCGCTTTCGCAATGCCAGGAGGGAAACAAACGGAAAGCGACAAGACCATAGATAACACAACTCCCGAAACGACACGCAGCACACCACGCAACGTCTGACTCCAAACCATGGGACATCCCTCCTCACCTTACTGTATGGCAAGGTTACAGGGACTAGAACTTGGCTTTAGCGCTCAGCCGTATCTTGGGCAATAGGAAAGGCTATTCGATTGCGCACATACATGGCAAGCCATGAAGCTGCGATACTGAAAAGGGTCAGCATATAGGTAAAACTACGTACTTGTGGTACATCATCTGTTAGCGTCCTCGGAAGATACGGATATATGCCGAATGTATAATCGACCGTATCATTTAACAGTGTCCACAAAGCTGCTACGCACAGAGCCGCCCATTTGCAGGTAAAAAAACGAACGAACAGCAAAACTTCGACTGCCATTGCCGTATGAGATGCTACCAGCATCCAATCTTGCCATATCATATGCCCGCCCTGCGCGACACCCCAAAAAATAATAGCTGAGGCCCAGGTGCCGTATTTTACACTCGTAACCACAGCTAACGCCTCCAACAACTGGCGAATGACCTTTAAGCCCTTCAGGCACGGAGGATACAGCAGGAATAATACAGAAATCGCAAAAAACAGGCTGGCCGTCGGACTATCAGGTACAAATACAATCTGCCATATCGGGTGGTAGTTTAGCGTGTATTCCAATTGCCCTCCATACCATATGTACCCATACACGGTTCCAACCAGGTTACACCAGAACAGCAGCCACAAAAAAGGCCGGCTTGTCAAGAACGATCGGCTCCACAAATAAGACAACGACACGTCCTCATCCTCCGTTCATACGATAGATGCCCCGTACAGGCTCCATCTACAAAGACTATATCATATAAAAGCGTATCAAAAAAACCTGGCCGCTGCTACGGTCAGGCTTGATGATTATGATCTTATATTGCCAATTAGTCTGTTACCCAAGGTCATATCTCCTGAAACGGCTCAATTGATCGCTTTCAGTTCATCCGTAAGATGACGAAAAGCTACTTCATCTCCGGAGGCCAGCGCCTCATCAATATCCTTGTAGAGCTTTTCACTCCGGCGTTTACGTAATGCCTCGTCCAAAACCATTTCAGCAGACAGGCCCAACATTACTTCATAAGTAACCTTCATTTTATCCATAGGATGCACCTCCAACATGAGTTTAAGAGATCCTATATTCTTTTCCTTTTGTTACATAGCTGAGTGACGTACGTGACATCCTCTGCAAATCTGCGTCTGTCAATTCGCGCACCACTTTGGCAGGTGTACCGAGAGAAAGAGTATAGGGTGGTATTTTGGTATTTTCTGTAACGACTGACCCTGCTCCTATTAAAGCATATTCACCAAGCTCAGCTCCGTTGAGTACAATGGCCCCCATACCGATTAAAGTGCCTTTGCCTACCGTGCAGCCATGGATAACCGCAGCATGTCCCACCGAAATATCATCCGCCAGCACCAAGGGCTGGTCCGTGTTCACATGTCCCACGACACCGTCCTGGATGTTGCAGCGTTCACCGATGATGACAGGCGCCATATCCCCGCGTAGTACGGCATTGAACCAAACTGAGGAATCTTGGCCGATTGTTACCTTTCCGACAATTTTTGCTCCTTCTGCCACATAGACAGATAAATGGAGCTGTGGCATGTTCCCGTTATAATGAATCAGCATTCAACTTCACCCTCTCATTTTGGGTGAAGTCTATCAACATGTATGCTGCTTGTCAATGGAGCCGCATACCCGGGTCGTTCCGCCCAATGCGGCACTCCCCAGCCAGTTTCAGCCCCCAGGTGGTCATCTGTACAGATGGCCCCGTCGAATGCTCACCTAGACGAAGCATACCCAAATGGAGCATCATTCGTATAATTCTCTGATCAAAGACCGAACGGGGCGTATCATAGTAAAACGGTCTGATCAGCGGACCGATATGTACAAAAAGTGACTCCGAGGACGTCCAGGACCTGGCACATTCTCCTATCCAATAGACCAGAGAAAGTAGATTGGGAACGGCTCCTTTATACAACCTTAACCAAAACCTGAATAGCTGTATCATCTCATCCTCGATCGCGTACTCCCTGCGTGCTTCTCCCTTTGCCGTCAGTACGACTCGATCCCCCTTCTCCTCAATAAACCTGGAGTGACGGGCATAATCATACAGCAATGCCATTCGGTCGGGATAAAACTTAAAGGAGGAGCCATATCCGAAACGCCAGCCCCCTTTGCCTAAAAGCGGCTCCGCAATGTGCAAGTGCTCCATCAGTTGCTGCTGATTGCGACGATACCATGTCCCCTCGGGGTTAAGCGGAACTTCATGCTGCTCCATGTACTGAAGGAAAAGTCGTAAATCCTCTGCCAAAAGATGTCCCTCATCCCGGTATGAGGTTGGCTCACTTACCCGGATCATTGCTTTTTGCAAGTCTTGCACCATGACACGGCGGAAACGCTCCTTCATGTCCAACGGAATTTGATACAAATACCTCGTGTTGTGCGTAGAACCGTTGAACAGCCAGCCACTGTTGCGTAAACGGGCCACGATGTCTCGCGATCGCTCACCGGAATCCTCATCCTCCTCGGCAGATTGTTTGGCAACCGCAATCAATTCCTCCATACTGAAATAAGGTCGGTCATCGAATAGCAGTGCGTTCAAAAACCTTACCTCTGACAGCTTTAGCTCCCTGACTTGCATCTCAAAAAAACTGCTGCTGCCGAGCTTTGTCAAAATGCCCTGGATCAGTTCATGTTTGGAATTGGGCTTACAGTCACATTCGTAATACACCGCGATTCTGTTCAAATGCACAATATCCGCAAATGTCAGCATATCCGCCAGATTCATCGTTCCATCGCCTCGTCACTGGACTGTCATCCGGAATTGATTCTTACCTGTTGTACCCACAGCTTTGACGGAATATCCAGACTCTAAACCTTTTTTTACAAAGCTATAATTAAAAAATAAAAAGACCACGGCTTCTACGCTGAGTAGAAGTTCGTGGTCTTTCGTCAACCTTTTAAGTTACAATCGCTTTTTTTGTAAATGTCTGGTACAATTATACAAAAGCGGCGCCCAATCCGTATCCTCACGCTGGAGAACACTCAGTGACAGATTACCAATTCGTTCGGTAAACTTTTCCTGATACAAAGCCTTATACAAATTAGCCAAAAAACCGCCATGAGAAACGACTAGCAGGTTCTTGTCTCGGTTTTCCAGCCAAATGGCTTCCATAAAAGCCAACCCTCGAAGTTGAAGGGCTTCATCGCTCTCCTGCCCCAAGTCCAGCAGATGCCAGTCGCTACCCCACTTCTCCTCACGCCCAGCCTGTGTCATGCCCTCGACCTGACCATAAGCACGTTCTCTCAGCCGTTCGTCCGGCTCCAGTAAAGGAAGATAAAGAGCAGAAGCAATAATCTCCCCCGTCTCCTTCGCTCTGGAAAGGCTGCTTGTAATAAGACCGTCCCAATGATAGGGCTCATCCTTTAATCGTTCTGCCAGCAAGCGTGCCTGCCAGCGCCCTTCCTCATTCAGCGGAATGTCACTGTGCCCCTGGATTTTGCCAACCGCATTCCAATCCGTTAATCCATGTCTGATCAAGCCAATAAGCATCGCGTTGTTTCCTCCGCTATTTAGTTATTCAGGCATTGTTATGAATCCGTATTGGAGCCCAGCTGTGCTGCTAATTTCTCCCCCGTCTCGCACGATGAACCCAGCCCAGAGAAAATAAGGCAAGCGCAAGTGCCAACACAGACAACAACATCCAATATTGCGGGTAAGTAGGAACAATGCTTGCAACCAGCGGGTCCATAATGCCACTATTCAAATCTTTAATGTGGTATTGATATTGTGGAGATATACTTGTAGTTTCCAGCAAGCCTGTCGGTAAAATACCCGTATCCATAAACGGTGCCGCTTGAGGAGGATTTTCTTGAGCGGAGCTTCCATTCCAATTCAAAAACAAAAAGCTACACAAAAATACCGCCAAAAAGCCAGCAATCCATACGGACATATACTTACGGGCTGCCGGGTTCAGACGCGCACGCCGATGCTCGCCGGGAACAAGCCACGGTGACTCTTCATAAATCCGATCCATGACCCTGCAATTCATAGCCTCAGCCTGCTCATCTGTTATCTCAAAGGAAATATCACGAATAGCGGATTGATTTTCTTTTGACAAATTCCACTCATTTTCTTCCGAACCATGCTCCCATCCGGCAGACGAGCTTCTGGCCTGTCTGCGCTCCGAGACTTGTTTCGATACATTTTTGCCTGTAGCGAACAAATCCTCAGCGTCCCTGGATTTCATTGGCTACTCATCCCTTCGTTTTCCTCATAGAGAGGCTCAAAAAAATAAGGCTCCAACTGCGTCTTCACACTGGTTCTGGCCCGGAAAAGCAACGACTTCACCGCACTGACCGTCTGCCCCAAAATCGTAGCAATCTCCTGATAGTCCAATTGCTCGTATTCGCGCAAAATCAGCGCAGACCGCTGCTTCTCTGGCAATCTGTTGATCGCTTCACGAACCATCTCTACCTTCTCGCCGCGAAGGACGGCCTGCTCTGGAATTACATCCAATGGAGCAACCGGCACATAACCGCCCTCCTCCAATGGAACATGACCGCTACGATGCTTGCGAAGCTCGCTCAGCACCGTATTACGTGCAATCGTATATAACCATGTGGAGAACGATGCATCTACCTCGCGAAAAGAGTGAAGGCTCCGGTACGCTTTATAAAACGTCTCTGAGCATAAGTCCTCAGCAATCATTTCCAGGTTCGAACTTTTCAGCATATGATAAACAAAAGCTAAAATTTTACGTTGGTGCCGCCTCATTAATTCTGAATAAACCTCAACATTACCTTGTTTGATTTCATGAATCATCTGGGAATCTGTCATCATCCGAGTGAGACCCTCCTCGCCCATACATGTGCTGTTCTCCCGTCCGATTCTGTCTATATATACCGAACAGGCCAAGAAAAGTTGCGCACTCTGCGCAAATGGATGAAACAGCATCATGGAACATTTGTTTTTTTCTTACCCTATGTAGTGCCAACAATAACGGTACTATCCCCAACATTTCTCAACACCCACATGGACTTACCTATTGTACCACAAAATAGTCGTCAGTAAAAAAGTCCAAAATCCCCATGATTTCCATCATGAGCTACATAACGCTAGATACCGTTTACGAAATACGGCATTTCCAACCTATTTTAAGTTTCTTCAAGATAAAGTGACATAACCTTGAAACCGTCCCTTTTGAATAGGATGGTAAGAATACTTGCCCAAAAGAAAACGCTTTAAAAAAATCATTGACAAAATGAAAACGTATACATATAATAAAAGTACAGTATGGTTTCTCTCCACATCCTATCCTACTCAGTTACTCCATGAGAGCAGCTACCAGCCGGGACTTTACCCGGGTGGTTTTTTTTACGCCTGCTCAATTAACAAACACGGTTTTTGAGACGGCTTAAATAAAGGTTAGGGTCTTTGCGGAAACAAAGGCGGTTAGTACCTTCGAGAAGTCGAGCTTCCCAAGCCTTACGTTCGTGGAGATAAGCATGAAAGCCGTTTGCTCTGGAGAACTGCACACACTTGGCTGTAGCCAACGTCTTGTTATAATTTCACTGCATCTATTTTCGCGTATTTTGTTCTAGGGGTAGCGTTTGATTGGAAAAAGAGTTGATCATATATGAAAAAAGCGCTAGTTCCGAGACTTGATCAGTCCTGAAACCTGCGCTTTTTGTTTGACAGGGGCCTATTGGAGCAAACTCATTAATTATCCAACAATGGTTTTAGTAGCAACCCATCCAAACTTAGATTTTTGTGCACTGCTTCCCCCACCCACGGTTATAAATGAGCCTGAAAGGGTGTAGGAGGTATCAGTACCAACTCTTCTCCAGATATAGCCTTCATAAACCTGATTATTAATCCCTGTGATGGTGCCGCCACTAATAAATCTGACAAATGTCAGTTTTCCAGCATTAAAATCATACCATCCACGAATAGGATTTCCAAATACCGTACCAGTTACAAAGCCTCCACTCACCGATGTAATATTCAATTCTCCTGTAAATCCATTGGCTTCAATATTCCATCTTCCCGTCGGTAAAGCGAATTGGGTTATGCGGCGACGTTTTTTCTTTAAAACAGGCTTATTATTTACTTTAGTTACATGTGCTTTGACCGCTGTTCCTTTTTTCACAAAAACACTCCTTTTAATTAGCACTTTATACATTATTATTAAAGACCTAATTAAGCGGATTGGACTTTTGTCTTTTTTTCTTGTTAACAAAAAAAGAAACATGCTGTTTATTAAACGAATGTCTCCATATATTAGAAGTCTTTATCCTTGATATACGCGATCAGATCCTTCTTAATTCTGGTTCCAACCTTGAATTTTTTCATTCCCAGATTCTTATTTAAGCCTTGGCGTCGTAGCATGGAAGTGTTTTCACTTAATACCTCCGTAAAACCAATTCGGGGACCCCAAAGTAAGCTTCAGAGGTAGGTTAACCAGCCCGATCATACGGTGATTGTAGCCGAGGAGGAGTAGAAGCACACATACAAAAAAGTGCTGCTTGGTGGCAGCCGGATTGTTGGAAATGTATTGTTTGGTGATGTAACCGAATCTGTCAGCCTTCATTTTTTTTATTTTTGAATAACAAAAAACGAGCGAAGAAACTCATCGCCCGCTTTAAATCTTTTCTTACTACTTCACTCCAGAAAGTATGATGCTTTTAAGGCGGTCCGTAGCGGAGCGATTCATTTGAATCTGGAGAAGCGTAGCGCTCGCCTTTGCCGGGGGATTCTTTCCTCTAAAGATTTCAAATCGTCCAAAGAATCCCCCTGCAACAGCGATCGTAAGATCAAATGAATCGCGGAGCGGTCTACCTCCTTATTGAACACTCATACTTTCCTTCTATACCACCACTTTATAGCTCATCGAATCCAGCAATGCCTTGGCGCGCTCCCAGTCCCGTTCTTGGCGGAAGGAAAGCCGCATAATACCAGGAACATCCTCCCGGCTTTCGATAATTTGCATATTGCTCAGGTTAATGTTACGATCCCCCAGCTCTGTTGCAATTCGGCCAATAATTCCCGGGGTATCTGGTACATCAATATACAGGTCAAACGTTGAGACGATAACACCTTTGCGGCGCTCCGGCAGTTCACTGCGGAAATGCCCCGCCGCCAAAAACTCGTCAGCGATTCCCTCTCCGTCTTGTATTCTTAGTAAATGGGTAAAACGCTCAATCTGCCCGTTCCACTCTTCCAGCAGGCCTAGCAAAACATCACGATTGCTCAACAAAATGTCCCGCCACACAATCGGATCACTAGAGGCTATCCGCGTAATATCACGGAACCCACCGGCAGCCAATGTGCGGTACAGCGGATTTTCGTCATTGTGCTTACGCACCTGATTCACCAACGCAGCTGCAATAATATGCGGAAGATGGCTGATCGCCCCGACAATGTCATCGTGCATGTCAGGCTGGACACGCACAACTTGGGCTCCTGTATATTTTAACAGACGCTCCAACGAGCTGTAGGCTTCCTCAGGCACACCCCCTTCCGGGGAAAGTACATAGTAGGCATTCTCAAACAGCAACGCAGAAGCAGCCTTCACACCGGAACGCTCTGAGCCGGCCATCGGATGGCCACCGATAAAATAAGCATTACGTAAAGAGATTTCCGACGCTTTTTTGGCAATCGACGATTTTGTGCTGCCTACATCGGTAATAATGCAACCCTCTTTAAGCGGCAGCCTGCTTAACAACTCCAGATAATGCTCCAGTAAGCCGACAGGTACGCATAAAAAAATAAAATCGGCATCCTCTGCCGCCTCTTCAACCGAAAGAGTCGCGGTATCCACGACACCACAGCTCAACATCGGCTCCATCAGTTCAGGGAGATGAGCGTGACCGACAACGGTAATGCCCGGCTTCCCTTTAAAGCAAAGTGCGAGGGACCCACCGATCAGTCCCACGCCGAAAACGGCAATCTTCATCAATTATCAAATCCCATCTGCGGAAATTATAGACGCGCTTTCGCCGCTTCCGCCCCCAGGACCTGTTCCAGCGCACGGATAAACCACTCATTTTGTGGCTGTGATCCAACCGACACCCTAATGTATGTCGGATATTTGTGATGACCAGCGCGAATAATCACGCCTTTACGAAGCAACTCCTGAAATACCTCACCCGACGGGCGATGTACATCCAGCATAATAAAATTACCATGTGCCGGAAAAAATTCTAGTCCAAGGCGATTTAACTCATTTTGCAAATAGGCTCTGCCCTCTGCGTTACGGTCACGGCATTCCCGCACAAAATCCTGATCTTCCAACGCCGCAATCGCCGCAGCCTGTGCTACACGTGAAGTATTGAACGGCTCACGAACCTGATTAATCAGGCGGATCGTTGCCGCAGCTCCCATACCGTATCCGATGCGAAGTGATGCCAGACCGTATATTTTAGAGAAGGTGCGCAATACAACCAGATTTTCATAGGCTGGCAACAAACGAATACCGTCTGGATACGCGCTGTCCGTCACAAACTCGGCATACGCCTCATCCAGCACGACCATAACATGCTTCGGCACCCGATCCAAAAATGCGATCAGCTCTGCTTCGGGTACAATCGTGCCAGTCGGGTTGTTCGGATTACAGACCCAGATTATTTTCGTACGATCGTTGATCTGAGACAACATGGCTTCCAGATCATGTACCCCGTCACGCAAAGGTACCTCAACAGCAACCGCTCCCTCAATCTCCACATTGCTCTTGTACACGGAGAAGGTCTGATCAGCCATGATGCTTTCTTCCCCGGGAAGAAGAAAAGCACGCGTAATCAACGCAATAATCTCGTCAGAGCCACAGCCATAAATAAACTGATCCTCTTTCAAGCCCGTATGTTTAGCCAGCGCCTGTGTTAAAGCTACCGCGCTGCCGTCAGGATATACACTAATGTTCGCAAATTCCTCCTGAATGGCCTGCAATACTTTGGGAGAGCTGCCGTACGGATTTTCATTCGAGGCGAGCTTGATCACTTCATCAAGTCCCAGTTCGTGCTTCACATCTTCAATCGGTTTACCGGGCTGATATATCGGCAAATGTACAATATGCGGTTTAGGTTGCATGCCCCTACCTCCTCTAATCCATTCAGAACTAAATTTGTTGCTTTCTATATTGACGCCAATTACTGCTTTAATTGTGCCACAAAATTGCGAATTTTCAAAAGTCCTTCTGCTCTTCGCGCAGAATCGTCCAGCAGCGGGATCGCTTCCTCCACCTGACGCACAATGGCACTTCCGACGACAACTCCATCGCAAATGTCCGAAAAACGGGTTACCTGCTCCCTAGTAGAGATACCGAACCCAACCGCTACCGGAATATCCGTATACCGTTTGACCTGCGCGATGAAGCCCTCTATACCCTCAAAAAAGGAAGCTCTTTCCCCGGTCACCCCAAGGGAGGTTACACAGTATACAAATCCGCGTGCTTGACGGACAATTCGTTCAATCCGTTGTTCAGAAGTTGGAGCAACCAACGGAATCAGATATACACCAACCTCTGCCGCCCTTCCTCCCAGTTCTTCTGCTTCCTCAAGCGGAAGATCGGGAATAATCAGGCCGCTGATGCCATGCTTCTGCAAACCTGCAAAGAAAGCATCCATGCCCATCTGCAACACAGGATTATAATACGTGAACAAAATAAAAGGCAGGCTTGATCCCGCCGCCCGGGCCAAAGAAGCCGTCTCCATACACGTGCGGATTGAGATTTGCCGTTTCAACGCACGCTCAGATGCACGCTGAATGACAGGTCCGTCAGCCAGCGGGTCCGAATATGGCACGCCCAGCTCCAATATATCCGCTCCGGCCAACTCCAGTTGTCGAATGATTTCTACCGTCGTGTCCACATCCGGATCGCCTACCGTCAGAAAAGGAATTAATGCCGTTTTGCCTTCATCTTTGAGACGTCCAAACACCTGATCAATTAAATTCATGACGGATTTCCTCCCAAATGCTTAATAATGGAGTCCACATCTTTGTCACCGCGACCCGACAAACAGATAACAATAATATCATCCGCCGTCAAGGTAGGTGCCAGTTTAACGACCTGCGCAACTGCATGTGCCGATTCCAATGCCGGAAGAATACCTTCCGTGCGGCATAACAATTGGAGAGCATCCAGCGCTTCCTGATCGGTAATCGGAACATATTTGGCCCGCTCAATATCTTTCAAATACGAATGCTCCGGCCCAACCCCCGGATAGTCCAATCCCGCCGAGATGGAATGTGCAGGCTGTACCTGTCCATATTCATCCTGAAGCAGATAGCTCATGGAGCCTTGGAAGACACCTTGCGTTCCCTTGCTCATCGTTGCTGCATGAAATTCCGTTTCCACGCCTTTTCCAGCCGCCTCGACGCCAAGCAAAGCAACCTCGTGATCCTCGATAAAAGGATAGAACATACCGATGGCATTACTTCCGCCACCGATCGCCGCTACCACGACATCTGGAAGCCTGCCTTCTTTTTCGAGAATTTGATGGCGGGTTTCGTCGCCAATGACACGCTGGAAGTTGCGCACCATCATTGGATACGGATGTGGTCCGACCGCCGAGCCCAAAATATAGAACGTATCATGGACATGGCTCACCCAATACCGCAAAGCTTCATTCCCGGCATCCTTGAGTGTACGTGTGCCTGATGTAACCGGAATGACCTCTGCACCCAATAGTTGCATACGGAATACATTTAGCTGCTGGCGTACGGTATCCTCTTCTCCCATAAACACCTTGCACTCCAGTCCGAGCAATGCCGCGACGGTCGCCGTCGCAACACCATGCTGACCTGCGCCTGTTTCGGCAATGACCTTCTGTTTGCCCATACGCTTCGCCAGCAGTCCCTGCGCCAACGCATTATTAATTTTGTGGGCTCCGGTATGGTTCAGATCTTCGCGTTTCAAGTAAATTTTAGCCTTGCCCAAATGCTGGCTCAGACGCTCCGCATAATAGAGCGGCGTTTCCCGGCCCGAATAATCCTTTAGCAGTCCGTTCAGCTCTGCGTTAAAATCAGGATCATCCGCATACTTCCGGTAGGATTCCTCCAATTCAATCAGTGCGTTCATCAACGTTTCCGGTACAAATCGTCCGCCAAATGTTCCAAAACGTCCGTTGTTATCAGGTAATTGTGTCATGCCTGCTTCACCCTTTCTACGAATGATGTGATTTTTGCAATGTCCTTGACTCCATCCGTCTCTACACCGCTGGACACATCCAGCCCTTCGGGATGATACTCGGTAACCAGCTTTTCTGCATTATCGGCAGTCAGCCCGCCGGCTACAAACAAAGGAATTCCATGTTGTTGGGTCCAAGCCTGATAGGCAGGAATCCGATCCCACGCAAACGTTTTGCCGGAGCCGCCACCATACAGGGGATCATATGTATCCAGCAGTAAAGCGTCTATCGTTCCGACATAAGCATCCAATTCGTCCGTCGGGCGTTCTGTCTGGCCCTTCACCGTCTGCCCTTTACTATCCACAGACCATGCCTTGAATACCTGTACGCCAAAATGCTCCCTGATCTCCCGGCAGCGTTGCGAACTCTCCTGACCATGCAGCTGAATGACGTCCAATGGTGCTTTCTCCATGACATCATTTAACAGTGCGTCATCAGGGTTCATAAATACGCCCACGCTGCGTGGTCTGCTACCTAGAGTCCATTCATCCAATACGCAAAGCAACTTTCCAGCCTGTGCGCCGTCAATCCGGCGCTTGCTGTCGGCAAACACAAAACCTATATAATCGACCGGTAAGTTTACCATAGATTTTAGCACTTCAACGCTTTGAAGTCCACAAATTTTCACGCCCGTTTTATTCATGCTTTAACCCCGTCCATCAAATCGACTACAGCCTGTCCTACATCATCCTTGCGCATCAGATGCTCTCCTACCAGGATGCCGTGTGCGCCTACCGAATGCAAATACTTTGCATCTTCGGGCCCGGCAATGCCGCTCTCACTGATGAACGTAACTCCTTTAGGAATAAGTGCGATCAACTCCTCTGTCGTCTGGAGGCGGGTCTCAAATGTCCGCAGATTTCGGTTGTTCACGCCAATCAAGGTAGCTGTCCCCAGATCCAGCACAGCTTTAAGCTCCTCACTATCATGCACCTCTACCAATGCGTCCAGTCCCAGGCTCTTGGCGATCTGTAAAAAAGACCCCAAAACACGTGGCTCCAGTATAGCCGCAATCAACAGCACCGCATCCGCTCCCAGCAGACGAGCTTCATAAATTTGCCGTTCATCAATGATAAAATCCTTGCGCAGCAGCGGAATCTTTACCTGTTCACGAATTTGGTGCAAATATTCAAGACTCCCCTGAAAGTACGTCATATCCGTCAGAACAGAAATGCAATCGGCTCCAGCTCCCTCATATGCCCGTGCAATGTCCACCGGATGAAAATCCGGTCGGATCAACCCTTTGGAGGGGGAAGCCTTCTTCACTTCGGCAATCAGTCCAAGTGGACGGTTGCGCCGCACAGCTATAGCATCCTCGAAACCTCTCGTCGCGGGTAAATCGGCAACCAATCGCTCGGCTTCACTGATTTGAAAATGCTCCTTAAGCTGCTCCACTTCTTGTCGCTTCGTCACTACAATTCGATCAAGATACATATTGGTATTCCCCCGTTGCCTGTATTAATTGATCCAGCTTGGACAGCGCCAGCCCTGAGTCAATAGCTTCCGCTGCCTGTACTACTCCATCCGTCAAGGTAGCTGCTGCGCCCGATACATAGATGCACGCGCCGGCATTCGCTAACACGACATCCCGATAAGCTCCGCGCTCCCCGTTCAAAATTCGACCGATAATGTCGGCGTTAACCTGCGAGTCTCCACCCAGCACTTCATCGAGACGGTGCGTCTGCAAACCCAGATCCGACGGGTTAAGTTCAAACGTATGAACCTGACCATCCTTCAGCTCAGATACCCGTGTCGGTGCTGAAATGCTGATTTCATCCAATCCGTCCAGACTGCTGACGACCATGGCCCGCTTGGAGCCGAGTCGATTCAGCACCTCAGCGATCACTTCCGTTTTTCCCGCGTCATAAATGCCCAACAACTGCCGATCCGCACCTGCCGGATTCGTCAAGGGACCGAGCATATTAAACACCGTTCGTACTCCAAGCTCCCGGCGTGGAGCAGCGGCATGCTTCATAGACGGATGGTACAGCTGCGCGAATAAAAAGCAGATGCCAATGCGATCCAGACACGACCGCGCCTGATCACTCGTCAAATGGATATTGACCCCGAGGGCCTCCAGCACATCGGCGCTCCCGGCACGTCCGCTTGCAGAACGATTGCCATGTTTCGCCACCCGCACAGACACCGAAGCCGCAATAATGGCGGAAATCGTGGAAATATTAAACTTGTGAATACCCGAGCCTCCGGTTCCGCATGTGTCCAGCAGATGGGTATCACCTTCTCCGGTTTGCACCGGACTGGCATAGCTGCGCATAGCTTCAGCAAATCCGGTGATTTCATCCACCGTCTCCCCCTTGATGCGCAGAGCCGTCAGCAGCCCACCAATTTGCGCCTGCGTGGCACTCCCATTCATAATCTGTTCCATCACGCTGCGGGCCTCCGTACGTGAAAGATGCTGTCCCTCAATGACCCGGCTTAACCCCACTTGCATAATATCATGTCGTTCCATCATCGTCTCCTCCTCAAAATCAGATTTTTGTATGTTATGGAGTGTACAAATAATCCTGGTTGATGACGCTGTTGTAGGGCTGTACCGTCGCAGGGAACATCGCTTCAGCCGTGCGGATCGCTTTCAGCAGCGCCTTGGCCTTGTTCACCGTCTCCTGGTACTCGCTTTCTGGAACCGAGTCCCACACAATCCCTGCACCCGCCTGAACATAGGCCCGGTTCTTTTTAAACACAATCGTACGAATCGTGATGCAAGCATCCATATTGCCCGAAAAGCCCAAATATCCGATGGCTCCTGCATACGGACCACGCGCTTCCCGCTCCAGCTCAGCAATAATCTCCATCGCCCGCAGCTTCGGAGCCCCCGATACCGTGCCCGCTGGCAGGCAGGACAGGAAAGCATCGAAGAAATCTTTATCCTCGCGCAGCTTACCCGATACATTGGATACAATGTGCATTACGTGAGAATAGCGTTCAATTTCCATAAACGTATCGCATTTGACCGTACCGAACTGAGATACACGTCCCAGATCATTTCTTCCCAAATCGACCAGCATCAGATGCTCGGCACGTTCTTTTTCATCCTTCAGCAGCTCTTCAGCGAGCGCTATATCTTCTGTCTCCGTCGCGCCACGCGGCCTCGTTCCAGCAATAGGACGGGTCTCCACCCGACCGTTTTCCACCTTGACGAGCGCCTCCGGCGAAGTGCCCACGATGATCTCGTCATCCATTTTCAAATAATACATATATGGAGACGGGTTCATCGTGCGCAGCACGCGGTATACCTGTAAAGGAGAGGCATCTGTATCAATGTGAAAGCGCTGGGACAGCACGACCTGAAAAATATCACCGGAGCGAATATATTCCTTCGCCTGCTCCACATTTGAAATAAACTGTTCCTTCGTTACATTCGATTGAATCTCACCCAGCTCCACATCGTCAGGAATGGAGGCTGCTGCCAATGTCTCTGGCGGTGTCTGCTTACGCAGGTACTGCGCCGTTGCCTCCAGCTTACGCTCCACCTCAGCATAAGCAGCGCGGATGTCCTCATCACGGAAGCCTTCGCCTACATGAACATTGCCAACCAGCAAAATTTGCTGTTTCATATGATCAAAGACAATAACTTGATCGCAGAACATAAAACGAATATCATCCATATTCAAATCATCTACTGGATGCTCTGGCAGTTTTTCATAGTATTGCAGCAGATCATATCCAAAAAATCCGATGGCCCCGCCTGTAAATGGGGGCATTTCTTTCAGTTTCGGGCTACGGTACTTGCGAAGCAACGCCTTGAGCGCTTCAAGCGGCTTGTCGTTTAATGTTTGTCGCTTACCATGCTGTTCCAGAATCAAACGGCCTTTTTTGCCGGAAACCATTAGGAACGGGTCCGTCCCGATGAATGAATGTCGCGCCCACTGCTCGCCTCCTACTACACTCTCCAGCAGAAAGGCCCGGTCCCGCTCAGCGTACCGACGGAAAATCCGAATCGGCGTCTCCATATCGGCAAGCACTTTTTTGTACACAGGAATCAGGTTAAATTCATTTGCCATCGTTATCACTTGCTCCACATGCGGCATTAACATGAGATCACTTCCTTTCCAAATTAGCGCAGAACCCAAAGGAGAGAATATAAAAAAGCCTCCACCCGGAAGGTAGAGGCTGTCAGTTATTGAAATTATAAGAATGCTGCCATATGCAAAATGACTACAGCAAATATACAAAGTATACACTCATCCCTTTGCATAACCTGGGTTACTTCAAATAAGCCTCTCCGTCTAGGAAGGTTCTCCGTGGACAAAAGCTTACCCGCTACCGCTGATCTCTGTAATCCTCATATGGAATTGGCTCAACTACACTCTTCTCATCTCAACTCTGGCTCTGGCTAACTCTACTCAACTCTGCTACACACACTATATCTCATACGATGTTACTTTGGCAACCATCCACTTTAAAAACGGGCGATTATTTTCCTTGGGAAGCCAAATCCGGTCTTAGCGCCTGCGCTCCGTTCAAATATACATGTTTAATTTCCCGCTGTGTTTTAATGGTATTCACCTGTACCATCAAACGGATGCATTTCGGCAAGCCGTCCTCTACAGGAATTTCTAACGAACACATAAGCGGAACCATATCCCAGCCGTCAAGCTTGCGGATCGCCTTCGCCGGGAAGGTAGCATTCAGATCGTGGGTCACCGTAATCCATACGTTGCTAATATCCTCCGGCTGCACTTCATTGCAGGAAACAATTTCCTCTAATAGTAGGCATGTGGCTTCCAAAATTTCGTTTTCTTCATTGTTCGCTACGGTCGTCGCCCCACGAATTCCACGATTGTACATCGTTACGCCTCCTCTTTTAGCTGTTCAATTACTTGTCGGATGTAAGAGACGGAAATATCTTTCACTACTTCCACGCGCCCGATGCTGCGTGGGACAACAAAAGTAATACTACCTTCCTTAAACTTTTTGTCATGCATCATCGCATCCAGCAGACGATCTGTTTCGAGATGAGCGGGAAGAGAAGTCGGTAGACGAAGGGAAGCTAGCATATCCCTCGTTTCTGTTACCAAAGAAGGATCTGCCCCCAGCTTCACACCCAGAAGTGCAGAGCCGACCATACCAATAGAAATCGCTTCCCCGTGTAAAAACTCACCATACCCCGCAATCGCCTCTATCGCATGACCAATGGTGTGACCGAGGTTTAGAATAGCGCGTAAATCGTTTTCACGTTCATCGCGCGACACCACTTCGGCTTTCACAGAACAGCCCTTCTCCAGACCGTACTCCAGGGCTGTCGCGTCCAAAGCCAGCAAATCAGCCGCATGATCGCGGCACCAGTGGGCAAATTCAGCATCCCAGATCAAACCATGCTTGATCATTTCAGACAGCCCGGCAGATACCTCGCGCGGAGGCAATGTAGACAACGTATCCACGTCATACAGCACAAGTTCCGGCTGATGGAAGGCTCCAATCATATTTTTTGCCAAAGGGTGATTGATGCCAACCTTGCCACCTACGCTGCTGTCATGCGCAAGGATTGTAGTTGGAATCTGTACGAACTTGACGCCTCTCATAAAAGAAGCCGCCACAAATCCCGCCAGATCGCCCACTACACCACCACCAAGCGCGATGACAGCTGAATGGCGGTCCAAACCGCCCTCGATAGCTGCTGTAATCACCTGCTCATACACAGCAAGCGATTTGGACTTTTCACCCGGCTTGACGACAAAGGATAAAGTCTTGTAGCCCGACTCCTGAAGCTTGCTCTCCAATGTCGTCAAGTAAAATTCCGCTACATTTTCATCAGAGACAATCAACAATGGACTTTTTTTCGTGATTCCTCGTTCCTTCAAAAACTCTCCGGCCCGATGCAGCAGCCCTCGCCCGATATGAATGGGATAGGAACGTTCTCCAAGTTGTACCGTCAGCGTACTCATCTTAGTACTGTTCCAGTTGTGCTTCGTAGGATGCAATGTTCGCACGGATCTCTTCAATGGAATCGCCGCCGAATTTTTCAAGCAAAGCCTTGGCAATCTCCCAGGCTACAACATGCTCCATAACCACACTTGCCGCGGGTACGGCACATGCATCCGAACGCTCAACCTGAGCGGTGAACGCTTCCTTCGTATCAATATCCACGCTTTGCAGCGGCTTGTACAGCGTCGGGATCGGCTTCATCACGCCACGAACCACGACAGGCATTCCGTTTGTCATACCACCCTCGAAACCGCCCAAACGATTGGTACGGCGATGATATCCACGTTCGTCATCATGTAAAATTTCATCATGCACCTGCGAACCACGCAGTTCTCCAGCTTCAAAGCCGATACCGATTTCCACGCCTTTGAACGCATTAATGGACATGACTCCCTGGGCAATGCGTGCATCCAGCTTCCGATCATACTGTACATGACTGCCCAGACCGATCGGAACACCTTCCACAATACATTCCACTACGCCACCAACCGAATCGCCTTCTTGCTTGATCAGGTCAATGTAGGCTTCCATTTTCTTTTCCGTTTCCGGATCGGTCACTCTCACCGAAGATGCTTCTGTCACGGCGATCAGCTCGTCAATCGGCAACTCGCGGTAAGGTGCATCGATTTCCCCAATGCGGATAACCTGACCTGCCACCTTAATTCCGAACTCCGCCAGCAATTGACGGGCCAAACCGCCGCATGCGACACGAATTGCCGTTTCACGGGCACTAGAACGTTCCAACACGTTGCGCAGATCCTTTAGGTTGTATTTCAGTCCGCCATTCAGATCTGCATGACCCGGACGCGGACGGTGAACCCGGCGCTTTTCCTCGTCACTGCCTTCGATGGGCTCAATATTCATAATATTCTGCCAATGCTTCCAATCGTTGTTTTCCACAATCAGGGCAATCGGCGCACCTGTGGTATACCCGTGACGAACGCCTCCGGCAATGTTGGCTGTATCCTTTTCAATCTGCATACGCCGACCCCGTCCATACCCTTTCTGACGACGATGTAGCTGAAAATTCAATTCTTCAAAATCCAATTTTAAATTGCTCGGCATGCCCTCTACAATCGCAGTAAGCTGGGGGCCATGCGTTTCCCCCGCGGTTAAGTAACGTAAACTCATGACGCGTTCCCCCTTTAAACTGTTAAACTGTGCATCGCTAAAATCTTTAACTTTGCTTCATTATAGTATACGCACTTTTCTTTGACAAGAAAAGCCACGGGTGTCCAGTTAAACAAAACACGCCCTTCGGACAAAGCCAAAGGACGTGCGCTCCTGAAAAGCCAATAGCCAACGTAATCATTGTTAGAACACAACTAGCTACGAACAATGGGCTATCTGTTCAGGCTTATGCTTTTTTACGATAAAAAAAGGTTTCCGTCGATTCCAGACCATATTGGTTTGGAGAAAAAATTTGCTCTGTACTGCCGACAAACAGTACGCCGCCGGGGCGAAGACTGGCTGCAAACTTCTGGTACAGCTTATGCTTGGCCTCTTCCGTAAAATAAATCATGACATTACGGCAGATAATGAGGTCGTAGCCATCCTCAAACCGATCCAGCAGCAAATTTTGCTTTTGAAATTTCACAGCCTGCTTCAAACGGTCATCAATTCGATACATCGCACCATCCGGCTTGAAATACTTACTGGCTACCTGTTCAGGCACATCCTTGAGCGAACGCTCCAAATATCTGCCTTCCTTGGCCTTAGCCAGTGCGCCGTCATCAATGTCAGAAGCCGTAATGGAGCAATTCCCCAAAATTCCCTTGCCGTCCAGCACCATAGCCAAGCTGTACGGCTCCTCGCCAGTCGAGCAGGCCGCACTCCACAGCTTGAGCTTCTGCTTACCCGAAAGCAGCTGTGGCAAAATCGTATCCCGCAGCACTTCCCACCGGTTGGGATTACGCCAAAACTCTGAAACATTGATCGTCATCCGATCCAGAAATTCATAGAACAAGGGCTTTTCTTTCATCATGGCATCATAAAAAGAAACAAAACTGGGAAACCCGTTTTTGTTACGAAGCGTCGTTAACCGCCTTTTCATCTGTGCTTCCTTGTATTGTGCAAGATCAATACCTGTGCTGTCCTTGATTTTGCGGATAAACGCTGTGTAATCGGGGTCCGTCCGACCCAGTTCCATATCCGTCATGCTACCATCCTTCTCACAAAAAATTAATCTTACACCCAGGTCGCCACACTTTTTTCATACCGAACGGATTCCTCCGGCGTGAAAAAATTCGCAATCTCGCGCTCCGCACTCTCCGGTGAATCTGAACCGTGAATGAGGTTAAACGGTGTATGTGCAGCAAAGTCTCCCCGGATCGTGCCCGGAAGAGCCTCTGTCACTTGTGTTTTACCAATCAGCAGGCGGGACAGGGTAACGATGTTATCTCCTTCCCAAACCATGCCGAATACAGGGCCAGAAGTGATAAAGTCAACAAGTTCTTCAAAAAAGGGCTTGCCCACATGCTCCGCATAATGCAGTTCCGCCTGTTCTCTAGATACCTGCACAAGTTTGCCAGCCGTCATTTTGAAGCCTTTGTCTTCCAGGCGACTAATAATACGTCCAATTAGTCCGCGTTGTACTCCATCCGGTTTAACCATCAAAAACGTACGATCCATCGGCTCACTCCCAATCCAATCTAATGTATTTATACAGTACTAAGCTGTATTGTAACAAAAGCTTGGAAACGATTAAAGTATTTTGTCACAGCAAGCCCAAAACACAACTTTAGTAGGAGCGGCGGGTCACAAAATGAGCAATATCGCGCAGCGTCTTTTTCGTTTTGACATCTGGCAGTAAGTCCAGCGCGTGTAGCGCTTTTTTAATATATCGGTCGGCGAGAATTTCCGCTTTAGCGATTCCTTCACTTTTTTTAATCATATCCACCGCTTTGCGTGCATCTCCCTGCCCGTCCCCAGCCTGAATACGGCCGATTTCAGCCAATAGATCGTCGCGCAGCTCAGACTGTCCAAGCGCATAAATAACCGGAAGCGTAATATTACCCTGCCTCATATCACTGCCCGGTGGCTTGCCAATCTTTTTTTCCGTGCCACACAGATCAAGCAAATCATCCTGAATTTGAAAAGCCATACCCACATTGTAGCCATAGGTATACAAGAGGGAATTTACTCTTTCCCGCGCACCCGCAGCCATAGCTCCCAGTTGGCAGCTGACCGCAATCAACAATGCCGTTTTGCGACGTATGCGAAGCAAATAATTACGTACACTCTGATCCACATTAAAAAAATCGCGGATTTGTTCCATTTCACCGATGGACATTTGCACCAGCGCCTTGGACAGCACCCGATGAATGTCCGGATTCGGCAGTTCTGCGGCTATTGAAAGCGCACGTGCATATATGTAGTCTCCGGTGTACATGGCCACCCGATTGTCCCATTTGGACTTCACGGTTGGCTGGCCGCGTCTCATCTCTGCATCGTCAATCACATCATCATGAACGAGGGAAGCAGAATGAATCAGTTCCAGCGGTACCGCTATGCGTTTGAGCTTGTCCAGATTGTATTCCCCAAACTTGCCCCCCAGAAGCACAAATACCGGCCGCAAACGCTTGCCTCCCGCCTTGAGCAGATGAAGCGACGTATCATTAATCAACGCCTCCGTGCTGTCGATGCTGCGGTACAGCTCTTCTTCTATGAAGTTCATATCCTTCTTTAATAAACCGAACAAATCCAATCGTTTCATTCTTTCACCCGTGTCAGCGTATTGTCACTCCAGAGAAGCGGCTTCACTCGTCGGTCAAGCAGCCCCAGTTCATGCGCATACTGAAAATAAAGCTCTAAACCCTTTTGTTCCTTGTCTCCAAAATCATAACACAGATTAGTAAAGTAGCGCTCCCAATAATCCTGCAGGCCTCCAATTTCCTTGCAGGCTTCGGAAATAACAGACGTCAGATCAGACAAGCTGCGCTGCTTGCTTACACGAAACGCATTCGCTACTTCAGCCACCGCATCAGGATTCTGTTTGGCAAAAACACGGCGTACTGCCCATACGGCAAAGGTCATACTGTACCCTGTCCAGCGTTTCCACTCTTCTCCGAGATCCGTAACGTACAGACCATCACGCCGCCAGGATGCCTTGATCGCGTGATCTCCAATCAACAGCCCCGCATCCGCCTGCTCCAGCATCAAATCCAGATCCGGCTCACAGTCGAAATAGGAAGGTTGGCCTTCCCACGCCTTCTGCATCAAAATTTTCAACAAATTCACGGATGTAGCGGACGTATTCGTCAACGCAATCGTTCCGTTTTTAATTTCATCCAGCGGCTTGCGTGAGAACAGCAGAATGGATTGCACAGGACCGTCCGCACTGACAGACAGATCCGGCAACAGCAGCATATCCTCGGCACCGGATGCATAAGCAAAGGAGGACATCGCGCTGATATCCAGATCTCCTTGTAGCATACTACGGTTCAGTTCCGCCGGGACTTTAGAAACCAGTTCCGCCGGATAGAGAAGCTGTGAAGGATTAAAATAATGAAAAATGGGCCAAGCATTTGTATATTTAATTTTTCCGATTGTGATTGTCTTGGTGTCCGGTGTCGGCATCGGAATCCCCCCATCTCGTAAACAGTTGATGTTCGATCCGCAAGCTGTCCAATACTTTGCCTACGAGGAACAGTACGATATCATCCAGCGTCTTCGGATGAAAGTAAAAAGCCGGCATAGCAGGAATCATTTTGACCCCGAGCCTTGCAAGCTTAAGCATATTTTCCAAATGAATGGCATGCAGCGGCGTCTCACGAGGCACTAGAATTAGCGGACGGCCTTCCTTCATCATCACATCTGCTGCTCGCGCCATGAGATTATCGGACGATCCGTGCGCCACTGCGGACAACGTGCCCATCGAGCAGGGCATGATGACCATCGCGTCCACCAGGTAAGAGCCACTCGCAATCGAAGCGCCAATATCCGTGAACGGATGGTATACAAGAGAACCGGGACGGCCCCCGAATTTGTCATTCAGAGCCCCCTCCCGGTCAGTTACGTTCCAGCCTAATTCCTCTTTCAGTACCCGCCAGCCGGCGTTGGAAACAATCAGGTGAACTGTGTACTGCAAATCCAGCAGTGCTTCTACCAGCCGTACTCCATAAATGCTTCCGCTCGCGCCTGTAATGCCAATAACGATTCGTTTGCCTTGATGGTTGCTCACCTGATTATGATTCATAAGTATTGACGCACCACCAAATCAACCAGTGTAAAAGTAAATACGACCATGCTCAGTACACCGTTCATCGTAAAGAACGCCGTCTGCAAACGACTCAGGTCCTTCGGAGATACGATATAGTGCTCATAGAATAAGATAATGTACGAAATAATCATGCCCGCCAGATACCACCAGCTTAAATCTGTAATAAAGAACAGCACACTAAATCCGATCGCCGTAATGACATGGAATGCCCGGGCGATGTTGAGCGCACCTGCTACACCAAAGCGGGCAGGAATGGAATAAACACCCTCATTCTGGTCAAAATCAATATCCTGACAAGCATATATAATGTCAAATCCAGCCGTCCAAAATGCAATCGTGAGATATAATACGATAGCGGTTAAATCGATTTGCCCCGTCACTGCAACCCACGCGCCCAGCGGCGCCAATCCAATTGTCAGACCGAGTACGATGTGGCAAAGCCAGGTAAAACGCTTGGTGTAAGAGTAAAAAACCAGCATAAAAAAGGCCAGTGGGAACAGCTTGAACGCCAGCGGACTTAGCTTGAACGATGCCCAGAACAACAGCACCAAACTGACAATAATGAAAATCACCACTTCGCTCGACTTGAGCAGCCCCGCCGGGATGGCACGTCCTGCCGTACGCGGATTTTTCCCGTCAATCACACGGTCGATCATGCGGTTGAATCCGAAAGCAGCGCTGCGTGCGCCGACCATAGCCAGCAAGATCCATCCGATCTGCGACCATGAAGGAAACGTGCCTGTCACGACAACTGACCCTAATACAGCCCCCATAAATGCAAATGGGAGCGCAAATAACGTATGTTCAATTTTAATCATTTCCAAAAAAATAGCAATTTTCTTAAACATGCTGACTCTCCTTGATTCCAATATGCAGTGCCGCAATGCCTCCAGTAAGAGAATGAGCCTGTACATCCTTTAATCCGACTTCACGGAAGATGCCAGCCAGCTCATCCCTTCCCGGAAAAAGCGCCAACGAATCAGGGAGCCATTTGTATTGCTCATAACGTTTGGCGAACAATTTGCCGAGCATGGGCAAGATGTGTTTAAAGTATACGTAGTAAATTCCCTTGAACGGCTGCCATGTAGGCTTGGACAGTTCCAGACATACGACCTGCCCGCCTGGTTTGACGACACGCTGCATTTCCTGTAACACGCGGCGCAGATCAGGCACATTACGTAGACCGAAGCCAATCGTTGCGTAGTCAAAAGAATTGTCTTCAAAAGGCAGCTCCATCGCGTTGCCCTGAACAAGCTTAATTTGCTTTTCACGGACTTCCGATGCAATCTTGCGCTCGCCTACATTCAGCATGTTCTGGCTAAAATCCAGCCCTACGATGTGACCACTTTCACTTGCACGCGCCATCGCGAGCGTCCAGTCACACGTACCACAGCAAAGGTCGATTGCCGTATCCCCGTGGTGCATGTTCATTTCTTTCATCGTAAATTTACGCCAAGCCTTATGTCTGCGAAAGCTCAGTATATCGTTCATCAAGTCGTATTTACCTGCGATGCTTTCAAACACGCCATGAACGAACTGCTCTTTCGGCTTGGTGTCGTTTGATCCCATGACGTTCACCTAACCTTCCCTTACAACCGGGTGTGGACTATTCAGCAGCTTCTGGAAAGGTTCCAGCATGCGTTCGAATTCCTCGATCCCCGTATTTTGATCATCTGACAGGATCTGCCGGATGTGTGTAATAGCCGTGCGGAGCTTATCCAGTAACGCTTCCTCGGCTTTGTACTTCAGAACAAGCTTGCGCCATGCATCGATGTCTGGACCACTCTCTGACAGCAGCTCCCGTTCGTTATAGTCACCATTACCGTAAACATGCCAAAACATATATCCGAAACGGGACTTATCCGGTTCTCCACGTTTGTCCCATTCCTCTGCCAGCGTATCACAGAGGGCAAATTCGTTGAGAAGCTGTTCCCAAACTTCCCTATCTTGTTCTGCCACAAGTGAAGTAAAGGATAGAAAAAGCTCCTTTTTAAAACGAACCATTTGAGTTAAATACTGTGCCGCATTTAGGCGGAGATGCTTCATTTCCCAATACAGGCTCATTTTACCGGCATTTACTTCACACACGGCATCACTCAGCTTCGAAATGGCTGTGATGCGACCTGCCAATGCAAGTAGCTGATAAAAGCGGCTACTAAAATAGTCCCCGGCTAACACTTTCAGCTGTCTGGAACGCATTTCCTCCGGACTCCGTATTCCGGATAAAGTATCAATCATATCATGCGTATCCAGCCCCATCTGCACGAGTGAGGTAACCAGTGCGTACAGTTCATCCTCACTTGCATGTAGCTCCTTCGCATTCCGGTTCAAAAACATAAACAACAGACGGGTACGACTGTAAGGAAAAGCCGGCATTTCCGTATGTTGTTGAATCATGTCGTATTCCACATATTTCCTTGCTAATTGGGGTACGCGATACGGTTTCATCCTAAGCCTCCGAGCCATGACTTTCTGGTGTACTCAAATAATTGCAATGCCTTATATTCTATCACAATTTAAATTGATTCGCGACTAAAGTACTGTAGGTCCGACGACAGAAACACCTAATCTGTATATACACCCTTAAACCTGCTTTGCCACATTGGAGTTACTGTAATACGGAAACGGGCTTTCAGTTCCTCCAGCAAGTCCGCACCTTCCCGGCTTCTCAGCTGATCCAGCGCTTCAATCGTCCATTCGTTCCGGCGTATATCGGATGCCAGCAGCAGATGCCGTTCTCCTGACCATTCGTCCTGAGTCACTACTCGAAGCAGTAATTGCCGTACGTTCGTCGTTCCATAAAAACTAAAGGCGGCAATCTCCGCCATATTTTGATAGATTTCAAGCGGGGCGGTTTCTTCCTTGGACAGCTTTACATCCAGAGTAAGGACTGAGTGTTCCCAGCTTACGCTGGCAATCGGTGTCGTCAAAGGAAGCTCCTTCAGCGTATCCACCAAATTGTCATCGGTCAGCAGCACCCGCTGTTGCGACGATATCGCCGCCTGTGTCTCACGAACAGCTGTAGTTCCCGAATCCAGCGCCTGTAGGGATGGCAGCAGTACAGCAGCGGCGGTGGTTATGAGAATCGAGCCACCTAGTACAATCCAAGGTTTCATCAGAGCCTCCCCTGACCCCTACCCGTTATGGGTTTTTGCTACGGTAAAGGTCCTCACTCTCATTGTACAACAAAAAAAAGCAGGCTATGCCTGCATTTTAATCCTCCGTATCCACGACTCCGTGTTTGGTCATCACAACGGCCTTGCCGCGAATTTTAATAGCAGAGGTATGATCGGTAAATTGAACAATCAGCACCTCACCCTTGTCCAATTTTTCTGAATGATGCAGGCGTGTATCCTGACCTCTTGTCAGACCAAAAACCTGGCATCCGTTGCTTTTTGCTTTAATCACAACGTACTCACTGCTACCCTTCACGTTATCTTCCATATCCATATCCCTCCTGAGAGCCGAAGCCATACTTTTTATGATGGAGAATCAAACTTGTTTTGTCAACCACATGCTTTTGGCGCTAACTGCAACAATTACCGCGTCCCGAGCCATACTATCCGTGCAGCCCCCGCTAACAAAAGGAGCAAATTGGATGAAGAACTATCGTCCCGTTAATCTGAGCCCTGCCCAAGTAGAGCGGCTTCAGCAACTGGAGCATGATTTTGCTGAGCTAACGGGTGAACCGCCGGTGCTGATCGCCTATGCCTCACGGAACGACAGAACCGCTTCCCCTCCTTCATCCCGCATTGCATCTGCTACGGAATAACAGGACAAAAAAGAAAAGGCCGTGAATCAAATTCACGGTCTTTCCAGCGCAATGGGAATATGTAAGAAATCTTATTTAATTCCGTCCTTGAGCGCTTTACCCGGTTTAAATGCCGGAATTTTGCTCGCAGGGATTTCGATTTCTTCTCCTGTTTGCGGGTTACGTCCTTTACGTGCAGAACGTTCACGAACCTCAAAGTTCCCAAAACCCACCAGTTGCACCTTGTCTCCGCTTTGCAGCGCTCCGGAGATCGCTTCGAATACAGCGTCAACGGCTTTAGTTACGTCCTTTTTGGACAATTCAGTGCTTTCGGAAACCTGATTGATCAAATCCGTTTTATTCATAATATTCACCTCCCAATTCAAATGTAGTCCAGCATTAAGGTTATCGGTGTTGTTGAACCGATATGAAGTCGCCTGTATAAAATAACCCGGGCGGTATGCCTTCCATAATGTTATCATCTGTTTCCGTTTCGCCGTTAAATATACATAGAATATACCTAACCTCCGCAATATAGAGACAATATCGCCGAAACTGGCGTTTTATGGCACCCTTCTTGCGTGGAACAAGGTTTATAGTAATACAGTCCACAGACAATTTCAAGTACGGCGACAGTTTAACACATAAAAAGTGACGGCCAGCGCGAGCACCAGCACAACTCCTTTAACGATTTTATGGGTAAAATACGGCACATTCATCCTAGTCAGGAAGTTCACCAATACCCCGATCAGAACCGCCCCGATCAACGTACCCATGGCACTCAGTTTACCCGCTCCAAAGACCGAAAAGCCGACAAAAACCTCCGCTAACAGAAGCAAAATAACCGAAATCGGGATACCCAG
Organism: Paenibacillus sp. NPDC055715; assembly: GCF_053617595.1. Classification (NCBI taxonomy): domain Bacteria; kingdom Bacillati; phylum Bacillota; class Bacilli; order Caryophanales; family Paenibacillaceae; genus Paenibacillus; species Paenibacillus sp. NPDC055715. The sequence goes on from NZ_JBSHGA010000004.1 coordinate 215,408, forward strand.
CCATTAAGGGAAGCAACGACTTCGTTACCGTTCGTACGTTCTTTGCGACGACTGATAAAACCCAGTACACTCAACTTGCCCAATAACGAAGGCTAAGGTTTCGTTCCACCGTCTCTTCGATGAATACACCTTACTTGCGCCGTTCCTCAGGTATGGATACAATCCCTTGAACTATCGCGTCCGCAGGCTCCCTCAGACGAATGGAGCGGCCTTTGAAGACCAGTTCCCCCTTATCGAGTTTATCGACGCCTGTAAGAAGCCGGGACAGCTCCGTTTTGCCGCACCGACCAAACCTACGATAGACAAAATTTCCCCGCGTCTGACCTGCAAATCGACACCGTGAACCCGTAATCCCTTGTGAAGCCCTTTGGCTTCCAACACCGTTTCACCGATAGGAACATCCGTTTTCGGAAATTCCTCCTCAAATGTTTTACCAAGCATATGCGTAACGCATCAACGTACTTTTACCGGCTCCATTTGCGCCCAGCAGAGCGTGAATCTGACCTCCATGCACCGTAAAATCCACGGACCGCAGCGCATCCACACCAGCAAACTGTTTGCTGATTTTCTTCATTTCCAGTGTATACACTTTTGAACTCATGGTACCTCCCTCACACCTGCTTACGATAAAAGCGCACCTTGTGCTTTATCCTAAAGTTTATTTGGCCGTCTCATATTCTTTCATCCAATCCTTGTAACCTTGCTCGCTTTGGCCCCATCCCTTTACATATTGAGACAGCTCGGAGGTAGAAATTTGCTTATCCGGCAATACTTCACGCTTTATATAGACCGCCTTCACAATACCACTTGCTCCTCCGGGTTGTCCCCGTGCAGCTTCTGGTATGTATAGCGCACTTGTACGCGCTGTCGGATCTACAGCCGCCGAAGCTACCCAAGGATTTTTCTGGTCCTGAATCATTTGCAGATCCTTGTCACTCATAGCAATACCGTAGACTTTAATTTCCCTGCGCCCAGCTTGCTGGATGGCGCGTGCTGCACCTTTGGCAAATTCATCCCACACTGCTGTAATTTCACCCTCAGGGTAAACTTCCTCTTCCACGCCCTGAACATACTGCCGCGAGAACATGCCAGTGTTAAACTCCATAATTAATGCAACTCGTTTGCCTTTTAATTTTAAATGGTCTGCTTTTGCATCTGTTGTGTTCGATCCTGTACTACTTATCCTTTGAGCACCGCTCTCTGTTTTCGGCGCGCCACATGCAGTGACCAGCAAAACCAGTACCAGTAGTATCATAGTCCCTAGTCCTAGCTTCTTATTTTTTTGAAAATTCATGTTTCGTTTCCCCTCGATCTTTCAACAAAATGATTCAAATTTGATACTAAAGATGTCGCGTTAAACCAAATATGTAAATGGGTTTTATGAATATAAAAATATTTTCCGATCACATACTACAAAATACGACAATTGAACATAAAAATAACGCAAAGAGCGGATAGCTCTCTGCGTTATTTTTTATTACATGATTTTCATTTAATTACACTTAAAGGATAATTGCAATCAAACCGCCTGAGCCTTCGTTAATAATGCGGCCCAACGTTTCCTGAAGCTTGTAGCGTGCATTGTCCGGCATCATTGCGATCTTGCCCTGAATGCCTTCACGGACAATAGAATGCAGCGACCGGCCGAAAATGTCCGACTCCCAAATTTTAATCGGGTCATTTTCAAAATCCTGCATCAGATAGCGCACAAGTTCCTCACTTTGCTTCTCTGTCCCGATAATCGGAGCAAATTCCGATTCCACATCGACTCGAATCATGTGAATGGAAGGCGCTGTGGCCTTGAGCCGCACACCAAACCTCGTGCCCTGACGAATTAGCTGCGGTTCATCCAGTGCCATCTCAGCCAGCGACGGAGCAGCAATGCCGTATCCGGTCGTCTTGACCATTTCCAATGCCTCGGCGAAGCGGTCATATTCCCGTTTGGCATGGGCAAAATCCTGCATCATTTGTAGCAGATGATCCTTGCCGCGAATCTCTACCCCGACCACCTCGACCAAAATCTGATCGTACAGCTCATCCGGTGCGAACAGATCAATTTCCGCCACACCCTGACCCATATTCATCCCGCTCAGACCGGCCCTGTCGATGAATTCATACTCCATAAACTGGCCGACCACCCGGTCTACATCACGCAGGCGTCGAATGTCTTTTACCGTATCGCGGACGGAGTTCTCATAATTGCTGCGCAGCCAGTGATCTTCATTCAACACCATAACCCAGCTCGGCAGGTTCACATTCACCTCATGCACTGGGAATTCATATAATACTTCACGAAGCACGCCTGTAACATCATCTTCTGTCATCGTAGCCGCACTGAGCGTCATGACAGGAATATCATACTTGGCCGCCAACTCACTGCGAAGTTGCAGTGTTTCATCGCTGCGTGGATGCGTGGAATTGATGACCAGCACAAACGGCTTGCCTACTTCTTTCAACTCCTCAATGACTCGCTCTTCCGACTCTACATAAGAGCTACGCGGGATTTCCGCAATCGTGCCGTCTGTCGTGACGACAACACCGAGCGTCGAATGCTCCTGAATGACCTTGCGCGTGCCAATCTCCGCCGCTTCCTGAAACGGAATCGGTTCTTCAAACCATGGCGTGGAGATCATCCGCGGACCATTTTCATCCTCGTACCCCTTCGCACCCTCTACTGCGTATCCTACACAGTCGACCAGACGGACATTCACATCCAGTCCTTCCGTTACTTTGATCTGGACAGCATTATTCGGTACGAATTTAGGCTCCGTCGTCATGATCGTTTTCCCTGCCGCACTTTGTGGCAGCTCATCTACGGCGCGGGCACGGTCCGCCTCACTTGTAATGTTCGGCAGAACAATTGTCTCCATGAACCGCTTGATAAAAGTTGATTTACCTGTTCGGACTGCGCCGACGACCCCAAGATAAATATCTCCTCCGGTGCGTTCGGCAATGTCTTTAAAAATGTCCACTTTCTCCAATGAAATCCCCTCCTCAAAAGTCTCCGAAGGAAAAATGCTTAATGAGCATCCGCTTCGTGTTCAACCAACTGCTTGATCCCAGATGCGGCAGAACAGCCTTTAAAATGCCCGGAAGTCGTCCGCCGCCGAGGTCAGGAGACTGATGGAATCGGCGAAACGGCGTAAACTCGTACATGCATTTGGACTGATACCATCATATGTATCCCCTCCGTAAAATATGTTCAGGTTTTTGAAAAAATAGAGTTCATCACAGCGATCACTGCAAAAAAAATATTTTACGTTTGGGTCCACTCACCTAATATATGCGTAGCGGGGTTTCCCCATGACTTCGACGCTAGATTTATGATAAAAAAAGGATGTCTCTCTGACTCTCTACGCCAACTCGTACCCATATTAAGAACACTTTTTCGCATGTTCACTTAGGGGTATAAATTTCATAGTCGTCGGATAACATCCTTTATTTCTTATTCTTTTGAATTTAAGCTTTACCACAGTTCGTCTTCCTGTGCCTGACGCTCAAGCTGTCGCCGAACAGCCGCCTTGAGCTTATCCTCCGGTATCGTCACCTCAACATCACTCTCGGCGCGGGCCTGACAGGACAAGCGGATGCCTTCTTCCAGCAATGGTCCTAGCTTGCGGCGCTCTGCATTACTTGGCTGGCCTGCGTGTACAGCCCATTTCTGTGAAATATGCACCTTGCACATGAGACAGGCCGCTTTTCCATCACAACGGGTTGGAATATACACGTTCGCTTTACGTGCGGCCTGAAGCAATGTCGTGCTTTGATCGACCTGTACGCGCCTGCCCGACGGCTTAAACGTAATATGCACATCCATGAACAGTCCTCCATTCTTTTAGCAACCACAAACCTGCCAATTACGGCCTCATTCAGCTTCTGGAATGCAACTCGGGCCAAGGCAAAAGCTCTTGCAGCTTACCCAGTTGGTCATCTGTCCAAATGTTGCTGATCAGCAGTTGATTCAGTACCGCTATATGTCGCTGCGGATCACGCTTCATGGCATCTGCTATCGCCTCATATCGGTCGGATCGATTTCGTAATAGATTAAATAGCAACTCATGACTGAGTGGCATCAGATGCAGTGAAGAGCGCCCCAGATCAAGCCAGATTCCAGCCGACCATAGCAACCGTTCGACCTCCAATCGATACAAAGCTCCATCACACAGCACCTCGAAACCACCCACAAGCTCAACTGGAAATCCCTCCAGTTCATAATGGCTCAGCAATGAAACGTACGAGCCACTACGATCTACCTGCTGTCGGTCGATCATTATACCCGGTGATTTCGCATGGAGCTGCTTCGCTGCGTGAATATCTGCGTAAATATCAATATCTCGAGGCAGTCGATCCAGCTCAACCTCCTGTACAAGCAGCGAACAGCTTCCTCCCAGCATCCACGGAACAGCAACGGATGCCCAGCCGTCAGCCAAGCTGCTCAGCGCAGCCGTCAGCTCGTGAGACAGCTTGTTCAATCGCACCGAAGGTATAGCCTCCATCACATTATTTCCTCCCTTTCAGTCCATCATCCCGTTTCCTGTCGGGCACCATTATATCATGTTATGTATGGCAGTTCGACATTTTATGCATAAGAGAGCAAACGAGAATCTGCTGCAATATATGAAAAAAACCGTGAACCTGTCCGGTTCACGGAGATTAGAACCAGCCGGTAAACGGCCGGATTTTTATTTTTTCATCATCATTTTCATCAACGCTTCCATATTGGAGGTATTCATTCCGCTCTTTTTGACGGCACCAACAATATCCCTTATGGTATCTTCCGACACCGGAACGTTGGCCATCGCAGATACTTGTTTTATCAGTTGACGCAGCTGTGCTTCACTTTGAAGCGTGTCCGCCTTCACGGTGTCTGCCAACTTTTTCACCGCGTTTTCAGATATGTTTTTGCCACCTTTTTTGTTAATGGCCTTCAACGCATCTTTCGGAAAGTTTTTATTCACATTCTCCCCTCCTCCGCCATTGCTCAACTCAGTGTATGAATGGTGGAGGCCAAAGGTGATTAAGCTTACAAAAGACATGCCAAACGCCTAACTGAAAAAAGCTGTCTCAACCGTAGATAAAATCTACTTGCGAGACAGCCTTTTGTATGTTTTTATGGAAGCTAAGCCTTTATGAATTCCATTGTTCCCATGTTTGCAGAGGCATGACTTCCATTTCGGTTTTCGGGTCGCGCCCCATGAGTGCCTCGACGGCCTTGCGGACGTCACGCCCTTCAAATAGTACCCCGTATAGCACTTCCGTAATAGGCATCTGAACGCCCAACTTTTGCGAGATCGCATAGGCCGCCTTTGTTGTCCGAATGCCTTCTACCACCATACCCATAGATTCTAGCACATCATCCAACTTTTTCCCCTGTCCAAGCAGCGAGCCTGCACGCCAATTACGGCTGTGACGGCTCGTTGCGGTGACGACCAGATCGCCTATACCCGCAAGCCCGGCAAAGGTCAACGGATTGGCTCCCATTTCTACTCCGGCACGGGTAATCTCTGCCAACCCACGGGTCAGTAAAGCCGCTTTTGCATTATCACCGAAGCCTAATCCGTCCGACATCCCCGCTCCCAGAGCGATAATGTTCTTCAACGCTCCGGATAGCTCCACACCCAACAAATCCCGGTTCGTATATACACGGAAATAGGAGTTCATGAACAGCTCCTGTGCTGCCTGTGCTGCCTTCTCATTAGACGAGGCTACGACAACCGTCGTAGGGCATTTCCGGACCACTTCTTCCGCATGGCTCGGGCCGGACAGCACGGCAATATCACCCTCCGCGACCTCCAGCTCTTCTGAAATCACCGTGGACATACGTTTGAGTGTTTCCGTTTCAAAGCCTTTAATGGCATGCACAATGAGCATATCTTTGGTAAAGAATGCTTTCAGACTACGCGCCACCTGACGTGCAGCAGCGGAAGGAGCTACGATTATGACTGCTTTAGCACCGGACACCGCAACTTCCATATTGGTTGTAGCCATAATCCGTTCAGACAGGATGGAGCCAGGTAAATAACGGTCATTCGTATGATTCTCATTGATTTCAGCAGCTTGCTGTTCATTTCTCGTCCAGACAGAGACATCGTTGTTATTAGCCGCAAGGACGGAAGCTAGAGCTGTTCCCCAACTGCCCGCGACCAGCACAGCTATTTTCTCAGACAAGACGATCTCCTCCTTTGGAGCCAAGCTTGTTTTCTTTCCCCCGTACCAGCTTGGCAATGTTGGTACGATGTCTCCACACAGCAAACACACAAATAACCAGAGCCGTCCAGAAGAACGGCCAGTCATAACCAAGTACCAGCAAGATCCAAGGGGTCAAAATGACAAAAATCAGCGAGCCAAGGGATACATAGCGCGTAATTACGATTGCAAGAATCGAAATAATTCCGGCACACAATGCGGGAATTATTGCAATCGAGGCCAATACACCAATGGCGGTAGCAATACCCTTTCCTCCGCGAAAGTGGAAATATACCGGCCAGTTATGGCCTGCAATCGCCGCAATGCCACACAAACCTGGTAACCAAGTTGAATTTCCGCCAAGCCAATGCCCAATCAGCACCGCAACAATCCCTTTAAGTACGTCCAGCAGCAATACCAGTATGGCAGGGCCTTTTCCAAGCACACGCAGCGTATTCGTCGCGCCGGCATTGCCACTTCCATGCTGGCGAATGTCGATTCCTTTTAATTTTCCATATAGCAGACTGAAGCTGACAGAGCCAAGCAAGTAACTGAGTACGATGGCAATGATCTGTAAAATCAACCTATTCGCTCCTAACTTTCGTCAGACTTGCGCCGTGTAAAGATACGAATTGGAGTTCCCTCAAAGTTGAAGGCGGCGCGAATTTTGTTCTCCAGATAACGCTCGTAAGAGAAGTGCATCATTTCCGGATCATTGACGAATACAACCATCGTAGGCGGCTTAACAGCAACCTGAGTCACATAGTTAATACGCAGACGGCGTCCTTTGTCAGTTGGCGGAGGATTAATTGCAACCGCATCGGAAATAACATCGTTCAGCAAATGCGTCTGAATACGCAAGACATGCTGCTGCGCCACATGCTGGACAACAGGGAGCAGCTTTTGCAAGCGCTGCTTTGTTTTCGCAGACAAGAACACAATCGGAGCATAGGTCATGAACAGAAAGTGGTCGCGAATTTTAGTTTCAAATTGGCGCATCGTTTTATCGTCCTTGTCCACGACATCCCATTTGTTCACAACAAACAGCGAGGCTTTGCCCGCTTCATAAGCGTAACCTGCAATGTGCTTATCCTGCTCAATAATGCCTTCCTCACCGTTAATAACGACCAGCACGACATCTGCACGCTCAATAGCACGCATTGCACGCATCACACTATATTTTTCTGTCGTTTCATAGACTTTACCACGTTTACGCATACCCGCCGTATCGATCAGTACATACTTCTGACCGTCTTTTTCAAAAGGCGTATCAATTGCATCACGCGTTGTACCTGCAATGTCACTAACAATAACCCGTTCCTCTCCCAGGATGGCGTTAACGAGCGAGGATTTACCTACGTTCGGGCGGCCAATCAAGGCAACACGGATCACATCTTCATCATAAATGTCCTCTTCCAGCTCAGGCAAATTGGATGTGATCGCGTCCAACAGGTCACCAATACCTATACCGTGGCTACCGGAAATGGCAATGGGGTCGCCGAATCCATAGGAATAAAACTCATAAATCAGATCCGCACGTTCCAGATTGTCCACCTTGTTTACAGCCACAATAACAGGCTTGCCCGAACGATACAGCATTTGGGCTACCTCTTCATCAGATTGCGTAATCCCTGCCTTCGCATCACTCATAAATACAATCACATCTGCTTCTTCTATAGCTAGTTCGGCTTGCATCCGGATGGACTTCAAGATTTCATCTTCTCCATCAATCTCAATGCCGCCAGTATCAATAATACTGAAGGATTTACCGTTCCACTCCGATATTCCGTAAATACGGTCACGGGTGATTCCAGGCTTATCTTCCACTATGGATAAACGATCCCCGATAATCCGATTAAAAATGGTGGATTTACCCACATTCGGACGACCGACAATAGCCACAACGGGTCTTGCCATAAATTCACTCCTCCTGTCCATTCTTCCGCTATCATCATAGCAAAAAACATGCCTGTTAGCGATATTGTCACGTAACAACAATCGGCGAACCCTCTGGGTCCGCCGATGGTGTACGTTATGCTTATAAAGTGTATGGATTCAAACTCATTTAAATTTGTTCAGTTTATCGCCAAAACGTTCGCCAAGCGTAATGCTCAGACCGGAATTGTTCAAAGAAACGTTCGGATTGTTCAGTTCCTCACGAGGCGCGCGGGATGCACGTGGCGCTCTTTCTGCTCTTGGAGCAGCTTCTGGCGCTTCCTCAGTTTCTTTAATGCTCAGGCTAACACGTTTTTCAGTAGGACTCATTTCAAGAATTTTAACCTTTACTTCTTGTCCTTCTTCCAGAACTTCTTGTGGAGTTCCGATGTGTTTGTGGGAAATTTGGGAGATATGAACCAAACCTTCCACGCCAGGAGCGATTTCAACGAATGCACCGAAGTTAACCAGACGTTTAACAACGCCTGTTACAACGTCACCGTTGTTAAATTGTCCAGCAGCAGATTCCCAAGGACCAGGCTGTGCAGCTTTCATGCTCAGGCTGATTTTTCCTTTTTCAGGGTCCACTTTCAGGACTTTCACTTTTACTTGATCGCCTTCAGAAACCGCATCGGAAGGCTTGTCAACATGAGTCCAGGCAATTTCAGATACGTGAACCAAACCATCCACGCCACCTACGTCAACGAAAGCACCGAATTGAGTGAGACGTTGAACCGTACCCACGATTTCTTGTCCTTCTTTCAGCTCAGCCATTACTTTGAGCTTGTTGGCTTCGAATTCTGTTTCCAAAACGTCTTTTTGAGAAAGGATTACTTTGTTGTTCTCACGATCCAGCTCTTTCACGACAACACGCAATGTGCGGCCTTTGTAATCGCTGAAATCTTCAACGAAATGGCGTTCTACCATGGATGCAGGGATAAATCCGCGCAGACCCACGTCTACAACGATGCCGCCCTTAACGACATCATTAACAACCACTTCAAATACTTCTTTGCTTTCAAACAGCTGCTCCAGCTTTTCCCAAACATTTTCACTGTCGATTGCACGTTTGGACAGGACAAGTTTTTCTTTGCCGTCGTCGATGCTAATAATTCTAGCTTCAACCTCTTGGCCTACTTGTACTGCTTCTTCTGCGTTGTCCAAACCAGAAGATAACTCGCGAATTGGAATAATTCCATCGTATTTATATCCAATGCTTACTACCGCTTGGTTATCTTCCAATTTCACGATTGTACCTTTAACGGTGTCACCTTTTTTCAGGGAGACGATTTGATCGAGCTCGTCTTGGTTTGCCGCTTCAGCAGCTTCTTGATTTTTAATTTCTTCCGACATGTCAATACCCTCCTCAATTCAAAAAACCCATTTATTTAAACCTGCGCATGGCAGAGTTCAAAACATTGTTAAACTTCTGTTCTAGTTTCCCGAGATTAGACACAATTCATGCAAACCTTTCAGTTATTCGTAGGCTCGCCGGTTTCTCGCATTGTACGAATACGAGACATAATCTCTTCTGTTGCCAGCTCAAGCGGATCTCCTTCGATAACGGCGCCTTTTTGGTAAGCATCCAAATTAACAGGTTTGCCGTATATCACTTTCGTTTTACGGAAAAGCTTGTAATCACCAACAATGGCGACCGGAACGGCAGCCGCTCCACTACGCAGCGCAAAGCTGGCAGCACCCTTTTTACCGATTCCCCCGGCTCCTCTGGAGCCTTCGGGAAAAATCCCCATAACCTTGCCGTCACGCAAAATGGTCAAGGCCAGCTTAATGGATTCCTTGCTCACACCACCGCGTTTGACCGGAAAAGCTCCCAGCTTGTCGATCAACGGACCGAATACAGGAATATTAAATAGCTCGGCTTTCGCCATAAAGTGAACCTTTCGATCCAGCAAAATGCCAACTGTTGGAGGGTCCAGATTACTAATATGATTAGAACACAACAGTACTCCGCCCTCAGCAGGAACATTTTCCCTGCCTACCGCCTCAAGTCTGAACAGAAAGCGGTATATGAGACGCAAAATACGGACGCATACAGCATATATCATTGGCTGATCTCTCCATCCTTCGCCGTGGTGCAGTAAGATACAATGGTATCGACGACATCCTGAATGCCCATATGGGTCGTATCCAGCACGATAGCGTCGTCACTGCAACGAAGCGGGGATACCTCCCTCTCCTCATCAAGCTTGTCACGCGCCGCAATATCACGTTCGAGCTGCTCCAGAGTGATATCATCAGTTCCGCTCAGTTCTTTAAACCGGCGAGAGGCACGTTCTTGAACACTTGCGGTCATAAACACCTTGACTTCCGCATCAGGAAGCACAGTGGTTCCAATATCGCGACCATCCATAACGACACCTTTACGCGCGGCCATTTCACGCTGGTTTTCAGTCAAACGCGAACGTAACCCCGCAATACTCGAATACTGTGACACCTTGCCTGTCACTTCCATCGAACGAATCACTGTCGTTACATCTTCCCCGTTACAATAAACCTTTTGGCCTGTAGGGTCCGGTACTAATTCAATCACCAGCTCAGGCACATATTGAAGCACTTTTTGTATATTTTCCGCTGGAATTTCCTTGTGCATCATGTACCACGTTGCTGCCCGATACATCGCTCCGGTATCTACATAAACATAAGAAAGTGCTTTCGCTACCAAGCGGGCCACCGTACTTTTCCCTGCACCAGCAGGTCCATCTATGGCTACATTTATTTTATTACTTGAAAATACATGCTGCCTTACCAACAGGTAATTCCTCCTAACCTAACCTCAAGAAAAAAGCAGGCATTGCCTGCGACGTGAAAATTATACCACACATTCAGAGTTGATGCAAAATGAACGGCAGGTTAGCAAAAAAAGAAAACCTTCGGATGTTTGCTATCTCCCCCGGAATTCCAATTGACGCTCAAAGCAATATTTGATAAGCTTTTGACGCTCCTGATCAGCAATTTTCTCATATTTCAGCATGATCAACTTGCGACCGTTTTCCATTTGTTGAATACGTATAATTTCGGATTGGAACTGGACATGCTCCTGAGTTCCATTTTTATACGGGATCAGAATCCAGCAGGACAATGATTCACCTTCTTCCAGGTGATGTGATCCTTGAGTCTGGAAAGAAACACCTCCACCTCCCACATCATGCGTCTCTGCTACAAACCTTGATTCATTTGATCCATACTTTACCGCTATTTCCAGGTTGGCCTGAACTCGGAGAAAATTTCGACGTTGATTTTTGCTGATGCTGTCTGGGGCAGGCTTGTGAATACGGACCATCCGGAGCACGTCCTCTTTAAAGCCGGTAACGTGGGTATTGAAGTAGTTTTTTATCCCACCTTCGCTCATAAAAAATATCGACAGTTCTTCTCCCAAAAACAGTTTTTTCAGATGCCCACTCGTTTGAGACATGGGTACTTCCATTAGAAAGTTCCGAGACTCCTCTTCCGCAATACGCGACTTAAATTCAAAATGTTCATCCGTATGATCGGTACCAGCCACTTGTATGTATAGCACATCATTAATTGTAGGAAACAAACCGTCCACCATCCTTGTCCACTTAAAAGCTGCAATAAGGTGTATAATACCACGACTTTGTGCCTGTTTTAAGCATTATATTTGTTATAACCATGTCAAAAGCACAAAAAACCTCCTTAATAAAGGAGGTTTAGCGTGACTAATGGTTCATTTTTACGTATTTACTCAATTTACAGTTAAACATGATTTGCAGGAGTTGGTTCGTCCGAATCTTTAACTTGCTCAATCGTTTCTTCCATCCCCGTATCAGCGTTAATGTAGATTCGGTAAATGGAACCGTTGATTTTTCCGCCAAATTCGTAGCACAGAACCTCTTTGGACAGTTCATTTTCAATCAGTGCTTTCCGGTGATACGTTTCACGAAACTCAGGGTTCAACTTCGCACGTGCTGCCTTCACATCCAGCTTAGCCTTCGGTATACGGCGGAGATGGTTGTGCTCGTACACGTAGTCACTCGACTGAAAACCGATCACTTGTCCGTTATCGAGGCCGGATCTAACTGTGATTTTTTCTGGATAGATGATCACATCCCCTTTTTGGGTGGCGAATGTGATGTTGGCTAAATTTCCACTTTCATCATAAGAAACAGGCTTCATCCCCGGATATCCCTTATGTTGGAGATATTCACTGGCATGGCGGACCGCCTCATTGCGAGTTGATTTTTTCGGCCCAACTGTTCTCATATCGTGGTAAGAAATAAGCTTGCCGCCTTTTTTGGTGTAATCCATGGTGGCTACAGGCTTCTGTTTGTTATACAGGATAGCTGTATAAGACGCCCATTCCGTTCCTTTACCATTTTCATGGACACGGATTTGACTTTCCGGTTTCCCTGTAAATTCAGCTGCATTTCGCTTAATTTGCTCCGCGTTCACAGCAGGAAGACTCAGCTTCTTCACAGAACGCTTATCATAGATGCTAGCCACGGATGGTCCCCAATCCAGTTCCTTGTAGTTCTCCACCTTTTTGTCGACGGTTTGGAAGCCGTCAATAATGGTATTGTCCTTAGGCCCGGTCTGGGAGCCTGGCGCTGTATCGACATCCATCCAACGCAAATTTTTACTGAGGACTTTCTGCCGGACTTCGTGCATATTTTTCGAAATTTCTCTGGAATTAGTGTATAAGGTTTTCAAATTTGATAATTCTTTCTCATTCAAAGGCTCGTGATCCAAATCACGGACAGATGTCTGATACGCAAATGCAGATAGATGTGACAACAGATCCTTGGCATGATTAAAAGGCATCACATTGAGCGGCAACTGGTTGACCTCATTTTGGGCCTCGCTCGTAATTCTCCACACATTCATCAGACATTTGCGATGCATAGCGTGTGACGTGTTGTGAACTGCAATAGCGTTCCCAAGTTGTGAATGCAACTGATCCATATGAAACGACAAATCATGAAACGCACGCTGATATTGATTTTCCGCTTTAATCGACATACTGTTTGCCTGAAGAGACATCTCTTTTCTCATCTGGCTTTCCCGATAACCCCACACAAATGCTCCTATCATAACCAGGGTAACAATCGGAAACATTACGGCACTAAGTCGTCTATACATATTGGGAGTCTCCTTTCTTAAAGTACACTACCGATAGTGTGACAAGAAGAATGCTCTCTTATGCATGGTTTTCCATAACTTCGATAATAAACTCACAGTTATCGCAGATACAGCGCTTAAATCCGGTCTGAACACGCCCTTGCTCCATTCGTCCTCTCAGCACGAAACGTTCACCACACCTTTTGCAATGTATCCTCACTTTAATACGCAAAAAAAAGACACCTCTTTCTCTAACAGGTTTGTCAGATCAGTGTGCCCCAATTTGTTACATATTAACCTTTTCCTCCTGTTTGAACAGTCGAAATGGAGATCGATTGTTGGCCCTGCTGATTTTCGCCATCCCTCCATACCAGAGAAATGCCATCAGAGGGATGATGAACCAGATCCAGTCATGCGAAATTGTCGTCAGAATCAGGTCATATATTCCATGCCAGAACCATGGAAGCACCAATGATAGAAGCAACATATATTTGCTTTTCCAGTCTTGTGAAAACTTGGCCTTCCCCATATAATAGCCCATCATGACTCCAAACATTGCATGACCGGATACCGGAAGTAATGATCTCATCAGCATCATACTAACAGAAGCATGGCCCGCCCATGCGTATAGCAGATTTTCAACGGTTGCAAATCCAAGAGAGATTGCGGCGGCATACAAAATTCCGTCATAAGGTTCATCGAACTCGGTGTGATTATATATAATGTGGTACAGCAAAAACCATTTGAAAAACTCTTCTACTCCAGCTGAAATGCCAAATACCTGGATCAACGTGTACTCCCCCAGCCAAAGCAGCAAACCGCGTTGAAAAATCATGACAGGCAGTACCACCAAAAAGCCGAGCAAAAACACTTTGATGACCATGTGCAGCGGCTCGGATTCATATCTGTCCTTCAAGTAAAAATACATTAATAAGGCGAGACCCGGCGCAGTTGCTGCCGCTAAAACAGAAAACAGAAGCACCGATCATCCCTCCATAAAAATGAGTCGGCCCTGCATTCACCGCAGAGCCGACAAAGTCACTTCGAAATTTACTTTTCTTTAAGCCCATTAAGAGCGGCTGTCAAAATGAGTACAGATGACGTCAATCGCCTGTTCAGAAATGACCAGCTTGCCATACTCCTCCAGCATTGCCGGTGTTACGGATGAGCCTTCCCCAAATTCAGCAAGAACCGCGATCAAAGCAGCAAGCTTGGGCTCTTCCACTTCTTCCGGCTCCAAATGCAGAATCCATTGTCCTCTATAATGATACAGCTTACCTGCATCCGTGGTGCTGCTACGGAGCATGTGAGCCGCTTCTATGAGTACTTCGAAATCGCTAAACGCGTAGACGATGGAATCACTGTGCTCCAGCGTAACTTCCATTTCGTAGACTTCCTCCGGAAGCTCATCATCGGGAACCGAACCATATTGCTGGTGGTCGTATTTCCCTCGAGTGACGATAACTACCATGCCCTGAGCAGGTAGAGCAAATACTTCGACAGCTAACGGTCCCGTGGCGTCGAAGCCCAGCTCACTATATGCCTGATCCATCATTTCGGTGAACAGCTCATGGACTCTTGGAATCTCTTGCCACATGTCGTCTTTTTGAATACCACGTTCGCTCAAATCGTCAAAGGTAAGGAAAATCCGTATCTTGTCCTGGCTTAATCTTTCTATCTTCATACTGGACTCTCCTCCTGGCAGCCGAGTGTTATTAACAGATTATGATGCATTTATGGTGCCTGTGATGAAAATGGTTCTATGTAATCATGTTATCATTTTATAATCGTAAATGCACGCAATAAAATGATAAAAAAAAGAATCATTTGAACGGCTTTTACAAAAAAGCCGCAAAATGATTCGAGATAGAGGTTTCGGGTTACAAACCCGGTACGACTGTATGAGTTTCTCTCAGGATTTGCTCGACCTCACGCTTAACATCGGGACTGGTGCTGATAAAATCTTTAATCAGCTTCATATTTACTTCTTTATTTTGGGCTGTATGGGCGCTATGAGGCTTTTTATCTGTTGTGGAACGGTGATCGTGATCCTTACGGGTTTCTTGCTTGTTAAGCGTAATATCACCCATTCCGGGGAACGCCGCGTCCATCATTTTGGTACGGGCTTTTTGAACCAGATTACCGCCTTTTTTTCCATCCATGCCCATAGATAAACCTAACATGCTGCAGTTACGGGAGATCATAGTGCTCGCCACTGCGCCCAAAACGATTCCCAGGAAAAATGAAGATGTTTTCACAATTAGAACCTCCCTTTGTGGTAGTATCAAGCCTAGTGTTCGTCAGCAGAGACAAACTCATACGCTATAAATATAGGAAGGTGAGATGAATTAATGGGTACAAAAACAGCAGCCATTTTGTTGATCTCATGTCTGCTGCTAAGTGCTTGCACTGCGGTCAAGCCGGAATCGGAGCCACAAGCAAGAACCAGATCCCGGCAACGTCTGAAACCAGTGAGAACACAGACAAAGGGCAGGACACAGCTTCTTCCCCAACCAACAGCAGTGAGCACGCAGGCAGTAATCATGGTAACAACTCAACGGCTCAAACATCACCGCAAACTGGCAGGACCGTCGCCGACAGCAAATAGGCTCCAAATTCAACGGCTACCGTTAACAAAACGTATCATTTGAACAAGGCTTACAACGTGGTCCCTACCAGCAAGGGGCGGAAAAAAAGGTTGTTTTGCTGACCTTTGACGACGGTCCCAAGGAAGCGGTCATGATCAACAAAATCATTGATACACTGGACAAGCACAAAGCCAAAGCCATTTTCTTCGTAAACGGTTACCGCGTGAAGAAGCACCCTTAGCTGCTCGAGAATGAAAAAGAGTCACCCCAATAAAACCGATGCACTTTTCAAGAATGTGACGGAACAATTGCATCTGGGCAGCAATATTTTGATGCATGAGCTGCCATGGACCGCAGAGGCGTTGGATAGCCCGTTAACCCGTCTGGAGCAAAAAGGTTACCACTTTGTCGAGCCATAAAGTATTGAGGTTCCTGCTAACTAGCAGGCTCTCGAGCTTGTGCTTCTATTACCAATCCTAAACGATTGCAAAAAGAGCCTCCATTTCCCGCAAGTCATAAGCGGATAAGGAGGCTCTTTTTGCGTAAGCACATGAGATCACTCAGGCTTATCATTACCAGAGCATTTCACTAATGGGCGGTGCCCCTTTGATACCCCACCACAGCAATGCTGCTGTAATGAGCACAAAAAGTGTGCTCAAAAAATTCAAAAACCACTTGCTCACCCGGATACGGCGGGACGGAAACATTTCCGCCCGTGTCTGGTACTTGCTGACAGGAGCATCTTCCTCCATCGTTACAGCAACTTCCGGTGCAGCAGCAACATGAGCCAATTCCGGTGCGGGCCGTGAAGCACGGGAGCGAACCAGTTTTGGACTGTTCTCTTCCTTGCCTTTGCGTCCATTTCGGCGGCTGCCGTAAGTCTGCACTCTGCTAAGTTCCTGATTCATGCTTCATACCTCCGAAAACGTAGCGCCAAACCGGATATGAGGTCAATTAAAAAATGACAAATGATCGGCGCCCACAGGCTACCGGTCTGCACGTATATGTAGCCCAAACCGTAACTGCTCAGAAAAACCCAGCCTGTCGGAATCCAATGCCGCAAATAACGGATATGGATGACCGCAAACAAGATACTTGTCCAGTAAGGCCCAAAGCTGTACTGAATCGCCCCTCTGAACAATAGTTCCTCACAGATCGAAACGATGGCTGCTATACATACAATGTGCCAGATGGGTCGGTTTTGAAACAGCATCTGGTTAATGCCCCCGTCATCCATAGCATCCTCGGGCATAACCCGCGACAGGAGCAGGTCCACCAGCAGCATAGCCGCAGCCAGTCCCAACCCCCACCATAAAACTTGCAAACTGTTCGGCCACGCAAACAGCTTCAGCACATTTCTTTTCTGAAAAATAATCCAAATTACGCCGACCACCAGGGTCAGTCCCTGAGTTAGATACAAATTGTAAAGCAGCAAGCGGTCATTCAATTCATGAATTTGCGCTCTTTTCCATTTTACTTTAAGCTTTTTCATAGTTAGTTAGTCCTCTGCATAGTCTTCTTAAGCATCATAGCCAAAAAGTCGAACGGATTCAAGAAGGCTTCAAACTTAGTATTCTGCATTCTGTAGCTATTTATCTAGCCCGGTGTCCACACATGTCACATGTCCTATTGACATGTCCATGTAAGCCATGATACATTATGGAAAAATTATTAGCGACAACAACAATGATGGAGAAAAGGTATTGATTTCGTCCTCAGAGAGCCGGTGCTTGGGTGGAAGCCGGTGGCGAAGTAACTACTTTCAGCGCTCTTGAGTTATTGCATCGAAGCCTTGGATGATATCCCGGCATTAGATGCAATCGGCAGAAAACCGTTATCCTTTCGGTCATATTTATGATCGCTGAAGGCAGTCCGTTGCGAAATGGCTGCGAATTAGGGTGGTACCACGATAAACTCTCGTCCCTTACTATGGAGATAGTATGTGATTCGGGAGTTTTTTTGATGTCCAGAAACCGCAAAGCGGTCCTGCTTATGGCCTTTAGCCGTCAGTTTGGTGCCTAATTCTATTTTATCCCTTTTCTGCGTCAATGCGTTATCACGTTAGTGCTGTCCGCAATCTTTTGTTCTTTCAGAAGCATTCAAATTTTTCGCGTTCTTTATGGAATGTATTTCAGTTTGAAGTACATCCTGTCCATAAAAGAAGTTAACTTTGAGGAGGAAATCAAATGTTTAAAGTGTTAGTATCCGATCCGATTAGTGACCTGGGCATCCAGCAACTGATGGATGCAGACGATGTCACGGTGGACAAGAATACAGGTCTTAGCGAGGACGAATTGGTTCAAATTATTGGCGACTATGATGCACTACTCGTTCGTAGCCAAACCCGGGTAACCGAGCGCATCATGACGGCAGGCAAGAACCTCAAGGTTGTCGGACGCGCCGGGGTCGGAGTGGACAATATCGATCTGGAAGCAGCAACACGACGCGGAATTATCGTCATTAACGCCCCTGACGGCAACACAATTACGACATGTGAGCATACTTTTGCCATGATGATGGCTCTGGCGCGTCATATTCCACAGGCGTATGCCAAAACCATTAGCGGTACATGGGATCGCAAAACGTTCCTCGGTGTTGAGCTGCGTAACAAAACGCTTGGCGTACTCGGTATGGGACGCATCGGTAGCGAAGTGGCCAAACGTGCCAAAGCCTTCGGCATGAGAATACTCGGCTATGATCCGTTTCTGACGGAAGAACGCGCTGAGAAGCTGGGCATCAAGCTGGCAAGTGTGGACGAAATTATCCGCAACGCGGATTTCATGACGGTACACACACCGTTAACACCGGAAACAAAGCATATGATTGCCCGTCCGCAGTTTGAAGTGATGAAAAAAGGGATGCGTATCGTCAACTGTGCCCGCGGCGGCGTTGTCGATGAAATGGCTCTCGTTGAAGCTATTGATGAAGGCATCGTTGCCGGTGCAGCCTTTGACGTATTCGAATCGGAGCCGCCAGCCCAGGAGCACCCTTTCTTGGGCCACCCCAAAATTATAGTTACACCGCATCTGGGTGCATCCACAGTGGAAGCTCAGGAGAATGTAGCGATCGACGTATCCGAGCAGGTGCTGCACATTTTGCGTGATGAGCCGTTCAAAAATGCGGTCAACATGCCTCCGGTGCCATCCAACGTGATGACGCAATTGCAGCCTTATTTCTCGCTTGGCGAGAAGCTGGGCAGCTTTGCCGCTCAAGCGACGAATCAGGCTGTACGTGAAATTCAGGTGGATTACGCGGGCGATCTGTCTTCTGTGGATACACAGCCGCTGACACGTTATATCTTGAAAGGTGTGCTTAGTCGCCATCTAGGCAGTGATGTTAACATTGTAAATTCTGTCCACCTTGCCAAAACACGTGACATCCATCTTATCGTGTCTCAGGCTCCGGCTACTAAAGGCTTTACCAACCTGATCACCGTCACGCTCAAAGCGCAAGGCGGCGAGGAGCAATGTATATCGGGTACCCTGCTCGCAGGCTATGGCGAACGTATCGTCCGGTTGAACCAGTTCCCGGTGGACGTGGCACCAGAAGCGCATTTCCTGCTCATCTCCCACAATGACAAACCCGGCATTATCGGTCGTGTCGGCACTCTGCTTGGGGAGAACGGTGTGAATATCGCCTCCATGCAGGTAGGACGTAAAATTGTCGGTGGTGAAGCCATTATGATTCTGACCGTTGATAAAGCCGTTCCTAAAGACGTGCTGATCCAACTGGTTGGCTTGCCGGAACTGAATACCGCTCAAGAAGTGATACTCGATTAGTGATCAGCAGTGTTGAAGCATGTTAACATGCTTTTACTTTAATAAAAGAGACGCCCGGTTCTCCGGGTGCCTCTTTTATATATCCATAACATCATTAGACGCATCTGTTCTGGAAGCAGAATGTTCCACGTTGAACAAGATAAATGTTGATTTTTCAACAAAAAGCACCCTCTTCCGAGGATGCCTGCGAACCGGTGTATATTCTGCGATTGGCTTACAAGCCTGTTACAGAGCCCGACTTTGTTTTTTGGAGAACGGCAGCAAAATAGTGAACTCCGTCCCTTCCCCCAATACGCTGGCAGCGGAGACAGAGCCTCCGTGAGCCTCCACAATATTTTTGACAATAGCAAGCCCCAGACCAGTTCCTTTGTCCACGCCCCGCACTCTGGCCTTGTCTGCCTTGTAGAAGCGGTCAAAAATATAAGGTAGATCCTCGCTGGCAATGCCCACACCTTCATCCTTAATCCGAATGCGGATCAGCTCATGCCGTTCCCCCAAAATCCGATCGGCACTAATGGTAACACTTTTTCCACCGGGCGTATGCCTGAACGCATTATCCAGCAAATTGGTCAACACCTGCTCCAATCGGTCTTCATCTGCTTCAGGCAGCAGTAAATGTCGACCTTGTTCATGATAATCGAGCGTCAGCCCCTGTTCCTTCGAGCGCACCGTAAATTTACGGTGAACACGCTCGATCAGCTCATTCACATCCACTTCCTGGCGGTGCATGTCTGTATGACCTGCCTCCATTCGGGCCAGATCAAGCAGATCCTTGACTAGCCTTCCCATGCGCAACGATTCATCATGGATGACCTGCACCAATTCCTCTGATTCTTCCGGTGAACCAGCCATTCCATCGAGCAAGGCCTCGCTGTAGCCTTGCATCATGGAAAGCGGTGTACGGATTTCATGGGACACATTAGCGACAAAGTCACTCCGCATCTTCTCCAGCCTGACTTCCTCCGTGATGTCTCTGAGCACAGCGACAGCGCCACGAATTACATTATCCGTATACAACGGCGCCATCTGTACCGACCAGGAGCCCTGTTTTACATGAATATAGTCCCCGCCGTCCTCTCCCCTGTCCATAACGGTATGGAACAACGTCAGCAACGGCCCAGGTACAGACACTCCGAATTCCTCCTGATCATACTCTTGCCACTTCAGCTTTTGCCAGCTATCCAGCAGACTTTGCGCAGGCGGATTCGTCAAAATGATTTGACCGCTTCTGTCGAAGGTCATTACAGCGTCAGACATGCTTCGCAGCACGCTGGACAGATGATTCTTCTCCTCATTCAGACTGCGGATCGTCGCTTCCAGCTCCGTAGACATATGATTGAAAGTTTTCGCCAGTTCGCCAATCTCGTCACTCGTTACCAGCGAAAGCCGCGTATCATACCTTCCCTCACGGATCGCATTCGCCGCCTGAATCAACAGCTGCATAGGCTGCGTGATTTTAGTAAAAAGAAATAGAGCAAAAAAAGTCGTCAATAGAAATCCGACAATGCATGTATAGGTGAACAAATGTTTGATTTCCGTCGATTCATAAGCGGCGAAATTCCTGTTGATGTACGGCAACAAAAAAAGTGCCAGAAAAATAAGCACAGAGCCTACAAGACAAATGATGGTGATCCACAGCTTGCCTACCAGCGATCTCCAGAAGCTCACGTTATTTTGGAACCTCCAGCTTGTAGCCGACACCCCAAACCGTCGTAATCATAGCCGCTGCCTCTGGTAGTACTTTGTTTAACTTTTCACGAAGTCGTTTAACATGTGTATCCACCGTGCGTAGATCACCAAAAAATTCATAATTCCATACATCTTTCAGCAGCTCTTCGCGCGAAAATACCTTGTCCGGCGATACAGCCAAATAATGCAGCAGCTCGTACTCTTTAGGAGTGAGACTGATTTCAATCCCCCCTGCGCTTACGCGGTGAGCATCATGCTCAATAATAAGATTCGGAAAAACAATGCTGTTGCTCGGCACCGTCTCCTTGGTCAAAAAAGCAGTTTCTGACGAACGGCGCAAAATCGCCTTCACCCGATAAATAACCTCACGCGGGCTAAAAGGCTTGACCACATAATCATCGGCTCCGACTTCAAAGCCCTGTACGCGGTTTACTTCCTCGCCTTTGGCGGTCAGCATGATTACAGGTGTAGCTTTGGTCTGACGCAGACGTGTGCAAACTTCGATTCCATCCATGCCCGGTAACATCACATCAAGCAGAATAATGCTGTAATCGCTTGCATTCGCTTTTTGGAGTGCAATCTCGCCATCCTCAGCTTCATCAATTACATATCCTTCTTTTTCCAGGTACATCCGCAGAAGGCGGCGAATGCGTTCTTCATCATCTACAATTAATATGCGGTTGCTATGTTCTGACATATTCCCAGCCCCTTCGCTAAAAAAAGCATTCTCTCTATTTTACTATTTTCCCGTGTCCGGTCAAACCTTACTCTGTTCATTCAGCTCTCTTTACACCAAAAAGGCCGGGGTTATGACCCCCGTCCTGTCCGTTTCTTTTTCGTGTTGTCTGACTGCGCAAGTTGAATGAGACGGTTGATTTCGTCCTTGGTGAGGGGTCTCGTCAGACCGCGCTTCAAATTTTGCAGCAAAAGATCACCGAAGGCAATCCGTTTGAGCTTGATGACCGGATGGGAAATGGCCTCAAACATCCGTCTGACCTGACGGTTTCTGCCTTCATAAATGGTAATCTGAATCACAGACTCCTTGCCATTCGGGTCCACATCCTTGTATTCTACCTCAGCGGGTGCGGTAATGCCATCCTCCAGCACGATCCCTTTTTTCAGCTTGTCCAGCTCGGTTCCGTGTGGAACGCCTTTGACTGTCGCCACATACGTCTTGGGGACATGGTGCTTCGGATGGGTGAGCAGATTGGCGAACTCGCCGTCATTGGTGAGCAACAGCAGCCCTTCAGTATCGTAATCAAGACGACCTACCGGATATACGCGTTCCTTAACGCCTTTCAGGTAGTCGGACACGATTTTACGGCCTTCCGGATCGGATGCGCTCGTAATCACGCCTTTAGGCTTGTTCATCATTAAGTAGATTTTTTTCTCAGTTTTGATCGGTCTACCCTTTACCGTAATTATATCCTGATCAGGGTCTGCCTTCGTTCCCAGCTCTGTTACGGTAACCCCGTTCACTTCTACACTGCCCGCCTGAATAAGCTCCTCACATTTACGTCGGGAAGCTACGCCAGCCTGGGCCAATATTTTCTGTAATCTTTCCATGTTCGCTAATTCACCTCATGCTAATGATACCCATCAATGAGCAAAATCACAAGCCCCGTTCACAAATCAATGCAGGAATCAAAATACAAGCAGGCAAATCGCGATCGCTGCCACAAAGCCGACTACATCTGAAAACAGTCCCACCTTCAAAGCATAGCGTCCATTTCGGATACCTACCGCGCCAAAATATACAGTCAGCACATAGAGTGTCGTGTCTGTGCTGCCCTGAATCGTGGAGGCAATACGACCGATCATGGAATCCGGTCCATACGTGCGGATCAGATCCGTTGTAAACGCAAGCGAGCCGGTACCCGTCAACGGGCGCAACAGTCCTAATGGCAGTACCTCACCGGGTACGCCCCAGCTTTTGATCCATGGCGTTACCCAGGATATCAGGTAATCCAGAGCGCCGGACGCTCGAAAAATGCTGATAGCCACCATCATGCCTACGAGATGAGGAATGATGCTGATGGCCGTGGAGAAGCCGTCTTTGGCTCCATCCACAAAGGAATCGTAGACCGGTACCTTTTTGACATATGCATATAAAGGAATAAAGGCAAGAATAACCGGAATGGCCCAAGTCGATACGAGGTTAATGAAATAAAGCATGCCTCCCTCATCCTTTCCAAGTGGTGTTTCTGCCCTTGGCAGCCGTCATTCCTGATCGCGGAACGGCAGGTGAAGAAACGGGCGGCGTAGCCGGAGAAGACGCAGATACTGGCGTAGCCTGTGGTGCCTGTGTTTTCTGTGACGGCAATGATGATGTAGACGGTGGACTGGCTGGAGGGCGACGCAACTCCCGGCTACGGTACCAGCGATCCGCCGCAATCGCGGCAAAGGTGGCTATCGCGGTCGCCACCAGCGTCGTACCGACGATTTCTGTCGGATTGGTGGAATGGTAATTGAGCCGGATCGCGATCAGGGTGGTCGGAATAAGCGTAATGCTGGCCGTGTTCAACGCAAGCAGCGTACACATAGCGGGCGTAGCGGTCTGCTTGTCGGGATTGAGCGATTGCAGTTCTTGCATCGCCTTGATGCCCATCGGGGTCGCCGCATTTCCCAGCCCGAGCAGGTTAGCGCTCATATTGGACAAGATATACCCCATAGCCGGATGATTACGCGGGACATCAGGAAACAGAAAGGCAACTAACGGGGCGAGCAGTTTGGATATTTTCTGCAAAAGCCCACCATCTTCCGCCAGCTTCATCATGCCCATCCAGAACACAAGCACACTAATCAGTCCAAAGCATACCGTAACGCCCGTAGCCGCCCCGTCAAATGCCGCCTTGGTCACCACTTCAATATTTCCCTGCGCGGCGGCAAACACAAATCCAATACAAATCAGGGCCACCCATATGAGATGAATCAAGGCCGATCCCTCCCTTTCACCGATGAATATAATGCAACCCTTATGCTCCGAACAGATTTCTTATAACCTCGCTCCATCCGCTCGTCCAGGTACGCTCTTGGATGCCGCCGCTTGCAGGAGCTTGTGCAGTCGGAATTTCCTGTTGTGGCTGTACTGTGCTTCGGGCGGGCAGCAGGCTGCCTTTTTCATACACAGGAACGGAGCCAATAAGCTTACCTTCCAGCAGGAACTCGACACGTCCCCGCAGACCGAAGGATGCGTCAGCTCTGTTGGACTTGGACTTTTTATATAGGACCAGTCTTTTGTGCAGCTGAGCCTTCTCCCTATCATGCAAAGGATAGGCAAAGCTCGCGCCTGTCAGCAGCGGGTAACCCTCAATCGGCTGCTGCTTGTCCGTAATCGGAATAAGCGGATAATATCGGAAACCGTAGTCGAGCATACGGGCATGATCGTTCCAATCGTCTCCGTCATTCAAGGTAACGGCAGCAAGCTGGCGACCGTCCCGTGTGGCTGAGCTAACCAGACAGCGAAACGCTTTTTTCGTAAAACCCGTTTTCACACCATCAGCTCCCTCATAGAGCCTCAGCATCTTGTTCTTGTTATGCCATGAATAATCCCATGATTCATTGGGATTGGGTGCTTTTTTCAACTCTGTTTTCACAATGCGAGCAAAGGTTGGATTATGCAGCGCATAAGCAGTAAGCTGGGCCATATCATTCGCAGAGGAATAGTGTCCCTCGGCATCCAGTCCATGCGGATTAGCAAAGTGAGAATGGCTGAGTCCTAGCTGAACCGCCTTCTCATTCATCAAATGAACAAATCCTCCTTCCGTCCCTCCCACATGCTCCGCAATGGCGGAAGCCGCATCGTTACCAGAACGAAGCATCAAGCCGTACAGCATATTTTCCAGTGTCATTTGTTCACCCTTTTGGAGAAAAAGCGAGGAACCCTCTTTGGCATAAGCCGTTGGACTTACCTTTACCCGGTCCTGCAAGTGTCCATGTTCAATGGCTACGATCGCGGTCATGATTTTGGTCAGACTAGCAATGCGAAGCTCCCGGTCACCCTCGGCGGAATATATGATTCTTCCTGATGTAACATCAATTAGAGAAGAAGCCTGTGCATGTGTAGTAAGAGCAGGTGGGACTTCCTCCTTCTTCACTTCTCCCCAAGCAGCCTGCGGACTCAGCAGTGTGAGTGGCAATGTCAGGACGAGCAGCAGTGCCAGCGGCAAAACAAATGCATGTGTCTTGAGCAAAAGCTGGCTGGTTCCCGCGTAGATTTTTGGCTTTCTTTTAAACATTTGGATTCCTCCGGTTTTGAGCAAGTCTTGTACCATTCTATGTCCAAGCTGTTCAAAGTATGTCCAGCTTTATAGCAGAAAATCCCTCTAGGGACATGGTGTATCGCCCCTCTTTCCCGATTTCTTTTCTACGCAAACTAGGCAACTTGCACTCCTGATTACATATATATAATAGTTACTAAACATGACGAATGAATGGAGGTACAACATGCAGCGGCAAGAGTTTGAAACGATCTTAAGAGCCCGGATTGTTGAGGCAGCTGAAGCCTTGAGTCGAAGCGGTGTATCCTTCGCCACCTTTGATACAGCACGCAGCAACGAGCAATTTTGGGACTTGACGGAGAAAGGCGGATTTCAGATTAAAGCAGGTGTCACTCCGGCGCAGGGGATCAGGGATATATTTGTGAATGGGCATAAATATGCCTTTGAGTGCGCGACAGCTATGGTCATTGTGCTCTACAAAGGAGTGCTGGATTCCATTCTGGAAAGTGAATTTAATCGGATTTTTGCCGATATGCTGCTGTATGATTGGCACTATGACAGTGATCTCAGACTAATACAGGAGCAAGGGAGTCACAATGCTGTTCCTGGCGATATTCTGTATTTCAACAATCCTGATGTATCACCCGAAACGCCGGAGTGGAAAGGAGAAAATGTTGTCAAGCTAAGGAAAGATTCGTTTTATGGTCATGGGATTGGCATCCACACAGCGCAAGGCATCATCGACTCCCTCAATCGTCATCGACGACCGGGGGCCACCACTTCTGCTTATTTGGAAAATGAAGTGATCTACCCGGATTTTACCTATCTGTCGCAGTTTGCCCCTGAAAAAAACCGAGAAGAGGAACTTGCACTGAGTCCTTCACAAGAGCACTCTCCCCGTATACATGCGAGCATTGGTCGAAGACAATACATTCGTGCATAAAAGTATTATGGCTAGGTGGATGTAAAAAAGAGGGTATTCCTTAGCCTATAGCTGGCTTTGGGAATACCCTCCTGTGCAAATTATTCTATTCAATAACTTTTACAAGTAAGCCGGACCAGAGTGACTGTGATCAGTAGTGACATTTACAGGTGCCTGTGAGGGTGGAGTATGCAAGTCGCCGCCTGTATTCCGGAAAATAGACTGAACCTTATCAATCAGGTATGGTGTGGAGTCAATGAGTTTCTCAATCAGGTGCGTTTGATTGTCCAATGGAACGATTTGTGCCCCCTGTTTGCCGACAACCAGAAAAGCAATCGGGTGAATAGATACACCACCACCGCTACCGCCACCAAAAGGATGTCCTCCCTTCCCGCTATGATTACCCGATGACGAAGAAGTATGAAGCTCCTCTTCATCTACGTTAAAATCACTTCCCCCGGCTGCGAAACCAAATCCTACCTTACTAATTGGCAAAATAACGGAACCATCGGGTGTTTCCACCGCGTCTCCCACAATCGTATTCACATCCACCATGGCTTTGATGTTCTCCATCGCGGTTTGCATGAGTCCTTGAATCGGGTGATCTGACATGATTATTCCTCCTCTGCTTTATTCAAGCGTAGAATGCCTTTTCTTTCGCTAGTGTGCGCAGGGGTTTAAGGAAATATGTATGGCTCATTATTCCTCATGCTTTACTGGTTTCTTGGAAAAAACCCGTTTCCATGCCTCCGATCCACCCGGTACGCGCCAAATGCGGTAAGCCAACGTGAGCATCGAGAAAATTAAATAACCGAGCGACATATTTGCTTCACAGGTCAAGGTGGTGGTAAAACGTAGGCGATCCACCCAATAGGGCACAACAAACAGCTTAGGTGTACAGTCCACGCGCACAAAGCTGGAAGCAAAACCGATCAAAGTTGTTTTCAATCCCCACAGTATACCGGTAGAGGTAGCCGTATAAGCAGCGTCAGCAAGGCTGATATTGGTGGACCATTCCATTTTTGACATCGTCACATGGGCTAACGTATGACGTAACCATCGGTGAAAGGAACGTGTTCCTTTCACCAGAATCCGAACATCGTGTATAAATTGCTTGATTTTCTCTTTATCGATGGTGCCGCTATCAATAGAGGCATCGGTTTTATGTATATTTTTGTTGCGGTCGAGTCGATAGAGAAGCCCTTTTTGCAAACTTGCCAGCAGAATAGCCGGAATATCATAATTTATTTTAATCCACCCGTACAAAAATCTGATCTCCAGATGCGCCCGGTCATCATTATCATGCTTGGCAATATCTAGCTTCAATCGGATACGGGAGAGCAGGACAGCCAGCACAAGTAACAAGATGACGATGATGGCGATACTGATCCATTTCCACACTGGCGAGCCCTCCCTGCCTATTTTCTTCATGGATATACCATGGTAAAAATAGTATGACCCTTCACCCGGAAAACATGCATCCTAAAACGCTAAACAGCCAGCCCCCATTACGCGAGGACTGGCTGTTTCTAAATTTCGACCTGTAACCATGAAGAGGAACCCGTAAAAAGGCTTCTGTCAGGTATCAAGACTCCGTATCATTCATATCTGGCTGACTGCTCTCCAAACGTTCGAACAACAATTGTGTCTCTTCCTCCAAATGTTCCGAGTCCTCAAACAGCTCAGGCTGTGGCAAATCCGCCAAAGAGCCCAGACCGAAATAATCCAGAAATGACTTCGTCGTTCCATACAAAATCGGCCGTCCGATAGCCTCAGCCCGACCTTTTTCCTCAATAAGCTCCTTGTGGACCAGAGTATGTATGGCCCGCTCAGATTTGACACCGCGAATATCTTCGATTTCAACTCTTGTAATGGGCTGGCGGTAGGCCACAATGGCAAGTGTCTCCAAAGCCGCTTGAGACAGCGAGGTACGTGCCGGAGAGTAGGCGAGCTTTTCAAAATAAGGTGCATGTTCGGATAAGGTTGCAAGCTGATAGTGCCCGGCGATACGGACAATTTGCAGACCTCTTCCTCCCTGCTCCATGTCCTGCTTCATATCCTCCAGACCCTTTTCAACCAGCTCTTGCTGCTGCTCTACAATGTCGGCGATCTGCTTGGCGGACAACCCGTCCTCTCCCGCGAGAAACAGCAGTCCCTCAATAATTGATTTCAGCTTCAGATAATCCATTAACCCGTAAATCCCCTCTCCACTCCATTACAATTTCATCAAAAAGCTTCTCCTGATAGCAGAAAATCTGCTTCAGCTTCATCAGTTCGAGGATAGCCAAAAAGGTGACTACTACTTCATGCCGATACATATCCTCATGCATCAGCTTGGAGAACAGAAGCCGTCCTCCCGTCCCTACCATTTCCAACGCCCCGATGACCTGCCGGATACGGTCCTTGACCGAAATCTCATCGCGGTGAATACGGGTTACCGTCGTACGTCGCTCTGCTTTACGCAGCGCACGCTGAAAGGCCGCGAACAAATCGCTTGCATGTAGTCCATACACCGGATTGGCGGGTTCGGTGGGCAGAAATGCGCTCAAGTCTTCCGGCTCCTTGCCATAGATCAAACTTCGTTCCCATTCACATTCACTCAGATGGCGGGCAATCCCTTTATATTTACGATACTCCACCAGCTTGCGAACCAGTTCATCCCGCGGATCATAATCTTCTTCATAAAAATCCAAATCATCATATTCCATTACAGGTGGCTTGGGAAGCAGCAATTTACTCTTAATGGATAAGAGCGTCGCCGCCATCACCAGAAACTCGCTCGTAATGTCCAGTTCCAGCTCCTGCATACTGTGTAAAAAAGCCATATATTGATCGGTAATATCACTAATCGGGATATCCTGAATATCAATCTCGGCCTTATCAATCAGATGCAACAGCAGGTCCAGCGGACCCTCGAATGTTTCCAGCTTGTAATTTACGACTGTCAATGTGCTTCCCCCTGGCTTACTCCAATCATCATTCAACAATACCTTTCCCCGTTAGCACTTATGCTCGACTTTATCAATCCCTCTTTCTGTAGTATATACGTCATCGCCTTGCTTAACAATCCAATCCCTTTTCTCGGCTATAGTTATGTCGTTCTATTCAGGTATTCGTAAAATTAAAACTGCTTGCCCAGATTCGCCATCTCAATCGCAGCCAGTGCGGAATCCCAGCCTTTATTACCAGCCTTCGTACCTGCACGCTCAATAGCCTGCTCAATGTTTTCCGTCGTCACTACACCGAAAATAACAGGCACACCTGTTTTCAGACTGCTTGCCGCCACACCCTTGGCCACTTCATTACAGACGATATCATAGTGCGAGGTAGAACCACGGATCACCGTACCCAGCGTAATAACAGCATCGTATTTACCGCTCGCAGCCATTTTTTGAGCAATCAGTGAAATTTCAAAAGCGCCTGGCACCCAGGCTACATCAATCTCATCTTCCTGCGCTCCATGCCGCTGAAGTGCGTCGATTGCACCGCTTAACAGCTTACTTGTAATAAACTCATTAAACCGGCCCACCACAATACCATACTTTAAACCATTCGATACGAGATTACCTTCCAGAAAACGTGCCATATGAATCAACCTCTCTTTTTTTAAAATAATGAGTTACACAACTGTACTTACAATGACAAACGACGACGATAATCAATCAAATCCTGAATACTGATCAGCTTCAAATGATGGTTCTTGGCGATCACTGCCAAATCAGGCACCCGAGCCATGGACCCATCTTCCTTTATAATTTCGCAAATGACCCCGGCAGGTTTGGAGCCGCAAAGCCGGGCCAGATCAACAGCCGCTTCAGTATGACCCGCACGCTGCAAAACACCCCCATCGCGGGCGATTAGCGGAAACATGTGACCAGGCTTGCGGAAATCGCTCCCCACGGCTGCTTCGTCGGTCAGCGCACGCACGGTCAATGAGCGCTCGACTGCTGAAATCCCCGTTGTCGTCTCTCTATGATCCACCGACACGGTAAAGGCTGTGCCGTGGAAATCTGTATTCTGCTCCACCATCGGCTGCAAACCCAGTGCCTCGGCTCTTTGCTCTGTAATCGGCATGCAGACCAACCCGCGGCCTTCGGTAATCATGAAATTAATGACCTCTGGGGACGCTTTTTCAGCCAGAGCGATAAAATCGCCTTCGTTTTCCCGTTGCTCATCATCCACCACGATCACGACTTTACCGTTTTTTAGATCCTCCAGCGCTTCTTCAATGGAATCCAGACGAATTTCCACTTCCTGCTTTAACACACCATACTCCACTACGTCAGCCGCTATATTTGAATGGCTCTCTCTGCTCCCCGTTTCCATTATGCTTTCCTCCTTATTTCTTGTGGCATCAGGCAAAGCCGTGTTTCGCCAAATAATCCAGGCTCATAGGAGCTTTCTCCGTTCCCTCCGTCGCCGCTGATCTTCCGTAATTCAAAAGCTGCTCTACATATTTACCTAAAATGTCGCATTCAATATTGACAGTGTCTCCCTCACGTTTGGCTTGTAAGGCCGTTTCGGATAAGGTGTGGGGGATGATGGATACAGCAAAGGTATCTCCCGTACGCTGTGCAACTGTGAGGCTGATACCGTCGAGTGTAATCGAGCCTTTAAGAAGAATATATTTGAATATTGCCTGATCTGTAGGCGCAACTTCGTACACAACCGCATTCTGATCTGATGTCACCCGACCAATCGTGCCCGTTCCATCCACATGTCCTTGCACGATATGCCCTCCAAACCTGCCGTTCGCAGCCATGGCCCGTTCCAAATTGACTCGGCTACCGGATTTCAATTCTTTCAGATTGCTGCTGCGAAAGGTTTCAGGCATCACATCAACCTTAAAATCCTTAGTGCCCACCTGTGTTGCGGTCAGACAAACACCATTCACGGAAACACTGTCTCCTATTTTCAAATCGCCCAATACCACAGAACCCGCAATGCTCAGTACCATCGCTTCTCCGCTTCTGGAAATCTGCTGAATGCGTCCCACTTCCTCGACCAATCCGGTAAACATGCCTTCACTCCTTTCCATCTAAAGTTCAGTTCATCCTTAATTCATCAGCCGTAAGCGCAAAAAAAAACCCAGTCCGGATAACATCCGTCATGGGGGTGATGAGAGTCAAATTTGCAGTATACAAACGCTGTCCAAATACAAATTGAGACCGCATGAATGATAATTTTGCCAATAGAAAGCATGACTGACCATACAACCAAATACGCTCAGAGCGCCTGCAAAAAAAAGCTTGAAGAACAAGCAATCTTCCGTATGCTGCCTGCAACGAAATAAGCCGTACGTACAATTAAATATGCTAAAAATCGGCACATGTCACGTCATGCACATGCGCTTCGTATCCTTCTCTCATCCAGACTATACTGTCGGTCCCGGAATTGCACCAGGTCCACCTTCTGCTGATCGTTCAGCATCCGGGTCACGGACTAAGTCGCCCTGTTTATCGCAGAAGCGATTTACAGACACGTCATCACCGCCGGTGGGGAATTGCGCCCCGCCCCGAAGGATCTTGCTCTTATTCAATTGAATTAGCATAACTTGTTACGTATATTAGCACCGACTTCTAAAAAAAGCAAGTTAACTGATAGACGCTTCTGCTTTTGTTTTGACATATTGGCTGGAAAGCTCTTCAAACCAGGCTCTATCATTCATGTGAAGCGCCAGATCAATCAGATCGGCCAGTTCTTCGATTCCGAGCTGCGTAGCATGATCGAACGTAACGACCGCTGAAGCGGTTGGTTCAAGGCCACCCTCCGCGCATATGTCGTAATCCAACCGTACATCAACATACCCATCGATAAACTCGCATTTCAGAAAATAAATAATCTCGCACATTAAAATGGGACGCACCTGCATTTCCAGCACACAATCCATCACCTTGGCGGAATAATGCTGGTTCGTCAGCGTAAATTTGTGTTCCGTCGCTGCTAGCGATGTCCGTCCAAAGTCATCCGTAAATTTAAGTTCCACTGGCGTGATATTCATGACCTTAGGAATTTGCTTCTTTATAATTTCTATTATTTCAACTGCATTCAGCTTAATCATACCTGCACCTCATTGCATCTTAAAATTCAGGGAAAGCTCTAATTCAACATGTTTCACATAGGCCTTTACTCCTATATCGGAAATCATTACCTGATTTTTTATGCTTCATTCCATAAACGACAAAAAAGATTCTTCGCGCAACAAGCGCAAAGAATCTTGATCGAATCGGTACCGCAGCATCCTATAATTATGTTCAACGTTTATTATGCAAAAAAACTGGATTATAGCTCCGAAATTTCATGTTTCTTTTTCAGAATATTCCAGCGGCGTTCAATCTCCTGCTCAAAAGTAGCCAGCGTGGCTTCCTCCTTGAGAAGATGTTTTGTTTTGCCCATTAATTTGAGCCATTCTGCGGCTGGAATCCGTTTTCCCTTGTCCTCCGGATTGTACGTAATCGTCGTACTTCCTTGCTCAATCTCGTACAGCGGGAAGAAGCAAGACTCCACAGCAGCCCCCACAATGCTGGTACCCAGTCTATCCTCGGATTTCCAGTTCAGCGGGCAGGCGCATAGGATTTTACCATAGGCCGTCCCCACGTTATTCGCATACCATTGTGCCTTGGCCGCTTTACGCAGCATATCCTGCGGATGGCTTTCGGCTGCCGTGAAGGCATATGGAATGTTGCAAGCAGCCATGATTTGCACGGTATCCTTATGGTGCCCTTGCTTCCCTTTTTGCATTTTTCCTACACCCGACGTACTGGTCATGTGACCGACCGGAGTGGAGTACGATTGCTGTGAGCCTGTATTCATATACCCTTCGTTATCATATTCCAGCATAATCAGCTTATGATTACGCAGAGCCGCACCAATCGCAGAACCCATACCAATATCCATCCCGCCGTCACCACTGATCATAATGAAGGTCGGATCATCCGCCATTTCAATTTCATTGCGGCGCTTCATCTCCATGTAAGCCTCCAGCGCTCCTGAGAGCGTAGCAGCCCCATTTTGAAAAAGATTATGAATCATAGGCTGCTTGTGTGACGTATACGGATAACCTGTCGTCACCACGTAAACGCAGCCTGTCTGGAACAGCACGACGATATCTCCCTCGATACCTTTGAAAAACAGCTCCAGTGCAGACAGCGCTCCACAACCCGGGCATGCCCCATGACCCTGTGTGAGACGGCGTGGTTTGGTCGTCAGTGAACGCAGCGGCGGGACCTTGACCTTGAGCTTGCCGGTCGCCTCATCCGGCGTGACCTGAATCAGACCCGTACGGTACGCATCGCCCCGTGGCGGCTGCATAACCTGCGGCATGACCTTGTCCGGGGACCCCGGATTAAGCCCGTAGTAATCAAAAAGCTTCTCGTTCCGTCCGGCTTCCGCCGCTTCAATAGCAAGCTGGAAGAACGCCTCAGCATCTTCTGCATAAAAATCCTTGCCGCCCAAGCCAAAGATGCGGCACAATACAAGCGTCCGGTTCAGCGGGTCCTCCTGCAAGGCCGCCTTGATTTCGTGCGTCAAATTACCGCCATCGGCGCCGTACGAGTCCGCACGTTCACCCACCAGCAGCGCCTTGACATGGCGCAATGCCTCTCGCAACTGCGCGGCGGGAAACGGCCGAATGATATTCGGACGAATCACACCAGCCTTAATGCCGCGCGCGCGCAACTGATCGACCACATCCTTGGCCGATTCAGCCGCCGAATTCAGCAGGAATACCGCAACCTCGGCATCCTCCATATGATAGAGATCCAAAATCGGATATTCCCGACCGGATAATGCGGCATATTCTGCGGCAACCTGCTCATATACTCCTTCTGACAGCTTTAACGCCTTGGATAACTGAGCATGATTATTCGTCAGGTCATCGCCGTTCATATGCGCCCCGACAGTAACCGGATGGTCAAAATCTGAAATATTCGGGTAATTCAGATTCGGGTTCGGACCCACAAAACCGCGCACGGTTTCAGCATCGGCAAAATATTGCACTTTACGCTTCTGATGGGACGTGTAAAAACCGTCATAAGCGACCATCACAGGCAGTCGAACATCGCTGTGCTCTGCGATTTTCAGCGCCATGATGTTCATATCATACACAGCCTGCGGCGTGCTTGCCGTCAGAATCACCCAGCCCGTGTTTAGTCCATAGTACAAGTCCGAATGATCCCCACGGATATCCAGCGGGCCACTGATAGCTCGGGTCACCAGATTCATAACCATAGGAAAACGAGTGCCAGACTGCACAGGCAACTGCTCCAGCATATACAGGAAGCCTTGCGAACTTGTTGCGTTCACAACCCTCGCTCCCGCTGCCGCAGCACCATAGCATATCCCTGCCGATCCATGTTCACCATCTGCCGCAACCAGCTTAATGTCATGCTGACCTCTCGTTCTCATTTGGTCCAGATACTGCGCCACCTCGGTCGAGGGTGTGATCGGGAAATATCCCATTATATGATAATTGATCTGCGCAGCAGCCGTAGCCGCCATTTCATTGCCGGATTCAAACGTCGTCACCTGTGCGGCGCCTGTCTGCTTGAGTTCCTTCTCCAGTTTCGCCATTACACGCCACCACCCTCATATACCGGAAATTGATGGGCAACCCGATGCTGCTCCGCCCATCCCCATTGCTCACGGCGTGAGCTTAATGCCCCCGATGGGCAAATATCTACACATTTCAGACATCCTTTGCAATACTGGTAATCAATCCCTTGTAAAAATGGCAACATTCTTCCGCGTTTGTCTGCTTGTTCTTCCCATACGAAACAGTAATCCGGGCAAATCGAATCACACTTGGCACAATGGGTACAGTTGTCAGCTTCATATTCAGGCACATAACCCTGACGTGAACCACTAACATCTCTCATCATGCTGTTCCCCTGCGTCGCAATGACGCCCCCCGATGGCTGCGTTTCGTACCCCAGCAAAGGCTGCGGACGTTCAAAAACCCGATCCTGCGCGTCATCAGTAACCGGATATACGTGCAGTTCCACTTCTTCAAAGCCACGGTTAAACGTACGCAAATTAGACTCCACCAACTGTGGATTTTTCTTTTCAAAGGTACTGCGAATAACCGATCTCATCGCCTCCGGATCTAAAAAATCACAGACGCGGAACAGCGCACCCAGCATGGACGTATTCAGCTTGGTCCGCTCCTCCAGTGCGATGCCCATCGCATCCACCAACGCCAGCGTACCGGATACCAGTCCCAAATCAGCCCGTATTTCCTCTGCCGGACGCGTGGAATTGACTACAACGATCCCATCCGCCGGAAGTCCGCTGATGACATTTACCGTTTTGTACAATGTTTCATGAAAAATGCCTACCACATGCGGTTGCTCGATTGGACTGTGATCGCGGATATCCACCCCAGAATCACAGAAGCGTACAAAACTTTTGATCGGGGTTCCCTTCTTTTCCGAACCATAGGACGAAAAATTTGAGGCATTTAGCCCCAGACCAAGCACGCCCGTTTCAGCCAGCATTTTACCAGCCAGATTAGCGCCGAGTCCACCAATGGATTCCAGCCGGATTTCAAAGAATCCGAGTCGATTTGTGCGCGTTAAAATAGACAATGTGATAAGCTCCCTTCTTTTGCAACCTGAGCTGAGCTTGAATAACTCATATAAAAAATGAAAAATGCATTCTAATGAAAAGGCTATCACAACACTTACTTTTCGAATGTGATTTTGTTCACTTTAATGCCTATGTGAATGGGAAAATCAGCAAAACGTCAAACAAAAGACAACAAAAAGCCGCCCTGTCCAAAGACAGAACGGCTTAAGTGTAACGTTATACAAAAAAGATTATGCATTTAACGGTATATTACGCGTCAAATACTTTAACCTCTTTCATTTTGTCGCCTTGTTTTACAGCATCAATGAATTCCATACCTTTGGTCACTTGACCAAATACAGTATGTACTCCATCCAAATGCGGCTGTGGAGCGTAGCAGATGAAGAATTGGCTTCCGCCTGTGTTACGGCCTGCGTGCGCCATGGACAGAACGCCTTTGCCATGCTTCGTTGTGTTCGTAGCTGTTTCGCAGTCGATCATATAGCCAGGACCGCCTGTGCCTGTTCCATTAGGACAACCACCCTGGGCAACAAAGCCTGGAATTACACGGTGAAAGCTCAAGCCGTTGTAATAGCCGCTGTTTGCCAGCTTTTCAAAGTTAGCAACCGTGTTTGGCGCTTCTTTTGGAAAAAAATCAATTTCGACGATACCGCCGTTTTCAAGATCTATTCTACCTTTTTTCATTGTTTGTAGCTCCTTTTCAACCTGTTTTGAAAGCTAAATAGCATCAAGTTCCAGTTTACTATGAATTGCCGCGCTTAGCAAAGCCTTGTCCAAAAAAAGAGACCATACTCCCCGGTATATCACTTCCGGCTAAATGGTCTACTTCGTCACGCATATCAAAAATCAGGAAGAAACCGTAATCTTGGCGTTGGGATGAACCGATGAACCGGCTTGGTTACGTACCAAGCGCTGTGGCACGACATCATTCCGAACGATATCCTCATGGCTTTCCCTGCGCACCACCAGCTCGGCCTCACCATTGTTTACAAATACAACCGCTGGTCGACGTATCCGGTTATAATTACTCGCCATGGAATAATTGTAGGCTCCGGTTGAAGCAACAGCGAGCAAATCCCCGCTGGTCGGACGCGGCAGCTCCACATTCCAAATAAGCATATCGCCGCTTTCACAGCATTTTCCTGCAATGGATACCGTCTCCTCGTTTAAATCGTGCGCCCGGTTAGCCAGCATGGCTTCATACTTCGCCTGATATAGCGCTGGACGCGGATTATCCGTCATTCCGCCGTCCACCGAGACATACTTGCGCACCTGTGGGATATCCTTGACGCTGCCCACGGTATACAAGGTCGTGCCGGCGTCGCCTACAATGCTCCGCCCCGGTTCAATCCAGATTTCAGGAAGCTCGTCATTCAGCCCAGCAAAATGGGTCTTGACCGCGTCACTAATGGCCTGTACATAGGAAGATACCTTCAGCGGAGTATCCTCTTCAGTATAACGAATCCCGAAACCGCCGCCCAAATTAATGACCTTAAAAGAGATTCGGAGTTGCTCCTTGATCTCTCTGGCAAAAGCGGCGACCCGCTCGGCAGCGATCTGAAAGCCGTCCACCTCAAAAATCTGCGAGCCAATATGGGAATGCACACCCAGCAGATTGAGCCGATCCAATTGTGCGGCTTGCTCCACCGCTTGATGAGCTGAACCGTTGGCAATGTCAAAACCGAATTTCGAGTCCGTTTGGCCTGTCGAAATATATTCATGCGTGTGCGCCTCTACGCCTGGCGTAACCCGGAGCAAAATATTCACCTGTTCTCCCCGCTCGGCCGCCAGTGCCTGCAACAAATGCAGTTCCATCGTACTATCGACTACAAAGCAGCCGATCCGTGCATCCAACGCCATTTCGATTTCTTCCGGCGTCTTGTTGTTACCGTGAAAATGGATACGCTCGGCCGGGAATCCCGCTTGTAGCGCGGTAAAAAGTTCCCCGTCGGAAACGACATCCAGCGACATGCCTTCCTCTG
Source organism: Paenibacillus sp. NPDC055715 (assembly GCF_053617595.1). NCBI lineage: Bacteria > Bacillati > Bacillota > Bacilli > Caryophanales > Paenibacillaceae > Paenibacillus > Paenibacillus sp. NPDC055715. The sequence goes on from NZ_JBSHGA010000004.1 coordinate 253,391, forward strand.
CCGCCAGTGCACACATGGCCATGACACAAAAGGCTTTGCTCGCATAGGCTACTTGAAAATTCAAACCGGTTGTACGAAATGCCTCTATAAACTCCCGGCAACGGCGGCGAACTAGCTGTTCATCTACAATATATAGCGGTGTTCCGAAACGCTCCTTTAGAAGGGTCGTGTCGCATCCGCCAATCTCCAAATGTCCAGTGCTATTAATTTTACTGTTTCCATGCAAATACATGTCCTGGCGCCTCTCTTTCTGGAACATTTAAGTCATATTCCATGAATATTAACACCAGTATAGCAAAAAAAGAATCAAGAAGAATGGATTTTTATGCAGATCATTTATATTAATGCTTTCGCTCATTGCCAGAGTTCGAATCCGTGCTTGCATCCATGTCCGGCATGCGCGTATTGTCCCGCGTTTTGTTAAAAGACGGACGGTTAGGCGCATTCAGTACAGGCATACGTAACAAGATGGAAGCCATCGCTTGGGCATTAAAAGGAATGAACGGCCACAGGTAGGAAGAATTGTATGACCGGTGCAGCGTCAGCATCAAAATGATCAGTGTCGTGCCTACGATAAAACCCGGAACTTGGAAAATAGCCACAGCGATCAGCAAAACCAGCCGGATTAGCCGATTCGCTAATCCCAATTCATAACTCGGCGTTGCGAACATCCCGATAGCAGCCAAAGCCATGTACAGCACAACTTCGTTGACGAAAAGTCCCGTTTTGACCGCAATATCCCCGACCAAAATGGCGGCGATCAAGCCCATCGCCGAAGCCAGCGGTGTCGGTGTATGGACAGCCGCCATGCGCATGAGATCGACCCCCAGCTCCACAATAATAAACTGGGCGATCAGCGGCAGATGGGCTTCCTTTTGAGGGCCGATAAAATCGAGAAACGCCGGTTTTAGCTCGGGATTGGTGACCATAAGCAGCCACATCGGAAGCAGGAACATTGAGGCGAAAATACCCAGAAATCGTACCCAACGCAGGTAGCTCCCCATAAAAGGCGTTTGCCGATTCTCTTCCGCATGTTGACACAGGTCAAAAAAGGTGGTGGGCAAGATCATCACGCTGGGTGAGGTATCGACGAAAATAACGAGTCGCCCTTCCATAATATGCGAAGCCACAACATCTGGTCGCTCCGAATATCGCACTAATGGATATGGATTCCAGCCTTTATTAATAATCGTCTCCTCTAATTGCTTATCCGCCAGCGGGATGCCGTCCAGATTAACGTTTTTAATTTTATCGCGTACCGTGTCCACCATCACTTTATCCACGATATCATCAATATAGCCCAAGCATATGTCGGTTCGGGTGCGGCGACCAACCTGCATCACCTCAAATTTAAGCCCGGGGTCCCGCAAGCGGCGGCGAACCAGACCCACATTTGTCATCATCGTCTCTGTAAAGCCGTCACGGGCACCACGTACAACGCGCTCCAGGGACGGTTCCTCGGGATTACGTACCGGATAATTACGGGTGTCCAAAATGACCGAAAAGCGCTCACCTTCCATAAAGAAGGCGCTATAGCCTGTCAGCACCTTGTTGATGACAACCGACATTTTTTCTGTCTTTTCCACCTGAATATGCGGAATATAATTTTCAAAATACGATTGCAGTCCGTCTGTAGACAAATCATCCGGTGTCAGGTAGGTGAGCCGCTTCAGCACTTCAACCATGATCAGGTCCTTGGCAAAGGTATTCAGAAACAGATAGCCAATATGATGCCCGGCTAGTGTCATCTCCCTGAATACGACATCAAAGGTCTCTCCCAGTCCGATTACTGTTTTGAGCGTTTCCCGATTATCCTTCATTCTTGGTGATATATCATCCTCGCCCTGCCAGTAGAGGACGGATTCCTCTACGTTATCAGAACGCTCACTCTCTTTTTTGTGCTTAAAACGTTCTGACTCCTGTGCCTGCCTTTTTTTCCACGGACTCATTTCTTCCTTGCCAGCAGTATGACCTTCATTCCCGATGGCTCCATCCTCCTGATGTTCTTGATCCGGTCTATGCTCCATATCTCTTGCCCCCTTCACTTTCCTTGTTATCGGTTGTATACGAACCAGTCAAAAAACGAACCCGTCATCTTACCCAGCACCATCGCTATCAGCAGGCTAAACATATACACGGTCATATGGAGCCGCTTGGCGAGTATAGGCAAGAGATTCAGTACCTCCGTCAGTGCTGCGGCGAGTAAACCGATAAACACTCCGCAAAACAACCCCGGTATCCAAGTAAGTACGTTCGGCAACGGCAAGCATATATTCCAAAAATCGGATACCGTTCCCACCACTGAACCTAAAACCATAGATTTTTCGTATGCTCGTGATTTGTTATAGGTACGGGTAAGCTGTGCAAGCCGTGGAATCATATCCAGCACAATAAAAAGTGCGATCACGCCACCACCCACCGCAACGCCTCCGGCGATGCCTAAAATGATCTGAAGTGCACCCTGTACATATATCATCATCGGTGCTGATCCTTCGTATGCATGCGGGCCATCTTTTCATATTCTTCCGCCACAACGTACTGATCCACATTTTCCTGATACAGATACATTTCCACTTCCAGCGGCGTCGGCTCCTCGTTCCATTTTTTTTTGAATAAATGATTAAAGAACACAATCATGCCAAAGCCGATACCGATCGAATACGCAATCTGGAACAGATATGGATGCTCATCTTTGTGTCCGGTAATCATCTCAACAATTCGCACCTGCACCTCCATCATGCTGACGTCAGCGTGGAAATTCATAATCGTGAGCGCAGAGCCAAAGAACAGAAGCACCCATACCAGAACAAACAATATTCTGGATGGCTTACGCGGTTTCTCCACGATTTCCACAAGCACATGTGGCTTGCCGAGAGATTCCACGACAACACCCGGAATACGTTCTCTTATTTTCGAAATGATTTGCAGCATGTCCACCAGTATCAGATTGCCGTCCTGCTGCTGAGGCCGCTTGAGAACAAGTCCCAGCAGCTCGTTTTCCCATTCGGGATCTGCCAGCAGATGGGCTACATCCCCCAAATGCAAGTCATGCCCCTGTAACATGCGTACACGACTGCGGAGACGTAAATACACTATGGGAGCCACTGTAGGAGCCGGATTATGAGTCATCCGATCCCCTCCTTATCCTCGTAATTACCGATTAGTATGAGGAGAAGTCAGGAAACATATTCTGCACTCATTCTTTTTTCTCTACGCAAAAAGGGTATCCCTGACCATGAACATGGCTTGGGAATACCCTTTGAATCCTCACCGATATTATTGAGCAATCTGATCGCGAATCAACTGCAAAATCTTTTTTTCCAGCCGCGATACCTGCACCTGGGAAATACCAAGCCGGCTTGCGACCTCTGATTGGGTCTGATCGCGATAATAACGCAGATATACAATGAGCCGTTCCCGCTCAGTCAGCCCGCCGATAGCCTCATTCAACGCCAGCTTGTCAAACCAACGCTCCTGCGATTCATCAGCTATCTGATCCATGAGCGTAATCGGGTCGCCGTCATTTTCGAACACCGTTTCGTGAATCGAGGTTGGCGGCTTGTTAGCCTCCTGGGCAAAAACAACATCCTCTGGTGTAACCCCCAGTTCATCTGCGACTTCTTTGATCGTAGGTAAACGGTTCAACCGATTGGACAGCGCGTCCTTCATTTTGCGGACCTTATTGGCCGTCTCCTTGAGGGAGCGGCTAACCTTGAGCGTGCCGTCATCGCGCAGAAAACGTTGAATTTCCCCAATAATCATCGGGACCGCATACGTTGAAAATTTGACTTCATAGCTTAGATCGAATTTGTCCACCGATTTTAACAAACCGATGCAGCCGATCTGAAAAAGATCGTCAGGTTCATATCCCCGGTTCATAAAGCGCTGCACGACAGACCAGACGAGCCGGATATTACTATTGACCAGCGTCTCACGGGCATCATTATCACCGGATTGACTCAGCGCAATGAGCCGCTTGACTTCCGCATCCTCCAAATAGCTGTTCGAAGTTTTTTTTCCTCCTGCTTCCATAGGATCAACCCCTAATTATATAAAGCTTTCTTGGACTCAATCCTTTTCTTCATCCGGACCGACGTGCCTCCGCCCGGCTCACTGACTGCTTCAAACTCATCCATAAAATTTTCCATAATGGTAAAACCCATTCCAGACCGTTCCAATTCAGGCTTCGACGTATACAGTGGCTGCTTCGCCAGCTCCAGATCCTCAATTCCTCTTCCTGCATCTTCAATCACCAATGTAACCACGTCCGTTTCAATTCCGACCTTGATCGTCACAACTCCGGACGGATCGCTGTTATAGCCGTGAATAATGCTGTTCGTCACCGCCTCGGACACCACGGTTTTCAAATCGCTCAGCTCGTCCATCGTCGGATCAAGCCGGGAAATAAAGGCAGCGACAGCGACGCGGGCAAAAGCTTCATTCTCGGATCTGGCGGCAAACTGCAAGCTCATGAAGTTGTTTCCCGTACTTTCTCTCATGACACCACCTCCAGTTCCGTGAGCGCATTTCCCTCGTTTTCATATACAGGCATGATTTTAAACAGGCCTGACATATCCAACAGTCGGTGTACTGGCGGATTGACATCACAGACAGCCATCTTTCCGCCCTTTTGTTTAATCAGCTTGTAACGTCCTAAGATAACGCCAAGGCCGGAGCTGTCCATAAACTGAAGATTTTTTAGGCTGAGCACGATATGCTCGCATTGACGGCGCTGAATCGCCTCATCCATTTGCATACGGACCATGTCCGACGTATGGTGATCAAGCTCACCGGACAGTCTTACAATCAACACCCTCCGGTGATGCTCCATTTCAATTTGCAGGTTCATGCTTACTCACTCTCCTCCCGGTCTTGGACAAGGTTTTCTACGCAGCCGCAGACGATTCCTGCCCTCCGACAAAACTAGAAGAAAACCCCTTAAAATCTACAAAGAAAACAGATTCGACAAGGTACGTTTAAACAATTTCCACCATCCAGCCTTCTCCACCGCTACGGGTGAGATTATGTTAAACTCCTTGAGCCGTTTACCATCCTGATAGACAACCAGCTTGCCGACCGGATCACCTGCACGGACAGGAGCTTTCAGACTTGGAGCGAGTTGCAGCTCATGACGCAGCGTTTCCTTAGTTCCGCCCTTTTTCACCAGCACACTGTAGGAACGATCTGCCTGAATTTTCAGTTCCGGCAGTACACCCTTCTCGACCTTCACGCTTCCCAGAAGGTCACCTGGCTTGTACACTGATTTCATTGTGTACTGGGAAAAAGCATAATTAAACATGGAGGATACTTCATTGTTACGTGTTTTAGTATTCGGTTCTCCAAGTACGACAGCGACTACACGCATACCATCACGCTTGGCAGTAGCGGAAAGACAAAATTTCGCTTCCCCTGTAAAGCCTGTTTTCAACCCGTCCGCTCCAGTATAGAAGCGAACCAGCTTATTCGTATTCACCAGCCAAAACGGCTTGGCCGAGGATTTGCGTAAATAGTCCTGATACGCTCCTGTATATTTCGTAATTTGGGGATATTTCAACAGTTCACGGCTCATGACCGCAATATCATGCGCAGAAGAATAGTGATTTTTTACCGGCAAACCATTGCAATTGGCAAAATGGGTATCCTTTAAACCAAGATGCTGCGCCTTGGCATTCATCAATTCGACAAAAGCCTGCTCGGAACCGGCAATTTTCTCAGCCATCGCCACGGAAGCATCGTTGCCGGAAGCCATCGCGACTCCTTTAAGCATCTCATCGACCGTCATTTCTTCTCCCGGCTCTAGAAAAATTTGCGATCCTCCCATCGAAGCCGCATATTCGCTGGCCCGTACTTTATCGGTCAGCTTGAGTTTGCCATCATGAATAGCCTCCATCGTCAGCAGCATGGTCATAATTTTCGTAATGCTCGCCGGAGGAAGCTTTTCACGGCTATTTTTTTCATAGATGACTGTACCCGTATCCGCATCCATCAGGATCGCCGAGAGAGCCTCGGGAGCCAGCTCGGCCGCAGAACCCTCCTGGAGCTTGCTTTCAGGTTTGCTTTCCTCGGCCCAACCACCGATGGGGACAGCAGTCAAGGCTACCAGACAAGCCAGGATGAACGCTACCACTTTTTTCTTCACAATCGGTTCCCTCCTCAACATATTGGCGTAAAACACCGGAGCCCGTAAGCTTACTCCTCCGGCCTATTCGCGTGCTGCTAACCATTGTCGTCAGATTGGAAGAAAAATATTCCATACGTTTAAAAACGTCAAATAGCACCAAGCTGAGTCAGCCTGGTGCAGATTTTCCAAAATTGAAATGAAAGAACGTCTATCGTCTGCGTGACAGCGACTTACATTCGACTGATCGTGAGGTACGTAAGACCTCCACCCGGTAAAAGATCCATTTTATTTTGGCTGAATACCCGTATATCAATAAAAGAATCGGCTTCAAGCTTCAGTTCAATCGTTCCACTCAAAGCACTGTAATGCAGCCCGCCAATCACCCGATCATCGAGATAAGCATACGCAGACCCTCCAATAACCTGTTCATCATTCACATGGAGCGCCAGTCGTGTACGGTTGCCATCTACTTGAAAATCGGTCGAAATATAGGCTTGTATTCTGTACTTCCCTGCTTGTTTGGCCCGCCAACGATTGCCCGTCGCCTCAAACTCGGTCAGTTCATCATAGCTGTTCTGGTTAAAGTTTATCCTATGCCATCTGCCTGCAGAAATATTTTGTCTTGCTCCCAGATAGACCTTGACAAAGGTTTCATCCAAGTGCTCGATTCCGTTATTTGAATATTTCTCCACTAGCAGCAAAGCCTGCCCTGTCCCGTTGTTTTTATAATAACGGTTATCCATGTAATTGAAATCCAAATGCGAACGAAGCGTCACCTGCTGCGTGGATGAGCTGCCCGAGAAGGAAACCAAATGCCTCAAATTGCGTGGGTATCCACCCACCTCATCCACTAAAATTTTTTTACCAATGACCACATCTACAAAATAGTCACATACTGACCCATAGATGTCGTCGTTTTTGTCCCTGAATTTGTCCGCGATGGCTAAAGTGGAGTCGCGAAGAGCAACATTCTTCGTCTCCTTCGTGGCCCCAATTTGAATAAAAGACGGAACCGTCACTCTATGTTCTGAGCTTAGTCCCTCAAACCAGCAGCCTATAAATTCGGCATTCATAAAATCATCAATTCGAATGGGTATATCAATTGAGCTTCCGTCCTTAATGTGCTGGCTGGCCAAAAATCTGGCCCCATTGGAGCTATTCAGATCGAGCGCCGTATCATTCCCCAGTGTAAAAAGCGCAAGGCTGGTAAACTGTGAACTTCTGTTCTGCAAGTGAATACCCGTTTTATTGTAATTAATCTCCGTACAATTAAATACATCCACATCGCTTTCGTAGCCCCAAAAAGCCGTCTCAAAATGCTCAATCAACACATTATCCAGCGTAACTCCGCCGCCCTTCCAATCTTGAATGCCTAAAGTACCTTTTCCATAATATCCGCGCTTGACTTCCTGAGAGAAAGGATTATTTAATAATGCTCGATCCGTCCCTTCGTACCGGATCGCCAGGTCATGAAACTGCACATTTTGAAAGCCGCTAAACGATGGAAGACTCTCGTCTCCAATTTGAAAACAAGGGCCCGTACCATAGTATTCAATCGACGTAACCCCCTTACCCTGCCGGTATCTGCCCTTATGAATGCCAAAAATACGTAAGCCCTGTTTGCGAATCTGTAGGGTGGAGGTTATTTTATATCGTCCACTCGGAATATGAAGCATGGAATAGTCGGGAGTCTTATTAATCAGTTCCTGCAAAGCTGCCGTATCGTCCCGGACACCGTCACCTGCTGCTCCAAACCAACTGGCATTTGCACTCCATTGATTGAATTCCTTTTCAATACTTTTAAAATTTTCATTTAATTGCTGCGGCGTCAGCTCTTTGCCCGTACCACTCAAATTCAACTTTAAACGGTCTGTGAAACGATCCGTCACTCGAACACCCCCATTTAATAAAAACACAGAAAATATATCTTTCAGACAGACTGAAGGATTTTGCATTTTCTTAACATGGACTGAGTATATGCACGGGACAGCTTGCTCTACACTTGAGAAAAATGAAAATTTAAAATTTTATTATTGTACAGAATGATACGTTTTGTATAAAATATATACATATCGTATCTGGGTGGTGAATGTGTGAAGACTGTCCTTACAGTGACCGGTTTACTGGCTTTTTCGATTCCTTATGCCTGTCAGGGCTTGTCTCCCAGAGTGATCTCAATTTCCCTGCTTATCCTGTTGTTTAGCTATCTGATGCTGCTGCCCTCGCTAAAGCCACTGATCGCAACCTTGGCTGATAATCCGTTGCTGACCTTGCTCATGATGTACATAGCTGCCTCCTGTTTATGGGCTGATCAGGAACAGACCTCCTCCATGCTGATGGTGCTAAATTTGTTGCTTTTTCCACCTTCGGACTTTATCTGGTTACCCATTATACGACGCAGGACTGCATCCGCCTGCTGGTCATTACGTTAAGTATTTTGAGCGTACTCAATCTACTGGCGGTAGTTCTCGTTCCCTCCTTTGCCATCCATGGGGGCGTCGAACATACAGGACTGTGGAAAGGCATTTCCGGTCATAAAAACACACTAGGAACGCTCTCTCTGCTATGTTTTGTTTCACATGTCATTTATTTTTTCAAGGGAACACGCAAAACTTTGCATGTTGGCTTTGTTTTGCTGAATGCCTTACTGCTCATCAAATGCCAATCCACCACCTCGTTGCTGCTAACTTCTTCCCTGTTTATGTTCATCCTGTTTATATTGCTATTCAAAAGAACCCGAAGCGTTGCGCTGCGTGGTTTCTTCATTAGCAACTCCTGCCTGCTTGTGCTTTTGTGTCTCGTGCTCGTCTTTAGTTACGGGGATGCGATTGCATCGGAATTCGGCAAGACAACAACCTTGACCGGAAGAACGGAAATCTGGCAGGGGATTGCAGGCGCCATTGACAGCACTACTGGTTTGGTCATGGCTACGGCTCCTTCTGGGCAAATCGGCCCAGCATCTATGCCAATGGAATCCGATTTGATCTGACGAGCAGCCATAGCGGATTTCGGGTTCTGTGGATCGATGTCGGTCTCACAGGACTGTTGGCAACCATTACACTCGTCATAACCACTTCATTTAAATTCAGAATCGGTAAAACCGATATGTATACATGGCTGACAGCAGTCGTATTTTTCTTATTCATCGTGTTAAACAATATTACGGACAGCCGCTTCCTGAATTCTCTAGCCATCTACTGGATCATATTCATGGTTATTGTGATTAAGGTACAAGAACGGCATAGACTATTAATAGCAGAAAAGGCGAACACGACAGTATACAGCACACCCCCGCCACATTAGGGGCTACCAAACGATTAGTGCGCAAAAAAGAACCCCGTTTTCCTACGGCCTTAGATGGCGTTCGGAAACGGGGTTCTTGGGATGTGACAATCTACATTTGTGGAATGATCGCCAAAACGAGATTTAAAAATTTCTCACGTACCTTCTCTGCTGTATCCATTACTTCATCGTGGGACAGGGGCTGATCCAAAATGCCTGCCGCCATGTTCGTGATACAAGAGAAGCCCAGCACCTCAATGCCTGCATGACGGGCTACGATAACCTCGGACACCGTGGACATACCCACCGCGTCTGCACCCAGTGTGCGCAGCATAACGATTTCAGCAGGCGTTTCATAGTTTGGACCCAGCAATCCGGCATATACGCCTTCCTGCAAGCTAAAGCCCTGCTGAGCAGCGGTTTGCTTGGCAATCTCGCGCAAACGACGGCTGTATGCCTCCGACATGTCAGGGAAGCGAACACCCAGAGCTGCATCGTTCGGTCCGATCAGCGGATTTTGTCCGGTCAGATTGAGATGATCCGAGATAACCATCAGATCGCCCGCCTCGTAAGACGTATTGACACCGCCTGCCGCATTTGTCACCAGCAAACTTTGAATACCCAATTGCTTCATGACCCGAACCGGGAAAGCCGTAAGCTGCGGGCCATAGCCCTCATACATATGGAAGCGGCCCTTCATCATAACTACAGCGCGACCTTTAATGGTACCTAGCAGCAATTCTCCTTCATGACCTTCTACCGTCGATACGGGAAAATGGGGAATATCCTGATAAGGAATACTAATTCCATCCTGAATCAAATCGGCCAGAATACCGAGACCCGAGCCCAAAATAAGGCCGATTTCCGGATGGATTCCGCTCTTGGTGCGGATATAATCTGCTGCTTCCTGAATCGTAGCTTGGTTGGCTGTTGACATCAACATCTCTCCTGTCTGGTACAATCGTTAGTTATAGCTGCTGTTATCGTTATTACTGTGATCGTTACTATAATGATGACTATAATCATCACCATTAGCAAATCGTCTCGTCATATACGATCCTTGCTGTCGCTGGACGGACGATTGCCGCCGTGCGGGTGATGCCTTTCGTAGACTTCCTTCATACTTCGCTTGGCTGTCTGCGCATAAACCTGCGTCGTGGACAGATCGGCATGGCCCAGCATCTCCTGTACGGAGCGCAAATCCGCTCCGCCCTCCAGCATATGTACCGCAAAAGAATGCCTCAGGGTATGCGGTGTAAAATCTCCGCTTATGCCTGCTTCCTGACCGTACTTCTTAATCATTTTCCAGAAACCCTGTCTGCTGAGACGCTGACCGGACACATTGAGGAACAAGGCTTCCTGTTCTACCTGAGCTTCCTCACCCTGCCCGGATCGCAACAACAACGCACGCTGCTCGTCCATGTACGCTTGTACCCACTGCGATGCCTCACGGCTGATCGGCACGACACGCTCCTTGCCCGCCTCACCACCACAATGAACGAAACGCAGATCGGTGCGTACATCACGCACGTTCAGGGCGATCAGCTCGGATACGCGAATTCCTGTCGCATACAGCAGTTCCAGCATCGCCTTGTCCCGTCCCCCTTGCGGGGTGGAAACATTCGGTGCTGCCAGCAGACGCTCTATCTCATCCTGCGTGAGCACCGAAGGCTTCTTTTTGTTGGCCTTCGGTAACTCCAGCAAGACGGACGGGTCATAACCCGTAATCCCCTCCCGAATGAGAAAATGGAAAAAGGAGCGGATAGAGGCTACGCTGCGTGAAATCGTCGCCGCGGCTTTTCCCTCTTCCTTCAAGCGTCTCAAATACAGCACCAGATGGGAGCGTTGAACATGGTCCGGCTGCTCGATGTCGCAGCTTTCAGCGAACTCGATAAACTGCTGTACGTCACGATGATACGCTTCCAACGTGCTGGGCGACAAGCCCTTTTCCTCTTCCATATATCGAACAAAAGGTTGAATATACATTTTCATGAGTTCCAGAAGTCTCCTTGTCCTGCATACAACGGTTCAGTCTGATCAGTCTCAGCGTCTGCATGGACTATTCTCCATACCAGTAAAAGAAACGTAGACGCTCCGACACTGGCGTCTTATGCTCGGGTACGTCGGATAATTCCTGCCCGCCGAATACCTTGACTGCATGTCCTTCCGGTATCCGGTAATGATCCACAGGTGTAATCCAATCCCTAAACAACCCGAGGCTATAGTAGAACATACATACCAAAACTCCGAACAGTATGACCAAACGCAGCCATTTCAGTCCTCTCCGCAATGATAGTATCATGTGAATCAGCCGCCTTTTTCCAGATTATAGGCCTTGTCAAGGCTCTCTATGGAAGGGTATGACAAGCTGTTCCTTTTTATACCGCTTAATGTCGTATAGCAGATCCCGAACCAAAAAAGTCCTCAACTAAAAAAGCTCCCCCCGAACGCGTCTTCGCCGGTGAGAGCTTGGGTTGTCAGCTTATTAATCCTGAGATTTGTTTTTCTTGGTTTTACCCAAAAATTTCTGGGCGGTCGTATCGTTCTTCGTCTTGCAACGATAACAAATGCCGTGAAAGTCCAAACGGTGGTCCACTACGGTAAAGTTATATTCCCGTTCCAGACGCTCTTCCAGCGGTCCAAGCCAATCCTCTAGTATTTCATCCACACTGCCGCACTGCACACATATCAAATGGTGGTGGTGATGCTTGGTCGTATCGCCGCGCAGGTCATAACGCGCAACGCCATCACCAAAATTGATTTTCTCCACGACGTGCAGTTCACTTAGCAGTTCTAGGGTACGGTATACGGTTGCCAGACCGATTTCGGGAGCTATCTCTTTAACGAGCATAAATACATCTTCCGCACTCAGATGATCATCTTCGTTCTCAAGTAAAATTCGGACGGTGGCTTCCCGCTGAGGCGTTAGTTTGTAGCCCTGGGATTGCAACTGCTGCTTAATTTTTTCGATCCGTGCTTCCATGTGTCTCCCTCCCCCTACAAAAGCTACTGCCCACTGCACTTTTTTTCACTCCTATTATTATAGGGGGTCTATACAAATAAAGTCAAACATTTTGAAACGGAGTCAAGGAGACACGGAGGCAGTCAGCATGGGAGTAACCCACTGCATCATAACCGGGGTGACCCAAGTTTCAAAGGACGCGCTACCAACAAGGAGTAACATCATTGCAGCGGTCAGCCCTGCGTAGGACAGCAACGGACGCAACATGCCGTCAGATGGCCGTGTAGCGAGTATTTTAGTTTTAATCATATGCATGGAAAAGGTCATCGCAGCCACACTGCACACGAGCAGCACCGGAATGACGATTAAATTGTGGGGAGCCACGGAGACGAGGGAAAATAACAGCCCTTTCCACGAATATTGCCCTACCATATAGCCTACCGAAAATCCGATCAACACACCCTTGAGGAAATTCAGTACGAGAATGCCAGGAAGACCGATGACCGAAAGACCACATACCCAGATTAAACCGACCCATTTTAGATGTAGAGACACACTATCCCAAAAGGTTGAGGTCGCTTGCGAACCAGTAAAGCCCTGCTCATTTTGATTGACCGTCACAAAAAAATCCTTCAGGTAACGCGATAAATCCTGTAACTGCTCCAGCGAGAGCGCGTTCACCATCAGTGCACCAAAGACGACTCCCACCAGAAACAGTACCGCCAAAAAAACATAATAAGGCGTCTGGTCCTTTAACGTATGACGAAACCATTGCATCGGCGTCCTGCCCCTTTCATCTGCTTGTTTGTCCAAAAAACAACCGTAATTCGACGGCTGATGGCTAGGGTTCGGGGCAGCTTGCGCTGCAAAAAGAAGATTCACGATTGATGTGCCAAGCCAACGGCATAGATATTTAATGGTTATGAACAAGCAGACCCCGATATGACTCTAACTAGCACAAGACTTTATTAGGACTTGGCTATTTTGCCGTATGTTCCGCCACCACCGGAGACGAGAGAAAGTCGCCCCTCCCGGGAAAGAAGAATTTGCTCTGCCAATACTTCTCCAACAACTGTCACCAGCTCCTCCTGTGTGACCTCATGTAAAATATTCATTTCTGTTCCGAACGCATTCAACAAATGGTTCAGCTTGGCTTTGCCCAGACCGGGGATAAATTCCAGCGGAATCTGGTAAATGTACGGCGGACGATGAGATGGAATCACGGGCTGCTCACGGTCGGCAATACTCCATATCCGATCCAGTACGCCCCGCACCAGCTTGGTATGACCACAGGCAGGACAGCGTTCATCCGCCATCTGCTGTTCGTCCATAATCGTACCGCAGCTTTGACAGTAAGAACGATGATACTTGCCCAGCTTCGGATTTAATCCGTAGTTGGCAGACACCCGTCGTCCTTCCTGACGCTCCAAAGCCATTCTGAATTCATCAAAGCACGGCGTTGCCATGGATAATTTGTTGTACTCTCGTCCAATTTTGCCGAGCGAATGGGCATCGGAATTGGTCAAAAAGCTGAAACGGTCCAGCTCCGAGATCAATCCGGCCATAGACGAATCCGCACTTAATCCCAGCTCCACTCCGCTAATGAGCTGCATATCCAGCAGTTCGTCCATACGGGCCGCAGAACTGCCGTATATGCCCTTATGAGGGGTGAACACATGCGCGGGGACCATAATGCCTCCACGGCCGTAAATTTGCTGCTGTAGCTCGCGTGGCGGGGCATAGATACGCTGCGAGCTGAGATTGACATTTTTCATGTGCCGAGCCATCCATTGCGTAAAATCCTCCATTGCCGCCAAATTGGGAAAATAGGCCAGGATGTGCGCCTCGGGACGGCCTTCCGCCCGAATCTCCAGCTCCGTTCCCAGCAGCACAACCGTATCCCGGTACGCAATTCCACCACCGCTGATTTCCGTCATTTCACCCGTATGCAAATAAGCGTGGATATCCTCCTGCACGTTCGGCGCGTGGCAGTCAATGATCCCGATCAGTCCGATACCCTTTCGACCAGATGCTTCCTTGGCAATGTTGGCAAAGGTCAGGTCGCGACTGCCACTAATTTTGACCGGAGCTCCCTTTTCCGTTCTGCCGATATGAATATGGAGATCAGCATAGTAATCAGTAAGTTCAACTGTATTTCTTTTCATACCGCTTAGAAGCTCCCTGTGTGTTGGTAAAGCTGCCACGCATAGACAGCCAGAATCGTTTTGGCGTCACTAATCCGACCTTCGCGAATAAGCGCCTGTGCTTCCTCCAGCGTCACCTCGAACAGCTCCAGAAATTCATCCTCATCCGGTTCCATTTCTCCCAATTCCAGCTCTTCGGCCACATACATATGAATGATTTCATCCGCAAATCCGGGGGAAGTATAAAAGGAGTGCAGCAGCTTCAGTGACTTGGCAGTATAGCCTGTCTCTTCTCTCAGCTCGCGTCCCGCCGCTTTCATAGGGTCCTCGCCCCGCTCCAGCTTGCCTGCCGGAATTTCCACCTCACAGCGGCCCATCGCCTGTCTGTACTGATCCACGACCAGCATTTTCCCCTCATGCAGCGCCAGCACGGCCACCGCGCCCGGATGCTTCACGATTTCACGTTTACCCGTGGAGCCGTCGGGAAGCTCTACCGTATCCACCTGCAACGTAATCACTTTTCCTTCAAAAATGGGCTGCGTGGTTACCGTTTTTTCCTCCAGTGCAGGATTGGAATAAGGCTTGCGGTCTGGGTTGTTCACTTGATCGTTCTTTTGATTGTCCATCAGCATGTTTCCTCCTTCGTCATCTATCTTTTTATTAACTATTGCCAACTTTAGTCTAACTTGTCCGCTGCGGACATATGGTGGTATTATAACAAATTCCCCTGTTCAAAGGAGATTCGCCAATGAAAAGCTACCATACCGAAACCACTCTTCATATTGTCGGCAAAGCCTGGCAGATTCAAGCTCTCCTGCGGCAATGGCAAAAAGAACACGGCTCCGCTGCCACGATCGCCTCGTTCATGGTTCCAAAAAAGGTTCAGGTCTAAACACAAGGGAACGCTGTCCCTGTCTTTAGACTGAACCTTATGTGTATCGTGCGAGTCTTACTTCGTCGCCTCTTGGATAAGAGCTACGACCACCTCGGCAACCTTCACCAGATCATCTGCCTTTATTTTTTCCTGTGTCGTATGAATGTTCTGGTAGCCAACAGCCAAATTCACCGTTGGAATTCCCAGTCCGTTGAATACATTGGCATCCGAGCCACCACCGGAATGGAAGGTCGGCGTTGCCAGTCCCAGCCCTTGTATAGCGCGCTGCGCAACCTGCACAATTTCATCATGCTCCGTAAAGCTAAATGCCGGATAAATGACTTCGCTGCAGAACTCGCCTTGTGCACCAAACTCACGCGCGGTCGTTTCCAGTGCTTCACGCATATGCTGGATTTGACGATTCACCTTCTCCTGCACAATACTACGTGCCTCTGCCCGGATCAGCACAAAATCGCATACCACATTCGTTGCTCCGCCGCCCTCGAAGCTGCCGATGTTAGCGGTCGTTTCCTTATCAATCCGTCCTAGCTTCATCTTAGAAATGGCCTTGGAGGCTACTTGAATGGAACTGATGCCATCTTCAGGATTTACACCCGCATGAGCGGACTTCCCAGTAATTTTCATTTCAATACGAGCCTGCGTTGGTGCAGCCACACAAATGGAGCCTACTTCACCATTGGAGTCCAATGCATACCCAAAGTCCGCATTCAGCAATTCTGGCTTCATTGCTCGCGCACCGAATAGACCGGATTCCTCACCTGCCGTAATCACAAACTGAATTTGTCCATGGGGGATTTTCTGCTCACGCACGACACGAATTGCCTCGAACAAAGCGGCAATTCCCGCCTTATCGTCTGCCCCTAAAATGGTTGAACCGTCACTGCGAATCCAGCCATCCTCACCCAACTGCGGCTTAATGCCTTTGCCTGGTGTAACGGTGTCCATGTGGCAGGTAAAAAACAATTTAGGTGCATGCTCCGCGCCTTCCGCTTTCCAGGTTACGATCAGATTACCCGAACCATGTCCGGTTCTTTCGCGGGAATCATCTTCTGTTACCTCCAGCCCGAGTGCATTGAATTTTTCTTTCAGAACACTAGATATTTCCTGCTCTTGCTTGGTTTCGCTATCCACCTGTACGAGTTCCATAAATTCTTGTACGATTCGTTCTTTCACTACTTTTGCCGTCATTGAACTTCCCTCTCTTTCCCGTTTACGCTACAATACGGATAGATAGTCTTGTATCTGAGCTAAACCTATTCTAAAGGAGTTACACATGCCAAACAAAAAATGGGTTCGTTTTTTCGTCTACATTATGCTCGCCGCGATGATTGGCTCTACGCTGTTCATGGTGATTGAGCCGTTGATTATGCCACTATAGTGAATTGCACTGCCAAGATATTCTGCCGTCCCCATGTTCCATGGAGGCTGTAGGCGGACAAGCTGCGGCGCAATAAAACAGGCGGGCTTCCGTGTACATCACAGAATAGCCCGCCTTTGCTTTATTGGAGGGAATGATTTTGCCATTCCGCCGCAAATGAAAATTGCTCCTCAAAGTAAGGTACAATTTCCTTTGCAATCTGCTCCACTGAAAAAGTCTGCTGCGTGCAGTCCTCCAACGAAGTCACTCCGTATTCCTGAATTCCGCATGGAACGATACCTTGAAAGCCCTCATGTTGTATCCCTGATTTGATATTGAAGGCAAATCCATGACTGGTCACAAAGCCCCGACTATGCTTACATTTGTTGAATTTGACTCCTATGGCCGCGATTTTAAGATTCCCGACCCATACCCCTGTGTATTCAGGCTTGCGACTTCCTTCAATACCATGGGACGCCAGCAACCGAATGATTACCTCTTCCAGACTGCGGAGGTATCCGTGCAGGTCAAGCGCCTCCCGGTTGCCCAGCATAAGCAGGGGATATCCGACCAGCTGTCCCGGCCCATGATATGTAATGTCTCCCCCACGGTCAATCTGAAAGACGCTGATTCCCTGAGCTTTCAATTGCTCCGGCGTGAGAAGCAGATGCTCCGGATTCCGCTGAGAGCCAATCGTGTAGGTCGGCGGGTGCTGGAGAAGCATCAGCGTTTCCCTCGCCTCCCCCGCATCCAGCTTCCCTACAATATCCTTCTGGACATCCCATGCATGGGCGTACTCCATCCTATTCGTATAGGTTACATCAAGCGGTCGTCTGTTCACGGCCTATCACTTCCTCCCCGTCCATTTACCTAATTGTTTGGATGATTAGTACAGCTTCGTATCCAAGGTGTAGCCTTCCAGGTTTTCTTTGATCCGTTGCAGGAATCGTCCGCAAATCACACCATCCAAAATGCGATGATCCAGCGATAGACACAGGTTAGCCATCGAGCGAACCGCGATCATATCATCGATGACCACTGGTCTTTTGACGATGGATTCAAAGGTAAGAATCGCAGCCTGCGGATAGTTAATCACCGGATAAGACAGAATTGAACCAAAAGAGCCTGTGTTGTTCACGGTAAACGTTCCGCCCTGCATATCGTCCAGCTTGAGCGTACCTTCCCGTGTTTTACGTGCCAAATCGTCAATTTCACGCGCCAGTCCGGCAATGTTTTTCTGATCCGCTTTTTTAATAACAGGCGTAAGAACTGTATCCTCTGTACCCACGGCCAGCGAAATGTTGATATCTCTTTTGACGATAATTTTGTCCACAGCCCACACCGAATTCATGATCGGATATTCCTTGATGGCATTCACGACCGCTTTCATGAGGAAAGCCAGATACGTAATATTGATGCCTTCTTTTTGCTTGAACTCGTTTTTAATCTTGTTGCGGAGCATCACCAGGTTGGTTACATCCACCTCAATCGTCGTCCAGGCATGTGGAATTTCTGAGACACTTTGCCGCATATTGCGGGCGATCGCACTGCGAATCGGTGTAACATCAATAAAATACTCGGATCTGTTATTATTGCCACTCTCAACTTCGATCACAGGAGTTTTTGGAGCCTCCGTCAAATGAATGCCACTGTTACGAACCGGAATAGCAGGGTCCATATTTTGAATCGGTATGCTTTGCTGCGCGGCAGACAGCTGTCTTCCGGCAAAAGGAGAGCCTTGTCCTGATATCGTCGCAGTCGGCTGTTCAGACGCTCCAGCCTGAGTAGAACCCCCTTGTTGTACATAATTCAGCACATCCTTGCGAGTAATTCGTCCGCCCATGCCTGTGCCTGTCACCTGATTCAAGTCTATGCTGTGCTGAGCAGCCAGTGTTTGCACCGCCGGGGAAAACCGTCCCCGCATGGATTGATCTGAAGCAGCACCCTGTTGGGATTGTGCTTGTGCGTTGCCCTGAGGTATCGATGCAGCGATTGTCGCTCCAGTTGATGCCTCAGGTGCAGTCGACTTCGTTTGGATACGGCAAATCAATTCTCCAACGGCTACCGTCTGGCCTTCCTCTGCTAACAGATCACCCATAATTCCGTCCAATGTCGAGGGAATTTCCGCGTTCACTTTATCTGTAATGACCTCGCAAATCGGTTCGAATTGCTCCACCGTTTCGCCAGGTTGTTTCAGCCATTTTGCAATTGTCGCCGATACGAGCGATTCTGCCAGTTGGGGCATGATCACGTCGGTCCATTGTGTTTGGTCTGACATTTTTTCAACTCCTTAACATCATAGGAGGGCGCGTTTTACCGCTGCCCCCGCTACACTTTTGGAATACTTTCGTCCAATCCGCTCCATATTAATACATTGCAAGACGGCGCATGGCTTCCTTAACCTTATCCTTGTTCAACATATAAAACTTCTCCATCGGCGGGCTGATTGGCATTGCAGGCACGTCTGGAGCGCACAGGCGCTCAATCGGCGCATCCAGCTCGAACAAACATTCCTCATTAATAATTGCGGATACCTCGGCACCGATGCCACCCGTTTTGTTGTCTTCATGTATGATGAGTACCTTACCTGTATGTCTTGCAGCTTCAATAATGGCCTGACGATCCAGCGGCTGGAGTGTGCGCAAATCTACAACATGTGCGGTAATACCCTCTTCCTTCTCCAGTTCCTCAGCAGCCTGCATAACAAAATGTAGCGGCTGGCTGTACCCGATGACCGTAATATCGTCACCCTCACGCAGCAAATTGGCTTTGCCAATCGGAACGATGTAATCATCATCAGGTACTTCACCCTTGATGAGCTTATAGGATTTTTTGTTTTCAAAAAACAGCACCGGATCAGGGTCACGAATAGCTGCCTTCAACAATCCTTTGGCGTCATAAGGTGTAAAAGGTGCTACAATTTTCAGACCCGGTGTACCAAAAAAGATAGATTCAGGGCACTGTGAGTGATACAAGCCGCCAAAGATCCCCCCACCGATGGGCGCACGAATTACAATAGGACAGTTCCAATCGTTGTTAGAGCGATAGCGAATTTTAGCTGCTTCACTAATAATCTGATTGGTTGCCGGAAGCATGAAGTCCGAGTATTGCATTTCGGCAATCGGCTTCATTCCGTACATGGCCGCACCAATCGCAACTCCGGCAATAGCCGACTCTGCCAACGGCGTATCCATGACACGCTGCTCACCGAATTGATCCATAAGACCCTTGGTGGTCGTAAAGACACCGCCCTTAACACCAACATCCTCACCTAACACAAAAACCGTTTCATCCTGCTCCATCTCTTCCTTCATGGCAAGACGAATCGCATCAATATATTCCATAACCGCCATAATTACCGGCCCTCCCTATCGCTGTCAGCATAGACATGCAGTAGCGTATCTTCGGGCTTCGGAAAAGGCGCATTATCCGCATATTCAATCGCTTCCTTGACCTCGAGCAGCAGCTCAGCCGATAAATCCGCGTCCTTGGCCTCATCCCAAATGCCGCATTCCAGCAAATAATTTTTCATACGGGCTACGCCGTCCTTGGTCCAGTTCTCATCCACTTCCTCTTTGGTCCGGTAAGCCAGATCATTATCCGAGGTGGAGTGAGGAGACAGTCGGTACATCATCGCTTCAATAAGCGTTGGCCCCTCGCCACGAATAGCACGTTCACGCGCTTCCTTGACGACTGCATACACTGCCAGCGCATCGTTACCATCGACCCGAATTCCAGGGAATCCGTAGCCCAAAGCACGGTCGCTCACCTTGCCCGCCATTTGCTTATGAATCGGAACCGATATCGCATATTGATTGTTTTCACACATAATGATGACTGGCAGCTTCTGTACGCCTGCAAAGTTACAGCCTTCGTGAAAATCTCCCTGGTTGCTGGAGCCTTCCCCAAACGTAACAAACGATACAAAATCCTTTTTCTGCATCTTCGCAGCCAGCGCTACCCCCACTGCGTGTGGAACCTGCGTCGTCACCGGACTGGAGCCTGTTACAATACGTAGCCGTTTACTGCCAAAATGACCCGGCATCTGCCGACCACCGCTGTTGGGATCATCCGCCTTGGCGAATGCTGATAGCATCAGTTCGCGTGGCGTCATACCAACCGCAAGCACGAATCCGTAATCCCGGTAATAAGGAAGAAAATAGTCCTTCTCCCGATCCAGTCCGAAAGCCGCACCTACTTGTGCCGCCTCCTGCCCAATGCCAGAAACGTGAAAATTAATTTTCCCTGCCCGTTGCAGGAGCATGTTGCGCTCGTCAAATCTTCTTGCGAGCAGCATATATCTGTACATGTCAATAACTTGTCCATTAGTAAGTCCCAGCTGTTCATGTCTGAAGCCAGCGTCTACAGCGCCTTTTGAACTCATTGAGGCACCCCCTTAAGTATCAAACATCCTACTACCAGCACCTAGTACCATCTTGTCTTAAAACCTGGTACTAAACACTGGCTAACCCCATTATAATCCTTTTCTCCCCAAAAAGAAAAGCACCGATTTATTAAGATAAATTATATCCCTATCGCCTGTCCATCAACCGCCAGCATCGCTTCTCCCAAAATCTCCGACAATGTCGGATGTGGATGAATAAGCTGTCCGACTTCCCACGGCGTAGCATCCAATAGCTGCGCAAGAGCCGCCTCGCTAATGAGGTCCGTTACATGCGTACCGATCATATGTACACCGAGAATATCATTCGTTTCCTCGTCGGCAACCACTTTGGCGAAGCCATCCCGACTGCCATACACCAGCGATTTTCCGATAGCCTGAAAAGGGAACTTCCCTGTCTTCACCTGATATCCACGCTCACGGGCTTCTTCCTCTGTCAGACCAACACTGGCTGCCTCAGGACGTGTATAAATACAACGCGGAATCAGATGATTCGGTACGCTGTGAACCACTTCGCCCGCCAGATGATGAACCGCCTGCAAACCTTCATGACTCGCCGCGTGAGCCAGCTGTAAGCCTCCGATGCAGTCCCCGATCGCATAAATATGCGGCTCATTCGTCTGCAAATGCTCATTAACCGAGATAAAGCCACGCTCTACGCGAATATCTGTATTTTCCAGTCCGATATTTTCCACATTCGCCTGACGACCTACCGAAATGAGCAGCTTGGAAGCGCTGAGTGTTTCGGTGTCGCCCCCATTTTGCACGTCAATCTGTACGCCTTCCTCATCCTTGACGTACGTTTCAGCCAGCACTTGCGAGCCCGTTAGCACCTTGACACCACGCTTGGTTAAGAGGCGCTGCATTTCACGCGAAACGTCCTCGTCCTCGGTTGGAATAAGCCGATTCGCCGCCTCGACCACCGTAACCTCCACGCCAAAATCGTTCAGCATTGAAGCCCATTCCACGCCAATAACGCCACCACCTACGATTATCAGGGAAGCCGGCAGTTCCTCCATTGTCAACGCTTCGTCACTGCTCAGAATAAATTCGCCATCCGGCTCCAGTCCAGCCAGCACACGCGGGCGTGATCCCGTTGCAATAATGAGATGGGCGGAGACAATCGTCTCCATCTCGCCATCTTCCAGCTCCACGGCAACTGCGCCGCTTTTTGGAGAAAAAATCGACGGTCCAATCACGCGCCCTTTGCCGCTCAGCACCGTGATTTTATTTTTACGCATCAAAAATTGCACGCCCTGATGTAGCTGCTCCACAACGGCTTCCTTGCGCTCTTGTACCTTAGGGAAAACAAGCTGCGCTCCCGAGGTCTCAATGCCGTATTGCGCACTTTCCTTGATCGTCGCATACACTTCCGCACTGCGCAGCAAAGCCTTGCTTGGGATACATCCACGGTGCAGGCAGGTTCCACCTAGCTTGTCCTTTTCGATAATAACGACTTCCTTGCCGAGTTGGGCTGCGCGAATCGCTGCAACATACCCTCCGGTTCCTCCACCCAAAATAGCGACATCACAATGTATAGTCATGCTTCTCCTCCATTTAACATTGATTATATAGCTTATTGTACTTTCTTTATTTCTCTGTACAAAATCTAGTGTTTATGCATAAACTACTGGCCGTCTAACAACCCGCTCCCGGCATCTGCTGTATATTACTCATACAAGGCGTCCCGTAACTTCGTAGACATCCTTGGGGTTTGGGCTGATTTGGCCCGCAGCGCTTTGCGAAACGATTCATTTTGCTTGCGCAGAAGATCTAACTCTGTCTCCAGCTCCGTGATCAACTCCTGTGCCTGTGGGCTTACCAGCCCTTGCTCCAGCAATGCTTCTTTTTTGGCACTATAAGTCTTATCTTTTTGGTCCATGCCTGTCCCCTCTTCCTTCATTCCACTACACTTCACCTTATCATGCTCACGACAACAGAGCAATGACATCCACCTTTACGTTCAAAGAATTGATATACAATAACATGTCGAAAAACAATATAATTTCTCTAGTTTGTTTGCTGCACATTATGGTAATCTATAATGGCCTTTTCTTTCGGAAATGATAATTCACAGCGTTATGCGCATGTTACAGAGAGGGGAATTCGCGTTGCCTACAGGACGAATTACGATCATTACAGGCCCCATGTTTAGCGAAAAATCCGGCGAACTGATTCGCCGCTGTCAAAAATTAATCCA
Source organism: Paenibacillus sp. NPDC055715 (assembly GCF_053617595.1). Taxonomy (NCBI): domain Bacteria; kingdom Bacillati; phylum Bacillota; class Bacilli; order Caryophanales; family Paenibacillaceae; genus Paenibacillus; species Paenibacillus sp. NPDC055715. Next base: position 276,754 of record NZ_JBSHGA010000004.1, read on the forward strand.
ATACGGGCACCGCAAGGTGGTCGCTTACAAACCGGCTGAAGATAACCGCTACGCCAAGGACGAAATTGTAAGCCGCATTGGATATCGGCTGCCTGCCATATCCATTCCGAAAAAGCTCACAGATGAGCTCGTTCAGCGGATTTTGGAAGAAACGAAGGATGCCGATGTGGTCGCCTTTGACGAAGTACAGTTTTTTAGCCGTCATATTATGATGTTGGTGGAAGAGTTAGCCTACCGTGGCAAGCACGTGATTGCAGATGGACTCAACCTGGACTATCGGGGGAAGGAATTCGGATATGTTGGCGGTTTACTCGCCATGGCAGATGACATCGAAAAGCTAGCTTCCTTTTGCGCCGTATGTGGAAGTTCGCAAGCTGTATATACCCAGCGTATGGTGAACGGAAAGCCTTCCACTGTAGGACCCATTGTAATGATCGGCGACTCTGAGGCCTATGAGCCTCGTTGCCGTAATTGCTTCATCCCCCCCCATAAAGTGAACTGCGATTAGCACGGAAAATGGGCTGGCAGGCTGTGATACAGGCACGACAACCAGCGGATTTTTTTCTTGCATTTTCTTGGAACGATTCGAGCAATTGCCCGTATATCCGTTTAAGCTAAAATCGATACTTTGGTGGACCAGGCCGTGTATGAACCTGGCGAGGAGCTTAGTGGCATTATGCGCATCAAAGGTGGTAAAATGGATCAGGAAATCGGCAAAATTGACATCGAACTCAAAACAGAATTTATCGAAGAGCACGATGACAAGAAAACCACTTCCACCTGTTGCATCGCTTGGGTCAAGGTATCCGACGGCTTTCATTTAAAGCAAGGACAGGAGCTTGAAATTCCTTTTTCTTTTCGGTTGCCACGTGCTTGTCGAAGTAGATCGCAGAGGCAGAGGGTTATCCGGCTGGCTGGAGACTGCCTTTGATATGGACGAGCGTCATGCCTGGTTGAGCTTTAGCAGGCATGAGCTGTCTTATGGACCAGATCATATCGCAGATGCGCTGGAGGAACTGATCGACAGACAGTTTCGATAAATAGATAGATATAACAATAAAATCCCCGCCGTTTAACTCACAGTCGGGGATTTTTAATGATCTTCAAAATACTCGACCGATTCCGTATCGTCTGCATAGTCTAAAGAGGCAGCATATCCTGCCGTTCTGCCTTGTGTTTGCAATCCTTGCATACCCCGTACAGGGAACCACTGTCATCTGCGTAAAAGGTTAATTTGTCTTCTTTTTTACAAAAAGAGCATTTTTGCTTGCCCGTGCCCTGGATAGAGTCAGACTGTCCAAACCCAGATTGGACTTGAATACCTGTTGCGTCTGTATTCGCGAGCAAATCGGAAGATACCTTAGACTTGGACACGTTCCCGATGCGGGACTGTCGAACAGGCTTACGAGGACGAAATTTAACGACATTACTGCCCCGCTGTTCATTCACTTGTTTGTTACTGCTGCGACCACGCCATGCCATAACAATCCAACCCAACGCCACCAACAACACGCCGACGATCATCCAAGCTAGACTATTCCACATGCCTTCATCCCCACCTTTGCTTTAAAATCGTTTGGTTTGACCTTTTCCCGAAGAAGTCCAATAACCCTTTTTACAAATTGTACATCATCCTTCTGAAAAACGATAATATCCCCTCTATGGAAGAAATCGTTTTCCTTATAATAATGGTACTGCCATATGATTCCCTGCCATCATAGTGGGCTGCATCGAAGGCCCTCCACTAAGTATGACTTTACATCATCACTTACATTGATATTACCTAGTGCTAATACAGCAGCCAACATCCAATTCATCATTCTGTCTCCTAATCCTTGTTAAATTTTGCAAAATACAAACAAAAACAGTCCCCCCCCAAGAGGATGGCATATCCATAAAATATTCATCATTTACCATAATCATCAATAACATTAACACATCTGCTGTTATTGAGCTATCTTTTTCAATCCTCTCAAGTTTCCTTGGAGTTTCCACTACAGGAGGTTTTTTAGTGACTTTCAGATAGCATTCGGCACAAATCACAATTCCTCTATTAAGAATGACCGACTCTTTACTGTTACAGAATATGCCTATCATGTGGACCAGGCTATGGCTGAATTGGATCTAACCCAGGTTACACGGATTGCTGTCGATGAAACCTCGTCACGCCGCGGACACCGATACATTACGTTGTTTGTAGATGTCGATACCAAGAGGATCCTGTTTGCTACCGAGGGAAAAGGGAAGGATACACGGGCTCGTTTCAAACAACATTTACTCCAAAAAGGGGTAGAAGCCACACAAACCTTGAAAGACAGTCACCTGAAGACGGGAAAAGCCTACCGTCTTAAATTGGCGATGCAAGAGGTCTGGATCACCCCCCACATCTTTGCAGATGTCTATCTGCGAGAATGGATGAGCTGGGCGACACGCTCACAGCTCCAGCCAATGGTGGATCTGGCGAAGACCGTAAAGCGACATGAAGAAGGGATTCTTCGCTGGTTCCACAGCCGCATGACCAATGGTCTGCTGGAAGGGATTAACGGTCTGGTACAGGCCTCCAAACGACGAACCCGCGGCTACCGTAATGTGGACAATCTCATTGCGATGGTCTATATGGTAGCGAACAAAATGCGTATGCCATCTCTTGTGGCACGGAGGAGCGAGAACTGTGTTTCCCCCCTCCCTTTTTATACAAGATTGTAATAGAATCTTTTAGAGTGAAGCTAATCTATGAAACGATTCGTCTGTGGTCTACCCATCCAATAGAGCGAAGAGCCATACTAATGCCATTGTGTACTAGTAAGCTTGCATTCTCTGCAAATTCTTCAAGCCATATCTCCCATGAAAGAATCTTCCGACTAAACAGATCCAAGATGAGATACAAATAGAAATAGATGCCTTTTGCCGGTCCGGGCAACCATGTAATATCCCACTTCCGCCACTTGATTGGGACCCGTTGCACAATGTGTAGAGATCGGTTTTGAACTGGATTTCTTACTTCTTCCGCGAGGGTGCTGCATGTCTGCGTCATTCAAGACGCGATAGATCGTAGATTCTGATGCGATATAAACACCTTCGTCAGCAAGTCGTGGAACGATTTGACTAGGTGGAAGACTCGTGAATGCTGGTTGATTGACCGTCTGGATGATCGGTTTTCTTTCTTCTTTGCTCAGCTTGTTTTTGGGCGTTGGTCACTCTACCAAAGGGTGCTGATCTTCATTTGGTGTAAGGTCACTTCTCCAACGTTGTAACGTTCTTTGACTAACGCCAAACTCCTTACAAGCGAGTGCTTCTCTTGCTCCATTAATGACTGCTTCTTTGATCAGTATAGTAGCTGTATTGCGATCTGAGGTACTGATCAGTCGTCCTCGTTATCCCTCCAAATTGCACTGGCTTTTTTTCTGAGTACGAGTAGAGCAGCAGTTTCAGCAAGAGCTGCTTCCTTGCGTCGAAGCTCTTGACTCAGCTTTTTGATTTGGCGGTCTTTCTCGCGATTAATCTTCTGTAGCTAATTGGCTTGCATACAGGCATCACGCCAGGCTTGTATTTGTTCCACATACAGTCTTTACTACGGCAATATTCTGCCAGTTCTATTTCACTAAGCGTAGCGGGCTCAACTACAATGGAAAACTTGTCCTACGTACTCCAACGTTCTGATGCTCCCTCTCCATCAGGAACAGCCATCCCTTTAGATTTAGCATTCTTCGGTGGCATCATTCTTTTTACTATTGAGTATTTAAACTCTTCACTAAATTTCGTCATAGTTGTACGCCTCTTCTAGAACTTCTATACTAACTCTACTAATTCTAGAGGTCTATGACAACTAGCCTAACACAGGGGGGCGTCAATGGATTAAACTTATCAAAACATTTTCGATGCGGTAGTTTCCGTGGACACATGGTAATCCCTGTTTTCCGTAAATTTCTTGGTCAGAGCAATCAAACTCACTGTGAAAACAAACCCCTGTACCACCCCTTACAAAATAAAAAGAGACAGCGGGCTATTACATCCACATTGTCTCTACTGAGTTCCAACTTGATACGTATTATACTTTGAATTTGCCGATTTGCCCTTGCAGGTCCTCTGCCATGGTAGACAGGTTTCTTGCAGATGAAGCAATTTCCTCCATGGATGCCAGTTGCTCTTGTGTTGCAGCAGACACATGCTGTGTTCCAGCTGCGGCTTCCTCAGCAATCGTTGAAATTTGTCTGACAAAGCCAACAACTTCATCCGTACTTGCAGACATTTGCTCCGATCCAGCGGATACCTCTTCAATCTCACTCGCTACTTTATTAACGGTTTCCTGAATCAGTTCAAAAGAAGCACCTGCATTCTGCACGACTTCCCGACCTGTCATGACATCTTTTCCATTAGACGCTACAGCCTCGATAGCATGGGCAGTGTCCTTTTGAATCAAACCAACAAGTTCCGTAATTTGTTGAGCAGAATGAGCCGATTGTTCTGCCAACTTGCGCACTTCACCCGCAACTACAGCAAATCCGCGACCGTGTTCTCCCGCTCGAGCCGCTTCAATTGCAGCATTCAGGGCAAGAAGGTTTGTCTGACTTGAAATATTGGTGATCACATCAATAATCTTGCCAATTTCGTCGGAACGCTCTCCCAATCCAGCCATTAGATCAGCCAGTCTATTCATCGAATGATTTACGGCGTTCATCTGTGTAACAGCCTGTTGAATCAATTGGTTACCTTCAGCTGATTTGTGGGCCGCATCTTGAGCAGATACAAATACATTTTGCGCACGAATGGCAATTTGTTCAACACCGATAGACATTTCCTCAATAGCTTGGGACGACTTCGTAACCATATCCACCTGTTGAGCCGTTCCTGTAGCTACTTCTTGCACCGTCTCGGTTATTTGTGCGGAAGCTTGGCTATTTTGTTCTGCGCTGGCTGTCAATTCCTCTGAGGAAGTAGTCACCAACTCTGACGTTTTACTAACCGATTGAATCAGTTGGCGCAGGTTCTGGACCATTGCATTAAAAGAATGCGACAAAGCATGGATCTCGTCCTTGCTCTTCACTGTTATTTCCTCGCCCGTCAGGTCACCTGCTGCTATTCTCTCAGCAGCGCGACTGATTCGCAAGATTGGCCTGGATATGGATCGCGCTATAAGGTAAGTAATCGCCATCGCCAACACGACTGCTGCAACGCTTAAAAAGATGACCATTTGTCTACCTGAAATATAGTTGCCAACTGCTTCTTTCGTAGTCAGTTTTGATCCATCTGCATTCAATTTAATGAGCTTATTGATCGTATCGTTTGCGTTATACCATAGTGCATAAGACTCTTTATGAAGAATACTCGATTGAGCATAATCGTTAGCTTTACCCGCTGCAATCACTTCTGGCAGCTTATTTAGATACTCTGCATATTTTTTGGAGAAATCATCATACATTTCAAGCTCTTGAGGACTAGCTTTTAATTTCTCGTATATTTTACGGTCGTTCTCGACCTTTTTCAAAACCTGATTGTATTCAGCTTCAACCTTTTTCACTTCCTCAGGGTCACGTTCTACAATTATATTCAATGAGAGCCGCTCTACATCGGAAAAATCACCGTTTAGAGCTCCTAAAATAGCCACACTCGGCATCCACCGGCTATCAATTTGCATCGATGCGTCACCTAAGTTTTTCATTTTTGAAATGGATACTGTACTAATGAGAATCAATAAAAAAATAACCGTAAGAAAACCTAATAACAATTTTGTTCGGATGTTGAATTTCATATAAGCGCCTCTCAATCCTCTGTATAGTAGATATTATATCGACAAAAATCGGTAATTTCTTTATATCAAATTAAAGACTTTTTCAGAACTTCTAAGAGGAAAATTTTAAATATTTATGATTAGTGAAGATGACTCTGGTTTGTTTTATAAACAGTATGGAGATTAGTATGTCTCATAATTTCCAGTAATTGTTTTGCCCTATAGCGCGGGGAATATTTAAAATCTTCATTTACCCACTCTAAATCATTCCCGAAATTGCGTGAGCATGGTAACTGGCTTACACTGCATGGTTATTTTTTTATTTTGTTGCGTGTCTACAAGATCCTCAAAAAGCAACAAATTCCTGCTTATTTACTGATTGTGATTCATTAACAACTATGATTATATGATAAATTAGGATATAACTATGCCTTATTAAACAAGTGTTTGACAAAAAAATCCACTTAATTGAACATGCGGGATCATCATGAAACTTCAAGGTAAGGTGGCGAGTCGCTATTGCTATTGCAGCAAACGTTTCCAAAGAAGCAAATATTCAAAATTTAATTGATACTACAGTTAGTACGTATGGAACATTAGATATTTTAGTTAACAATGCGGGGATTATGGATAATTTTGTTTCCGCTGCTGTATTAACGGATGAGCTTTGGGAACGCATTTTTGCGATTAACACCACTGGCCCTATGCGTGCAATCCGGAAAGCCCTTCCTATTTTTACTGACAAAGGTGCCGGGGTCATTATTAATGTGGCTTCACTGGGTGGGTTGCAAGGCTCTAGAGCGGGCGCAGCCTACACAGCGGAAAACATGCGGTGGTCGGCCTGACTAAAATGTAGGCTTCCAATATGCTAATAAAGGCGTACGTTGTACCGCTATTGTTCCTGGTGCTGTAATCACCAATATTGGAACGTCTATTAACCAACCCAATGATTTCGGTATGGAAAGAACTATGGTTGGTTTCGACTTGAACTCAAGAGCTGGAGATACGAAAGAGAGATCGCCAAGGTTGCTCTCTTCCTTGCTTCAGATGATTCCAGCTTTGTGAATGGTACTGTTATTACAGCAGATGCAGGCTGGTCTGCTTATTAAAAGATGTAGAGATAGTACAAAAAAGCCAGTCCAGACACGAAAGTGTCGACTGGTTTTTTGTTGTACTACGTAAAATGTTTAGCTCAGCGAACCTTTATTAGCTTAATGCCCCTAACTAACCCTTTCAGGACACCTTATTCTCAATCCGCAGCTTATCTGCAACCATCGCGATGAACTCAGGGTTGGTCCCGCGTCACCGCACTCTAAACGTAGGTTTAACGCATAACGGTGCGGTAAATTAGCGTGAACCTTCGTCGCTATTGCGATAAACTTCGCACCTATTTATCGGAACTTTTTGCGATACTTTATCGCTAAAGGAGACGGTATAAAATGACCGCCAAAACACCGAAATTTGCATTTGTATCTAAACGCATTCCCTCCGTTAGTATTCCGCTAGAGAAACATATAGCGGAGTATCTCGAAATTAAGCGTATTGCGAAACGCTCACCCAAGACAATACTCACCTACGCACAAAGCCTCGACCAATTCAGGAAGTGGTACGATGAGCAAGGAAAGCCCGCTATAACGACGGACTTATTACGCGAGTATATAGCGTATCTGTCTTTCGAAAAGGTACGTTGGGACGACCATCCGACTAGCCCGAACGGTGAAGTAGGCTTGTCGTCCCGCACCGTCAATAATGTAATACGAAACATGCGTGTATTTTTTAATTACCTAGTGCGTGAGCGTATTATTACAGACTCCCCGATGGACGCTGTTGATTATCAAACGGAAGAAAAGGAAACGTTTGAGACGTTCGTCGACACGGACGTCATTAAGCTTTTGGGCGCACCCAATCGGCGTGTATACACAGGTCTTCGTGATTACTGCTTGATGCTTGTTCTCTGCGATTGTGGTTTTCGGATAAGTGAACTGACAAGCTTAAAAGTTTCGGACGTCGATTTTAAATTACGCCAGATAACCGTTCGTGCAGAAATTTCAAAGACAAAAACGACGCGGGTTGCGCCCATTTCACAAAAGACAACCAAGGAACTTGAAAATTTAATTTCCTTTATAAACGTAGAACCGGATGATCATCTGTGGCTAACGCAATTTGGTGAACGGTATTTCGGAGGCTCCTTCGCGAAGATGCTGAAGCTATACGCCAAGCGAGCCGGAGTTGACGGTCCCCGTGTGTCACCGCACACATTTCGTCATTACTTCGCTATTAAGTTCCTGCGTGAAGGAGGCGACCTGGTCGCTCTGTCTCGGATACTCGGCCACTCGGCCACAAGTCGTTGAACGTGACACAAATATATCTGAAGTATGCCGGTAATGATTTACGTGTTCAGCACGATAAAGCGAGCCCTGTCGCAAGCTTGCTCGACGCAGGAAACGAAAAGAAACGCGGTAAACTGAAGTTCCGTTAACACTTGCGCCTACTGACGATAATATCGCTGGTAGGCTTTTCCTCTGGACCAAAACGGTAACTATGCGGATATAATAAGAACACACGTTCCTAACACGGAGGCTCGCAACATGACTACGCAGATAACCGCAGAGGACCACGCACTCGTCCGTACATACTTATTATTACCGATGGTACTTACCGCATTTGAACGCGACAAACGAATACTTTCGGAGTCAGCCGGATTACGCACGCCCGGCCCCTACGTAGAGGTCGTCGAGCGCGCGATGAACGCAGTAAGCGCAGAACTAAAAGACATACGCGCATCCATGCGAAAACGCGGCGTTAAAGTGTACGAAGAGACGCGGGATTCTATGCAGGTAGTTGCGTTGTACCAATGTCGAGGCTACCATGGACGCTTTATGATGCTGAACTCGTTCGTAGCTGCGGAAGCCGGAATACTAATGCGGAAATATCCCGGATTGGATACACGCAAAGTAAACGCCGCTCGGAGTACACTGCGGCCTTGAACGTACATAGAGTGTATAACGAAGAAAAAGCGCCTGCCTCCGAAGAGACAAGCGCTCAGTTTATCGTTACGTTGAACACGATGCCATAACGTAATAGTCCGTACAAAAACCACAACACGACGCCGCCGATTATGAAACCGGAAATTAGCCTTGCGTATAACTTATCGAACGGGAACATGTCCCAAAAACTTGGGTCGTCCTCGTCTTCTTCGGCTGCTCTCGCTGCCACCGCGGATTCTTGATCTTTCAAACCGAACCCCCTATCTTGCGTTTACCCAAATAATACCATCAGACTAGACCGCTGTCACTAAAAAAGGAACGCACTGTAGTGTTAAATTTACTACTTCTCCCCTACCAGCTTAAACTCACCGTCTGTGTAACTACCAATATCGTAGTTTTGAACGGATAGGCTAACGGCTGTAGAGTCCGTCCATTTCGGCATACCTGGCGCGTCGCCGTAATACTTTTTGGCCGCCGCGATAAGACTGTCAGCCTTTGCTCTCAACTCGCGATCTCCGACGGTGTACGCACCTTTTCCTTTATACGCCAACGCCATCGGTGGTTGATTAGTAACGTCCATAGTTACGCTACCAAGTTCGCCCCCACCCGTTTGGTTGAAGTATATCCGATCTACTACGAAATCGTCGGTTACTACGGAACCCTCGATAACGTGGGCCGCTTCCGTCATGTAAGCGACAGACTTATATGTAGCGATTTCCTGCGCGTTAGTATCCTGCGCTGCTTTAACGTCACCCACCGACTTCGCCAGCGTTGCATTTTCCGTTTTTAACGAAGCTACCTGCGCCTTTAAACTGTGATTCACAACGAACAGCACGATCACCGCAATAACCGCCACCCCTGCCAGAATCGTCGCGATTAACGCAAGCTTGTTTAGTGGCGCAGTCTGTTTTGTCTCTACAACTTCATAACTACTCAATTCCTCCATATAATACATCCTCTCGACTAATATAGACATATTTACTATGTATCCAGCCTATAATCTAGTATATTTTTCCTATGTATAAAAAGAAAAACGGACTCACTTGCGCGGTAGTGCGTAGGTGAGTCCGCATATAGAGGCGTGTTCACCTTGAACATGCGTATTACTTCGCTGTTTCTTCCGTTTTCTTAAACGACGAGTACACGCCAGTCCCGATCACCGCGTACGAAACGATGTCTACTCCGATTTGCCACGTTCCGAAGTCGGGCGCGACTCCGTATTTTTCGAGGACTTGATACGCGAGGCCGACGGCGGCTGTGATAAATAACGGATTAGTTAAGCGTTGTTTCATATTACGCTGCACCTCCTTTCGTTTTAAAGATGCCAGCACGGTCGAGTATCGCTACCAAACGATAGAAATCGTACGAGCCGTCATTCGTGGTGTCCAAAAGACCGGCTGCCTTCGCGTTAATACACGCCTGCTCCGCCCACGCCGGCACCTTCGCGAGTTTATTCGTAGTCTCCAGCGCCACTACACGCTCCTGCAACGCCTTAAAAGCCGCTTATCATTCTGCCAAGCGATTTGTTCTATACCTGATAATCTATAGTAGAAAATAGCGGTACTACTCAAGCCATACAAAGTTACCTGATTGAACATTGATACTCATTTTCCTTTGTAATTTATCTATAGATTTAGCTTAGAATTGACATGTGAAGCAGCTCAACAACTTTCCTTCAATCTGCTATTGTGTCGAGTCAAAAAATAACCTGAGTGTCGAAATGGATGTGCTACAGCATTATTTGTAAAAATAAGGTGGTATTTGGATTTAAAATACCCCCCCTATTTTATTGTAACTGCTAATATTGGTCAGAATAGACATGCCAAAGAAACCTAGACATAATCATCTAGGCTTGTTTGTGTACGTGTTGTACACACGAACATTTAGAGTCTGTTCATCTTCTCAATCATCTTTTGCTTTGTAGGATTAGCATATAAAAGCGTAGTGTGAATGTTGCTATGTCCAGCTTGATTCGCTACTTCGTGGACTGACATATCATTTTCTAAGGCATAAGAGCAGAAGAAATGCCTCAAATCATGAGGAGTTATTTCCTTTCCTACAATAGCTGAATATTTATTGAATAGCTTATTGATTACAGTTCTATCTAATTTACCTCCTCTGTTACTTAGAAACAGATAATCACTTGTAATGCCTTTGTCTGAGCATTCTTTAATCCAACTCTGTATAGCTGTCCTCGCCTTGTCTCCCATAAACACAGTTCTTGTCTTCTTTCCTTTACCTTCAGATACAATTAACTCTCTTGATGTCAAATTGAAATCAGTTATACGAATATTTAAAGCTTCACTGATCCGCAATCCACAGTAGGCCAGTAATGACACGATAGCATAGTTCCGTTTTGACTCATGTTCCAGCACCAATTGTCTGAACTTCTCAACGTCAGCAAGTCCAACAGTAGCCAGTGAAGCATATTGACGTTGAATCTTTAACATATCCTTTTTATTAATCGCAACTTCTGACTGCGCTCCTGATTCAATCAGGTAATCGTTAAACTTAATGAGTGCGCTGATCTTAGCATTGACGGAAACAGGTGCAAGCTTCTTCACTGTTTTGAGATAACTAATGTAATCCTTCACATTCTCTCTATGCAGCTTCTTGAACTCTGTTCCTTTGCTTTCATCAAACCATTTCATAAATCCACTTACATTAAGTATGTAACTTTTAATTGTATTCAGACTTTTTTCATCTTGCCGTAAGTATCCCTCAAAAGCTTGGATCATCTTCACCACTCCCATACAATTATGTTGCATTCAGTTTAAGTAAATTCTATATAAATTATGTTGCATTATATAGTCTGATTATACTGTTATTCCATTCACTTTGCAACATAATTAATATTATGTGGCATTACTAGAATTAATGAAAATTATTGACTATACAACGTTCTGCTGGACAAAATGGTAAGCAGAAATAACCATCTTGAAATTCAAGACAGTATTAACCATGTTGGTTAGCACTCAAATATCTTTATGGTTGATAGTTGGACAGCGTCCAATTCAATGATCAACTTAGAAAATATCGAAGTCGCTATGTATTAAAGGGGTTTGACGCTGTGTCAACCATTATAGGGGATGCTCAACTTTGAGCGTACTATAGAGGATAAGCCCGCATCGACACCCTTATCGAAGCTCAATCGTCAATCATAGGCAAATGATCATAAAACACTTATTCCATTTGGCTTTTTGAGCCATTGTGGTTCAAAATTGTGCCTGATTATATTTACATCGAGGTGTATCGAAAAAATAGCTAAAACAAAGATAAACAAAGGGATTTGTGAAGAATTGCTTTGCACCGTAACACGTATCGTACCAATAAGAGAAAAATGTTCAAAAAAGCTTGATATATCAAGGGATTAATTGATTTTTATAAATTAAATTGTGAAACAACTAAAATTTGGAAAATCCTTTATTTATCTACATTTTGTGTCATAGCTTAATCGAATCGTAGGAATAAGAGGAGGAGCGGAGTGAAAGACTTATTTTCACCTTTTTCACCTAATAGGCTTACTCAATTCATATATGTATGCCATCACTAGCACAAGATGTCCAAAGACATAAGGGTACGAATTATATATAATAGAAGAAATTCAACTTAACCTCACGCAGCTCACGCACAGTCATCTTCTCCACCGTCTTCTTTTCACCAGTCGAAGGGATGGTATGCTCTTGTTTAACAAACTCCAGACGATCAACGGATTCAGGTAAAGAGAGCATCTCGAATATTTTACCTACCGCCAAATCGGACGACATCGTCCGTTTTCCGAATTGCTCGAAAGCTTGAATCATACGCGTTGCTGTTCTAGGGGTTATATCAACAGTCTTCAACCATCCATACCACTCACCATGCACCAGATCATTCTCTTTTACGTGCTTCAGACGTTTTCCAATCTCAAACACGGACTGTCCAGCAATTTGCTTGTAGCTTATAGAAGATGAAAACAGCGCTGGATGGTATGCAAAATGGGAAGCAGTGAGATAAAACTCCTTGCTTCCCATTATGCTTAATTTGCGAATAAATGTTCTTTCAACCACTGCCTATAAAACTGCAGTTGCTCCTTGGTGTGAAAATAATGTTTTCCATGCTTCATCACTTTTAGTTGGCAATGAAATCGGCTTGCAAATGTAGATATTACATCATATTCACATAAGTCATCTTCAGAACCATAAAGAATGGCAGTTGGCTTATTCCATGTATCAACCGGATGTGATTTAACATAGCAGTAATAATCCCAATAAAGTGTTTGTCCAATGGGTGTAGATATTTCTCTTTCAACTTTTAATCTATCCTCACTTACACTGAACCATGTCATCATATTTTTGATTATTCTCTCCATATCTAGCACTGGAGAAAGAAACAGGCATTGTTTAAGTGGGAAATTATTATAAGCAAGCAAACTAAAATACGCACCCATGCTACAAGCGAAGATACTGATGTCATCCGATTGCTTTTGTGTGTAACGCATGATTATGTCAAGATCATGAACACAATTTTGAACTTTACAGGCGTATGCTTCTTCTTTGCGGTCACCATGTTCAGGCAAATCAAAACTAATGACTTGATACCCTTGTACCGTTGCTTCTTCAGCAAATATAACGATCGCATCATCTGCCTTGTTTGACATACTACCGTGGATAGCTATAAATATCTTATCTGATTTATCACCCCACAAAATTGCCGGGATACCCTCTATTTTCAATTCTTGTTTTATCATTACTTTATCCTCGCTTAAAACAGCCAGTTGTATGTTGTCTCCCTGTTCAAAATGTTCTTTGCGATTCCACTGCTCCAAATTTATTTTGTTAGAATTCATGATTATCCTCCTAAAAGTAGTAGTATGTGTTTTTAACCTTTAGGAGCTGTGTTGAGTTAATATTAATGACAAATCAAAAAGATGTGATTACAAAATTATCCCATATAAAAACTAATAGGAGCCTTGACCAAGGCTCCCTTCTACTGAGATAGATACTTCCCCCCTAGTGCAAGTACACTTGGAGCATCTGCTATTAATCATAGGCTTTATGATTTGATTATTGCAATAATTCTATGCAAAGCATTATAGGAGTTCAGTTTAGTTTACATCCTCTAGAAAATTCCTACACTTAGCAAAAACACTCAGGTACATCATTAGATCCCTTTTGAGACTTATTTTCCTCACCTTCTTCGTAGGATATCAGAGCGTTAACTCCGTGGCTGAGAATGGCACCGGCTCGTGTTGATGCTGCCACAAGAAGGGCTTCCATTATTTCTTCCATGGTACCTCCCAGAGCCTTATACTTTTTCACATGAACATCGATGCAATAGGGACATCCCGTTACGTGGGCTACTGTTACGGCAATTAATTCCTTTGTCTTTTGGGGTAACGTATTTGCTGTTTGATAAACTTGATGCTCGAAATGAAAATAAGAAGCGGCCGTCTCGGGACTTAATTTGATTAATTCCGGAATCCGTTGTAGATTAGTTGGGGATAGGTATGATTTCATATCATTTACCTCCTTTTCAATACGATTTGGTAGAGCATGTACGGACGCCAAGAATCCGATAGACGAAGCAGGTACCTAGCAGACTAGTCAGTATAAATGGAATACCTATTAGTCCTACGTATTTCCATGTACTTTCGACAAATACAAGCATTGATACCAGAACAATCCCAATTATGAATCGTATAGTTCGATCCAAATATCCGACGTTTTTCATGTTTTCATCCCTCCTGTGGTCATTTTAAGGGATAAAAACGCTTTGCTTCTGTGACATAATCACTTTACTTGAGCCAACTGTTCAAGCTCGAAGCGCTGAAGCAAATAAATTTTACCTCGTCCCAATTGAATCCATCCAAGCCTCTCAAATTCCTTCAGTACCCTGCTTACTACTTCCCTTGCTGTGCCTAATTCCAAAGACAATGCCTCATGGGTAGCATACAGGGGTGCTTCTGAATTGGTATTGGTATTCGTTTTCCGTAGTAACAGTTCCGCCACTCTGCGGTCCATAGGAAGGAACGTAATATCTTCAATAAGACTAGTAACCGAAATCATTCTTTTAATGAACATACGGTAAATGAATTGGTTTAGCTCTTTATATGTATCCATCCAGTGTTTAAACAAGGCGACGGGAAGTACGAGAAATTCCGTTTCTTCTTCCGTTTCCGCTAACGCTTCGTACCCTGTTTCACCTAGAATGCTGGCCATCATAATGACGCAAACTTCGCCACTTTTCACCCGATACAGTGTCAATTCTTTCCCAGACGGGCTTATTTTGTAGATGCGCACACTCCCCCGTAACACGAAAGAGGCATGTTCGAAAATGTGTCCCTCCTCCAGAACCGGTTGGGCGGAAAGACTTATGATGGAAGCCCCTGTATTTTGCCACTTTTCGAGAGGAACTACGGAGAAGCAGGGGAATTTGGATACAATGTTAGCGAACTTCTCAGGATCCATGCAAAGCAAAACCTCCTAATAGTTTGTTTTTAAACATATGCAAAAACGATAGATTCCATTTAAAAAACAAAAACCCTTCCGTCATTGCAGAAAGGGACTAGGCATCGATGCTTCTTGTTAAACATCTCACCTTACTCGTTTCAGCAAAGCAACCGACTTCACATGTATGGATTACGTATTATTGACAACAAGGATGTGGCAATTACAACAATACAGGATTAGCAGATGTTTTTCCATTTTCAACCTCTGTTTAGTGACCATCATCACATTCCAGCCTATAAGCTAAGGTTAAAATATACAGAACTAGCGTATCCTTTATTTTCATCCATTCCTTTTCGCTCAATTTTCATCGTTTTCAAGTATAAACAACTTTCCATAATGAACTTTTCGTATTCTCTTCTTTAGTGCTAAAGCCGTACTCTTCATAACAATTTTTTCAACCAAAACATTATTATTTTGAGAATAAAGAATTGGAATAAAAACAGGGGAAAACTTGAGGTTGTTGGTTTTCCCGTTTTCCTCAATCATTTACCCTGTCAGTGTCAGATGTTTATTTTGAATGTCAAAAGTTTATTGCTTGGCTACACCTTAATTTCATCAACACCACGCACTCCACATGTCTTGTCTGTCAGTACCATACTTTCACCCGATTCCAAAATTTTTAATTGAGTGCTATACCATATGATATTACAATGGTAAGAAAAACCAAACCGCAAATAGCCCCACAGGAGGATGTTAGCACCCAAGAATTACATGATTGCACTCTCTATCATCAAATTCAATACCGACCATTTTATCTATGGTAACACCTATCGCTGTGTCTGGGCTTTGCGTGAGTATCTTACCCGTAACTGTTAATATGAGAATAGCTGAAGCTGGAACTCAGGCTCTACATTATGTCATAACCCTTGATATCACTGAGTTTAACGCTATGTTAAATGTTCACCTCTCAACAAAGTACCTGTTGGTCATATACCAAGCTTTACCCTTCACTGTATCAACCATACCCTTCTTGCTATCTAGAAATACATTATCACCACATTCTTTACAGCCCCACTTACTCCTCTTGTACGCTGACTCTTCTACGTAGGAAGCTCCACATTTACATTCCACCTGAATTAATACCTTGTGCTGGTTGTATGCGTCTGCCAACTGTTCACTGGCCTTGCTTGCTACTGTTGGCTGCTGTGCTACATGTTCCCTTTGCTCAGAAAATTCATTATGTACTTTAAAATCTGCAACAAGCTCAGGGTTCAATCCAAAATGCTCTTTGCCTACTGTTGTTACATATTACTTCCTACACGATAAGACTCTATCCAGTCCTGTATTTGCTTGGTGGATAGGTTAACAGTCCCTTTAATACCGCTGTTTAGCGTATAGGTCATAGTGTGTAACTGGTTTAGATTCATATATAATACTGCTCCTTCTTTGATACCTTATAGTACTATAAATAGAAAACAAAAAAGACGTGTTTGCCCACGCCCTTTCATTTAGTCAATTTTACGATTGTGTCAAAGAAACAATTAAGAAGAAAGGCTCACCGTCTCAAAAAACTGAAAACGCAATTCCTCCTCTTGGTTTTCAGGAGGCATTTCCTTGAACCAATCTTCTAATGTATCTTTTTCATTAAAAATACTTGATCTCCAAAATTTCAATCCTAATTTCGGAAAGGAATACATCCAGCCTAATTCTGGGTGTTGTCTATATCAACTACCTTAATCAATTCTTCTGCTTTAGTATTAAATACATCAATTCCATTAAGCATACAATGAAAATCATCCTTGATATGTGAAGCAGCTTCGATAAAATTAACTCTACCATTTGGATCATATTCAACCTTGAAAGCATATTGGAAATAATCACCATCATGAAGCGAATTACAGAATTTATTAGTGTACGCTTGAAGGCAATCTTCCACTTCAGTTTTACTCATACCAAGTTTAATCGTTCCAATTCCTATGTTGGGTTCAATTTTTCCCACTATAGCAACTCCCCATTTTGGGAAACTTACATTTTATTTAATTGATCTATAATGCAACGTAACTTGTCTACTGCCTGATAACACTCTGTAATTTCTTCTTTTGTATACTCGCCTAATAGCTGAACAATTTCCTTATCATTTTGTGGTTTAGGGATAGTGTCGCCCGACTCGATCAGAACTTCTAAATAACCCGATATTGCTTCCCTAACATTGACCAATGCTTCTTTGATTGTATCTCCATCTGACATGCATCCCTTAAGTTCAGGAACCTTTGCTACAAAATATGTTCCATCAATATCATCAGACCATTTCTTTATAGTAATCATGTACTTAATTGTCCATTTAAACCTCTCTTGTGATAAAATCATCGTTTTACTTGAAGCCTACTTACCTGAAACAACAAGTTTCTCAGCCTTACGATCCTTCTTTACAATCTTACCATTATCCTTATAATCGTCCCATGAATCCAGACTCAAGTAAGGCTCAGCTTCAATAATATCCTTTACCTTGCTATGTTGCTGCGCTTTGAATAGCTCAATCATTTTAATTAAATCGTTGCGATCCAGCAACTTCACTCCATTATAACTGGCTAACTGTTCACACGAAATTGTGTATTTGCTTGAAGTGATGACAATGGACTTCTTAGCTCTATAAAATCGCATCGAGCTATACACTTCCTGAACTGCGCTCAAACCAACAGGATTGCTTATTGCATACCGTTTAGCCTGAATGACATTGCGGTAGCCTTCTCTATCCGTAAATACCAAATCTGTTCCAAAATCTCTACTGTCTTGCGTTTTATACGCATCACTATAGCCTAAACACAGGAACAGCCTGAACAGATACATTTCAAAGTCCTTACCATCCTCCATACGGTCTATCTCGTTAATGCCAATGTTGTAAGGGTCAATATCCTGCGTTACCTTATATGGTTCCTGAACTCTAGGCTTCTTAAATAAGCGTAGCAGCACCAAAGCAATCAATACAGCAACGACACACACTATCACAAATATAGACAACAATGCTCCTCCTTAGCTGCTCTAGCTCTTTTTCACACTTCCTTATAATACAACAGGTAGGGACAATTTCCCATAGGTTTTGGATAAGTATAGTAAATTAGTAACAAAAAACGCCTATCGCTAGGCGCTTAGTTACATATCAAAGGGGGGCTAAGTTTAACCCTCCTTGACTCTATATGCACATTCCCTCTTGTTTCAGCTTCCTCTTTACACGTCGAATAACTGTTAGCTGCTTCCTAATCTCTATCCTTCTCTCA
Source organism: Paenibacillus sp. NPDC055715 (assembly GCF_053617595.1). Taxonomy (NCBI): domain Bacteria; kingdom Bacillati; phylum Bacillota; class Bacilli; order Caryophanales; family Paenibacillaceae; genus Paenibacillus; species Paenibacillus sp. NPDC055715. The sequence goes on from NZ_JBSHGA010000004.1 coordinate 295,175, forward strand.
AGCCCTACAGCCTTCCCTGCCCCTTCTTTAACCAACCGTCTATACATTAATCCAACCAATCCAAATTCATGTTACATAGCCTTTCTGTCGGCCTGAGCCAAAAATCGAAGACTGATCCAGTTACCAGCTATTGTTTTGAGATACAGTTTACCATTGATTAACCGTCCGTTTTTGTACATGGTTATCACTCCTTAAATGTATTGTCACTTTGACGCTATTTCGCTTATTCTAATCAATGATTCAAACACCGATCATCTCTACCCTTCCAATCCCTTTACTCAACGTCCAAACATTTTATTTCCTATAGATTAATCAGTAATCAGACGTATTATAGTGGTTCTTCGCTTCCTCTATACTCACACGATCAAACATTGTATATGTTCTCAACACAATCTTTTTTATTTGTTTCTTATCTAGCCCTAGATTCTCACATGCAAGCGCAACGTAGCCGAGACATGCATTGTTCGACCATTGTTCACTATCAAATGTCATACGTTAATCTCCTTGTCACATAATGGACTCAACACTTCAGACAGGGCGAATAATTTATTGGTTATTGCGGTCATTAGAACAGTGTTGTGAATTGCTGGTGGTATATGATTAATCATCTTTTCAAGAGTGTACAGAATTATATTGTTTAGTGGTACGATGGTGTATTTAATCATTGTCAATCTCCTTTTACGTTTTCCTTTGAAAGAAAACATTAATTTATTGTTAATAGATGCACAAGTCTAATACAATGTTGCTTGTTCCAGTACAGTGTTACTTCTCCCCCACGCAGGGGAATAAAATTGCCATTTTTACATTGTTCTAAGTATCTCAACTTCTTCTTCTCGTTCTTCAATAATTAAATCAATAATTGCTTGTCTGACAGCAAACTTGAATGATTCAGAAATCAAACTTTCGAGCAAATCAAGTTCAGGACTATTACTAGGCTTGTTCTTGTCAATCACATCAACGAGCGGATTAAACCTTTCTCCTTCGTATTTGCTGGCAACTTGGAACATGTAAACAAGTAACATAGCTGCTCCATTATGTTCTTTTATGAATTTTTCATATGCTGATTGATGTAAATTATCACTCATACTTGAACACCTCATAAATGTTATTATCACGTTGTTATATGATTTAACAGGACAGATATACCCTATAATGAAATATGAAGTTGTCTGTCCTGCTATGTATTGGATTAGATGAATAATGAGACTTCCGTCATGTGACTGTATTTCCCTAGTTTAACGTATGTATCATAGATAAGTTCAGGATCATCGGTTTTGTATTTGTTCATTTTCCATTCATGTGCTGGCTCTTGAAACAATCGTTTAAATGCAGATTTCTTATCCCGATAATAGTCGCATACAAAAGTTGCTTTGTCAGTATGGCTATATGAGTCAACGTCTTCTTTCCTCATCTTGGTGAGCAGCGATAATGGAGAGTCTTCGTACAGCATCCGATCAGCAAATTGATTCATGCGTTCAACAGTGTTCAGATGGAACTTCATTAGGTCGATAAGGATAATGGCTGTAGGCTTGATATCAAGAAAGTAGCAGAGCTTTTCAATTGTCAGGTCAGCGTGATAAGGAATTTGAGTAGTGGTCAAACTGACTACCTCTTGGTTGTTCAATGTAATTTTCATATATGTATCTTCTCCATTCGTTTTATAGTAGTGTCACGTGACACATTAGAAGCCTGAAACAATCCCTCTCGCTTCATCTTCAGCACGTTCGATAGCCTGAATAAACGGCAACAAAGGTTCCTCACGTTTGTACTGTATAGCCTTCTCAGCAGTACCGTTAGCGTTAGCCCATTCCCAATATGCGATGATATCAATGGACTGTAAGAAATACATGGTCAGAGCTTCCACAGGATTCACAGCGTACAATTGAATGAACTGTTCATCTGTAAGTTGATCGTATTGTAAATATTCGTCCTTCATTTGGTGGAGTAAAAGAAATCTACTTTCACGATTTACATTAACGATACGACTTACATATTCATTGCGGCGTTCAACGGTGTTCAAGATGATTTGCATATCATTACGGATACGACAAGCTTTAGGGCTGATATTGAGCATATTGATTAGGTCATTGGTGGACAGGTCAGGATTGTACGGGGCTGGTTCGATAATACGAGTCCAATTGTCGTCATTGCCATGCTCGAATACTTGGATAGCGTCTGAGACATTCAGGCCAATCGTTTGCCATTTGCGGTTGAGAGCATCGGTGATATGGTAATAGTGTAGTTCTTTTTCGGTGTCTTCTTCTGATTCCCAAACTTGATTCATGCGTATAATGTCGATGATGGCTTGCTTATTGGCTTTTTGGGTCATTGGGTATCTTCCTCCTTGAGATATTGGTAGAATGGTGATAAAGGTGCCTAAGAAAGTACTGTGATATCAGATATAAATATCACGATATCGGTATAATTAAATTATCACGATGTCGTGATAATGTCAATTCATTTATGGAGGACATTTGCATGTTAAAGTTTAAAATTAAGTTAAAGGAAGTTCTGAAAGAGCGAGGAATTACGCAAAAGAAACTTGAAGATATTTCAGGAGTCCCACAATCAAAGATATCTAATTTGTGCAATAACAAATTTCAGGAACTGAATATTAATAACCTTGAAAAAATAGCTAACGCCTTAAACATTAAAGACATATCTGTATTAATGCAGTTCGAAGAAACAAAAGAATAAACCTACATTTCATTAAATTTAACTACATAGACATAGTAAAGAGCCTAGACTAATCAGCTAGGCTTGTTTGTGTATCCTGATCGAACGCAATTTTACGTTGAATGAATCAAGTGTCCGAAGAGAATAAAATCCTAAAATGCTGCTGTTTTATTAAACTAACTTATCCCGTTAGTGTAAAGACCAACTGATTTAATAAATCCGAGAACTTACCCATGCAACAGTTGTTATTGCAATTGATGCCGCCATCAAAACAAATAAAATATAACCGGCTTTAGTTTTCACACTGCTTCGGTTATCATAAACCTCCGGCTTGATTCCTAACCCAAGCCACAAATCGCTAATAAGACTCACAACGACTAACGCGAAATTTTTGATCAGCTTCATGTTACAACGCTCCTTGTCCCAGCAATTGTTCTCGAATCGATTCCTTCTAAATAATACCACGTATTGGCTCTAACCTGCCGTTACTTCAATAAAAAAAAGCAGCCCCTCATGAACTGCCCTACTGCTAGTCACTTCAACAATAGGATGAGTTCATCCAAGGGCTACCTCATTTACCAAGTAATCCAACCACTTGTTCGTTTGTAACTGTGTAGTAGCTCGTATTTCTCACTACGCATCAGTCGTTTCATTTTTGTTCTATACAGACGATAATCATCTTTTCTTGCTACTTTACATTCTTTGTTGTAATGAACACTCTTGATTCCTTTACGGAAATCCTTAAGCTTCTCTTTTCTTGGATCTTTGGGCTTATTGTTGATTTCCAGACTACGTTGTTTCTCTTCTTCCCAGGATTGAATCTCTTCCCGTATAAACATCTTCATCCCCGTTGTGCCGGGTTAGATTTTGGCATTTGAAGCCATGGCCTTAGACACAACTAATAGAAGAAGACCTTCGGATTGAACATTAAATCACCTCTGATTTTATTCACCCTTATTTTAACATATTTATAACTATCCTGCCCGTTAGCTTAGTACCAGTGACCAGTCTACAACTTTATTGTCACCGGACATCAAGTTGTAACGAAAACGTTACATTGAACAATTCTGTCAGCGACGAATAAAAGAAGACAGCGCAATTTTGCGTTCTCATTCGTGAATGAGTTTTCCGCGTTTTCGCGGAGGAGGAATCGTGTCACTTGGTGACATCTACACAGTAACGACATTACAAAATGATATTTCCTTGGGGGAGACACTTGATGACACCCATTTTGTTTGCAATCACACACAGAAATGTAGAGAAATCCTACCATTTAAACGTACTATGCTTAACTTAGTAGCCTAATACTGAAATTGTTTAAGTACTAGTAATGACAACAATGCCCTAAGTTAAGTTTAGGCCATCAATAAGGTTCCCCGAAATTTTCGTAGAAGCTTCCCAATATCAAGGTATCTATCAATCTGCACAAAAAAAGTGCATATTGAGAATTGGATAAAAAAAATCCAGTCACCGTCAATATGGGGGCAACTGGATGGTAAAATTGGTGTTTTATTTGGTGCATTACGTATTTTTTCCGAATAATCATTCGCATGCTATTCCATCATCGTCACGATCCAATGAACTTCTATAACCGCTTTCACCTCGATAAATGGGGGTCACTCCTGCAAGCCTAGCCTCAGTACAATTGTTATAATACGTGCTCCCTTCATCGTTCCCCTCCCTCTTATCAATTGAAGTAAGTATATATATTGCAAACACAGAAATTAGAACATAAGCTAAACCATAATATCTTCTGTCTTTACTGTTAGTGATAAATAGATAGATACCATACCAAAATAAAAATATTGAAATCAGCCCTACAATTACAGAGATTGTTTCTTTCAATTTTATTTATTCCTCCGTCTATACCACAAAAAATTAAGTTTATCGAAAAATATATTAAAAACGATAGCAGACATCCATCTCCCATCATCCCCTGATAAGCTCTCACATTCGTTCTAAGGTTGCTATTCACGTTATGAATAGGAAAGTCTCAAAATCCCCGTAACTCTCACCTGTGTTGGCTTAACGTTCTCCTTTGAGCTTATCTCACTTACTATTCTCTCCTGCTGATATTCGTAATCTTCTAAGGTCATTTCACAATCCACAGTTGCCGTTCTTTTCTCTAGAATAACTTTCCAACGCCATTGTTACGAAGAATGCTATATCGTACAATCATTTTTCCCATGTGTGTATAACTCCTTTAATTAGATTTGTTATGAAACAGTTTTACAAACGTGATAACGTATCCCATAAGAAGGATATTATGCAACATTATCACGTATGTAAAACAACTCTCACAACTACGTGATAATGTATATCATAAGAATTTTGATCAAACGTGCCTCCCCCGCATTTTCCTCAGGAAGCAGCACCAAATGGAACCCTTCCCACTTTGCCAGATCCACCATGGACAGCACCCCGTTCACAGGACGAATGCTACCATCCAACGCCAGCTCGCCAATAAACAACGTCCTTTCCCCCACTGGTTACAGCATCCTGTATGCAGTGTCCTATCATGTCCTCACATACTTTTGCTTGTTGTTCCTCTATTAAGACAAGTTCCTCGTATTTGGCGGCGATATTGTTAAAATTCACTTCCTACTTCCCCACTCTTGTTAAATTTTAAGTGTATTCAGTGGACTATGCAGTTGAGCTTTTCCTCTCACCTCATCATCGGTGAAGTCGAGGTATGCTTTTTGCGTAGTCTCCACAGAAGCATGACCTAAGATACGACTCAAAGTAAACCAATCACCACCTGCCAAAATATAGTACTTCGCATAATTATTCCTTAACTGATGAGGATGTACATTTAACCCAATAGTCTTACCAGCTTGTCTTAGCGCATATTCATAGTTTCGTACATCCAACTGAGTACCCTTGGTTGTGGGAAATAACCATTGCGACTCTTTATAGCGATCACGATGTTTCAGCCAATTTTTCAGCTCCATACTCAATTTTGATGAAAAGTAAACGAATCTTTGCTGCTTATTTTTGGGTTTGACTATAAGGATTGCTCGTTTATTAAAGTCAATGTGTTTCGGTTCCAGATTTACACATTCATTAATTCGCATTCCAGTATCGAGTAGCAGACGGAAGATCATCCAATTGCGATAACCATGGAACTTTGTAGTATCGAATTGTCGTAAAATTAAAACAATCTCCGATTCACTTAATGTGTGCTTTTGCTTTCTCTCAACTTTTGGAAGTGCTATTTGTCCAACTGGATTTTTTTGTATCTCCCTCTCAATAGTATGAAACCAATTAAAAAACACTTTGATATTCCGAACGTAATTTGCAATTGTCGTTGCTGATACAGGCTTATTATAATCACCTCTTAACTCAGGATGATTTGAGTTTCTTGATTCCTCTCTCGAAACAACCGAGTATTTCCCCCTATCTTGCACATACTTTACGTACATTCGGATATGTCTGCTTCCCACCTCTTTAAAATCTGTAGTCTGATGTTCTCGTTCCAGATACACTGCAAATAATTTTAGTGTTTGCTCGTAGCTGGCTAATGTTCTTTTTGCAAGATTACGGCTTGTACAATACAGCATAAAATTCTCAATTTGGAATGTAATCTCCGAAAACATAAAAAATCCACCTCCTGATTTGCCAAATTAATTGACCAATCAATTGATGGATTCATACATATACTCGTAAATATATTATTGGTTTTCACTGCCAAACCTTCACAGCAAAATGAAGAATTGGTTGGCTTCACCTTCAGGCTCAAGACTTACCACGTCTACGTTTACGACACCTTATTCTCAATCCGCAGCTTATCTGCAACCATCGCGATGAACTCAGAGTTGGTGGGCTTGGATTTGGAGATATTAATCGTATATCCAAATAGGTGAGAGATACTGTCGATATTGCCACGTGTCCATGCTACCTCGATAGCATGACGAATGGCGCGTTCCACGCGGGATGCCGTCGTTTTGAATTTTTCGGCGATTGCCGGATATAGCGTTTTGGTGATGGCACCCAAAATTTCGATATTATTGTACACCATGGTAATGGCTTCGCGTAAATATTGGTAGCCCTTAATGTGAGCTGGCACACCGATTTCATGGATAATGGCCGTAATACTGGCATCCAGATTTTTCGTTTTACCCATTGGCACCACATTAGAACGCATGGAAGAAATGGTCACCGGGCTGCTGCTGACTAATTGTGGCCCCACCAATTGACGAACGCGGTTGGCAAGCACTTCCATGTCAAACGGCTTCAAAATATAATAAGATGCCCCGAGCTGTACGGCCCTTTGCGTAATATTTTCTTGACCGAATGCAGTCAGCATAATGATTTTCGGCTGTGGAGACAGGTTCATTTCTCTCAAGCGCTCCAATACGCCGAGACCATCCAGATGAGGCATGATTATATCTAAAATAAGTACATCAGGTACGTTTCGGGATTCTGCGATGTGTTGGAGTACTTCTTCACCATTATAGGCGATTCCTGTAACTTCCATATCCTCCTGATCGGAAATATATTCGGCAAGCAGATTCGTAAATTCCCGGTTGTCATCAGCCAACAATACCTCAATTTTTTGCAATGTGCTTCCTCCTTATTGAGTTTTATTCAGTTGGGATATCAGTTTACAGCAAATAAATATTTCTTGTCGGAGTATATGATTTCGACATCGAATTATGAATTCCTTCTGTCGAAAATTATTTTTATTTATTTATTTTATTATTTCCATTATAATTAATTATTTAACTTAAAATTACGAGCTTATTCATGGCCTTTCGACAAAAAAATCTTAAGGCTCACTAGCTCGCCTTAAGATTTGAGGATGATGATTTCAAGCTTACGTTATTCTGCATGATTCCTGCATCGCGCAGCATCCATTCGATAAAGCAGCCGTAGCCTGATTTCGGATCGTTAACAAATACATGCGTCACAGCCCCGATGAGCTTGCCGTTCTGAATAATTGGGCTTCCGCTCATCCCTTGTACAATTCCCCCGGTCTTATCCAGCAGCTTTGGATCTACGATACGAATAACAAGTCCTTTGGTTGCCGGTTTACCTTGTTGAGAAATGTGTACGACCTCTGCCTGAAACCGTTGAATCTGCTGACCTTCCAATACAGTCAAAATTTCTGCGGGTCCTTCCTTTACTTCATTCGCAAGTGCCACAGGAATCGGCTTGGAATATAAACCATATTGCGGCTCATCTGACATCTTCCCAAAAATTCCGAAGTTCGTGTTTCGTTCAATATTACCTAACACCCGATGATCCTTGAGAAAATGTGCTCGTTTTTCTCCAGGTTCACCACTTTGACTTTTCGCAATTGACGTCACATTGGATTGCACTATTTCCCCGCTCCCCACAACAATGGGGGTCTGGGTATTCATGTCGGTGATCACGTGCCCCAAGGCCCCGTATACCCCCTGATCCGGTGCATAAAAGGTCAAGGTACCTACACCCGCAGCCGAGTCCCTAATAAACAGCCCAAGCCGCCATGCTTTGTCATCGCGATCATAAGCTGGTGTCAGCTTGGTGGAAATTGTCTGCTCTCCTCGGCAAAGTGTGATATCGAGCGGCTTTTTGTTCTTGCCTGCTTTCTCTACAGCCTCCGCTACCCTTGTCAGGCTATCCAGCGATTTGCCATTCATATGGGTGATCCGGTCACCAAGACGAATCCCAGCTGCCTCTCCAGGTGACACCTTGCGGTCCATACTTTCCTGAATAACATGATGACCAACAACAAGCACCCCTGAAGATTTTACTTTGACCCCGATCGTCTGACCCCCTGGATACACCTTCAAGTCGGGAATCACGCTCTCTTGAGCCGTCTTCGCTGCATGGGAACCGAATAATCCCAGAGATGCTTGTGGAGGCAGCGCTGCATGTACAGACTTGGCATTACCGATACAACAAATAAGAAAAACAAGCAAAAGACCGAGCAATTTGATCCTGGAGTAAAAATTCAATGGCTGTCACGCTCCCTTTGCTTCTTTCGCTTGACGAGTAAAGGTGGTCGCCAAATGCGTACCTATAAGGTAACCTTGCCCCCAGGCTTTTATAACTGTTAATCATTACGCCAGCCGCTCTTTTCAGGCTTTCTTTCCTCCCGCCAAATTCAGCATTTCCTGTGCGTGATGCAAAGTTTTTTCGGTAATTTCCACGCCGCCCAGCATACGCGCCAATTCCTTTACACGTCCGTCCTCATTTAACGCTTCTATTTGCGTCATTGTACGTTCGTCATGAACATTCTTCTCAATGAGGTACTGATGTTCCGCCATACATGCTACCTGCGGCAAATGAGTAATGGAAAATACCTGACAGACGGAAGACAAACGATACAGTTTCTCGGCAATGGATTGAGCCGCACGACCGCTTACCCCAGTATCCACCTCGTCAAAAATGAGTACAGGAATTTGATCATGACGTGCAAAAATACTTTTCATCGCCAACATGATACGGGACAGCTCACCACCAGAAGCAATCTTGCCCAGTGGACGAAGTGGCTCCCCCGGATTCGGGGAAATCAGAAATTCCGCACTATCGATGCCCTGCTTGGTTGGTCGTACCCGCCGTCCTTTATATTCATATCCACGCGGATCTTCAATCGGATCAATACGTACTTTGAGTGACGTTCTTTCCATTTGCAGATCCTTTAGCTCCTGCTCTATCTGCTCGGCCAGCTCTTCAGCACAAATTTCACGCGCTTCTGTAAGCTCTTCTGCAATCTGGAGCAAATCGGAAAGCAACTCATCCCGCTTCGCAATTAACTGCTCCAGCCGTTCATCCTTATTCTCCAGCATATCGGTTTCCTGCTCAATACGGCTATAGTATTCCAAAATCTGCTCTATACTATCACCATATTTTCGTTGTAACCCGGTAATTTGATTCAGACGTTGCTCCACTTCATACAGCTTGCCCGGATTAAATTCAATATCCTCACGGTACGAACGTAATTGGAACGCTGCATCCTCCAACTGGTAAAAAGCAGATTGAATCTGCTCCGCAATGGGCTGAAGGCTTTTGCTATCGTAGCTTTGGATATCATTTAGTCTGGACAACACGTTATTGATCATGTCCAGTCCACCTCTGCCACTTAGCAGATCGTAGGCTCCTGATACCCCATCCATCATTTTCTCACTATGGGATAGCTTGACCCGTTCCTCTGCCAATAATTCATCTTCTCCTAATTTCAACTCCGCCGCAGCGATCTCTTCTAATTGAAATCGGTACATATCCAATAGCTGATAGGCCTTTTGACTGGAGCTTTGCAGCTCCCGTACTTCTTTTTCCGCTTTGACAAAAGCATTGTAGCGCTCTCTGTAAAGCGTTTTGACAGGACCGATGACCGAATCACCGAACGTATCCAGCAAAGCCAAATGGCGGTCTGCGCGTAGCAAACTTTGATGCTCATGCTGACCGTGAATATTGACAAGCTGCTCACCTACCTCACGCAGCATTGTTAAATTGACCATTTGACCGTTAATCCGTGATGAACTTTTGCCTTGAACGGTCAGTTCCCGCCGAATCAATAGATGTTCTTCCGCATTCGCCTTGATTCCTTGCTCCTCTAACGTTACCCAAACCGGATGCTTAACAGGCAGTTCAAACAGCGCTTCCATCTCTGCTTTATCGCACCCATAACGGACCAGATCGGCGGAACCTCTGCCTCCAGCAATCAGACCGAGGGCATCGATAATGATGGATTTACCCGCGCCTGTTTCCCCGGTCAATACGTGGAACCCTTTATAAAAATGAACATCGACAGCCTCTACAACTGCCAAATTTCGTATAGATAAAGTAACCAGCATCGTTCTTTCACCTCTATGATGTACAAATTCAAACGTCTAAATAGGCCTAGAATTCATGGTCAGGAAATATAGCCCATAAGACGATTCACTATGGTCTCGCTGTTCTCTTCCGATCGGCAAATAATCAAAATGGTGTCATCTCCGCTAATAGTCCCCATAATTTCAGGCCATTCAATGTTGTCCAATAATGCAGCGATCGAGTTCGCCGTTCCCGGCAAACACTTCATCACGATCAGATTGGTCGTATAGTCAATATGCAAAAAATTGTCGCCCAATGTACGTTTCAGTTTCTGCGCCGGATTATATCGCTGATCTGAAGGCATCGAATATTTGTACCTGCCGTCATCCATCGGAACCTTAATAAGCAACAGTTCCTTGATGTCCCGAGATACGGTGGCTTGAGTGACCTGAAAACCAGCCTTGCGCAATGCTTCAACCAGATCGTCCTGCGTTTCAATTTCCTGTTGTGAAATAATTTCTCTGATTTTAATATGTCGTTGGCCCTTCATAAAATCCTCCTATGGATTAATCTTCATATTTCTCTTCTTCGATGTCTTCCACTAATGTAATAAGGCGGATACCCCGTTCGTCTGTATCAACGTACAATACGCCCGCACAGCCCGGATAAAGCAGCAGATAAGGCATAAGCCTGTCCCGCAAATCAGGACCATTCCACTCCATCGGTCTCTTGCGGCGTGACGTTTTGACCATATATGTTGAACCATTTCGCACAGCCACATAGTCTATAAACAAACGGCTATATACGGTATGTCCATTCACTTTAAAAGCAAGCGGGATTTTCATTTTTCCGCCCACCAGCTCATAACCCGCGTCTTCCAGCAAGTCCACAGCAGGCCCTTCGTCCAACTCCTCGTTAATCGGTATCGTCTTTAACACAAGCGGCCCCGGCTCCTTTAGCCAGGTACGCAGACCGTAAAAAGCCCATACCACTAATATTACGCCGATTACGACAATGATCACCGTATCATATCGCGTGTCCATGAATCGATCACCTCATGGACATATTCTAGCACAGGAGGTGATATCCCTTTTCTTCTGTATACCTCATTATAGGCGAACGTGAGTTCGTTAAACAATCCCTACCAAAAAGAGGTTCCCTTAAGTTCACAGAACTCTTGGGAACCCCTGAATGTTACTTAAGCGACGGACCATTATTGAAGGTCTGACCTGCTTCCTGAACAGTAAGTTCAATCAACGGACGGAAATCAACGCTTTCCTGTTGCGGGTCTGCAATAGCAGACTTATCCAAACGCCAATGCGCCAAAAATTCAATATTGCCTTCTCCACCGGTAATAGGAGAATAAGCCAATCCTTTCAGCGAAAATCCAAGCTCGTGCGAGAATGTCAGGATGGTTTGCAACACTTCTTTGTGCGTTGCGGTATCGCGGACGACGCCGGATTTCCCCACCTTTTCACGTCCGGCTTCAAATTGCGGCTTAATCAGAGCCACAATGTCAGCAGGCTGATGTAGCAACGCAAGCAATGGCGGCAAAATAATGCGCAACGAAATAAAAGAAACATCAATACTTGCGAAATTCGGTACAGGTCCGTTCAAATCCGCCGGTGTCATATACCTGAAATTCGTTTTCTCCATTACGCATACCCGTTCGTCATTACGAAGCGACCAGTCCAGCTGATTATATCCCACGTCAATGGCATATACATACTCCGCTCCATGCTGGAGGGCACAATCCGTAAAACCTCCGGTGGATGAGCCGATATCCAGCATCGTTCTGCCCTTCATATCCAGCTCGAATTGACGGATAGCCTTTTCCAGCTTCAACCCTCCACGGCCTACATACGGATGCACTGCACCCTTTACTTTAAGCTCGCTGTCGCGTGGTACCTTCATACCCGCCTTCTCGATCCGTTCACTGTTGGCCAGTACCAGACCTGCCATAATTGCGGCTTTGGCTTTTTCGCGGCTTTCAAAAAAGCCTTGTTCTACAAGTAATACATCAATGCGTTCCTTCGGAACAGACATGTTAATCTCCCTTTAAGGCAGCTACGCTGCTTTTGTCATACTTTTTCTTAATAGTCACGATTTCGCTTCAAGTTCCCCTATACCGATTGTCCCATACCATACGCAGGCTCGGTAGCCCATTTGCGAAGCTTCAGGCACACCGCTTCAACGGTAAGGCCCACTTCGGCGCGTTGCTCCTTGATCGAGCCATGTTCCACGAACATATCGGGAATCCCCATCAGGCGCACCTGTGTATCCTGTATTTCTTCTTTGGCATAAAATTCCAGCACGGCGCTACCCAAACTTCCTGCTTCGGAGACTTCTTCCAATACGATCAGCTTTGTATGCTGACGGGCCAGTTCACGCAGCATATCTTCATCTAACGGCTTGAGGAAACGGGCATTAACGACACTCACCTGCAAACCTTCTCGTTTCATCGCGTCCGCAGCCTCTGTTGCCACCTGGAGCATCGGCCCCGAAGCGATTACAGCGAAGCCCTCACCCTTGCGTAAAGGCTCCCAACTGCCAATAGGTATAGCTTGCAATTCTTTGTCCATCGGCACACCAAGCACATTAACACGCGGATAGCGGTAAGCTATCGGGCCGTCGTCGTAATCGAGCGCTGTTTTCATCATATGACGCAGCTCGTTCTCATCCTTGGGCATCATAAGCACGAGATTCGGTATATGACGCAAGAACGCTACATCAAACACACCATGGTGGGTTTCCCCGTCTGCCCCGACAAAACCCGCACGGTCTATCGCAAACATCACGTTTGCATTGTGACGGCAGATGTCATGTACAATTTGGTCATAAGCACGCTGCATAAAAGTGGAGTATACCGCAAATACCGGCTTCATTCCTTCCATTGCCAAGGCGGCACACATGGTAGCTGCGTGCTGCTCGGCAATGCCGACGTCAATCATGCGTGTAGGAAATTTCTTACTGAACGGCACCAGCCCTGATCCACCAGGCATAGCAGGTGTAACCGCAATAATACGCTCATCCTGCTCAGCCAGCTCAATCAGCGTCTGTCCGAAAATTTCCGTATACATCGGATTGCCTACGGCTTTGAGCACTTGACCAGATTCAATTTTGTAAGGACTGATTCCGTGCCATTTATGTGAATCTGCCTCCGCAGGTTTATAGCCTTTACCCTTGGTGGTTACAACATGCACCAATACGGGACCCGTGACGTTATCTGCTTGCTGGAAAATTTCAATCAGCTTGGGCAAATCATGTCCGTCTACCGGGCCAAGATACGTCAGCCCCAGTTCCTCAAACAGTACGCCCGGTACCATCATATATTTAAGACTGTCCTTGACACGGCCAGCCGATTTAGCAAGTTTACCACCGATAGCAGGTATTTTTCTCAGCAAAACTTCCAGCTCATCCTTCGCCCGCAAATAATGACGGTCCGAGCGGATTTTGCTCAAATAATTATGCATTGCCCCTACGTTCGGCGCTATGGACATTTCATTGTCATTCAGAATGACCATCAAGTTTTTACGTTCATGTCCGATATGGTTCAACGCTTCGAAGGCCATACCTCCAGTCAACGCTCCATCCCCGATCATGGCAATGACTTTATTGTCCTCGCCCTTCAAATCACGAGCCAAAGCCATCCCCATCGCGGCCGACAAAGAAGTGCTACTATGTCCAGCTTCCCAAACATCATGCTCGCTCTCGCTTCTTTTTACAAAACCGCAAAGTCCATCACGTTGGCGGAGGGTATCAAAACGATCCATTCGCCCTGTCAATATTTTGTGCACATAGGCCTGATGCCCAACGTCATAAATCATTTTGTCCTTCGGACTGTTATAGCAGTAATGCAGGGCGATTGTGAGCTCAACCACTCCCAGATTCGATGCCAGATGCCCCCCAGTCACGGACAGCTTCTCAATCAAAAAGCCCCTGATTTCCTCGGCAAGAGAATCCAACTCCTTAACCGACAGTGATTTCAGATCGCCTGGTTGCTTTATGTGTGGAAGCAGCACGCATATCTCCCCGCTTTCCTTCAAGTTTGTGTGTAAAGTTAACAAGTATTATATCACACTTTTTCGTCATGCTTAAACGCAGACAAGTCAAAACAGACCTACCCCTACTAATGATCTCGCTTCATCAGGTAATCGGCAATCTCCAGCAAACGCGAAGAATCAGGTATACCGCCTTCAATTAAGGCATTTTTAGCCGAAGCTGTGAGTTCCTCCACCTGCTGCAAAGAGGCCTCCATACCGATAAAATACGGATACGTAACCTTCTCCTGTTCAACATCACTTTGCGTTTTTTTACCCAGCTTGCTCTCATCACCCACCAGATCCAGAATATCATCCTGAATTTGAAATGCCAGTCCCAGATCGCGTCCAAAACGGCGAAGCGCCTCTAATTGACCCTTATCCGCTCCACCGATCCGTCCACCAGCCAGCAATGAGAAAATAATCAAATCAGCGGTTTTGTGGAGATGGATATACTCCAGTTCCTCAATTCCCGTCATCCCTTGTTGGCCGGACATATCCGCAACCTGACCACCCACCATGCCCCGCGCTCCGCTCATTTCGGATAATTCCTCCACAATGGACAGCAGCGCATCGGATGAAATTCCGTGACGACGACCCGTCTGTACGACACTGTAAAATGCGTGGGTCAGCAATGCATCCCCTGCAAGTACAGCAACCGCCTCACCATATACCTTATGATTCGTCAGTTTGCCCCGGCGATAATCATCATCATCCATGGCTGGTAAGTCGTCGTGAATCAGGGAATACGTATGTACCATTTCTACCGCACATGCTACGGGTAACGCTGCCTCTCGGCTTCCGCCGAATGCTTCAGCAGCTGCGATCACAAGCAGAGGCCGCAGGCGTTTTCCACCTGCGGTGAGCGAATAATTCATGGATTCACGAAGAACGGCGGGAATGCTCCAATGAGCTGGGAATTGCTCGGTCAATGCAGACGAAACCTCGTCCACCGTCCCGGTCAAATATTCCTTGAACGATGGTCTATTCAACGCCTTCACCACCGTTTTCATCCATTCCACCGCCGAAAGGCTTCTTGCGCAAATCTCCGTCCTCTTCCACAATCATTTCAATTTTACGTTCAACTTGCTCCAGCTTCTGACTGCAAAGCTGAGACAGCTTCATACCACGCTGGAACAAATCAATGGCTTGCTCCAGAGGAACGTCTCCATGCTCCAGTTGTCCGACAATTTCTTCAAGAGCGGCCATGGCCGCTTCAAAATTCAATTCCGTTTCATTCGCCACCGTGCTTCGCGTCCTCCTTCATTCCCCATACTTGGCAGTCCAACTGCCCGTCACTCACTTTAATCTTGATAGAATCGCCCGGCTGTATGTCTTTTAGAGACTTGATCAACCGTTTTTCCTGCTCATCGTACACAAGGCTGTAACCTCGCGACATGACCTTGAGCGGGCTAAGCGCATCCAACTGACGAATACCCGCGTGCAGTTGCTGCCGTCCCGTCTTGGTAATAGCACGCATCGCAGATTCCAGCTGACGCTGTGCCACATCCGTCTGCTTGCGGGCCGAAAGGATTTGTTCGCGAGGGTTAAACCGCTCCAGCACCTGACGCATACGCATGTTCTTCTCCGCGTTCAAGCGCGAACGGTTGCCTGCTGCCCGGATGAGCCGCTGATGCAACATATCCATCCGCTCCGCATGCTGTAGCATATAGCGGCGTGGGTGCAGCAGCACCGGTGAGCGCCGAAGCCGGATCAACCGTTCACGGCTGGTTTCCAGCCGCTGTCGAAGTGCGTTACGTAATCGCTGCTTCCTCTGGAGCAACTGATCCCGCAACTCTTGCTGATGAGGCACAGCCAGCTCGGCGGCTGCGGTCGGCGTAGCCGCTCGCAAATCGGCCACAAAATCGGCAATCGTAAAATCGGTTTCATGCCCGACGGCCGAAATAACTGGAATCACCGATGCATAAATGGCACGCGCAACCGCTTCCTCGTTAAACGCCCATAACTCCTCCAGCGAGCCACCGCCCCGCCCGATGATCATCACCTGAACCTCCTGCATACAGTTCATGGCTTCAATCGCCTTAACAATAGAGGGCGCAGCACCTTTCCCCTGCACAAGCACAGGATAGAGCATAATTCCGGCTTGCGGGTATCGCCGTTGAAGCGTAGTAATAATATCACGCACAGCCGCTCCGGTTGGTGACGTAATCACGCCAATCGTTGCGGGATGAACAGGGAGATTACGCTTGCGAGCAGTATCAAACAGCCCTTCTGCATCCAGCTTTTGCTTGAGCTGTTCATAAGCAAGGTAGAGGCTTCCTATACCGTCAGGCTGCATCTGGGTCGCATAAAATTGATATTGTCCATCCCGTTCGTACACGGATACGTTTCCCCGGGCAATAACACGCGTACCTTCTTTTGGTACGAAAGGGAGCCGCTGATTATGGGTCGCAAACATAATCGAACGGATGCGGCTGCCCTCATCCTTGAGCGTAAAGTACATATGACCACTCGAATGATGCGTAAAGTTAGAAATTTCCCCGCGTATCCAAACGTCGGACAGCACCTGATCCGTTTCCAGCTTCATCCGGATATAACGATTCAGGTCCTTAATAGAGTAAATACGCTGTTCAGCCACAGGCAACCGCCCTTATGCCAAACCGTGCGACCGCTTGGCCGCTACGAGCGTATTTTGCATCAGCATGGTAATTGTCATCGGCCCTACACCGCCGGGAACAGGTGTAATCGGACCGGATAATTGCTTCACGCTCTCAAAATCAACGTCACCCGCCAGTTTTCCGCTCTCTAGACGATTCATGCCTACATCAATGACTACCGCTCCGGGCTTCACGAACGAAGCATCAATGAAGTTGGCTTTACCGATGGCAACCACCAAAATATCCGCTTGTCGACTCAGTTCGGCGATATTGGCCGTACGAGAGTGACACATGGTCACCGTAGCATCTTCACGCTGCAATAACAGCGATACCGGCTTGCCCACGATATTACTGCGACCAATGACTACCGCATGCTTGCCCTCAATTTCTACCCCCGCACGCTTGATCAACTCAATGACTCCAGCAGGAGTACAAGGCAGGAGACTATCATCACCAATAACCAGATTCCCCACGTTCACCGGATGAAATCCATCCACATCCTTCTCGACTGCAATAGCGTCAATGACTGCTTTTTCATGAATGTGTTTGGGCAACGGAAGCTGTACCAGAATCCCGTGAATATTACTTTGGTGATTCAGCTTGTTCACCAGCTCCAGTAATGCTTCCTGCGAAGTATCCGCTGCCAACCGATGCACCTCGGAATAATACCCGAGATCTTGACACGCCTTTTCCTTGTTTCTAACATACACCTGAGAAGCAGGATCTTCACCTACCAGTACGACAGCCAGTCCAGGCTGGAATTTGTGTTCCTTCAGACGGACGACCTCCTGCTGAATGCTTGCGCGAATATCCTTAGAGATTTGTTTGCCATCAATGATCGTTGCTGACATGTTCAACCACTCCCCAACCTGAGTAAAATAATTTCAGCTTAAAACCGTGCTTTCAGTTGCTCCAGTTCTTGTATAACCCGTCCCAGAACACCGTTGACAAATTTACCCGACTCCTCAGTCCCAAAATGCTTGGATAATTCAATCGCTTCATTGACTGAAACTTTAGCTGGAACATCCTCGCGGAAAATCATTTCATATGCCGCTAGTCTCAAAATTTGGCGATCCACGCGTGAAAGTCTGCTGATCTGCCAACCTTTGAGATAATCCACCAGAAGTTTGTCAATCGCTTCCTTGTGTTCCCAGGTACCCCGCACATGCTCTAATACGTAAGCCCTTAACACTGCTGCATTTTTGATGACTACTTCCGCTTCGTTATCCTCTGCCGCTTCCTGGAGCAACATATCTACTGCTGCTGCTGCATCCACTTCATTCATTTCCATATGGTACATGCTTTGTACCGCTATTTCCCTCGCCAGACGTCTTTTCATGCCCTGCCTCCTACGCTTGCCTGTATCTATTTTTTATTTTAACCAATTCCACAAAAAAACCTGTGAACGCATCCTCCAAAACGTTGGGCGCAAAGAAGCTACAGCTCTATTTTGGAGAAAGCGTATCACAGGGTTCATTTAAAAGGACGCCAACGCTGCGACAGCCAATCGCTCCATTCCTTCCAAGTTAGGAGGGAATGGAGCGCTGAGTCACTACGTCTTCCTAGCGTATATCCGATGAACACCATCAATGCAAAGAACAACATATTCCAAAAGCCTGCCCACAAATAAATAAACCCGAAAAAAATACCGGCCGTAATTCCCGTGATCCGGCCCTTGTAACTTCCCCATATTTCTTTCCAGGGCATCAGGGAAAATCACCTCTATTCCACACGACTCTTAAAGCTTGGTGACTGAGAAACATTGGCGATGTACACAGACACATTGGACACAGGAATTCCAGTAATTTCTTCCACATGATCGTGTACCCCCTTTTGTACCTCGGAGGTTAACACCGGAATGGAACTTTCCCCGTCCACAACCGCCCGAATCGTAATATCAAGTCCCGATTCCAGTACGCGAATACGTGCTTTCAGGTCCTGTACTCCACGATATCTGGATGCCGCTTTGAGACACAGATTTTCGATGGTATCCACTGAAATCTGAATGTCACCGTACTCCGTTCGTTGATCTATAGAATGCTGTACCGTTTGGTTCCGGCGAATGGAGATATAAAAAACCCGGAGACTCAACAACAACAGTACTCCTGCCATAATCAAGCTGGTAGACCACACAATCCGCTCATCCTGAATGCTTAAGGCATACGGAATGGCTCCGCTCAGGAGGAGGATGGCGAGAATGGAAATAATTCCGATACTTAAGCTGTACAAGAACAGCAGAAGTCTGTCCATAACTTTAGCCACGAAACGCACAGCCTCCTTAAATTAGAGTAAACCCTCGACCCTTAAGGGTCGGGGGTTTGTACAAAGTATCGCTCTATTTAACCCGTCCGGCGCCCAGAACTTCCGGCTCTTCTACTTTTTCGGCATTTTTGAATTGAACATCATGAATTTGCACGTTCACTTCAACAACGTTAAGACCTGTCATGGTTTCAATGGAACGCTTAACATTGTGCTGAATAGCAGCAGCCACCTCAGGCAGACGGTTACCGTACTCAATAATGACGGAGACGTCTACAGCCGCTTCACGCTGCCCGACTTCCACTTTTACACCTTTGGACAAATTTTTGCGGCCCAGCAGCTCGGCAAACCCGCCTGCAAATCCGCCACTCATTCCCGCTACGCCCGGCACCTCAACGGTTGCCAGTCCGGCAATGACTTCAATAACCTCCGGAGCAATCTGAATCTCCCCAATTTCTGTACGCTCGAATTCGGTTGGCACTGTGTTCATACCTTCAACACCTTTCGGTCAAAATAAGTTTCACTTCAGCTTTGAATTTCAAAGCAGACATGCTCACTTATTATCCATACTATATCATTTGGCGTTCATTATGACAAACTGAGGAAATATACCGATTAAACTTCGTTTTCCTCCAAAAATTTAATATCAAAATCGCCTTTGACGAAGGTTGGATGCTCCAACAAACGTTGATGAAAAGAAATCGTTGTCGGTATGCCTTCAATAGCAAACTCGGACAGAGCCCGCTTCATTTTGGCAATCGCTTCCTGACGTGTAGGCGCCCACACAATCAATTTGGCGATCATGGAGTCATAATAAGGAGGAATGCTGTAACCCGGATAAGCTGCGCTGTCTACGCGTACCCCAGGGCCGCCTGGAGGCAGATAAAATCCGATTTTACCCGGTGCAGGCATAAAATTGCGATCAGGGTCCTCGGCGTTAATACGGCACTCCATCGCCCATCCATTGATGACGACTTCTTCCTGTGTAAAGGAAAGCGGATGCCCTTCAGCGACCAAAATCATTTCCTTAATCAAATCCACACCGGTAATCATCTCCGTTACGGGATGTTCGACCTGAATTCGTGTGTTCATTTCCATAAAATAAAATTGATTGTCCTGTCCGAGCAAAAATTCCAGCGTTCCCGCACCGGAGTATTGTACAGCCAATGCCGCACGAACGGCTGCCTGACCCATTTCTTCACGCACATCCTGCGAAAGTACAGGACACGGTGCTTCCTCCAACAGCTTCTGACGACGGCGCTGCACAGAGCAGTCCCGTTCGCCCAGATGCGCAACATTGCCGTGCTTGTCCGCTATGATCTGAATCTCTACGTGCTTCATACCGGTCAAATATTTTTCCAGATACACACCTGCGTTGCCAAACGCTTTTTGCGCTTCCTGCTGGGCGGTAGTGATTTGTTGAATAAGATTATCTTCATCCTCAGCAATACGGATCCCTTTACCGCCGCCACCTGCTGTGGCCTTGATGATCACCGGATAGCCGATATCGCGAGCAATGGTAATGGCATCCTGCAAATCCTCCACCAGCCCGTCCGAACCCGGAATGACCGGAACCCCGGCATCCTTCATCGTCTGCTTGGCGACTGCCTTGTCTCCCATTTTGTTAATCGCTTCTGGAGAAGGACCAATAAACGTAATATTGCAAGATTCGCAAATTTCAGCGAAGTCGGCGTTTTCAGCCAAAAATCCGTAACCTGGATGAATTGCATCACATTCAGTCAATGTCGCAACGCTCATCAGGTTCGTAAAATTCAGGTAGCTGTCCTTGGACAGCGTCGGTCCGATACAGTAAGCCTCATCTGCGAGACGCACATGTAACGAATCCTTGTCGGCTTCCGAATATACGGCAACCGTCGAAATATTCATTTCGCGGCAAGCGCGAATGATACGAACCGCAATTTCTCCACGATTCGCAATCAATACTTTTTGAAATGTCATGACTTTATCCTCCCTGGGAGCAGTCTGGCTGAACCCTAAAAAAAAGGGCGCAAGCAAGCGTCTTACTCCGGTTTTACAAGGAACAATGGCTGGCCATACTCGACCAACTGTCCGTTTTCGGCCAAAATTTCCACAATCTCGCCCTTCACTTCAGCTTCCAGCTCGTTCATCAGCTTCATCGCTTCAATAATACACACCGTTGTTTTCTCGCCTACTTTACTGCCGATACTCACATACGGAGCCGTATCCGGGGATGAAGAACTATAGAAAGTCCCTACCATCGGAGATACGATTTTATGTAGATTGCTTGCATATTCCTTGGTTTCCCCAACAGATGTATGTCCTGCATCAAACTGTGCTTGTGGATTCGGAATAGCAGCTTGTGGTGCCACTGCATAAGCAGGTGCTGCCAAAGGAGCCTGTACCGTAACGATCTCGCTTTTGCCCGGTTTACGGATCAACAGGCGAGTTCCTTCATTTTCAATTTCAAGCTCATGTACAGACGTTTCATCCACCAGCTTGATCAATTCCTTAATCTCGCTTAATTTGAACATCTCTATTAATCACTCCTTCAGCATTTTTCCGGTTGCTGATAACATTGTTGAAACAGCTTTATGTATTATATCACAATCATTAAAAATAGAAAGAGCCCGGAAATGTGCAGAAATCCGGGCTTTTTCTCGATTTTTGTCTTATTGTGTAACATACTGGACACTGATCTTGTCCTGTGTTACATTCAATTCTTTCATGACTTTATCGACGATTGTTACCGCTTGTTTAGCATCCAGTTTTTCACTCAGAACCACTACCTTGTATTTATCGGCATCTTCCTCGCGGACCACCGCATTGGCGAACTGCTGCTGAAGCTCTTCTTCAATTCCGGTGATTTTCGCCTGTTTGTCTTCCAGCACATGCAATTCTTTTTGTGCCTCCGCGGCTTTCTTGGCAGTGCTATCGTTCATTGCAGTCGTCAGCTCGTCATTTTTCTTTTGATTTGCCACATCCCGCTCCAGCAAGTAGTTGTCGATAACAGCAGCGGCCGTAGGCTTCGCGGCTTGTTCCGTTGCCACCTGATCGAGCACCTGCTGGTCCGTTTTTGCGGTGGATGCTGTTTTATCGTCACTTTTTGCCGCAGTATCGGGCGCGGTAGCAGTAGTATTTTGATCCGATTTAGCAGACTCAGTAGCCGGGGCAGCGGCCGTATCTTTATTTTCGCCTGTAGTAGATTCGGTAGCAGGATCAGTTGCGGCAGCCATGTCCGTCTTCGCGGAAGAGGCAGTCCCTTCTTTGGTTACTTCTCCATGGGTCACCACTTCATTTACTTTTAGCTCGTTCAGTTGTTCTTCTGTCTTGCCTGTCGCTTCCTCGGCGGTATCCTGCTTAACCTTGCTCACTTGCTCACTGTCCGCCACAGGCGGGTTCGCCGGGCTGGAGTCCTCTGTAAACAGATAGTACGCAGATAGCACGACCATTAAACTCAGCATGGACACCAGCCAAACAGTTTGTCTTTTGTTATTCATGTTCTGTCCTCCAATATCATTAAATTAGGATTTTCATTTATCCCTGCTTCTGATTTCAATCTATCCCTGCTTGCGCGGAACGACTGAAATTTTATAGGAAGGCACATTAAGCCCCTTCTGTACGGCATCCACAATCAACTGCTTCACGGTGGGATTTTCTGCTCCCATGGCCACAACGAGCACTCCCCGCACCTGCGGCTTAACTTTTTTTGTAACAATCGGGGTGTGCTGACCTCCTGACGATTCATAAGTGACAATCTCTCCGTCGCGCGTATATTGAGTGGTATGTCGCTGACCTCCATTGGCATCCGTCTCGTTATTTTCTTCCTGCATATCCTTCACATTACGCTGAACGATGACTTCCTCAGTGGAGTCAACCGTAACCATGACGTCGACCGTCCCTACACCAACAATCTGCTCCAGCATCTGCGTCATATTATTTTCGAACACCTTCTCAATTCCGGCAAAGGAACTTTCCTCACCCGCCGTTGTCTGAAGTGCGGTTTCATTTTTCATCACACCAGGCGGCTCCCGCCCCACGTTTTCCGAGTCCACCTTTTTCACATTCACGAACGAATTAAAAAGCATGATCGCAACCCCGATAAGACCGAGAATAAGCAGCCAGCGAAATGAATTGAACCTTTTGGGCCCGTCTGCCCCCCCGCCCATCCATTGCTCCAGCTTATTCATCCATTTGCCCATTTCTGCTCACCTCCTGTTACCATTCATGTGTACCGTTTTGCGAAGAAAACACCTGAACATTTTTGCTGTCGATTCCCCATTTTTCGTGCAACAGTCCAGTAATTAAGCCGAAAGTTTGCGTGTTCGCTGTCTTTTCACCATTAGAGTTTTCTGCACGGTTATTGGCCCCCTCTGCCGTTCCCTTCTCTTGATCCGATGCTTTTGCAGGCGTTGGCTCTACGCGGATATTTACTTCTTTTTCAGCTACAGGCTCTATCATAATCGGCTTGGAGTCCGCACCTGGTGGGACATTCGTGGTTTTCTCCTCACGCCCAGCCTGCTGCTCCGCTAACTTAACCACTACTGACTGAATACCCGTTCCAGCCTCCAGATCGGACGCTCCCTGCTTCATCTGAGCAAGCGTAACCTGAACCGATTGAATCGCTAACCCGGTATGCTGCTCCAGCTGTCCCTTGATTTGCTTGGCGACCTCTTGGCCAGCCCATTGCATGGAGCTTTGCTCCTGTTGCCGCTTCAACTTGTTCCCTTTTTCCAAAATTTCCTCCAATGTCGGTTCACCCCTACCTGTCTCTGCCTGACGCTGAAGATCAAACGCGCTCCCCAGAAGCTCAGAGGGACTAGTACTCAGCAAACGCACGACCGGAGAGAGTAGCGTTAGTAGAATAAGCAGGCTGAGTACGAGCTTTACATACCTTTCCATGGAACGGCTTGGCAAGATCATATCGACAAAAGAAGCCAGCAGCACAATCAGCACCAGTTCCTTCAGCCAGCCTCCCAGCCAGGTCACGTCACTCCCCTCCCCCCGTTTGCTTTTTGATTATTCACTCACCTCATCATGACCGTCATATTGCCTGCCGCGAGCATGATCGTAATCGCAAGGAAGGACATTAACCCCACTACCGCCAGCGCTGCGAAGACATAAATCATACTTTTACCGATTGCATCCAGGCATTCCACGATAGGCGTATCTCCCAAAGGCTGCATAATTGCTGCTGTGACTTTATAGATCAGGGCCAGCGTCAGAATCTTGAGGGCAGGGAAGGCACAGAGGAACAGGATAATGATGACTCCTACCAGCCCAATAGCATTTTTCACGAGCAACGAAGCCGAAATGACCGTATCTGTCGCATCTACCAGCGCCTTACCCACCACTGGAACAAAGCTGCCTGTAATATACTTGGCCGTTCGAATCGTTAATCCATCAGTAACAGACGACGTCAAGCCCTGTACCGAAATGACACCCAGAAAAATGGTCAGCAGGACTCCCAGCACCCCCACTCCGGCGTTGCGCAGCAGATCGGCCAACTGGGTCAGCTTGTATTTGCCTGTCAGTGAGTTGACCAGATACAACACTGCCGAGAAGAACAGCAGCGGAAATACCAGCGTATGAATGACCGTCCCGACCGTGTTGATCATAAATACAATCAGCGGGTGGGTGACCGAAACCGTTACGACGTTACCCATCGAGGCCAGCATGGCAAAAAGCAGGGGCAGCATCGCCATCATAAACTGAATCATGCTGTCAATGGCTTCCTTTGCATAACCAATCGCTACACTAAAGCTGTTAATCGCCAGAATGATAATGACCATATATACAATCGCGTAGGCGACTTTGCTGACCTGATTACTTTCAAAAGCACTTTGCAGTGTTTCCAGCACCATACTCATAATGCTGAGCATGACAATGGTGACGAGTAGCTTGGCATTCACCCGAATTTCGTGGATGAAAAAGTCGGCTATAGCGCTCAATACACCTTTAATACTGAACCCTTCACCGCCCGGAAGCAGCATATCCATGAAGGAGGGCGTTTTCTGATCGGGGAAAAATCCACCATATTGCTGCATCAGCCCGTCCCAATAATGCTCTACCTCATCTTTGGGCATCTGCTCCGCCTGTTGTCTGATCCATTCATTCGTAGGTGTATCTGCAAACATGACCGCAGCCGAAGCACACCAGAGGCATAGCAGCAAAATGGCAACCACTTTGAGTTTCGGCATCCCCTTCAGCCTTTTCATGGCATCACCCCTTCAGGCGGGCATCAGCTTCAGAATCGTGTCAATGATAATGCTGATAATCGGGATCGCCAGCACCATGATGAGCACCTTTCCTGTAAGCTCGATTTTGGAGGCAATCCCGTCTTGTCCCGCATCCCGAACCACCTGCGCTCCAAATTCGGCAATATAAGCGATACCGATAATTTTCAGCACGGTTTTAAAATAAATCATATCCATGCCCGATGACCTTGCTAGACGTTCCAGCACAGCAACCACGGACCCAATCTTGCCAATCAACAGTAAAAAAATGACGATTCCCGCAGCTGTCGCAATCAGAAAAGCAAACATCGGCTTCTGTTCCTTAATGACCAAAATCAGAACCGTAGCAATCAGGGCGAAGCCGACCACTTGAATGATTTCCATGTGTCCACCTACTGAAAAAGAAAGATAGATTTGATCTCTTGCAGAAGGTTATCCAGCATTCGTACCACCATGAACAGCACTACAACAAAGCCGATGACCGTTACCCAGTGAGCCATGTCTTCTTTGCCCATTTGCTTGAGTACGGTATGAATCATGGCGATAATAATGCCAATTCCGGCAATCTGAAAAATAGCGTTCACTTCTAAATTCATTCAAGCACCCCGCTAATAGATCAAAATGACGATCAATGCTCCGATCAGCAATCCCAGGCTTCTACTCATGCGCTCGTATCTCACCTGATCCGCCTGCGCCTGCGCTTCCTCATGGGATAGCTGCTGGATGGTTAGCGCAATGTGCTTGATCTGGTCTTCACGGTCGCTGGTTCCGAGACTGTAAGCTAGCTGCCGCATCGCTTCCTTCTCGGCCTGTTGCATACTGGAGCGGCTCCACGAGGCTTCAATCGCTTTATGCAGGCTTTCTCTGGCGGTCAGCCCAAAGGAGGGATGCATCCAGTGTGAGGCTTGCTTGAACAAGGTGTGCAGCGGCTCCCGCAACGGCTCTCCGGTCTTGGCAAAAGCATCCGGCAGTGGGGACACCCCATAGGAAACCTCGGTGGTCAGTCTTTGCAGCGCGAGAATCAGCTCCCTGATCTGCCGCGGCCTCAGTGCAAACTGCCTTGCCCGCTGCCAGCCAGCCAGCGTAGCGGCGAGTATAACCAACGCGGCTCCCAGCAGCTTAAGCATAGGATATGCCTCCGTTCCCTTCCCCAGACAGTGTCAGCCTACGCTGCTTGGCATCTGCCAGCCGGAAGGAGACTCCCCGGCTCGTCCGCTCCAGCATGACGTAGAGCTGAAACAGCTCCTGTCCTGTAGTCAATCCGGCAAAAGCAGGCCGAGTCGCCATTTCAGCTACATCCCGACCGTGTGCCGAGGCGATGACTGCAATCCCCGCATGGAGCGCTTCACGCACCGCCTCGGCATCCTCCTGTCGTCCGATTTCATCGACGATCAGCACATCTGGTGACATGGAACGAATCATCATCATCATGCCTTCTGCTTTCGGACATCCATCCAATACGTCGGTTCGAGGTCCTACATCAAAACCGGGAATGCCCTTGTGACTGCCGGCAATCTCCGAGCGTTCGTCTATAATGCCTACCTTGAGCCCGCTTCCACGCCCCCTATTGCTTTCCAGTCCCCCGTAGCTTAGTTGCCGGGCCAAATCCCTAAGCAGTGTTGTTTTGCCATGCTGAGGCGGTGACAAGATGAGGGTATGAAGGATTCTACCGGACTTTCGATCCGCTACATAAGGCAATATGCGATCCGCTATACCGGGAATCGCCCGAGCAATTCTTACATTAAAGCTGCTTATATCCCTCAAATGCTCCACTTGTCCCCTGCTAAGCACCGTTCTCCCCGCCAACCCGATCCGGTGACCCCCGGGAATGGTAATAAATCCTTTGCGAAGCTCCTCCTCCATGGTGTACAGGGAATGATTGCTGATAAAATCCAGCAAACGGTGAGCATCCTCCCGGTCCGGCTTATAGGCTTCCGTATGGTTCAAAGTCAGCCGACCGGCGGACGTTACAAAATGATGTTCACCATTCGTATTAATTTCCAGCGGCCTTCCTTCCCGGACCCGAATTTCTTCCAGTTGCTTGAATACCGTTTCCGGAAGCTTTCCGAGTATACCGTGCAACGGTTCGGGAAATAACTCCAGCCATTCCATACCGATGCCGCCCCCTCACAGTTGTCCTTTTTCTTTAAGACAAGTCTATGGCCGACTCTCGCTTTTTATGCCGAAAATATATTGAAAACCTAGTCGTTGATTTCAAGGCTCCTATCCGCCCTCAACAAACAGATTCCCCGCCACCTAAAGCGCCTTCGTGGAATTTGCAAAAATCAAAAAAGGCACCCCGAAGCCTTGACGGCTAAGGGATACCCTAGAGCAAAAACAATAGATTCACAATAAAAAGAGGCTGCCCTTCAGCCCGATACTCGCTGAAAAAACAACCTCTTAACCTACCGTTATATTCTATGATTATAAAACTATGAATTAGGAGGCATACATGCATCCGCCGTTATACTTGATTGCTTCCGTTCAATTACCGACGGTCCTGAGGCCCACCTACAAATGCTTGCTCCTCAGTATCCAGCTTGTACGCTGTATGCAGCGCCTGAATGACCTCATGGAGTTTGCCTGCCTCAATCACACACGATACCTTGATTTCAGATGTGCTTACCATTTTAATGCTCACGCCTTGTTCTGCCAACACAGCAAACATCTGCGCTGCAACGCCTGGATGGCTAACCATACCTGCACCTACGATGGATACTTTGACAAGGTTTTCTTCAGACGTCACTTCACGGTATGGAAGCTCTGTGCGAATGCTTTCCAACGTCTTCAAGGCTGCTTCGCAATCCGTTAGAGCCACTGTAAAGGAAAAGTCTGCTCTGCCAGCCTCAACACCGCTTTGCACAATAATGTCTACATCAATTTTGGCTCCCGCCAGCGTTCCGAATACTTTCGCCAGTACACCAGGGGTATCAACTACGCCCAAAATACTGATTCTTGCTACATTTTTATCATATGCAATCCCACTAACTACTACGCCCTGCTCCATTACTGCATCCTCCTTTACGACCGTCCCTTCATTATGGTTAAAACTGGACCGTACAATCAGCGGTACCCGGTTATGTTTCGCATATTCTACCGCACGTGGATGCAATACTGCCGCACCCAGATTGGCTAATTCCAGCATTTCATCATAGGAAATTTCTTTCAGCTTACGAGCAACCTTCACGATCCGTGGATCTGTAGAATATATGCCATCGACATCTGTGTAAATTTCGCAAGCATCTGCTTGGATCGCCGCCGCCAGTGCAACCGCCGTCGTGTCAGAGCCACCACGTCCCAGCGTCGTAATATCTCCTTCAGCAGACATCCCCTGGAAACCCGCAACCACGACAATCTTATTGCTGTTTAGTGCATCCAATACCCGCTGAGGTTGGATGTCCGTAATTCTCGCCCGACCATGCTCGGATTCCGTACGAAAACCAGCCTGCCATCCCGTAAACGATACCGCCTCATGTCCCAACTGCTGAATAGCCATCGACAACAATGCAATCGAAATTTGCTCGCCAGTCGTCATCAGCATATCCAACTCACGTGCAGGCAACTGCTCATTCAGCAATTTGGCCTGGTCGATCAGTTCGTCTGTTGTATCTCCCATCGCGGAAACAACAACTACACATTGATGCCCTTCACTCTGTTTCTCAACAACGCGTTTTGCCACGCGTTTCATACGCTCCGTATCACCGACAGAACTGCCTCCGAATTTCATGACATACAAAGACAACGATATTCACTCCCTCAGACTCAACAGTATGTAACCTTGAGATGGCACAACCGACTTTGAACGTGACATCCTACGCATAACTTTAGTACAGTATAATACGAAAGTGCTAAGTGGAGCCAATGTTTTTTTAATAACAGTTCTCCATAGAAAATAATCCCCTGTCCTTGACAAGGACAGGGGATATAAAGAAACTAGACCATTTTTATGCGCGGGAAATGTATTTACCATCGCGTGTATCAATCAGCAATACATCGTCCTGGTTGATAAACAAAGGAACCTGAACGTTCAGTCCTGTTTCAACTTTAGCATTTTTGGTAGCACCTGTAGCGGTGTTACCTTTAATACCCGGCTCCGTGTCAATAACCTTCAGCTCTACGCTGTTAGGCAGGTTAATCCCGAGAATTTCACCATTATAGCTAATGATGTTTACATTCATGTTTTCTTGCAGGAAGTTAAGTTCCCATTTCAGTTGATCGCTGGAAAGTGTGAATTGATCGTACGTTTCGTTGTCCATGAATGTATGCTCGTCTGCGCTCGCATAAAGGTAAGACACACCACGGTTTTCAATTTGCGCGCGGCCAATCGTTTCACCCGCACGGAATGTACGTTCAACAGTATTGCCGTTACGCAGGTTTTTCAGCTTGGAGCGCACGAATGCCGCACCTTTACCTGGTTTTACGTGTTGGAAGTCCAGCACTGTAAAAATATCTCCGTCTACCTCGACGGTCAAGCCTGTTTTGAAATCATTAACGTTAATCACTAAAATACCCCTCCTACAGGACTGTTATCGTTATTAAACGACTGTAAATTCTTTACTTGAATGTGTTAATACCTTGATACCGCTATCTGTAATAACGATATCATCCTCGATCCGCACGCCGCCCAATCCAGGTACATAAATACCTGGTTCAACCGTTACAACCATGCCAGGCTCCAGAATATCATCACTTGCCTTCGACAGACGCGTGGATTCATGGACTTCCAGACCCAGACCATGACCTGTGCTGTGTCCGAAATTATCTCCATAACCATGGCTTGCAATAATATCCCGAGTCAGCGCATCCGCTTCACGGCCCGTCATGCCCGGCTTAATATGTTCCAGCGCGTGAAGCTGCGCCTTGAGCACAATATCGTAGATCTGACGTAGCTGCGGCGACAAATCCCCTTGTGTAGCTACTGTACGTGTCAAATCGGAGCAATAGCCATCTAGCAACGCGCCGAAATCAAACGTAATCAGTTCGCCCGCTTGTACCAACTTGGAGCTGGCTACACCGTGAGGCAGTGCCGAACGAACCCCGGATGCCACAATCGTGTCAAATGAGGAAGACGTAGCTCCCTGCTTGCGCATGAAGAATTCCATTTCCAGATCCAGCTCACGCTCGCTGACACCCGGTTTGATGTAAGGCAAAATGTGTGCAAATGTAGCATCTGCCAAATCCGCCGCCCGCTGCATCACTTCCAACTCTTTCGCATCCTTGTACACCCGTAGCTTTTCTACAATTCCCGATACCGGAATCAATGTAACAGGCGACAAATCTTCGCTGTAAGCTTTATGCGTCGCAACAGATACATGGTCCTGCTCGAAGCCTGTTTCACCGATCTGATGGGAGGACAACAGTTCTTTCACCGTTTCCATGACTTGTGCAGCGTGTTGTACCACCGTAAAGCCTGCCGCTTGTTCGGCCGCCTGCGTCATATAACGAAAGTCGGTCAGCAGATAGCTGTGAGATTCCGTAATCAGCACATAACCCGCCGAACCAGTGAATCCTGTTAAATATCGGCGGTTGACAGAGCTTGTAATCAGTATAGCCCGCAGAGCATGCTCGCTCAGCGCCTGCCGCAGCTTTAACACCCGGTCATTCTTCATCCATCATCCCGCTCCCCTCTGTCAAATAACCAAATGCTATTTTAACACAGGCGATAGCCGCTTGAGAAGTTTTTGTTGCGCTCAGTCCCCTGCTTTCTTAGGCTCGCGCTTTCTCTCGTCCGTATACTCAACAGCAACGGTGTATCCGATAAACAGTCCCCACAGTATAAATACACAAATTTCTGTATATATGGAATCCCAGGTCAAACGATGAAGCGGATTCATCATTCCGAGCTTGGGACCTGTCAACACGAATAAAATAACCCACCAGACCAGACCGTAAACGATGCCAGGCAAAGGTCCCTTATATCTACGAAACATCAATGTGTACACCAGTGATGCTGCAACTGATAATGCGATAAAAAACAGCAAACCCACCAGATGCCCCGCCGTCGTTTTCATGAACGAATGCTTGAAAAAAGGCTCTGCTAAAAAACCCGGTTCAACTACGGTAAAATGCAATGTATAAAACAACCAGCGCAGCAATCCCCAGAACAAGCCCGCAAAAAAGCCCAGTTCGAGTGCAAAAGGAATAAGGGGCGTATGTATTTTGCCCGACTGCTGCCTGCCTCTACGGCTGTTATTATGTTTAGGGTCGCGTTGATCCTGAGATTCGCGAGTCTGTTCCTGATCATGGCCTGCCTTGGGTATGGAGTAGGTTTCACTCATGTTGTTTGATCCCCTTTCAAGATACAAAACTTTTTCCATGCTAAAAAGATGACTTTTTTGGCGCATGAAGGAGGCCGCATTTTCGATGGATTCATGCATATCCATTTTGCTAGGTAGTATGCTCTCATGGGGGTTAGTTTAACACTGAACTTGATAAGTGGTTTTTACATATGGGGAAGTGCTGCTGGGGTAATTTAATATGCGTGCACGCTAATATTTAATAATTCAAAAGCTCTGAAAATAGAATTTGGGAAAATTGAAGCAAAAGCACGCATCAAACTAGGGCGTGTATTCAAACCTAAGCAAGCCAGATCATAATCGAGGCCAACGTCAAAAAAGCCTTGAAATGTGCATGTCAATTTATCAAAGCGAGTCGCTAGGCGACGGTAGTGCTTGGTTTTGTTGAAAAAGCACTTCACTAAATGCCGTTCTTTGTAGATTGCTTTGTCCCATTTTCGCTGTACTCGACGGTTTTTCTTGCTGGGAATCACTGGAGTCGCCTCTTGCTCTT
>NZ_JBSHGA010000005.1:0-321000 GCF_053617595.1 Paenibacillus sp. NPDC055715
CTAGCGACTCGCTTTGATAAATTGACATGCACCTTCAAGGCTTTTTTGACGTTGGCCTCGATTATGATCTGGCTTGCTTAGGTTTGAATACACGCCCTAATACGCCGTTTTATCACGAAATGAATATTACGGAGGATAAATAACATCATGAAGCAAACGCAAACGAAGCTGCCTGTTTCCTTGGCATTACTTACCTGCGCAGTATGTGCGCTCGTTTTCAGTTTAATCGCATTGTGGGTCAGTGATCAACAAGTGCGGTATTTTGACCTTAGAATTATTACGGTCGTGCAACAGCTGGAATCGCCTGCTATGACTCGCTTCATGGAATTTTTCACCACCATAGGGAGTGAGGCTCCGGTTATTATCATTCTGCTGATCGCCATGTTTGTACTGTACAGATTATTGGGACATCGTAGAGAGCTGCTATTTTTATCCATTGCTGTGTTGGGCTCGGTGCTGCTGAATACGGTACTAAAAATACTATTTCGGCGCGAACGCCCCGAGATTAACCGTATTATTGAAGCCAATGGCTACAGCTTTCCCAGTGGACACTCCATGACTGCATTCACAATGTACGTAGCGCTCACTTTCCTCATCTGGAAGCATATCCCTTCCAGGCTGGGCTGCATCCTGCTTGTTGCGGTCAGCACGCTACTGATTGTAACTATCGGGACAAGCCGTATATATCTTGGGGTGCATTATCCGAGTGACGTACTGGGAGGCTATTTTATGAGCGGCAGCTGGATGGCGGCTTGTATCTGGTTTTATCAGCGTTATGAGCAACGTATGCCTCCGCTTCGCTCCAAATCTACAGCATAGCTGGAATTGCAAGCGTACGAACAGGTATGGAAAAAACAAACGAGTCGACCAAGAAATAAGTTCTTGGAACGACCCGTTTGTTTAAGGTGAGTTAGATATTGAATCCAGAATCATGTCAGCTAGCCTCTGACTTGCTTGGCAGGTTTGAGCCCTAGCTTTTGCTCCCATTTTTCATAAAAAATAATGGCCGCCTGTATGAAGATGGCAGGAAGCTTTCGTTTTCGAATGAATGCATGCACGCCGATGGCGCATCCTGTTCCAATGAGTGCGCCTGCCAAAATATCCGAAGGATAATGTACTCCCGTCCACACTCGGGACACCGCAATGAGTACAGCCAGTATAACCCAGAGAACGCGATATTTTTGATAATGAAGCCACAATATAGAAGCCAGAGCAAAAGCCCCAAGTGCATGATTGCTCGGAAATGAAGCGTTGGCATCATGATGGATAAGCTGGATCACAGAATGTCCGACAAAAGGCCGATCTCTGTAAAACAAATGTCCAAGCCCCCAACTGATCACAAAGCCGATACATACAGTTACAACAGCCTCTAACACCATCATCCGGTTGGGCATTTTAAAGGTGAACCAGTATATGAGTAATGCCACCCCAAATAAATATGGTGCATATTGCGCCATAAAACGCATCAATCCATTCAAAAAGGCAAGGTGTTCGGCCAACTCATTGATCCAGTGAAACAATGCATAGTCCACATTAATTAACATGAATAAATTACTCCTTAATATCAAAAAATTGAATTACAAAGTTATATTATATAGGGACCAGACGGCTAAAAGCTTAAAATCAAATAAAAAATAAATGTCATTTCCATTTCCCATTTATTTTTTCTATGAAAAAAGGTGATCTTGCGGTGGAGAAGTCGGTGCTGGTGATCGATGATGAAGAGAAAATTTCCAGACTGCTTCAATTGGAGCTATCCCATGAAGGCTATATGGTCGAAATTGCCCAAAACGGCAGAGAAGGACTGGATAAGGCTTTAACACGCACCTGGGACATTATTATTCTGGATGTGATGCTGCCTGAGATGAACGGGGTTAAGGTGTTAAGGGAGATACGGAAAGTCGACACACTTACACCTGTCATTATGGTGACAGCGCGTAACACAACACCTGATAAGGTTTCCGGTTTGGACGAGGGAGCGAATGATTATATTACGAAACCCTTTGAAATTGAGGAGCTGTTGGCGCGGATGCGGGCGAGCATGAGACATCAACCGGAGCCAGGGGCTATTCCACCGCATGAAGAGAACAAGCCCCCGTCCCGGCTTCAGGTCGGTGGTCTGGTGTTAGACCGCAAGACACGATCTGTGATGCGTGAAGGGAACCATATGGAGTTAACGCCCAAAGAGTTTGACCTGCTTCTCTACCTCATGGAGCATCAAAACCAGGTATTGCAGCGGGATCAGATTATTCAGGACGTGTGGGGCTTTGAGTTTGTCGGCGATACGAATGTCGTTGATGTGTATATCCGGTATGTCCGCAAAAAAATCGACCATGGCTACAAAAAGAAGCTGATCAAAACCGTACGTGGTGTAGGATATTGCATCAGGGAGGAAGACCATTGAAGCTGCGGACGAAAATTACTTGGCTTGCTTCTATTTTAGTCCTCTCCATTCTCCTATTTGTAGACGTAACGGTTCATCTGCTGTTTGTCAAAATTGCGACCCGAAATGAAAGAGAAGTGCTGCAAAATAAATGGACTGAAATCATTGCCGAGGCCGGTCCGACCATGATTCTGAAAAATGCATGGAGCCCCGAGCTAAAGGACGAGCTTTCAGGGGATACGATC
The DNA here is from genome assembly GCF_053617595.1 of Paenibacillus sp. NPDC055715. Taxonomy (NCBI): domain Bacteria; kingdom Bacillati; phylum Bacillota; class Bacilli; order Caryophanales; family Paenibacillaceae; genus Paenibacillus; species Paenibacillus sp. NPDC055715. The sequence goes on from NZ_JBSHGA010000005.1 coordinate 2,629, forward strand.
CTGAGAGTTTTTGATCAGAAATCCCGCTTATTGTATGAAGTCAGCCGCCAGTCCCACTTCAAGCTGGGTAATATACGTTTTAACCCTTCGCAAAGCTCGGAGCTGACGGATGTACAAGGTCATAAAATTTTGGTCATCCATCTCCCGGTTCTCTCCCCGGAGGGCAATCAGTGGGGAACGCTGGAAATCGTGGAAAAATGGGATGCGCTCGAGACCAATCTCGATATTCTGAATACGATCCTAATCACATCGACCGTAGGTGCTATGTTACTTAGTTTGGTAGGCAGCAAGATTTTAGCGAACGCCATATTGCTGCCTATTTCGAGCAGCATTCAGACGATGCAGGAGATTGAAAGAAGTCTGAAGTTTAAAAAAATCCCTGTTCGCAGTCATAATCATGACGAATTGTCCCAAATGACCGCTACTTTCAACCGAATGATGGGCAGGCTGGAGGAAAGCTTTCAAAGCCAGCAGCAATTTGTCTCGGATGCCTCGCATGAGCTGAATACGACACTTATGATTATCGAGGGCTACGCCAATATGCTGCGGCGGTGGGGCACGCGTGATGAGGATATTTATAAAGAATCCATTCAATCCATCTATGAAGAAACACAGCGGATGCGCACCATGACACAGCAATTGCTGGCCTTGGCTTCCTCACAGCAGGGAAATCCCGAACCGCATGAACGAATGGAGCTAGTTGGCTGCTGTCAGCAGGTAGTGGCTCATCTCAAGACAGTACATGATCGGCAAATTAACATTGTTATGGATGAACCGGAAATCTGGTTGAATGCCAATCTTTCCAAAATCAAGCAGTTGCTGGTTATCTTGCTCGACAATGCGCTAAAATACAGCTCGAATGCAATTGAAATTATTTTGTCCACAGAAGCAAATCATGTCCACATTCGAGTCAAGGATGCTGGAATCGGGATACCTGAGGGAGAGGTCAAGCGGGTGTTTGAACGATTTTACCGGGTAGACAGCTCCCGACACCGTAAAACCGGAGGAACGGGGCTTGGGTTGCCTATTGCCAAGGCAATTACAGATGCCCATCAGGGCACGATACGTATGGCGAGTGTGGAGGGAAAAGGAACCGAGGTCATCGTCACACTGCCACAGAGGCAACAGCAAGGGCTGTCCCTCCAGTAGACATATCTACTCGCGGAACAGCCCTTTTGTTGATCCTAGTATAGTGTAAGTGAATGAATAAACAGCCTTTCGAGTGCTTGTCCTAGAGGACACGGCGTGCTGTAGTGTAATGAGAATTCCACCATCCTGAATTCAGATCGGTAATCGTTACGCCGCCTTTACCAAACGTGTGCAGAATCTTGCCATCTCCCATATATATCGCTACATGGTGAATGGGCGAATAGAAAAAGACCAGATCGCCTTTTTGAAGCTGGCTGCGTGGCACAAAGGTACCAACGGTCGATTGTTGTCTGGATGAGCGTGGAAGATTGATGCCATTTTGTCCAAAAGCATATTGAGTGAAGGAAGAGCAGTCAAAAGAATTTGTGTTGCCTGCTGGCGCTCCATGCTGATAACGTACGCCCATGAACTCGGAACCCGTAGCAATAACCCGATCAGCTGTGTTCGCGGAAGCCGCATGAGTGGTATCCGGTCCTACAACAAAGCTCCCTGCACTGAAAACCAAAGTCATAGTAAAGCAAATGCCCATCCATAATTTTTTAGTAGTATGTTTTTTCATGATGTTCCTCCGTTGTTTCGTATTTTGGTGATGTCCTGAAATGACAATAACATAAATAAAATATCCGCAATTTACCATTCAAGGTTACAATCCTGTTACGCCAACGCTTTGTCCTGATTTATTAGAAAACGATGAGAATTTTCTCCTTAATTCTGGATTGACAAAATACACAGCTTCCCCTTATCACTGGGCCTGTATGACAAAAAGCGACTTGCAGATGATTCGCACAAGCAATGATGCAAAATATACATATCTATATACTACATTTATAACTTGTACGGGAGTAGGCTCAAGCTCCCGTCTTATTGTAAATAGTCACACTGTATTTCCGGTCAGGAAGGGGAATTCACATGGCTCCAAAGCAGGATAAAAAGATCAAAGGCCAACGTCTGACCATTGTTCAGGTCATTTCTAACTTTCCAAATGCACAGCCAGTGCCCTCCATTAAGGGAGGTACGGAAAAGGTTGTGTATGAATTAACAGAGGAACTGGTAAAACGGGGGCATCATGTATCTCTTTTTGCCGCCCGTAGGAGTAAGAGCAGCGCCCGGTTGATTACCTATCCCAAGGGCTTGAAGCATGTTCAAATCCCCCAATTCGTACTCCGGCACATGCCTCCCGGAACGCAAATGATTCATGATCATACCTTTCGTTCGGCTATGAAAAACAGGAAGTTACCTTGTCCAACGGTATGCACGGTTCATCTCCCTGTGAAGAAGCACGGCAACAATCCGGTATATGTCAGCAAGCGGGCACGGCAGTTGATGGGCAAGGGCAAAGGCTATTATGTATATAACGGCATCAATACACATGATTACGAGTTTAGCAGCGAGAAGCGCGGCTACTTGCTGTTCATGGGCAGAATTATACGAGATAAAGGCGTTTTGCAAGCCATTCAGGTTGCTGAACAAACCGGAAAAAGGCTGCTGATTGCCGGGCCGATCAAAGCCCCGGTTTTTTTCCGTCAAAAGATTCAAAAACGAATTCAGCGCAATCCCAATATCCGTTATGTGGGAGCAGTGGGGGGCCAACAGAAGCAAAAACTGCTCAAGCACGCGGAATGTTTGTTGTTTCCGACATTGTGGGAAGAGCCGTTTGGACTCGTAATGGTGGAGGCGATGGCCTGCGGTACACCCGTGCTGGCTTTGAAAAACGGTTCGGTTCCCGAGGTGCTGGCAGGCTTTCCACAACTGATCTGCAAATCGGTTGGCCAGATGGTACGAAAGGCGCGGCAAAAAAACTATCCGTCTCCAGCCAAGCTTCGCTTGTATGTCACGCAAAGATTTACAAACAAGCAGATGACCGATAAATATTTGAAACTGTACCGTGAAATCATCCGCCGGGAAGGAAAGAAGAACAGGGCACCGAGAGCCTAAAATGAGGTGGAGGGAATGAAGGTCAAAAAGCATATACTCGGGAAGGGTTCCTCCTGGGCTACTCCTTATTATATAGCCACAGAGGGACAAGTCGGGCCGCATGTGATGGTGGTTGCGGGCATACACGGCAAGGAAATCGCAAGCATCCGGGCGGCTGAGAGGCTGGTAGAGCTGTTGAATCAACAGAAGCTACAGATCAACCAAGGTAAGCTCATTATCATACCCATTGTGAACCAGGAGGCTTACTGCAAGCGGATCAGAGGGGTGCCTGATCTGAACCGGACCTTTCCGCGTACAAAAAAGCAGGTGGGCACGCATTCGCTGGCAGCGGCTGTTTTCGAATTGGCACAAAAGCATCGACCCGAGTGGTACCTGGATCTGCATGAAGCCAACGGATTATCTCAAAAGGATGTGAAGGTACTTGGTCAGACGTTGATTACCAATAGCGGCAATCCGGCGGTCCCTACGGTGCACCGGATTATAAAGCGAATGAATTGTTCCATCAAGGTGAAAGACCAACATTTCAACATTCGGCTGCGCGAGCTTCCAGGTTCTTCTCGAACAGCGGTAGCCCGTATTTTAGGATCACGCTCGGTTACCGTGGAAACAGGCTGGAGTCTGCCCAAGAAAGTACGCATAAACTATCAAATGCAGATCGTACAGCATTTTTTGAGAGAAGCCGGAATGATGAAAACTAACGAAGTATATTTATCCGCTCAGGTCAGAGGTGTAACCTAGCCAAATAAACGTTACAACACAAAATCGCTCCTGAAGCAAGGGAAGTTCGGTTCCCCTTACTACAGAAGCGATTTTTGGTATGTCATTTTGGTGAAGGAGTAGTGACGTTACGCAAGTTGTTTTTTAGTGCCGTCAGGAGTCAGATTTATAGAAGGCATTCACCAGGCTGTTGCCCAAACGTACCTCAACCAGTTCCAGTGACGTATCCAGATTGGCCCTGATGGTGTGATGCGTATCTGTCGGGATACTGAAAACGGAGCCGCTTGCTGCCGAAAACCGTTCTCCATTTAGCATGACTTCTCCCCGGCCGGAAACAATCGTCCACACTTTAAGCCCGCTGCCGTGGATACGGCCGTTCAAGCGTTGATCTGGCAGTACCGTCAAGCGTATAGCCAGGATATCGTTCAGGCTGCGGTGATCGAACTCGTCCAGCACGCGGTAGCTGCCCCAAGCGGTTTCACCATGCAGAGGATGTAGCGGAAGCGTCCCTAGCTGCTCCTTGATCGCATGGGCATGGCCCTTGGCGGCAATGAGGATGCCATCAGGACTGGCAGCAGCGATAATATTCTTCACGCCAATAACGTGAAGCGGATAGGGAAGCTCATTGACGATATGCGTCCCATCAGCGAGACCGCTGATTTTCCCACGCCCGATCACCCGGCTGCCGAGCTGCTCTGTTAACGCCTGCCAGCTACCGATATCGCGCCATTCACCATCGTAAGGCAGGACAACGGCATGTTCGGCACGCTCCGCGACCTCCTCGTCGAAGCTGCGGACCGGAAGGTCGTCGTACATTGCGCATAGCGCCTTATCATTCAGCGGCAAATCGCAGCGCTTCATACAGGACAGCATATACCGCAGCGTAAAAGCGTAGATGCCACAGTTCCACAACGCTCCTTGGCTAATAAGCTGCTTAGCCCCGGCAAGATTCGGCTTTTCCGTAAAGCGGGCAACCGACGCATAAGAAGCCTTATGCATCCGTGTCATCTCCTGATCCGGCACGATATAGCCGTATTGGTCAGAGGGATGGGTGGGCCTTGTCCCAAGCATGGCCAGATCGGCTCCACTATCAAGCAACAGGTCAGGAAGCGCCGCTACACTGTGGAAGAAATCCTCTCCTGCAAACATATCCGCCGGAGCGATACAGAGAATTTCGTCCAGTCCTGTGCCTCTGGTGTGGTAATAAGCTGCTGCCAGCGCAGCAACGGTGAAGGTTCCCCGTTTGGCAGGCTCGCCCAGAACAGGCAGACGGTCTTCCGTATGGCGAAAGGCCAGATTTACCTGATTCCGGTGAGCCAGCAGCAGGGCAGAGGCATCCAGTCCGGCCACAGCAAGCTGACGATACACTCGGCCAAGCATGGATTCTTTCTGCCCGTCCGGGGCAGGCAACAGCCGGAGAAACAGCTTCGAGCGGATATCGTTGGACAACGGCCACAGCCGTTTTCCAGCACCGCCACATAACAGTACGATGCGCACAGGCGCTTCCTCCTTCGATTTCAGATCCATCTTGGATCATGATTTGCAATCCTGATGAGCGCTATCGTCTTCATAGATGCTTCGTTTTTTGTTTTAGCTGCCCGTTGGTACACCTTGCGTTGATGAAAAGATAAGGAACGATAGCTCTTAGCAAATGCATCCAGTTGTTTTTGTGACAGGGAGGTCGCTCGATTATGAAGCGATGTATTGAGTGACTTGCGTAAAATCATTCGGGAGGGTTCACTGCTGTAGAGGTGGTTGGCATATGTTTCATATTCGGAAAATCCAAACTGCTTCGTCCGGTCTATACTGCGGATAATCGCTTTGTACCAGGGAATCCCGTGTCGGGCTTCAATGACTTGTTTGAGCCGGGTGAGCCGCGCTTTTTCAAACAGCATATAGTGGGTAACAAAAGACTTTGGTGAAGGGGCCTTAACGCCCATCAGCTTGTGGTAGGTGCGGAAATACTCTGGCTGACTCCAGCTGCGATAGTAAAATATCGTTTTGCCGTCTTTGCGGAACACATGTGGACGAATCAGGACGGTATCTGCGTCAATGACAAGGAAAAAAGAAGCTTTGCTGATTTTGTCACCGTTCATTTTAAGCAATTGCTGATACAGCCAGCCTGAGCGATCCCAGCGCGCTGTTCCGTAGCGAATATCCTTTTTCGTGATGGGCAGAACGGTCTTTTCGTCTACAAACGTACACTTCTTGCGTGTACACAGCTGGCGGAGTCCGGCACTTTGCGGTGAAATGATATAAATGGTTCCAATCCGGTGCTGCACGTGACGGCGCAGGCTATCAATCACCAGTGGAAGCGTGGCGATATCCTTATCAATTGCAGGAATCAGAACATCTATCGTTAGGGAAACTTTCCGTTGCCCATCCGATTGCGCTGACATGTTATTCACTCCCTATTTATGCAAAATGTACGCGTTCGCGTCTTATTTTATTGTATGTACGGACAGGCGCTTTCGACCGGGCAAGGTCAGTAGCCCATTTATACGCGGGATAGGGCGAATGGAGCTTTCGGATGGGAATTTGGTGCATACGATGGATTGATCTTTTCATACAGGAGCGTTCTACCCTGACAGCAGAGAGGAGAGGGGCAAGTGAAATTTTCACAAGCGCAGACATTGTGCAGCAAGTGGCACAAAACCAAATTGCTGCTCCAGCATCGCGGCATCAAGCCTTTTATACCGGATACCCGCAAATACAACAAAGCAAATTTGAAGTCGATGCTAGAGCAATACGGCATGGTTTATGTAAAACCTGAGCGAGGCACGTTTGGCAAAGGTGTGATGAGAGTAGAGCAGGAGGAAGGACAGCGTTTTGCCTATCAGTATGAGGAAAAGCGTCTGGAGTTCAAAAGTTTGGATGGCCTGTTTACCAGTTTGTCGAAGAAGTCGGGAAAGCAAAGCTATCTCATTCAAAAAGGCATCCATTTACTTCGGCATCAGAAGCGTTATTCTGATATCCGGGTGATGGTGCAGCGCAATGCCAAAGGGAGATGGGAATCTACCGGAATTATTGGTCGGCTCGGTCATCCCCGCAAAATCGTGACAAATTATCATAGCGGCGGCACGCCGATGGCACTGGAGCAGCTACTGGAATCCCATTTAACCAAAAGCAAGCAGGCTGAACTGATAAAAAAATTGAATGAACTGGGCATCACCATTGCGACACATCTACAAAAAACATATCCAAATTTCCGGCAAATTGGAGTGGATATCGGGCTGGATCGTGGCTTTACCCCGTGGATTATTGAGGTGAATACGAAGCCGGACCCGTATATTTTTAACCAATTAAAAGATAAGTCTATGTATCGGAAAGTGTTAAGTTATTGGCGACTTGCCAATGAAAAGAAGAAAATCACAGTCCCGGTCAAAGACAAAGACGAAATTAAAATCAAAGATAAAGACCTTAAGAAAGCAAAAACTTCATGACGAAGAATGAATTTCTTAAATAACATAGCTTAAAAAAACAACTCAACGAATTCGATGTAATGAAAAAAGTGGAATTGGAAAAGCTATATGAAAACAATGAGAACTGAGGTCTCGGTGTATGGAATTATGGGAAACAATGTTAAGGTCTGTATTAGCATTTACCATCATGATGCTTATAGCACGTATATTGGGGAAACCCACCATTGCGCAAATGACCTATCATGATTTTGTAGCTGCCATTACATTGGGCGCGATCACCGCGAATATTTCCTTTAATGACAAAATAAGCATTTGGATCTTGCTAACAGCCACACTCACCTTTACCGGAATTGCTTATTTGCTGATGGTTTTTGCAATGAAGAACCGGAAATTGCGAAATTGGTTTTCGGGAAAACCAACCGTGTTGATTCAAGAAGGAAAAATTTTGGAGAACAACATGAGAAAACTTAAGATTACGCTGGATACACTGAATCAGGAGTTAAGAGAAAAAAATATATTTAATATTCAAGATGTCCAGTATGCCGTGCTTGAACTGAACGGGAACATTTCTGTGTTACCAACACCGGATAGTATGCCTGTAACCAGAAAAGACTTGCATTTGAACGTTCGTTCCGAACAGACTTTTCCCATTGAATTAGTCATGGACGGGAACATCATTGATGCCAATTTGAAGCAGAATGACATAACAACAGAGTGGCTACTTTCGCAGGTAAAAAAGAAGGGATTCTCTATTGAAAATATCAATTATGCCGTAATCAGTTCTGATGGAAATATATATTTTGATGAGTATAAGGATCAAATCAGAAATCCTATTGATAGAGAATGATGTATTAGCGACGAACCTGAGCCTTCCTCGGGAAATAGCGAACAAGCTGTCGCATAAATCGGTGTTCATCTCTCCAAAATCCTAATAGCATAACAACTAAACAGCCCGTCCCTGCTCCCGTATGTAGAAGGGGAGCAGAACGGGCTATTATGATCCTTATACCGAACGCGGTTTATTCTTTTTCAATCCTGACTACAATGACATAAGAGAATCATTGTAGAGAGGTGAATGGAATGTCAGAGTCCCCATTACAATCTTTTGTCAAAACGGCGATGGATCATTTAAAGGGCATGGTAGACGTTAATACGACCATTGGAGAACCGATTGCCGCGTCTGACGGCACCACTATCATACCTGTTTGCAAAGTAAGCTATGGTTTTGCGGCAGGTGGAAGCGATTTGGACAGGCACAATCAGGAATCCGCAAGGGTGATGCCATCATTCGGCGGAGGTATGGGCGGAGGGATGTCTGTAACACCTCTCGCAATTTTAATTATCGGCAAAATGGGCATTCAAACGATCTACCTGGATAACTCTCCTACTGTATACGACAAGATTTTGGATATAGCACCACATATTTTGGATAAATTGCACAATTTTATGAAGCAATATCAAACAGGAGGAGATAACAGTCAGTGAATCAGGGCAGCTGTCGGGCTTTCTTATTATCGTTTAGCAATGGCAATAAATATTGGATGACGACAGATTGATGTTCTTCATTCAATAGCGGGCACCTTAATTCAATCCGCTTGTCCATATTTCTAGTCATCCAGTCCGCACTGGATAGCCACAATTGGGGCGTGCCGGCATTCTCAAAATAAAAAATTCGGGAATGCTCCAAAAATCGCCGACACGGCGCACGCCTCCATCTGCTTATCCTTTTTTTCTGAATAATAAATACCGTATTTTTTGGAACAATTGCCATGTGGCGCTGAGGCGAATCGTGATCATGTCGGGAATACTCTCATGTTCGTTCTTAGTCATGATTGTCAGGTTCCTCTTATTATTAAAATGGGGAAAACTCGCTAAACGAAGTTAGCGAGCTATATGGATATTTTTTTATTTATTCGTGAGATGTTGTCGTCTGCATTGCATCCGCGACCGGGCTCGTTATGGACTCGGTTAGTTTCGCTGCAGATTGTGTAATGTTGCTGACCAAAGGGTTGTTAGTAAGCACACTGCCTACTTGCATTCCAACGGTTTGGCCCACACTGTTCCCTAACAACCCACCAACAACGGACCCAAGGACTGTCCCTACTCCTGGTAGCAACGAAGTTCCAAGGATAGCCCCATACTCAATACCGGCCATGACGCCGAGTGCTCCTGTCAGATTCCCCGATGTATGAACCATATATTCTTTGTTATCCATTTCTCCTTTCGTCAAGCTAATGGTCTTCTGCAGTTGGGTTATACCTCCGGAGATAAGACCTCCCCATAATGAACCACCTTGAAGCATGCTGATCTCTCCTTTGTTTATTTTTTTGTTACTCCGGGATAGTAGTTCCCGATTATGCATTTTCTAAATCATCAAAGATTTACCCATTGTTACGGAAGAAAAGGGTGTTCTGTATTCTTTTCTTCATTTTTCGCTGTTTCTACGGATTGTAGCTCTCTAGTGCCGTCTTTGACTTGATCCGCGAGATCAAGCACTATTCCTGCCCCTTTAACGGCAAGTTTGCGTGCGGCTTTTCGGGCCTCGGGGGACACGGCAAGTGCTATGGCCGCCGCAGCGAAAATAACACCAAGCGGTGATTTGACCACAATACCCTCTCCTTAAAAAAGTTGTTAATAAATTAATTCCATTATATGAATTTTTTATACCAGGTTACATCAAGGAAATAAAACGCATATTTTGGTCAATATTGCTAACCATAAGCAAAGTCGTTTTTTGATTTTTAATATGAAGAGGGAGGTTAAAGATGTTAGCGCTGCGAAACAAAAACAGATTTCTTCATGTCCTTCCGGGAAGGATACGGATGGAAATTTACGGCTTGCAGGGAAGCAAATCTGCCGCCGAGCTTTTAGCCAAAAGCCTAACCACTTGCAGTGGAATTTACAGAGCGGAACCCTGTACAGTGACTGGCAGAGTGCTGCTCCTTTACGATGTAAAGCTTGTTTCTGAGCAGCACATTTTGCATATACTACGCGCAACAGAAGAACGGATTTGTTCGCCTAATCTAACAGCCCACCCGGATATCAGGAACCAGGCTACCGGGTCAAAGGAAGCGAAGCGGGAAGCTGCCGCTACCCAAGCTGTATCGGATACTCCTGACGATCTGTGGAGTACCCCTACAACGTCCAGTGCCAATACAGGAAATTCCTGTGAAAAAATTCCTGTATCACTGGCTATTTCCATGGGCGGCTTGGCCGTGCTGGGAATCAAGCAGGTCTTTTTCGGACGTTCGGCACTGGCAAGAAGTCCAGCGCCTTTCTTTTTATCGGCGCTCGTATCTGTCGTAACCGGCTACCCTTTTCTCAAACGAGGCATTCAGACCTATTCGGAAAAGAAAAAAATAAACTCCGATCTTATTTTAGGTACAAGCGCTTTCGCCCTTGCGCTTATGCGCGAGAATCTTGTAGTGCTTGCGGGACTCAGCATTTTGCAATATGTGAACTGGAAGCGAAGCCGCTCTGTTTTAAATGGACAGCAAGAGGCTTCTTTGTCACCGGAAATTCAAGCATATAGCGAAAAAGCAGGCAGATTAGGATTTATTGGAGCCGGAATGACTTGGGCCGTTACGCGGAATCCGCTTCGAGCAATCGCCGTGCTTCTGGCTGCAAATCCGCGGGTGATGACCGTACCTGCACAGTATGCCTGGAAACAGGCCGAGCTCGTTTCAGGAGAAAGAAAATACGTCGTTCCCGAAAAAGGATCATTATCCCAACTTGCTCGAACGAAAATAATTGTATTCGAAGATTCGTCACTCCTGTTTAACCGTCCAGAGATTGAAGAAATTCAATGCATTGTGGAGAAGGAGCAAGATGCGGATAGAGCGATATGTTTGGCAGCTTCATTAATGGAAAAAACAGAACATCAATGGAAAAAAGAGGTGTTCAGCAAGGCGAAACGAACTTGCCGGACGATCCGCACTGCTTTTCATGTGGAAGAAGAGCTTGAGGGTATAAAAGGAAAGGTGAATGATAGGCAAGTTGTCATAGGCAGCTATAAATATATGCAGGAGCACGGTGTGGATTGTAGTGCCTATGAGTTGAAATCAAAGAGGCTTACAAGAAAAGGATACGAAGTTCTTTTGGTTGGAAATCAGGGGAACGCAAGAGGCGAATGTCTTGGGTTAATTGCCAAACATCGTCAATCACTGGTCAATGAAAACGGCGTTTCCGCGTCTTTATTACGCGAAAAAGGCTGGCAGCTCGGTCTGCTGGATAACAGCTTGCATATCAGTGCTGAAGAACTTGCCCAATACCGCATGGATACTAGCTGGTCTTCTTTTGAGCAAGGCGAAGTGGTTGAACGGATTGCAGTGCTCAAGCAGCAAGGCGAAGAGGTTTTATTTGTCACCGGTCTGGAGCAAAATCCGCTCCATGAGTTTTATAAAGAAGCCGGAATCCAGACGATTTCCATTCATGAGCTGCAACATATTCAGGAAAGCGCTCTGTATGCCGAGAAAACAGAGCAAATCGTAAACGAGCATGTTTCAATTGCTAGAAAATGGAATATTGTAGGGTCCGCTTTTGCTACGTTAGGTATGATCAGTGCCCCAGTGGCCAATTTGATCGGAGATGCTTTATCGCTTGTGTTTATATCCAGAACGAAAAACAGAAGTGAAGCCTTGCCCTCTCCACGGGAAATAGCGTATAAGGACGAGGTTGCGGTCGCTTCCGAAGCTTTTACCTGGCATCAACTGCTTAACGAACAGATCATCGCGAGGTTTCAAACCAACCTGCAAAGTGGGTTAACCTCTGATCAGGTACTTTCTATAAGAAACCAATATGGTTCAAATCGGCTTGAGAGTAAAAAACCTACTCCTTGGCTCATTTCATATTTGGGCCAATTCAAGGAATTCACAACTCTGATCCTCCTTGGGACAAGTGGACTGGCCTTTCTTACGGGTGGAATGTTCGATGGACTTGCAATGGGGGCAATCCTGCTCGCGAATGCTGCAATTGGCACGATTCAGGAACGCAAAGCGGAAAAAGTTGTGGACAAGCTGAATCAATTCCAACCCCCGATATGCAAAGTCATCAGACAAGGCCAGCACGTAGAGCTAAACGCTGTGGAATTAGTGCCTGGCGATATCGTTTCGCTGGAAGCAGGGGACCGCGTTCCAGCCGATATCCGGTTGATCAGCTCATGGAACATACGAGTCAACGAGTCGGCCCTGACGGGGGAATCTCTTCCCGTCGAAAAGAATGAGTCCCCTTTGCCAGAGGATTGTGCTTTATCTGAGAGAACCAATATGCTCTTCATGGGAACCGACATATGCGGAGGCAAGGGAACTGGTATTGTTGTACAAACCGGGATGAATACCGAGATGGGGCATTTAATGTCGCTTCTGAAGCAACAGGAAAAAGAAGTGACCCCTTTACAGGAAAAAGTAACGTCAATTAGCAAAAAATTTGTGAAAGGCGCTCTCATTGTGGGTGGACTTGTATTCGCAATTGGTATGCTCCGGGGCATCCCTTTTCCACAAATGATTTCGACTTCGATCACACTGGCGGCTTCTGCCATCCCTGAAGGACTTCCGGTTACCATCACCATTGCCCTCAGCGCAGGCATCTTCCGTATGGCGAAGAAAAACGCGCTGATTCGAAAGCTTTCCTCATTGGAAACATTAGGAAGGACCACGGTTATTTGCACGGACAAGACAGGGACGTTAACCAAAAATGAAATGACGGTAAAAGCGCTTTCTACCGCCGATCGCGCGTGGATTGTAACAGGCGAAGGCTACGAACCGACGGGAGCATTGGAGGAGTTGGCTCCCGAGGTTGCTGCTACAGCGGCAGGACTCAAAAATGCAGGAAGTTACGAAAACCCCTCAACCCATCCTGATTTGACTCGATTGCTGCAAATCTGCTTGCTATGCAATAACAGCAAGCTTGAACAGCAGGAAGGACAGTGGGTGACTAAAGGCGATCCGACTGAGGGAGCGCTTTTGACGCTCGCAGCCAAAAATGGACTGTGGCTTAACGATATGACCCATTGGCATCGAGGGCATGAAATTCCATTTGATTCTAAAACCGCGAAAATGAGCGTGGTTTGCAAGGACGTTCAGACGGAGCAGGAATGCTATCTCTTTTCCAAAGGAGCCGTTGAGACGATTCTCCGCCATTGCAATCGATATCAAAAAAACGGGGAAATATTGCCTCTATCCGAAGAACAGAAGCAGCACATTATGCAGCAAAATGAAAAATTTTCAGCCGCAGCGTTGCGCGTGCTTGCTTTTGCGTATCGACCTTTGGATGGGAGCGTCGACAACGAGTCCATTAATGACGAACGTGAGTTAATTTATGTCGGCATGACCGGTATGATGGACCCTCCCAAACCTGAAGTGGAACAAAATATTCAGGAAGCTTTTGCACTCGGGTTAAAACCTGTGATGATCACAGGCGATCACCCGATTACCGCCATTGCCATCGCGAAGCAACTCGGAATTTACAGTGATGCACAGAGTGTTGTAACGGGACATGAGCTTGACCGTTTATCGGATGAAGAGTTGAGCCAGATTGTGGAGCAAGTATCCATATTTGCTAGAGTCACGCCTGAGCACAAGCTTCGGATTGTAATAGCGCTGCAAAAAAGCGGACAAATTGTTGCCATGACTGGCGATGGCGTCAACGATACGCCTGCTATCAAACAAGCCAACGTTGGTATCGCAATGGGAAGAACAGGAACGGAGGTAACGAAAGAAACGGCGGATATGGTGCTGACGGAAGATCAATTTGGCACGATTCTGGAGGGGGTTAAGGAAGGACGAACCATTATCAGCAATATTCGTAAAGCACTCGGCTGTTTATTAACCGGAAATCTGGCCGAGATTATCGTAACCAGCGTCGCCGTGATGGTGGGATTGCCGATTCCTTTGGTTCCTATTCAAATTCTGCTGATGAATTTGTTGACTGATGCTTTGCCAGCAATGGTTCTTGCTGTAAATCCGGGCCAGAAAACGAAGCAGCAGAAACGAACGGATTTCATTGATAAAGACCTGTACCAGAAAGTGATTACCAGAGGGGTTCTGCTGGGATTGGGATCGCTCGGCTTATATGCCGCAAGCCTTGCAGTCGGTGCGCCCATGCCTGTGGCTCAAAGCGTTGCTTTTGCAACATTGGTCGTGGGGCAATTAATACAAACCTTTTCGTGGCGGCAGGAAGGCTCTGAAGAAACGGTGCGCGATTGGACAAAAGATCGCTTCTTGATCGGGGCACTTTGCGTTTCCTGGCTTGCTCTACTAGGAGCCCTATATGTCCCACCATTGACCGGGTTTTTCCATACCGCCCGTCTGCCGCTGCGATATTGGGTTCCCATCCTTGGCGTAGCCGGCTCGGTATCTCTTTTGTCCAAACCGATTTTGGCTCTGATTTCAAAAAAGCAAGCAATCAGGGCTATTCCTGCAAACGGCACCTACGCTGTGGCTTAAACGGTCGCAGTAACACTCAATTACAAGGAGGATCACGATGCTGCAAAATAACTTTGACAAAATTGTAATCGGCACTGCGCTCGCCTTTGCCGCTTCCGCTTTGCTTCCCATTGCTAAAACTACTTTTCGCCCTCTTGCCGAAGCAGGTATGCAAGGAGGAGCCAACTGGGTCAATCGGGGCAAATCTTACATTCAATTAGCGCGGCAGGAAGTGGAAGATATCATTGCCGAAGCCCAATTTGAAAGAATGAAAAAGCAGCTTGACCAAGAAATCGCATTGCTTGACGATACCCAAAAGTGAGGAGAACGGATAGATGAGCGAACAAAATATAGATAATCATTTACGCGAAGCTTTAACGCACCTGGAATCGGCCTTAAACCAAAGCGTAAGATGCGTGCTTGAAAACGATAGCGCGAAAAAAGAAATAGGCTTAAAGTGGGAACGATTTCTTGGGGAATTTATGGGACAAATCCGGGAAAAGGGGAAAAAATCAAGATTAAATCTGCTGGGCTGGATCAGTTTTCCTCGAATACGCTAACCAATTGTTTGCAGCCTGAGGTCGACAGCAGGCTGCATATTGGATTCTCTACACCGTAGAGAGTCTTTTTTTGGTGATGCATTGAATTTTTCTGCTAAAATGACGGCATTCACCGCAACGGCATCGAGGCCAGTATGAAAAGGACGGAGATCAAAAGTCCCGAAATCCCGAGTACCAGCATGGCGAGACAAGCCGCGAGCGGGGAGAGCAGCAGTTGGATCGTCAGTCCTGCGTTGGTATTGACCAAAATCATCTGCAGCTTTCAAGCCCGTCCAAGATGAAAATACGATCAAGGCCATAGGAATACGCTATGAAGCTTTCCGCAACTGTTTTGAGCACAACAAAAGGGATGTCCACAGCCATGTCGAAAGGCTAGTAGGAACATCCCTTTTTTACGATGAAACCAATTATCTGCTGATATGCTTATGCAGAAGCTACGGTTTCTGCTTTGGTCCGGCAATCGTCAGAGCAATAATGTTGATGCTGCTCTTCGCAGTCTGGACATACGATATGCTGGAGATTGCACACCGGACAGTTGATATAATGATCGCTCGGCGTTTCACAATGGAAGCACTTGCCGACAATGACATCTCCATCTGTATGGTTGATCGGGATCGAGATGCGTTCATCAAACACATAGCATTTACCGTCAAACAAACGTCCTTGGACCTCCGGGTCCTTGCTGTAAGTTACAATACCGCCATCCAGTTGGCCTACATCGTTAAAACCTTCTTTTATCAGAAGACCGGACAGCTTCTCGCAGCGGATGCCGCCCGTACAATACGTCAGTATTTTCTTGTCCTTGAACTGGCTCATATTGTCGCGAATCCACTGTGGAAATTCACGGAAAGATTCGACTTCCGGACGAATGGCGCCACGGAAATGACCGATGTCATATTCATAGTCGTTACGTCCATCCAACACAACCACATCTTCACCTTGAAGCTGCTCATAAAACTCCTTCGGTGATAGACGCTTGCCACTGATTACGTTAGGGTCCAGCTCATCCTCATGGCGCAACGTAACAAGCTCCTGACGATGGCGTACAAATATTTTCTTAAACGCATGACCGTCAGACTCATCTATTTTAATAACGATATCGTGGAATTTCGGATTGGCGCGCAAATTGCGGATATATTGCTCGGTTTGCTCTACCGTACCAGACAGTGTTCCATTGATTCCTTCCTGAGCGATCAAAATTCTTCCTTTGACGCCCAACTCCTTGCAGTAAGCCAGATGCTCTGCCGTAAAGGTGGCAGGATCTTCAATATTGACATATTTGTAAAACAACAAAATTCGATAAGCATGCTCGCACACGTAAAATCACCCTCTGATTCAAGTCAAAGTTTTTTAACATACAATTTTAAATGTACCACATTCTTTAAGTTAGTCAACTTATTTGTATAAAAAGTGGGAATGGAAAATAAAGAGGAAGGTAACGAGCGACAAAAGTAAGGGCTTACATTATAATAGTACCTTAGTGACGAGGTGGATTTTGGCAACGCATACACCGCCCATGGGTGGAATAGCTGGGATTGCTACGGCGCAGCAGTGTGTGAGGAGGAAGTTACAATGATTGATCTGAAATATACTCTAAATGAAATCGCTTTTAAAGTAGATAGTAGCGCCTCCAAGTTCCCATATGCATCTTAAGGACTAATTTGATGGACTCGACATTATTCTCAGGAATTTGACATTCGAAACGTTAATTTTATAAAGCGACAATTTCAACACTAATAATTCTAATAAAAGGAAATTCATGATAAGTAGATCATATAATGCGAACAGACTCACGAAAGGAATCAAGTAATGAGTATATTCAACTGGAAACAGCCTATTCGCAGCTAATGCGAACGGCGTAACAGTTTGATCAGGAGAAGGCTGGCAGGCTGTCTGAGGATCTGTATAACAAAACCTTGATTACCAAGCAGTTTGTGACAAATCATTTGGAATGTGATGTAAATTCAAGGACCTCTTCTTTGAACAAAGGGGGGACTGCTGGGACGGCTGTATCGGGATGTCCGGGCAGGTACATTCCACCCGCCGCAGGAAGATTTGCTAAAAGAAATGCTGGCAGAGCGATAGCTGGGCGTCATGAGAACTAAATCCAGATGGCTGTAGCTCAAGAGATAGGGAGGGATGCACATGCAGAGTTGGATTGGATTCCATCAAGGCAGTGTCGATGATCGTGGAGCTGGAAGAACGGCTTAATATTATGTTCGAAGAAGAATTGCCAGAGCTTGATGTCCGAACATCATAATATGCGCAAATGTTTGAGGCCCAATCAGAATGGTATAAGGAGCAGGTCGCCTGATGAATAACGCAAGAAATGTCGTCGTTTTTCT
Source organism: Paenibacillus sp. NPDC055715 (assembly GCF_053617595.1). Classification (NCBI taxonomy): domain Bacteria; kingdom Bacillati; phylum Bacillota; class Bacilli; order Caryophanales; family Paenibacillaceae; genus Paenibacillus; species Paenibacillus sp. NPDC055715. The sequence goes on from NZ_JBSHGA010000005.1 coordinate 20,178, forward strand.
GCTGCTGTTTCTGCTGTATTTTCTTTTAAAAGTAGGGTCTTTCGTAGCAGGCTTACTTTATCGACTGATCCACCAAATGTTGCCCTTACATCCGGAGTTTCGTAAGAAGCTTCTTGCCGTGAAGCACGCCAAACGCATTATGGTGATCGGCTCGCCGGGGAGTGGCAAGACCCATTTAGCCAAGCGTCTCTCTTTATGGACTCATATGCCGTTCATATCTCTGGATGATATGTATTGGGGGCCGGAGTGGAAGCGGAGCACGGATGAACAATTTTTTAAACAGCTGGGCGAAGTGCTTCATAGAGACGAGTGGATCATTGAAGGGAATTATCATGATCGTTATTTTACCGAGCGGCTCCAGCGGTCCGATACCATCATTGTGATGGATGTCAGCACGTTGGAGGCGATTACGGGGGTGATGACACGTTCGCTTAACCGTTTTCTATTCTCTAAGGAACTGCCCAAAGGAGTAAAGCAGAAGGAGGTTCGTATTTGGGATATTTCGCCCCGGTTTGTCCGCTTTGTTCTGGGCTTTCGCAGGCGTGTCCGTCCTAAAATCTGGCCTGTAATTAAGCAATATGGCAACCACCGGAATTTGATTATTTTAAAATCTAAATATTGTTCAAGTTCCTGGATGAATTCCAGATAGGAGGTTTGTATGAAAGTTGATCTGAATTTCGATTCATTATCCGCCGAGCATCAGCTCATTCTATAAGGGATTCAAAAGCAACTGGATGCATCGCAAATACAGCTCCTCGACAAGTTGCTATAGTAGGATTTGAACTGGATGGAAGTGATGGGGCAATTATTTGCGCATCGAATATCCGGTTATTTTATAGTCATCTGACTCACGGAGCAAAGGGATTCCCTTCAGAAAAGAAGCGATTGCTCTGCGTATTAACGACTTAGCATAGGTGGTACCACGACACTTTCGTTCCTGACGGATGTGTCTTTTTGCGTACTTTTTATCGTCTATACAAGGAGGTAGCCACACATGCGCCAAAGTCGATTATTACTGACAATATTACGTGAATCGCCCACAGAAGCCGAAGTGATCAGTCATCATCTTATGTTACGGGCAGGATTTATCCGACAACTCGCAGCCGGAGGTATAGCTACATGCCACTCGGAAGACGTGTTTTCCGAAAAGTGGAGCAAATCGTACGGGATGAAATGGATCGTACAGGGGCTGGGGAGCTGGTTAATGCCTGCATTGCAGCCTGCCGAGCTGTGGCAAGAATCAGGGAGATACGATGTGTAGTGGATTTACGCAACGTCATGGAAGGAGAACCATGTCCTCGCTGTGACAAAGGGAAGTTGAAGTTTCATCATGGAATTGAGATTGGACACGTGTTTAAACTGGGCGGCGTATCTTTAACAACAATTACTGTATAACATCAAGTATCTGTGTCTTGTAGAATGTGACCTTCTCCAAGTGCAATCTCATAAAAGCCTGCCATATGACGTGCCTGAAACCGGATTGGCTTGTCCCGGCCTATCATAATGATATTTTGAATGTCGGCAGCGCCTTCCGAGGGGAGGGAGAAAGCTGTGATATAAGCGAATTCCTCACGCAACGTTGTATGAATGGCATTCATCAGATGATCGTGCTCACTTTTGCCCATTAAGTTCATAATCATGGAGCCTTCGGAATCCAGTTTTTCTTTGACCAACCTGAAAAATTCCCGGGATATTAAATGCGGCGGCGTTCCCTGATCTGTGAAGGCGTCCAAAATAATATAATCATAAGCATCTGGCGCTTCCTTCTCCAACAAGCGGCGTCCATCACCAACAGTCACATTGTCCTTGTCGTATCCAAAGAATGTTCGACTGAACTCCACGACTTGTGCATCTAGCTCGGCAATCTTAAAGCGTTTTTCTGTAAAATGACCCGCAATCGTACCTATACCATGCCCAATCACAAACACGTCTTCAAATGACGGATCGTTCAGCTCCATCAGATGGATGATTGCTCTCGGATATTCGAACAGAATGCGTTGCGGATGATTCAAATCCACCGCGCCTTGTACGGCTGCATTTGAAAACTGCATCACCCGGAATAATCCCTTTTCACCATACAACTCTGTGGTGTCGTATACCGTTATTTCATGATGATTGCTCAACTTTTTATATAGTACATCCAAGTGATCTATCTCCTTCAAGTCATACTCCACCACCATATTAGACATTTATGAGCCTGTTGTCCATATATTAAGCGGCGGGGCCGTTCTGCTCTTGCCAAGCAGCTCCAATCCGTATAATTGTTCAATCATGCGCAGCATGGAGAAATGATTGCTTTTCTCGTTGTAGGGGCCGTTTTTCAAATGAGGACCTATGATCATAGTCGGGATTTTGTTGTTACTGCTCATGTCATCTTCGTCCCATGTTACGACTAAAAGACTGTTATGCTGCGGTGCCCAGCGGGCATAAGAGGACAAGTGGGCTTGCAACCATTGATCCGCTTCCCGGATCGTGCCGTCGTGCATATCGTGGTTCATGTTGGGAATGACAAAAGAAACAGTCGGCAACTGATTAAAATTTTGCGGAAAGCTGGTTAAAGGCATATTGATCGAGGCAGGCAGGTGGCGGCATTGGACTGCGTTGTTTCAGACTTGACGGGTGTGACCGCCAAAGCCGAGGGTTGAACGCCCTTAGCATCAGAACGGTTCGTAAACCAGTCGGAATGAGACATTATACAAAAGGCTGCCGTTAGAGCGATGGCGGTCAACAGTATTTTCATTTTCAACAGAAGAACCTCATTTCATGATAAATTGATCACAGAACTGTGTTCATAGATTCATGATTAAGCTTACTCAGGACACATTAAAATATCATGAGAAAAATAAAACGAAAAGATCATTATTTTTTAATGTACATAGAGTAAACTGGTTTCTATATCAAGCATACTAGGAAAAGACGCCCCAAGCATAGAAAGGATAGCTATGAAGAAGATACTGCTGATCGAAGATGAGAAAAATTTGGCCCGTTTCATTGAGCTGGAACTAAAGCATGAATCTTACGAGGTAACCGTCAAGTATGAAGGGCGGAAGGGGCTGGAGTCTGCGTTAAGTGAGGAATGGGACATCATTCTGCTGGATTTAATGCTCCCAGGCCTCAACGGAATCGAAGTATGTCGACGGATTCGCAAAACGAAACAAACTCCGATCATTATGCTGACCGCCAGAGACGGTGTGATGGACAAAGTGATGGGACTGGACAGCGGCGCAGATGACTATATCCCCAAGCCTTTTGCCATTGAAGAGTTGCTGGCACGGATGCGTTCTTTGCTGCGACGCAGTGGCTCTGTGGAAGAAACCAATCAAATTATCTACAATGGACTAGTACTGGACAGCGAGGCCCGCATTTTGACCAAAGACCAGCAGATTATTGAATTGACGAAGCGTGAATTTGATCTGCTGTCCATATTAATGCAGAATATTGGGCGCGTCATGACCCGGGAGAGATTACTGGAACTCATATGGGGCTATGATTCGGAGGTGGAGACGAATGTCGTCGACGTGTATATTCGTTACCTGCGAAGCAAAATCGACGAGCCTGGGGAACCGAGCTTTATTCAGACACTACGCGGATTGGGGTACGTAATTCGATAATGGAAACGGTAAAATCCATATTCTCCCGGCTACCCATTCGTTGGAAATTGGCGGTGTGGTCTTCGTTGCTGCTATGTATTTTGTTTGTTTTATACAACGGCGTCCAATATTTTACGATTAACCAATGGATGGTCAGTGAGGGAGAAGTGAGTATCCGCAAGAGTATGAATGAAATCCAAAACTTTTTTCAGCAAAAACAGATGTCCGCGCAGGAAATAGTAAACAGTCGACGCTTTGTTGAGGATATGAATGATCCGCATCAAATGATCCGCATTTTGAACCAGCAAGGAACCCCACTATTGAGCGTCAGCGACAAAATGCCTGAGGATTGGTTTCCGCCGCAAACGGTGCAAAGCACCCGGATTATGACTGCATGGCATCTGGAAGATCAGGTCTTGATCATGCGTAGTCCGTTGAATTCAGGTCGCTTTAAGGGAACGATTGAAATCATCAACAATATGGAAAATTTAGAGAAGGTAAGTGACAAAATAAAAGGTGTCATGATTGCGGGTGGTATAGGAGCTATTATTTTAAGCGCCTTAGGAGGAATTTTTCTTTCACGCCAGTTAATCCGGCCGATTCAGTCCATGACAGACACGATGACAAGAATACGGAAAAAAGGGCTGCATGAGGAACGTGTGCAAGTATCCGACAATAATGACGAGCTGTCAAATCTGGGAAGAGTGTTTAATGGGCTGATGGATCAATTGGAGCGATCTTTCCAACAGCAAAAGCAGTTTGTTGAGGATGCCTCACATGAATTACGCACACCCATTTCGATTATTGAAGGCCATATCTCCTTATTGAACCGCTGGGGCAAACATGATACGGCTATATTGGACGAGTCGCTCAGTGTGTCCGTTCAGGAGCTTGAGCGTTTGAAAGGCATTGTAAACGATCTTCTGGAGTTAACCAGGGCCGAATCGGGAACTTTTGAACAAAATGTGCCTGCAATAGATATCCGTCACACCGTTCAGTATACGCTTACCAACTTTGCCATGCTGCATCCTGATATGATATTCCGGGAGGAACTGACTCCCCTCGAAAAGTTACAGATTCACATCACGCCTCAGCATCTGGAACAGTTGTTACTGATCGTGCTGGATAACGCCGTTAAATATGCGGGCTCTTCGAAAGAAATCCTTGTAACGGGGACGCTGGAACGAAACGAGGTTTATATTCATATTACCGATTACGGAATCGGAATTCCGGCGGAGGACTTGCCATATTTATTCGACCGATTTTATCGGGTGGATAAGGCCAGAAGCCGCGAGCAGGGCGGGACAGGTTTGGGCCTTGCGATAGCCAAGCAACTGGTCAAGCGATATAACGGTGACATTAGAGTAAGCAGTATTGAACATATCGGGACAACCGTAACGCTTTGTTTTCCAATATATAGAGTCTAAATAGGTTAGATAAATCAAAGAAGCTCCGTAAGCCATATCCATGGTTTATGGAGCTTCATTCACACTCAAGCATCGTCAGCTTGTGGTTTGTTTGATCTGTTCCAGATTTTATGTTCCATTTTTTCGTACAGGTTCAAGCAAGAGTTTACCAGTTTCCGAGGACGTTTGAAGCGCTGGAGCAGATATCGGGTACTAATTGCACACAAGGTGCCGATCAGCGCACCAGCCGCAATATCTGACGGGTAATGGACGCCAGCCCAAATACGGGAAAAACCGATAAGTAAAGCTGCGGAGAGCCAGAACAATCTAAACCTCTTACCGTATAGCCAAAACGTGGCCGCCAGCCCAAAAGCTCCAATGGCGTGGTCGCTCGGGAAAGAGGCGTTGGCCGGATGCTTGATTAGCTGAATGACGGCGTGAGTAACGAAGGGACGATCCCGGTTCACAAGATGCCCGATGATAAAGCTGATCCCCATGCCCAGACATACGGATACCACCGCTGATATGACCATTTTCCGGTTGAGTTTATTTCTTGAAAACCAGTACAGGAGCAAGGCCAAAGCGAACACATATTGGGCATCTTCGGCGAAAAAACGCATCAGCCCATTCAGAACAGAAAAGCTGTTCGCTTGTTCATTAATGAGGTGAAAAATCTGATAGTCCAGGTTAGATAACATATTAGGGATTACTCCTTTTCTTATGTGATTCAAAAGTAGAAAGTAACATGATCTTAACTCTTGAACATGGGAGCACCTTTAGATGAAAATTAGAATTCCATGAGAAAAGGACATTTTTTTATCACTAAATCCTTTGAACTTGTTCAAGCTTCCTTTAGGAGATATAATATACAAGGATATAATGAATACCGTTGTGTATATTCATATAGAAAGAGAGCGGGATATTATGGGACGTAAGTGGAACAATATTAAAGAAAAAAAGGCATCCAAGGATGCAAATACGAGTCGTATATATGCTAAATTTGGCGTAGAAATTTATGTAGCAGCCAAACAGGGCGAGCCTGATCCTGAATCCAATCGGGTTCTCAGAGTCGTGCTAGAACGTGCAAAAACGTACAATGTGCCGAAAGCGATCATTGACCGGGCAATTGAAAAAGCAAAAGGCGCAGGAGATGAAAACTATGTTGAACTTCGCTATGAAGGCTTCGGACCCAACGGTTCCATGGTCATTGTAGATGCACTCACCAATAACGTAAACCGTACGGCATCTGATGTACGTTCTGCTTTTACTAAAAATGGCGGTAGTCTGGGTGTAAGCGGATCTGTAGCCTATATGTTTGATTCGACGGCGGTTATTGGTCTGGTAGGTAAAACTGCAGATGAAGGGTTGGAGCTGTTGATGGAGGCAGATGTAGAGGTGCGTGATATCATCGAAGAGGATGAGGCTGTTATCGTGTATGCTGAGCCTGACCAGTTTCATGCTGTGCAGGAAGCTTTCAAGCAGGCGGGAGTTACAGAATTTACAGTGGCTGAACTTACCATGCTTGCCCAAAATGATATTACTCTTCCAGAAGATGCACAGCTTCAATTTGACAAATTGATTGATGCACTAGAAGATTTGGAGGACGTTCAGCAGGTTTACCATAATGTAGATTCTGATGAATAGCTTCAAGCTGAACAACCTGAATCCGTGAATTTATAAAAACATCGTATTCCGATACGGTGTTTTTTAGCGTATTTGCAGCAAGTTTTATGTAAATATGCAACAGGCCTTCTTTTGTTGAACTACGCTGCCATGCTGGCGGAATTGGATCAAAGGATACGTGAAAATGGGAGTGAAGATCAAGTTACCAATACTGTGGAGCGTGTTCACTGGGCGCAGCCCGATCTCATTTGAGCAGTTTGTGCAAACCCATGTAGGCACCCGGAAGTACATGTAGGGGCGTCTCAATCAGATCGGATAGTCTGGTTGAGACGCCCTTGTCAGTTAGCGGCAGACTTTACATAATGCTTGATGTTACCTTCCAGCTATTGAAATTATAGGTCCGTCTCTCTCCGCCATGAACCAAATCGAGTTTACTTCCATTATAATTCTGATGCATCCACGGATTATCCAGCAGAGGCCAATTAGCATAATTGACTTCTGCACCCTGAATTTTACGTGAGGTGGCATATACGATTTCCATTTCTTTACCTGTTAATCCTTTGTAATAGACTCGTGGATTGGTATCGTTAATACCGCTGAAATCCACTACGGTTTTCGTCAGCACAGCCTCAGCAAAGTAGTCAAGCTCTCTAATGCCAGAATCGCCTGTGTAGTCCATGAGAGGTGCTGTTTCAACGATGACCGCATTTTTTGCCCCGTCACTTCGCAAGGCTCTCTGATAACCTCCGTATTTCCACGATTCCGTGTCATAAGGCCACTCGTAAGGTTGTGCCGTCCTGACAGCCATCAGCATTTTACCTGTATGGAAGAATACCCAGCCGTTCTTGTTGGATGGGTCCTGTTCGATCGTTGCTTTGATTCCGTTATATGAAACAGGGCCGTCGATCCATGTATTTGAATTTGTGATATTGTATACCGCGATGAGTGCACCGTCGTCCTGAAGCACTTCCTCCATATTCGTTCCGCCAATCCAATATTCGGAGTTCGACGGATTCAAGTTAATCGGATCACTGAGGTGTTGCTTCATGAAGAACGTATTGGGTTCGTCATTGTATGTATCTCCCACCCACTTGATGCCCCAACGATGAAGCTGGTGTTGTGCGAGCCGATTGTCCTTTTGACTAAATACGGCGTAATCCGGGGTAATGTAGCTTGTCTTATACGGTTTGTTACTGTTTCTAGGCATCCGTTCCTTATGTGTGTAAGTTGTAGAACGGGCTGTCGCTATACGCTTGAAAATGTCTGGTAACTCGTAGCCCGCAACCGTAAATGGAATCGTGCTAAATTTCAGTTTGGTTTCATTGCCGAGATATATCGGCTTACGACTGTCTCCAAACAACATCCACAGCAGCATTGCACTCTCATCGAGTGTATATCCCGGCTCTTGCTGCGCATTATATGTTCTGGCCTGACTGGTCACCCAGTACCCATGCAGCCACTCTCCTACGATACTGGCAAAATACCACTCCAATGTCATTTTGGCCATATTCTGCAATGTCTCGTCTTTCAAGTGTTCGGTAATGAACAATAGCGGTCCTACATGATGGATAAAATATGTTGGGGAGTCGTATTCAAAGTATCCCTGTTTTGTAATTGTGGGAAGTTCGGACAGCAGATAGCTTCTGGAGATGGTAGCATACTTCACCGGATAATCCGGCCATTCTTCCGCTCCGACAACCCCGACTGCGGCGTACATGAGCCGTTGATTTTCTGTATTTCCCAACAGCGCTGTCCCATCGGCATTCAAAATGTTAAAACTGAGCATTTTTGCTTTTACTTTATTCTTTAATGCGGGTGTGTAATACTCTTTATACTTCATATAAGCTTCCATTACGTTAATTCCCCAGAACATGTCTTTGCTCCGATCCAAATGAATGTTGACGTAGGCAAGTCCAGTGCTGATATCTCCTTTAGAAAATTTTGCCATAGCTGCATAACCACCGACCTTTCGCCCCTGATCGTACTCATTGTAAGGGTAGTCCAATGCTGCTACATCGTCGATTACGATCTGTTTGCGCTCCTGTAGTGAGCCTGTTAAAATCTCATTGTTAAACATAATTACATCCGCTCCTCTGATAATGGAATAATAACGAAAAAATAGTATGACTTTAGCAATTTGAGAGAAAGAAAAACCTAAACATAAATTTGGCTAGGACTTGCCGATTCTAGTTGTTAGAAGAGATTATTTTTTGTGATTATAAGGTATTTGGTTATTTATATCAATATTTAACTATATTTTTGTTGTGAAAATGTTGTATCAGAGTCAAGGTGCAATCTACACGGATCATTCCGGCTACGTCCCGGGTACGTTTTCTTCTATGCTTTTTAGCAGATTATGATGATGGTTGGGTTTGATCTATTCCGGATTTCGTCAGGTAGATCACCAAGGCTAAAATAGTCCCGAGAAAAATCACGCTGGTTCCAGCCGTACCCAGGCCGAGTCCGCCATCGGTGGAGATTGCGACAGATAATCCCCAAGTGAGGCGCCAAGAGGCCGGGTCACAATGTACGCCATCCAGAAGGACCACACGGCATTGAATTTAAATCGGTAGCGGGCAATCGTTACGATACCAATCAGTGACGCAAACATAAGCGCTGACCTCCAATAACCTAAGTCAAGGCCCTCTGATATAAGATCACCAGCCGCAGTACCCAAGGCAAAGGTAAAGAATATCGTTGCCCAGTAGAATATTTCACGCCTGGTCGTGTAAATAGAATGAATGGATAGGTGATCTAAACTGAAATAGAAGTGTGACGAGTAAGAGAACAACCGTGACCACAGTTGTACGAGTCAAGCCCCAATGTAAATTAAAGTTAAGAAAGTCGGCAGCGGTTTCTCCCACGGTAGTCGTCATAATCTTAATAATCCAAAAGAAAATGACGACCTCCGGCACCTTGTTTAGCATTTGCCAGCCTATAGATGGGTTAACCAACTCCTCTGTGGAAATGGGGATACTTTCGCTTTTCATGTTCTGATTCCGATCCTCTTGTTTCATTGATAATCCTCTTCATGTTTTGGGAACCTTCTTAAATGCTTGTCCCTCCTGAACAATGTACATAAAGAACATGAAACGATAGTGAGAATTATATGTGAAAAACCATAGAACATTTAAGCTTAGATTAGAAACTGATTAGGAATGAGGAATTTCAATGTATCCAATGCTCCATCTAGGGGAGGAGGGAGTAAATCAACCTGCAGATGGATTCTAAAGCGACTCCGAATGGCTTAAACTGGTTACATGCAGTTGAGATAAATAAGGAATGTGGGGGGATAACATGGGCAGCTATGTCATCATTTTGGTTATCGTCGTTTTTTTAATGCTGAAAGAGAAAGAAATTCGCCCGTCCCGCTTATGGATCACACCAGCGTTGTTCGCGTATCTAACTTTTTCAAGCATGACCGGAAAATATGCTGTCCTGGAAGAACGAAGCCGGATATCCCATGATCTTCATGATAGCATCGGACACGGTTTAACCTCCGTCATAGTTTAGCTTCAGGCATTGCCTTATATGATGAAAATGGATGCCGCTGAAGCCGAGACAGCTTTACGGACCGTTTTGGAGGTGGCACGTAGCTGTCTTCAGGAAGTGCGTTCCGTCGTGCACCAGATGGCCATCGATAAAACGGGGCTTGGTCTGGTTACCCTGCGAGTTTGGTTAAGCAAGTTCAAGAGCAGGTCGAATTTCATATCAGCTTCTCCGTAGATGGACGAACTGGAAGGTGGGAATCTACCATATCTGAATTACTGTATCGGATTCTTCAGGAGGCACTCACCAATGTTATTCGGCATGCACAAGCGTCCCGCGTTGATATTACAGTCTCAGAACATACAGGGAAATTGACAATGATCGTAACAGATAGTGGAGGATGGACAGGGGCCAATCAGAATCATTCAGGTTTTGGGCTTTCAGGCATGAAGGCACGATGCGAACGGGCAGGGGGATCTTTAGAGATTCTAATGGCTGAGCCGTATGGAATGCAGCTCGTGATTCAGGTGCCGACGGCCGTTGGGAAAACTGAAATGAAAGGTGAAGAGGAATGACAGGACCATTGAACGGTTAAGACACATGTTCATCGAATTCTTCAAAAATGCGCGGTCGAAGACCGCACGCAAGCGGTTGTATTTTCCATTCGTATCGGGATTGTAAAGTAGATAAACACAGAGCATTCATTGGACTCCACTCGTTGACATTACCGATATGGTGTTGCGCGTGACCAGACGTTCCCCGATATCATTGGAGCAGTTTGTTAAAACCTATGCGGACACCTGGAACTAAAGCTCATTATCCTTTACAAGATTTCTCTTGCAGTGACATACCGGGTTAACCAATAAGGATCTTTCCAAAAGGTAATTGTTACACCGGGTGGGGATTTATACGTGTTGAGCATTTGTCCATTTCCGATGTCCAAACCAACATGACCGATACGGTTATCTGAATAACGGTCTCTTCTAAAAAAGATTAGATCACCGGCCTCGATCTGGTTCTGGTTAATGCTTCTGCCTGCTCTTGCCTGGGCACGGCTTGTTCTTGGCAGCACTACACCGTTCCTTCCAAAAATATATTGTATATATGAAGAGCAATCAAACACTCTGGTCCTTGGATAGGGGCCGGCGCCGAATCTATACGGTGTTCCCCTCAGTTGTCTGCCCAAGGCAATTATGGCAGGTGCTAGTTCCTGATTCTGTTTGGTCTTCACCTTTTTCTTACGTGATGCCTGGGAAGTGAGGGTATTGTTAAAACGGATGGTAGGTATGGTTACTTTGGTTCCGGGCGTAATGGGTTCTTTCAAATTCTTGTTGACGGAGAGGAGCCGCTTGACTGTTGTGTTCAGCAATCTGGCGAGTAATTGGAGGGTATCTCCTTTGGCAGTAATTAAAAACCGCCCCGGCTGGCGAACAGTTACCTGTTTTGATTTCATGTTCAAAACAAGATCGACGTTAAATAGACGGTTGATTGAAGGGAAGCTTATAAAACGCTGCTTGTTGATGATTAAGAAAGGGTCTATTTCAAAGGAAACACCTTCCCGTCGGGCTGTAGCACCTTGTATGGGGATGGTAAGGAATTGGGAACCGTCCGTAACCGACAGGTCTTTCCGATTTGATCTTAAAACATCATACTCGAGAATCTCCAATACACTGCTAAAGGGAAGATAGTTTATTTTATTTTGGTTTATTAAGCGTACACGGTTGAACACTCTTCTTCTTCGTACAAAATAATCTCTTTGGAACAAGACGAGTTTTATTTCAAGCTGCTTCACGTCGTCTGCCACCTTTACGAAAATTTTATACAGTATATGATTAGGGAAGGGATTGAGTCCGCCCCAGTTATAATGCTACAAAGTAGCTATGGATAACTAATAACGGTACAAGGATGCAGTCGGCGGTTTGGGACAGCTCTTTATATCTGTTCGTTAAATGATTAACTTGCGTTTAACTCCGGTGTTTGTTTCATTTTAGAAGCATTTAGAGTAGTGTAGATAATTAAGGCTATAAGAATTGTAACCAGTACCAGCGAAGATCCCATAGTACCTAAATCCAATCCTCCCTTTGCGTGGGATTTGGTAAGAAGGTCTCCAAATGTCGCTCCAAAAGGACGTGTTAATACAAATGCTAGCCAGAACAGAAAAACTCGTGAAATATTTGTAAAATAAGTTAATAGCAGAATCACACCCAGCAAGCTCCCTATTAAAACCGCTCCTCCTACAAAACCAAGACCGGAGCTATCCGCCAAAAAATCACCTAAAGCAGTACCTAAAGTGTTTGAGAACAAGATGGCAATCCAATAAATCACTTCTACTTTCCGTGTAGTAATATTATTGACGTTCAATGATCGCTCACTAAAATACCAAAATGAAAAAATGGCTAACAATATGCATACTAAAATTAATGATCCCGCTGCATAACCCAACCCTAGGCTACGATCCATGTAGTCTGACATGGTCGTGCCAGCAGTACTCGTTGTAAGAATTACAGTCCAATAAAGAAATGGATGGTATTTCTTAGAAGAAAGTTGAAAAATCTTTCATTTCTCACTCCCCGAATTTTAACAGCCTTTTATTTTTATAAGTGCTATTTGCTTTAATATATCCGGAGATAATTAAATTCACATTAGAAAGCAGTAAGAAATGCATGAGGATATGCTTTTTTCTGAGTGCACGGACAAGATGCACGTTCACCGGATTCTTCAGAGTTCATCCTTTGGATAAAAAGAATAACCGGGATACTTGACGACGGGCCATTTTACCTTCCGTAAATTAGAGATAACATCAGCGCCAACATTTAAATTGCTTTGAATGAGCTCTGTGGGGGTAAGAGCCATCCATTGGTTCAGGGAAACATCAGCAAAGCGGTCACTTTTAAACATTTCAAGAAACCATAGCGTGCTCGAGCCTGTATTTTGAATGTAATGACCATAAGCAAAAGGTATATATCCAACATCCCCGGCTCTGAAATCAAACGTGCGCGCCGCGCCATTTCCGCCAAAAACAGTCATTCGGCCTTGCCCGGTAAGATAGTATTGCCATTCGTCATTATTGGGATGCCAGTGCATTTCCCTCATGGCACCAGGCTCAATCTCAACAAGAGCAGCGGCGATCGTTTGAGATATCGGAAAATTGGAAGAATCGACGATTCGTACGCTTCCACCCGGTGTTTTGATGGGGGGCTGAGCGAGTAATTCATATTTAAAGGATTGGGGCAACGTACCATAGGGAGAGGGAACCGCCTGACTTTGGATTGATCCGGGAACGGCATCCTGATATATGTATACTTGTTCTTGAGGAATGGACGAAAAATCAGCTTCAGGAACGCCGAAATTGGCAGACAGTACATCTTTTGGAGTATGTGCAAACCAATCGGAGATGGATAACGTGTTCAGATCAGAGAAGTCCCCGTCGTCAAAAACCAGCAAAAATTCGCAGCCTTCCTCAAGACCTTGTATTGAGTGTGGAATGCCGGGTGGGAAATACCAGAGATCACCAGGGCCCACATCAGCAACAAAATTTCTTCCTTCTTGGTCGACGGCTGTAATACGGGCACTCCCCAACAGCATATAAGACCATTCCGCCTGCTGGTGCCAATGAAGTTCGCGTACGCCGCCCGGTGTCAAACTCATATTAACTCCGGCAAGAGTTGTGGCAATGGGCAGCTCCCTTGCGGTTACTTCTCTTGACCATCCACCGTGATTCAACTGCATATGGGCATCTGAAAAAGAAAATCTCATGTTCGGAATGAGTCCATTATCTGTTACGGGCGGAACCAGCATGTCGGGATTTTGCAAATCCCTCATCACATCCCGGGGACCCTTGTCGATGCCTCCAGCGCCATCACTTCTGATGGGCTGCGGCACTCTGGTATTTTTCGAGCAATCATTATGCATTATTTGATCTTCCTCTCCAAGTTGTGGCTTCATCAATCTTAGAATAAGAGAAAATCCGCATAAAGATTTTATGAATTCTTGGAGGGTTTTATGCTTTCTGAGTCAGATCTGCAAACTGTGCATCCATGAGCTGGGCTAAATCCTGCGGACTTAACTCCAGTTGGGTTCCAATTTTTCCGGCGCTCACAACAATGGTTACCAACTCTACTGCGGATTGGTCAATAAAAGTAGGATAGAGCTTTTTCATTCCTATGGGAGAGCAGCCACCCCGGATATACCCGGTATGCTTTTGTAGTTCTTTGACTGGAAGCATTTCGATTTTCTTTTCTCCCGCTGATTTGGCAGCCTTTTTGAGATCAAGCTCTTTATGTACAGGAATCACAAAAACAAACAGATGTTGTTTGCTATGTGCAACCAACGTTTTGAAAACAGCTTCCGGGGCTTTTCCGATTTTCTCAGCTACGTTCATACCATCTATTTTTCCATCCTGATGATCATAACTCAGGATTTTGTAGTTTACATTCTGTCCATCCAATATTCGCATCGCGTTTGTTTTGCTCGTAATCATCTTATTTCGTCGTCCTTTCTAAGCTCTTGCCGAGGCAATTGTTGCAATCCTATACCCCGGCGGAATTATTTGGCTCTCATTATTAGAGTCGTTCCAAACCATCTACATAGTCCTTTGCTTCCTTTAAAGAGAGGTCTCTAGCTACTCTTAGCTCTTTTATCGCCTGAATCTTTTTTCCTTCCCTAATCAGCAGGAGCAGCCTTTCATTGATATCCTTCGAAACTACTGTGTTTAGCACATGTGGTGGCGCGGCAGCGGTTGTGCCTGACAGCGATATTCCCGACATTCCAGAGCGATTCTCAAGACGCTCTACATCGGATTTCAAATCATTAAGCCGAGCTTGCAAGCTATAGACTTTGATCAAAAGTATGACGGAAATAATCAACGCGATCAATGCTATAAATTCCATAGTTGCCACTAAAGTTCCCCCTTTTTCACTTGATTTTATCCCAGAGATGCCACACTGGAATCTGCTCAATATAAATAGTATAGCATGATGATTTACGTTATATTATCTGGAATCGCTGAATTTACATGAGTACGGAGTGGGGAATATTCTTGAACCTGTTGCTACTCCCAATCCATGGAAGGCTACGAATTGAATTTCTAAAGACAGAGCGTTATATTACAGCTTATTGTAATGCTTTTAATAAGTGCCGGAAAAGGAGAGGATTCAAATACTGCCAGTCTCCAATAATGCAATCCGAGTCAAACAAATTAATGTGGAGTTAGTCAAAAATACATTGAAGTCTCTTGAATATGCCACCAAATCGTCCATAGCGAGCATAACAGTACTCAGTGTGGCTACCTGCGGTAATATTCTGAAAGAGCTTCTTCTAACCGGGGAAGTGTTAGAGACAGAGCTGGAGGAAGCCCGGCAAGGCAGTATAAATATAACGCCGATTATTCCTATATTCTCTGTTTAAATGTGAAAACGGAAGGCGGAGTGGATTCTCTTACTTTATGCGGTTGCCAATTTGCTGGGCGAAATCATTGTAGAGAAGGCCTCGATTGTGCCTTATATTGATTATGAGGTCATAGAGAACCAAATTGGAGAACTCATTAACATCTATGGAAATGTCAAAGCGGTTGGCATTGGTATTCCTGGGATTGTACATCAAGGGGTTATCGGTGTGTGTGATATCGATCCGCTCATAGGAATTCCTCTCGGTCCGCAGCTTCACAACAAATACGAACTGGAAATCAACATTGAAAATGACATGCATTTAACAGTCTATGGATTTTATAAAATGCAAAATTATGATGAAGACAAAACCTTCGCGATTGTTACTTTTCCCAAGGATAATTTCCCGGGAGCGGGGTTTATTGTCGACGGACACCTGCTAAAAGGAAATACCAAATTTGCGGGGGAAGTTTCCTTTTTGCCCTTTGATACGACAAGGGAAGAACAACTACAGCAGCTCAAAAATGCTCAGGGGTTCGTTCCTTTGGTGTCAAAACGATAACTTCCATTATCGCAATTATTGATCCTGTATCTATCACTTTAACCGGAGAATTATCCAAGCCGACTCTGTTGGACGATATTTATAACGGTTGTCTAAAAGATATACCCAAGGAACATATGCCAGAGATTTTTGTGAAAAGCGATACGAATGACGAGTACATGAACGGGTTGATTTCGGTGACCCTCGAAAGTCTGACGTACAATTTGCAATTGGTGAAAAAAAGAAAATAGGGTATTGCTCCATTAAACAAGAGAGGATGAGATTAATGACTCAAAAAGCAATTTCATGGGATGCAGGAGCCTGGACTAACCCTCCTGTGTCATCCCTGCAAGAAGGCCAATTCCTCAAAGTTGAAGCCAGCGAAGGAAGCGATTACTGGGAAAAAACCTTATATGGATTCGAACGCAGTAGCGGGCATTCTCTGCTTGCAGCGTGGGAAGGAGATTCTGCTATAGAGGTCACGTTTCAGTTGGGCTCATTTACTGAGCTTTATGATCAGGCCGGAATGATGCTGTATCAAGGACCGGGAAAATGGATTAAAGCTGGCATTGAATTGAATGACGGAATTCCTCAACTGGCTGTCGTTGTCACAGACGGTTATTCCGATTGGTCATTATCTCCTGTGCCTGAATGGGTGGGGGATAACGTGACGATTCGTGCTTCACGGATTCATGATGCAGTGATCATTAGAGCGCGGACAGATAATGATGGCTGGCGCACCGTGCGCGTGGCACGTTTTCCTTACGAATCTGGACAACAGGCCGGTCCTTTTACGTGTGCTCCGACCCGATCCGGCTTTCAGGTTACTTTTACACGCTGGATAAGCACTGAACTGGATCTCGATATTCATACAGACCCGCCCATAGAAGAATAGTCATTTTTCTGAATTATAAGAAAGTAAAGGGGCTTATCTACTTTGGAAATATCGGAGACAATACAATCATAGGTTCTGGAAGTATAGTCACCAAGGATGTACCAGCCAACGTTATTTCATTTGGGAATACATGTAAATTTTTCGTGAGATTATGAATGAGGATAAGCAGCAATTAATTCCCCCACGCCCCAGAAATTAAGGTCTGGAAATGCTTCACGAAACTCAGTCATCATTTTCTTAACAGCTGAAAAAAGCAGCTCTTTTACGGGTCATCTCTATTTTAAGCACGAGGTCTTAATCGAGTACGAAAGATATAAAAACACTTGACATGTAACGCGTTACAAAACTTAGTATTGATATAGAGGTATTTTATAACACATTAGTAAAGGCGGAGAGAAAACATGAGTACACAGTTTCCAAAAGATTTCCTGTGGGGCGGAGCAGTTGCTGCTAACCAGCTCGAAGGCGCTTATCAAGAAGAAGGAAAAGGCTGGTCTATTCAGGATGTAACCCCTTGTGGTGGTTGGGGACCAGTTACGGATATGCCAACCGAGGATAATATGAAGTTGATCGGTATTGATTTTTATCACCAGTATAAAGAAGATATTAAACTTTTTGCAGAAATGGGTTTCAAAGTGTTCCGGACTTCCATCGCTTGGTCACGGATTTTTCCTAAAGGCGACGAACTGGAACCCAACGAACAAGGCCTGCAATTTTATGATGATTTGTTTGATGAACTTCACAAATATGGAATTGAACCACTCGTTACATTATCTCACTATGAAACACCATTACATCTGTCCAGAGAATATGATGGTTGGGTAAACCGCAAGCTTGTTGATTTTTACGAGCGTTATGCTACAACAGTATTTAACCGTTACAAAAATAAAGTGAAATACTGGTTGACTTTCAATGAAATCAACTCCATTCTGGAAGCTCCATTCATGAGCGGAGGCATTAGCACACCAAAAGACCAGCTTAGTGAACAAGATCTTTATCAAGCCATTCACCATGAGCTTGTAGCTAGTGCAAGAGCGGTAAAAATCGGTCATCAGATCAACCCGGATTTCAAAATCGGCTGTATGGTGCTGAGTATGCCTACTTATCCGCTGACACCTAATCCAGACGATGTGATTGCTGCGATGGAATTTGACCACAGAAATATGGCGTTTGCTGATATTCATGCCAGAGGTCAATACCCAGGCTACATGAAACGTTTCTTTAGAGAAAACGGAATCTCCATTCACTTTGAACCAGGCGATGCAGAAGATTTGAAGCATACGGTTGACTTTATCTCGTTCAGTTATTACATGAGCAGTTGTGAGACGGCTGATGAAGCTAAAAAAACCAAAGGTGAAGGCAACATTCTCGGCGGTGTTAGCAATCCGTATCTCGAGGCAAGCGAGTGGGGCTGGCAAATCGATCCTCAAGGATTGCGTTATGTACTCAACACGTTCTATGACCGCTTCCAAAAACCATTATTCATTGTGGAAAATGGTTTGGGTGCCGTTGACGAGCTTATCACCAACGAAAAAGGCGAGAAAACCGTTGAAGACGATTATCGGATCAACTATCTGAATGATCATCTGGTTCAAGTTGGGGAAGCCATTGACGACGGAGTAGAAGTTATGGGCTATACGTCTTGGGGTTGTATCGACGTTGTCAGTGCATCGACTGCTCAGCTTAAAAAACGCTATGGTTACATTTATGTGGATCGTCATGATGACGGTAGCGGCACACTTGAAAGATACCGTAAGAAATCGTTCTTTTGGTACAAAGATGTTATTTCGACCAATGGTGCAAGCTTGCGACGGAAATAAAATGATGCTTGCTTGATCAGGGCAGCTATTCAACGAAAAAGGATGTTATACAGCGACCGCTTCCTGCTATTGTACAGGGAAGCGTCGCTTAGTTTTTTTATCACGATCAAGCCTTTAGCTGATAATTTTATTACTGACTAATGATTGTCAGAAAGGCTATGATACGGTAAGGAGCACGTATATTGAGAAAGGAATGAACCATTATGAAACTTATGTTTGTATCGGATATTCACGGCTCGCTGCACTGGTTACAACTGGCACTGGAAAAGTTCAAGGAGGAAAAAGCGGACCGTCTTGTCCTGCTGGGGGATTATATGTACCATGGACCGCGTAATCGGCTACCGGAAGGCTATAATCCGGCGGAAGTTGCGGCTGTACTGAATCAGTACAAGTCGCATATTGCAGTAGCTGTTCGCGGTAATTGCGATTCAGAAGTGGATCAGATGCTGCTGGAGTTCCCGATGATGGGCGATTATGCTTTTTTGTACCATGAAGGCCGTCGCATCTATGTCACGCACGGACATGGCTTCAGCATCGGAAACTTACCACCACTGGAAACGGGGGATGTATTCATCCAGGGACATACTCATATTCCGGTAGCGGATGTGGAAAAGGGTGTCTTTGTGCTGAACCCCGGTTCGATAGCATTGCCGAAGGAAAACTATCCTCCATCCTATGGGTTATTAGAGGGAGTGCAATTCACGGTTAAGGATTTTGATGGCGACACAATTAAAACGATCACATTTTCAACGTGATTCATTTTTAGCTTGAATGGAATTTGTTCAAAACTTTTTCGATCTGATTGAGACTAAGATCATATTATTGTATGATAGGAACGGAGTCTGTCCGTCTTGTTTATTATTATACAAAATTTAACATTTATAGATAAGACTCAATATTATGATGAAGAAAGAGAGTTTCAACACATGCAAATTAAGGATTCACATTATAAGATGCCGCCTGAATGGGCGCCGCATGAACGTACGTATATTTCCTGGCCTGTACGGTCTTCCATGGTTTACCCGGATATGCATACCGATGTATGCAAGGGCTACGCTGGAATTGTACGCGCCATGGCTGAGTTTGAACCAGTTACCGTGGTCGTAAATCCAGCTGATCTGGAGAGTGTCCGGGCGCTTGAGCTGGGAGTACGAGTGGAACTGCTACCGATAGAGCATAACGATGCGTGGCTGCGTGACAACGGTCCTACTTTTGTAACGAATGAGCATGGACAGTTAGCAGGTGTGAACTGGAAGTTCAATGCCTGGGGCGGCAAATACGCTCCGTGGGACCTGGATGACCAGGTAGCGCCGCAAATTTTGGACAAGCTTGGATTACCGAGGTTTGATGCACCGCTTGTCATGGAAGGCGGCTCACTGCACGTAGACGGCGAAGGCACACTGATTACAACAGAAGAGTGTTTGCTGAATTCGAACCGCAATCCGGAATTAAGCAGGGAAGAAATCGAACGGTATGTGTGCGAGTATACAGGCGTTGAGAAGATTATCTGGCTGAAACGTGGACTTAGTGGCGACGAAACGGATGGGCATGTGGACAATATTGCTTGCTTTGCTGCTCCCGGTAAGGTCATTATGCAAGTATGTGATGATCCTATGGATGAAAATTACGAAATTACACAGGAAAACCTGCGTATTCTGGAGCAGGCAACGGATGCAAAAGGCCGCAAGCTGGAAGTGATCCAAATCGGGCAACCGCCGCGCGTGGATTATGACGACAGTCGGTTGACGTTGAGTTATATCAACTTCTACTTTGTGAACGGCGGCATTATTTTGCCGGTGTTTGGCGGCACTGCTACTGAAAGCGACCGCGTAGCCGAGCAGGTGCTGGCAAACGTATTTCCGGAACGTACCATTCGTACCGTGGACGGCATGGCGGTCATTCGTGAAGGCGGTAATGTACACTGCACTACCCAGCAGATGCCTGCTGTAAATAATTGAACTATATAAACATCCAAGAGGAGGACTGACGTGAGAAAAGTAAAAGTGGCGGCAACCCAAATGAGTTGCTCTACCAACATTGATGAAAATATAAGCAAAGCTGAGAAGCTGGTGCGTGAAGCGGCAGCACAAGGCGCGCAAATTATTTTACTGCAAGAATTGTTCGAGACCCCGTACTTCTGCCAGAAGGAAAAGTCCGATTATTTTGCATATGCAACCGAGTTGGAGCATAACAAGGCGGTTAACCATTTTAAAAAGATTGCCAAAGAATTGCAGGTGGTGCTGCCCATCAGCTTTTATGAGAAAAAAAACTATGCCCGCTACAACAGTCTTGCTGTGATTGATGCAGACGGTGAAGTGTTGGGTAAATACCGCAAGAGCCACATCCCGGATGGCCCCGGTTATGAGGAAAAGTTCTATTTTAATCCAGGTGATACCGGCTTTAAAGTGTGGAATACACGATATGCTAAAATTGGGATAGGCATTTGTTGGGATCAATGGTATCCTGAAGCTGCCCGCTGTATGGCGCTGATGGGTGCAGAAATTTTGTTTTATCCAACGGCAATTGGTTCGGAACCGCAGGATTCTTCCATTGACTCCAAGGATCACTGGCAGACGTGCATGCTTGGTCATGCTGCTTCCAATCTGCTGCCAGTTATTGCTTCCAATCGCATTGGAATGGAGACAGATGAGGACTCCAGTATCACGTTCTACGGCTCATCCTTTATTGCCGGGCCACAGGGTAACAAAATTGCAGAAGCGGGTCGCACCGATGAGGAAGTGCTTACTGCTGAATTTGATCTGGACGAGCTGGAAGTGGGGCGGATTGAATGGGGCATTTTCCGTGACCGCCGCCCGGAGCTATATAAAACGATTGCTACCTATGACGGTGATTTAAAAGTATAATCTTTATACGAACATAGACAAAGTTCCCCTTACTGGCAAGCCAAGGCGTTTCCCTCATTTGGATTCGCCCGGCTTTTCGGGAAGGGGATTTTAAGTTTGTAATCATAAGTTTTCATTAATGTTCATTTCTATTCCGTTTCCAGCATCATCATCATGCCAAATAAGGCGAATGACAGTGCCTTTCTCCAAAGTTGTTTCCACCGTAATTTGACCACCCAAGGCTTCGATCAGCCCTTTGGATATGGCCATGCCTAGGCCTGTTCCATTCAACGCCGCAGAGGTAGCGGTTCCACGGTAGTAACGCTCAAACAATCGGTTTACTGTATTTTCATCCATTCCCGTACCATTATCAGCGAACTGAATGGTGAGTCCCTTGCCACCTTCGCCCGGTATAACCGAGACGATAAGCACCGTATCCGGCGGATTATGCAGCAGAGCATTGGCTACCCAATTGTTAATGATTCTTTCCAGCCAAGGAGTATACAGCCTAACGGTTACGTCAAAAGGAGCGGTGCAACAAAATGACGGATTGTAATATGAAGTGCGACACCTGCTGGAAATCAATAAAAAAGGGCCCATGGCCTGATTCGTGTAGAATGAAAGTTACCACACCAGCATTCATACAAGGAGAATCGGTCCATGAGTTATTCATAGCCCATAACCGAATCGTGGTCTTGTCCTGGCGTCAATTCGAAACGTAGCGGATAGCCAATCGCATCCACCATCACATGAATTTTGGTGGTTAATCCTCCGCGCGAACGTCCGATGGCTTGCCGGTTCTGCTCCCTTTTGCGCCCACGCGGACGATGGTGGATCGATCATCACTTGTGGATCAAAAGGGATTACAACAAGATGAATTAATCAGTTTGGAGTTCTTTATGGCTGAACAAAATAAATAAAGACGTTTCTGGGAAACTGGAAATTATACTCAAGCTGAGTCTCCTATGAAGCCTCGGTCTGTGGGATGGGATTCAGCTGACAACTCGGTGTTTTTGGATACAGAAACGTTATACGAGAGTTAAATATTGAAACGTGAAGGCATGAATATGGATACAATAACCTTGGAATTTCATAAAATGAGAACTACTAAAATGCGAAATTTAAGAAATCCAGAAATATTTAAAACGTGGTATGATAATTATATTAAGGAATATGGAGGGGGGATTATGAAAGATTATGGGATTCATTTTTCTATGTTAGGTCTTTTGTTATATGCATTACAGTTGCTTCCTAATATTATATGGAAGCTTGTTCCTCCAGCAAATAATGTGCTCACGAAAAACACTTCTGCTTATAATATATTGAATGTTATAGAGGGAATGTTTGGAATGATGACAGTTATTCTAATGGTTGTTCTGATAAGTAAAGGCGAAGGAAGAAACAGTAACTTTTATATTGGACTGGCCATTCTGTTTTTGGCAATCTATTATATTTCTTGGATATTCTATTTTAATGGGGTGGTTGCTCCGTGGTTACTCATCTTAGGAATTGCTTCCATGCCGCCTTTGTATTTCTTTTTTGTCGGTCTTTGGATGAAAAACTATATCCTTCTTATTCCATGTGCTATTTTTGGAATTGCCCATATTTTGATTACGAGTATTAATTATTTGAGATGATGGATTATCAAGCCAAGTGAAACAGTTCTTCTAAGAGGGTTTCCACTCACAAACATTTTGGTGGTCTGTGGTTGATAAGATGGAACGCCTTCTCCAAGGTTTGATAATGACAAGATTAGAAGCGTTCTGGTGTACCTTTTACTGAGAATTGGTCTGTTGAAAGAGTTCTACTACAAGGACAAACCTGATCTGATACTTCATGAAAACGGAAAACCTGCATTGGCTGATGCTTCGGAAATCAAATTTAACATGTCCCATTGCAAAAAAGCCGTTGCCTGTGCCATTTCAAAATATAAGGTTGGGATTGATGTTCAGGAACTCGTTGCTACGACGAGGGGCTAGGGAAAACGGTGCTTTCTCTCCGCGAAAAAAAGTTTGTAGAACACAGTGCTGATAAGAATGCAGTTTTTACACGGCTATGGGCGCAAAAGGAAAGTTACGGCAAATATTTGGGCTGCGGGATCGTTTACGATCTGAAATCCACGGAATTTAATGATGGTAGTTGGGTTAAAAATAGCAACGAATGTGTGACAACAACAGAAGAGTTTGCGGATTTTGTGATGGTAACCTATTCACTAGGGCGTGTCTGAAAACTCCATATAAAGGAGCTATTTCAACAAGATCATGGCAGAAGCCAAAAAGGCAAAGCTCAAAAAGTTTCGAGCAAGCTTGTCATAGCGTGTTGCAATCCCGCGGAATTGTTTGAGTTTGTTGAAAAAACATTCCACAACATGCTGTTCTTTATAGTGGTACAAGTCGCAATTCCAAGGAGTTGCCGTATTCGACTTGGGAGGGATGCAGAACGTTGCGTCTTGCGATTTAATGTACGTTCGAATGTCAGTGGTTCCGTAGGCTTTATCGGCTAAAACAACGCTTTCGGACAGCGTTACGCCAGAGAGAACTTCAACCGCCACTGTGCAATCATGGATATTTCCAGGCGTTAAAAACAGGCGAACTGGATTACCCAGCGCGTCCACTACTGTGTGGATTTTGGTGTTTCGCCCCCCTCGGGAAAGTCCGATTTCTGGATTGGTTTCGGCGTTTTCAGCCCCTTTTTAGCCCCCGCCGCATGCTGATGAACTTTGCAGGAGGTGCTGTTAATCGATACATCCTGTAAGTCCGCACCCTTGCTCCACAAACGAAAACGAGAATACACGGTTTTCTAAGGACCGAATCGTTCAGGCAAATCACGCCAAGGAGCACTTGTTTTGACTTTCCAAAGCATTCCATCCAGCATCACCCGATGGGGTCTCGAGGGTCTGCCTTCTCCTCTGTTTTCAGGCGGCAATAAATCTTGTATCCGTTCCCAATCTTGGTCTTTGATTTCGTGGCGTCTTAGCATCTTTATACAAGCCCTCCGTGATTTCGTCCTTGTAAAATTAGGCTACGGTTTCACTTTTGAAGCAATATCTAGTTTTCAGACACGCCCTAATGCAAATCTACTTTTTATGATATGAAGGGCGTGGTCAGTTGAAGAAGCTAAGATTATTCATAAGAAGCCGCGTAACTCGCATTTTTTTGTTTTAAGGATATATGTTCTTGTCCAAAGGGAGAGACAAGAACATATATCCTTAGCCGAAAAGGGTAAGAACTTGTAAACATTTCCAATGTGGTTCACTGATTCATTGTCGAAGAATATCTTAAATTGCTGTATTATAGATTTGACAAGTTTATAGGAACAAAGGAGGGGGGATACTTTGCTTATACTGAGAAGGGATGAGCTTCGTCAAAGTAAAAAGCTCAGTCTCACATTGTTGCTAACGGGCTTGGTGGTGCTGATGGTTCTGCTAACCTCGAGTATTCTTCTGGTTGGCTCCTATGAGTCTCAAAAAAAATCATTGACAGAGACGACGCTTCATTTAAATTACTCCCAAGCTGACAACATTTCCAAGACGATGAATTCTTTATTTCAATCCATGCGTGGCAGCTTGGAATACAGTGCCGATAAACTCTCCAATGTCGATGCCATGACTTCGAAACAAGTGGACGATTATTTAGAGCTGATGCGCAACAGCAGCAATTTCTTCAATTCTATCATAGTGATTAATGCCAATGGGTTGATCTGCAACTTAGTACCGACTGGGTTGGGGAGAGCGGGCAAGCATATCACATCAAAAGTTGGTCTGGAAGCTTTGGCGACCCCAAAACCTTTCATTTCCTCCCCTTACATGACTTCAAGCACTAAGAGACTAATCGTGTTTATGAGTCAACCGATTTTCAGCAGAACCGGTACATATCTCGGTATTTTGGGAGGCACGCTTTATCTGCAGGAGAACAATATCCTGTCTAAGATTTTTGGCAATAACAACGTGGACAATTCGGGTTCTTATTATTATATTGTCGATTCGAAAGGACATCTGCTGTATCACCCGGACAAGCAGCTCATTGGGGCGGATGTCAGCAACAATAAGGTTGTGCAGAAGCTGATGAAGGGGGAAAGCGGGAAACAGCAAGTACGCGATATCAGTGGCGTGGAGATGCTTGCCGGTTACTCCAGTGTTCCGGCCAACGGATGGGGAATTGTGGTCGTGTCGCCGATTGGTCTAATCCATCATCAACTGATGGACCACATTCGGACAATTCTGTGGTATTCGTTGCTTCCTTTCATCATACTGCTGATGGGCGTCATACTCGTAGCATTCAGATTGGCCCGGCCTTTTGTCTATCTGGCAAATCTGGTGAGCAAGATGGGCAAGGAAAAGATTGTATTGCCAGAAGCGAAGCCAAATTGGAGCAGGGAGGCCGATTTGCTCACCAAGGCTGTATTACTTGCCGTAACAGATATTCAAAAGCAGACGGATCAACTGACTCAGGAAGCCGCGACGGACGCCCTGACCGGCTTAATGAACCGAAGATCCCTTGAATATACGATAAGTCAATGGATAGCTTCTGGTTTTCCGTTTTCGCTCATTATGCTGGATGTAGATAAATTTAAATTTATAAACGACACCTACGGCCATCTCATCGGTGACGAAGTGCTGAAACATGTTGCCGAAGTTATAGTTACCTCGCTTCGCCCGGACGATGTCTGCTATCGCTACGGCGGCGAAGAGTTCGTGATTCTGCTGGATGGCACAAGATCCGAGGAGGCCTTCAACGTAGCCGAAAGAATCCGTCGGGATTTGAAACAAAGCAGGGCTCCCATTCCGATACGAGTTACGGTTTCTCAGGGTATAGCCAATTACCCTTTGCATGCGTCAGAGCGGGAGGAGCTGCTAGAGAAGGCGGATCAGGCATTGTACCTGGCCAAGAGCAGAGGAAGGAACAGAACGATAGTTGCTGAGGGTTAAAACGATTCCTCAAATCGCTTTCAATCAGCAATTTGGGCGGATAGTTTACTTACGTGGATATCAAGGTACAACCGTCTTTTCTTCAAAAAGGAAGCTATGTTAATGATGCATCTTTGGGTTCAACAATTAGTTTTCTTGGCTTTAGAACATGTAATTGTCAAGAATACTGATAGACGTCAAGTCGAGTTTTATGGGAACAGATATTGAAAAATGTAGATCAGCTCAACCATAAATATTATACTATTTTACATCTAAGTATATTTTACCCATTCAGAATAGTGAGGAGGCAAAAATACTTCATAGAATGAGTATACAAGATGAGCTATAACATAAATCAAAGAGATGTAGGACTTTTTTATAGTAGAAGAATTCCACATCCCTTTATTTTATGATGTTCTAAAGCACTGCTTGTTCAGTTTTCGCCATCATAATTAAATAGCCATTCAATCCCAAACTTATCTTTGAGACTCCCGTAACATTTGCTCCAGAATGTTTCTTGAAGCTCCATACTCACGGTTCCCCCTTCTTTTAATTTATGAAACAGCGATCTAATTCTCTCTTCATCCTTATTGACAATGGCAAGGCTGATGTTGGTTCCAGCAACAAAAGGCATATTGGGAAAAACATCTGAAAACATAACATTACTTCCATCAATATTAAGCCGCGTGTGCATGACTAGGTTTTTCGCTTCTTCTGGAAGAGGAAACTCGGGGTTAGGCGGAGTTTGCCCAAACGTCATAATTCTTGGTTTTTCCGTACCAAAAACCTCTGCGTAAAACTCTGCTGCCTCACGACAGTTCCCATTAAAATTAAGATAAACATCAACCGACATATGCTTCGCTCCTTTAAGACTAAGTATTTTACATTCTATAGTTTCATATTTCATTATTACCTGTGCATAGGCAAAAATACTACAAACTCATGAATAAATCTAACGTGTATCGTTTAGAAGGACAGGATTATGCGTATCTTTATTGTGTACAGTCTCTGGCCAGAGGAACAAGGTTATTTGTCGCTATTTTTAAAACAAGCAGGCATTATGTCCAAAGTAATGGTATGATAGCTTAGTTAAGTCTGAACGAATACTATTGGAGTGATTATATGGGTGCAAAAAGTAAGGGCGGCGGAACAGGAAGAGGTACAGGTAGTAAGGGCTGGACACGCTGGAACAAAACAGCGAAGCCCGTCAGGGTAAAAAGCGCTTCTACAGGCGCACCGGGAAGCAAAGCGACAGGTGGCGCAAAAGGCGGTACTGTCAAACCAACCAGAAATAAAAGCGGCGGCAGCAGTAGCAAATAAGCCGGGCAAGCATAGTGCAGTCCTAAAAGGCGAACATCTGATTAAGCAAGAACAATCAGGTGTTTTTTTAGTCGGAAAAATAGTACAACCTTCATAGTTCCATTTAGAACCCAATACTACAACCATAAGCAGGTGGATTATGCGAATTAACAAGTACATAAGTGAAACCGGATTTTGCTCACGACGGGAAACCAACAGATTGATTGTAGCAGGTCGAATCACAATAAATGGCAAGGTTTGTGAAGCAGGGGCGGATGTAGAGCCACAGGATATCGTGCTTATCGACGGGAAAGCCATTCCTATTCATCATAGTGGATCTGTATATTTAGCTCTGAATAAGCCTGTCGGCATTGTTTGTACGGCAGCGGAACAGGTGGCGGGTAATATTATTACGTACGTCAACTATCCTTCACGAATTTTTGCCATCGGTAGGCTGGATAAAGCGTCGGAGGGATTGATTTTATTAACCAACGACGGAGGGATTGTGAATAAAATGATGCGTTCCGAGCATGGACATGAGAAAGAATATGTAGTAACCGTGGACAAACCCGTTACAGACGAGTTTACAGGGGCCATGTCTCGCGGTGTCGAAATATTGGACGTCATCACCAAACCCTGTGAGGTATATTGGCAAAGCGAATATGAGTTTCGAATTATTTTAACCCAGGGCCTGAATCTGCAAATCCGTAGAATGTGCAAAGCTTTGGGATATAGGGTGCTGAAGCTGGAGCGGATTCGAATCATGAATATTACCTTGGATAAGCTGGATCGGGGGCAATGGAGACACTTGGATGAGGGAGAGCTGGGATTGCTTCTTTCGAAACTGAAATAGAACTATTGCCTGGACGAAAGAACAATATAGTTGCAAAGCAAGACGATTCAGATGGAAAAGTGGCTTTGGTAACAGATGCCGCACACGTTGCGGATTGAAGAATAGCTACCACTATTTTATATCGTGTCATTTACTTTGTAGTATAACCTTGAAAAGGAGCTGATCGTCATCCATATCTCTCAACATATACTGCTTGGCGCTGTTTAGAGCCAGGATGCCGCTCGTGAAGGTGCCTGCAATCAATTCGACCTTGTTCTCATAAGCTACGAAGTCGCCTGCGGCGAAAACGCCGGGGATGTTCGTCGTCATTCCGTTTCCAACCTGCAAGTTCCACTCACCAAGGTCCAGACCCCATTCCCGTATAGCACCGTATTCGCATTTCATCGTTCGGTATCCCTCATTAATGATGATTGAAGTATTTGACGGGAAAGAGGGTTTAATATAGGCACTTCAAAAGAATGAGGAGTCGATTATAAAAATTTTAAAGGTAGCTCCTTCATGTGGAGTTACCTTTTTGTTATTTCTAAAAGGAGCTAACCTGCCGGGTAAGGCTTTTTTTTGTTTCGTTCTGTTTAACAAGTAGTCTGTGCTTGTGTTATGGAAATTAGCGAGTTTGATTAGAATCCTCGTAGGAATGTCAACGTCACCGCGTTCGTAATTGCTATATATTCGCTGACTACAATTCAAATATTGTGCCATTTGAGTTTGAGTCAAATCTCTATCTTCACGCAAATCTCGGATTCTTTGGTACATCTTACTCACCTCCAAACCAAGAATATCTCAGCGAAATAATCGCTATTTAGCCGGAGGATTACCATTTAGATTTAGAGCAAGAAGGGACGCAGTCGAGAGGGTATCCATTTATTGTTTGAAGTAATGATTTTGAAACTAAACATATTTACGAGAGATTACCTTGATAGTGAATTGACTGAAATAAGATATATTTTTCGAATATTCAACAGAAGATAAGGTTTTAAAAGGGGGGATTTTTTATAATTAAGAGGGAGCAGTATTTGATAAATATAAGTCAGAGGTCATCGGAATTAAGTCGTCTTATTCCGTATCTAAGCAATTTGAGCTTGCGCAGCAACGGCTATTCAAACGAACAGTCAGTTATTAGGGGTCACCTCACGAAACGGAAAAAAAATTTTACGCTAAGCAATTCGTTACATGAAAAAACCGGACCCTTTACGATCTACAAGGGAATCCGGTTTCGAAATCGTAGCTAGAGTGAAGTTCAACTAACGTTCTTCGTTAGCGGAACAACATCGGTTCACCAAAAGATAATTTGCTGAAACTTTAACTATAATTCTTGGCTAAGTCCTAATATCTGATCATTAACATTTACATTACTTAACCGCCCGTGATAACAAACCACGGATGCAATGTCCAGATCTAAATACTTTTTCAATGAGAGACGAGCTGCATTCATATCCGGTGTGGTCGGGACATGAATTCCCTCGAGAATCCCGTTTACACTGTACATCGAATTCCCGGCAATGAGAGTCTTACTTTGCCTTAAATAAAGGCTGATATGACCGGGAGTATGCCCAGGAGTATGGATGACGCGAATCCTGCCGCAATACGGCAGTTCCTGACCATCTATTAAGGTATCGTCCACTTTGCCCTTCGGGGGATTCTCAAGGTGACCATCTTTTAAAAGAGGTATCTCCCCCTGAATATACGGCTTATCCAGTTCGTGAGCATATACTTTAATATGATGGCCACACTCCTGCAAAATCTCGAGGATACTGCCTGTATGATCCACATCCTGATGCGTCAAAATCACAACTTTCGAACGACACGCCTACCTCTTCCATGGCCACGCGTAAATCTTCAATTTGCCCTGGGAATCCTGTGTCTATTAAAACAGCCATTTCCTGATCCCACAAAAGAATGGGGTGAATCATATTCCCATGAAAATCTAGATGAAGCATTTCTACTCCCTTTGAAATTTCCATAATATCGAGCCTCCGTAAAATGAAATTTATACATAAAATAATATTAAAGTCCTCACCCTTGAACAATCGCATGCCGGTTGAGAAAGACGCCACCCATGCGGCTCGCCGATCCGATCGCACGACTTGTTGAATCGGCGAGTGCCAGTAATGCTATAAAAGGATCATGGGGCGAATCCAACTCTGTAGCGTTGCCGTTCTTTAATGTCAATGGATACGGTGCGAATTGACGTAATAGGAATAACAAGAGTCTGATATTGCGTAAGGTATTTAACGAACTTGTCGTCAATCTGATCCAATACCCCGTCGCATACATGGGTCCCATCTATAAAATGAATAGTTACTTCCTTGCCTTGTAAGCTTGCTAACATGATATCACCTCATATTTTCTTGAAGTTTCTTGCGGATCATTAGGGTTTGAGCATACTCTATAAAGAAGTTATCACTTGATCAATAACACCATATTCCAGTGCCTCCTGAGCGGACATGTAAAAATCCCGGTCCATATCTTTTTCGACTTTTTCAAAAGATTGCCCGGTCCGTTCAGCTGTGATACGGGTTGCCTTTTCACGAGTCCATAAAATTCGTTTTGCGCTGATCGCAATATCGCTGGCCTGCCCTTGTGCGCCTCCGTGCGGCTGATGAATCATAATCTCACTGTTCGGCAGCGCCGAACGTTTCCCTTTGGCGCCCGCCAGCAACAGGATCGCGCCAAACGAAGCAGCAAATCCCGTACATATCGTGTGCACATCGGGTTTGATGTACTGCATCGTATCATAAATGGCAAATCCTGCGGAAGTAGAGTCGACGGCTGCCCCTACAAACACAATACGATCCTTTAATAGTCTGGAATAGATATCGTACGATCTTTCACCTTGAGCGGTTTGCTCGACAACATAAGGAACATAAACACTCATTTTTGATACCCCCAATTTCCTGGTTCAGTTGATTTCTCCTTGTAAACGAACCGAGACCGTAAAAAGATACGGAGGTTTCAATGGAAAAACGATTTGCGTAAATGGTGTAACTTTTACAACCACTTGTTCGTTTACATTGGAGGTAGCAAAAGGCTTTGCTCTAGCAAAGGAACAGAATAAGACCGTGGAGGAGAAGGCCTATGAGCATAGATGATTCTATACAAATGGCAGACAATATAATGAACATCGAGAACTTGGAGGAATTACAGGCGGTCCTGAAACGTTACTGTCTGTGGCTTACGAAATCAAATTGGGATGCGGAAGAACTGGCGCAGGACACTTGGGTAAAAGCATTAGGAAAGTTAAATAGCTTCGAGCATACAAATCCCAAAGCGCTTTTGCTGCGGATTGCTAAGAACACCTGGATTGATGATATACGGAGAAAAGCAGTCTTCACTCGGATATTGAATAAGGAACAAGCGAAAGTAACCGTACCGGATAATGAATCTTTTGAAATTGAGATAGCGTTGCAGTCCTTAATGAAACATTTATCTCCGCTTCAGAGAACTGTTTTTTTGCTGCGAGATGTGTTTGGATATTCGATTCGTGAGACATCCGACATGCTCGAAACAACGGAGGGAGCGGTAAAAGTTGCACTCCACCGGGCACGAAAATCGCTTGGAGCAGTCAAGGAGGATCTCCTCAAAGGAGAGTTATCCTTACCGGAAAGTGAAAACTCGAAGACTTTTCTAAGGACGTTGACGGCGGCATATCAGATGGGAGATATTGCAGCAATGGTTATGCTCTCCCATCAGGATGTAATGGAGCCGGATGTGGTGATCGGAATCGCCAATAATAAGCTGCTCTGGAGTCTCGCTTCAGTAAAACAAACGGATTCCCATACAATGAGTATGATGGCTGCATAGTTTGCGAAGAGAAATGCGGAGCTGATAATAGAGGTTGTTTCTGATGAAACAAGTTCCAGCCAATCAAATTTACGAACAGATTTATCGGGACTACAAGCAGCAGGGTGAAAATCAGGCTGCGCAGGAACAGATGCAGAGCACAGCCACTGATGGCAAAGAGTCCATTGTGGCTGTGCGGAAAAACGATGTCGGCGATCATTGCGATTGTACATGTGGACATAGTTGGACCGCTCATTAAACAGCGCAAAGAGATTGAAGCTCTCGGTTGGGATGTTCATGTTCTTGATCGGCTCGATCATACACTAGCTATGCAATCTGCCAACGTCGTGCCTATCGTACATTCTTGGTTAAACTCTAAGTTAATATGTAAAGCGCCTGGTGAATGGTCCGAAACGGCTGGCAACCCAGAATTCGAAAGCCAATGTACATCATATGATTGCAATAAAGTTAAAAATGGACCGCATAGGCGATCCATTTTATTCCTGTTTTCTTGACTATGCCACTATATCGGATGAATACTGTACTATACAGTTTTTATAAGAACTTTTTCATTTCATTAAATGCTAACTCCCTATGACCTGCTTGACAGTGTTGTTCGCCACCAGTTTCTTTCGTAAATACTTTGGTTGTAATGGAAGCAGCATTTACTAATTCTTGTTGAATTTGTGCTAGTCGGCTGATAGGTACGTATTGATCATCTTCTCCAGCTAATAAAAGAACATCTTGATTAATGAATGGTCCAATCCCGTGCATCGTGTGCTTTTCAAAATTTTTAATGAGATCAAAAGACGTTGATTCACCGGTGTTTTCCATCCCTTTGGTAATCTTCCAATGTAAATCAATATTGTGAGCCATCATCTTTTCAAGTAATGAATTCACTTGATCGACTTCATTACGATCGACTAGCTGCATCATACTCTGATAAGTTTCTTCTGGCATTCCCATTTTCAAGGCATCTAAACCACAATAGAAAATGTTAAAAGCAACTACTTTATCGATTCTCTTTTCGAAGGCTGCTGCACGCATAGCTAAATATCCTCCCCAAGAAGTACCCACGAGGCTTACACGATCTAATTTGAAATAATCAATCACCGTTGATATTGGCTTTTCCCAGTTGTGAATAAATTTAAGACCGTTTTTTAATGCAGTTCCTTGGCCTGGACCATCGAATACAATAATATTGTAATCAATTCCTTTCATAAAATTCATCATTTTAAGCATCTCTTCCATGTAAGAATCATACCCACCAAAGACAAGTAATGTTTTTGTAGCTCCAGGTGTCAATAATTTTACAGCAGGAAGATAGGAGTCCTCATAAGGAATCTTGTAGGCTTCATAATCAAAATCATGAAAGCCTTTATAGAATGTTTCTCTATATTTTTGATACATTTTTTCTTTATTGGGGTCTGTGGGTGCAAGATAAAATTCTGCAGCTTGATAGTAGACTGAGGCTAAGTCATAGTCCTTGCTATCTTCGCGTTTCTTTGCAAAATATAGCCAGGCTTCATACCAGCTATGGGTATCGTTTAATTTCGGAATCATTTTTTCCAAGTCAGCTTGTGCTCGATCATCTTCTTGATAATAATCATTGATAAAACGGTTAATTTGAAAATTGAATTGTTCGTTAGTTACATATTGTTTAAACATATATTTTCCTCCTTCAATTTGGGTATGTGCTTACTATAGAGTATAGTTACTACATAAAAAATAATTAATATCGTATAATCTGTAGGATATCTTACACGTTATACTTGAAGTGTTCGAAAACTTACACAAAAGGAGCAAATGGTTAAATGAATGAAGATATCAGAATTTATAAAACAAAAATAGCTATTGAGCGAGCTTTAATTGAATTACTCCAACAACATGATTTTAAAGATATTACGATCAAAAAAATTTGTGATCAAGCTCTTATCGGACGTTCTACTTTTTACAGTCATTATTTGGATAAGTACGACTTGCTAGAAAAAATAGTTAAACAGTATACTTCTGATTTTAAAGTTGAGATTGAACAGCGTTTTGATTCAATGGAAGAGGGCAAGGTGGCAAATGCCATAGAACTTGTAACCGATCAAATGATTAAAAATAAGTTGGAGATCTCAACATTGTTAGCAGTTCATGAAGTAACAGCTGATCTACGTAAGGAGTTTGAACAAATTTTGTTTAGAACTTGCTTAGATTATTTAAAGCAACAGAATTCTTCAACTTCGATCGCGTTGGAGTATTTAGCAGAACTATATGCTGCTAACTCCATGATGTCTATTCATTGGGTTTTGAAAAATGGCAAAGATGCAAACATCATTCTTCTTTTAGATCAAATGCAGGAATATATTTTTAACCAGATAAAGTCTGACTTGTATAAAAGCTAGTACGCGTGGAGTGAAGCTTTTATCAACATATCATTGATGGGTTACAGGAATTTTTTTGCAAAGATAAGTCTTGACAATATTAGTTGCTATAGCTATTATGGTTATGATAATAAAAATAAGGCGGGTTATACAAATGACCATTCAATATGACTACACACAATTGATCGGATTTAAAATTATTAAGGGAGAAGTTCTCATAAAGAGAAAGCTTCTAAGCGCCTTCTTGGATAATGGATATGACATCACTTTTGAGCAATGGACCGTTCTTAATGTACTGTATGCAGAGCCGGGCCTGATTCAAAGTGAAATTGCAATTAAAACGTACAAAGACAAAACAAATCTGACCAGAATTCTGGACGTTCTTTCTAAAAAAGACTATATCGTAAGGGAGACCCATGACAAAGACAGGAGAAGTATCCGCATTTACCTGACTGATGCAGGAAAAATGATGTTTCACGATCTGATTCCTTGTGTGAAGTCCATTAACGAACAATTTCGGGAAGGCATATCAGACGAAGAATTGGAAGTATTTATGAACGTCCTTAAAAGAATAAGTAGCAATGCAGAGTAATTTTTTTAACCATATAGTTGTTATAGCTATTATAGATAAAGCAAACAAATTTTGAGGAGGAATTACTTTGGTGAAGTTGTCCCTGCGAGAGAAGTTTGCATTTAAGTTTATCTTCAATGAAAAGAATGTGTATCACAGATGGTACGGAAGATTCTTATCTTTCGGAATTGATTGGGGAAGGTTGAAAAGAGTCGTCGCCAGAATTCCAAATTGGATGCAGTGGTGTGAAGAATGGACGAAGGAAGGGGATGAGCTCTATAGAAAAGCCGAACAGGCCTTAAATGAAGGGTATAGTACTAAGGCCCAGGCATTGTTTCATGCGGCAGTAGGCTGCTATCTGCTATCATGTTGGCCAACACATCTTCTTTATTGATTCCAGTCAGAAAGAAGGATCTCAAGAGAAGGCAAGAAGAAGCTACAAACAGGCAATACGTTTATATGAAGACAAAGATAAACCAATCCGGATTGAGATTCCGTTTCAAGGTGTGAAAATTCCTGCTTATTTGCGGCTTTCAGGAACTCCGAACCAACCCTTGGTTATTTTTGTGAATGGAATGGATAACATTAAGGAAGCTGAAGGCCATTCCCACGGCACCATTTACAGACAGCATGGGTTCAATTTTATTACTTTTGATGGCCCCGGGCAGGGAGAACTGTGGAAGGACATGAAATTTGATGTCAAAGAATATCACAAAGCGGTTTCAGCAATTATCGACTGGTCGGAGAAGCAGCAGGATTATCAAATCGATACTCAAAAAATCGCCCTGACAGGCTTTAGCTTAGGAGGATATTTAGCCCCGGTGTCTGCGGCATATGACAAACGAGTCAAATGCGTGGTAGGTAACAGTGGGCTGGTTTATATCGGTGGTCTCCAAGGTTTAAAGCAATTGAATCCGATCTGGCAGCGTGGCGTCACGTATATGACTGGATGTAAAGCTGTTCATACATTTGATTGGGACATTGAAATGGCTCCGAATCTGCAAGTCCCTCTATTGTTTTATCATGCAGGGATGGATGAAGTGATGCCCTCTCCAAAAATTCATTCAGCAAAGATGATGAAATGGGCACAGGGAGACAAGCAACTTAAATATTACGAAGACGGGGAACATTGCACCATGAATTATCTGGATGAAGTGTTCCTGGAAATGATTGACTGGCTTAAACACAACCTCGAAATGAACTGAACGAATACAATCGGGATGAGTTAATCAATTGCAGAGGTGGTTAATGACATGGATAAAAACCAGCAGGAACTTCATGCCACGATTCGAACTGTACCCATAGAAAGGGCAGTTACCAATGGATTTGATTTAATTGATTATTTGAAACTTATGGAAGAATGCCGGCAGGGAAGAGACTATGTTGACACATGTTTTGAGATTGCAGAGACTGCTCAATCGCTTGCGGAAAAGGCTTTAAAAGATGGCCATATTTTTACTGCAAGAACATTCTTCTTAAATGCAACAGCAGCATATAGAGTCGGACAATATACAATGATTCATGACACGGAAAAAAAGCTGGATAAGTATCGCAAATTAATCACCTGCTACAGCGAAGCGGCAAAATTATATACTCCACAAATCGAGAAAGTTGAAATTCCATACAAGGGATGCCAAATGGTAGGTTGGTTGAGAATGCCTGAAAAAGCAAACGGTCGGGTACCCATTGTTATTTCTATCGGAGGTGCTGATGGATGGCGTGAAGAGCATCACAATTACAGCCATTTTTACTCCGAACGAGGAATAGCCTATCTAATGATTGATGGTCCCGGCCAAGGTGAAACAAGATTATTCAATAAACTGTATATGGAATTGAACAATGAAGAAGCTCTAAATGCAATAATTGAGTATGCTTTCAAGGATCCACGTTTTGAGAAAATCGGGATGATCGGTTATAGCTTTGGAGGATACTTGGTTGCCAGAACTGCAGCAATTAGTGACAAACTGAATGCTTGTGTTGTTAATGGGGGCTCATACTCTCCCAAAGAAATACTGTCCTTCTTGCCACACTTTGCAAATGTATTTTCTGCTTTGACTCATAAAAAGGATCAGGGCTTGGAACGGTTTATGAATGGCATGACCATGGAAGGATACGCTAACCGGATCAAATGTCCGCTTTTTTTGAATCATGGAAAGCTTGATCCCTTATTTTCAGCCTCCGGTATCCAAAGAATTTATGATGAGTCTATTTCTGTGAATAAAACAATTAAACTATGGGATGATGGAAACCACTGTGTAACCAATCATGCAACTGAAGTTATTACAATGATAACGGACTGGTTTATAGAAGTATTGTGTTGAAAATAACCACTAACGCCTTTTTTTGCTCTGAGAAGGATTTTAAATGATTTGACCATCAGAATGAACTACAACTCTGACCAAGTTAGCGTTATTTCAATAACATCTTCGGTGTTGATAAAGTCACACTCGGATCAACGGGCTCATATTTTGGGGAGATTTGCATTAAATTTGAACATGATTTATTCTGGGAAAATAAAGTATTAGACTGATGATCCAGCATTAAGCTGCGGGCCGAATATGGATAGGTGATAATAAATGGGCAGAAGTATACACTAGAAGGACAACCAAGATACGATAAAAGAAAAGGAGATATTATGACGGAGAAAAAAGAAATAAAAGATACAGGGTGGAACTTCGACAACAGTTATACTCGTCTGCCGGAAACATTGTATACAAGGCTCAAGCCAACTCCTGTACGCTTACCGAAACTGGTCGTTCTTAATGATCCGTTGGCAAAATCTCTTGGGTTGAACGGCGCAGCGATGCGAAGCAAAGATAGCGCTGCGGTTCTTGCAGGCAACGAAGTTCCCGAAGGTGCTGAACCTCTTGCTCAGGCTTATGCAGGACATCAATTCGGGCATTTTAACATGTTAGGAGACGGCCGGGCAGTGCTGCTTGGCGAACAGATCACTCCCCTGGGCGAGCGGGTGGATATTCAGCTTAAGGGCTCAGGCAGAACGCCATACTCCCGCCGGGGCGATGGCCGGGCGGGACTTGGGCCAATGCTGCGCGAATATATCATCAGTGAAGCTATGCATGCGCTTGGCATTGCTACCACCCTCAGCTTAGCGGTGGTTACAACCGGTGAGTCATTAATCCGGGAAACCGAGCAGCCGGGTGCCGTTCTGACCCGTGTGGCGGCCAGTCATCTGCGCATCGGAACCTTTCAATACGTCGCAGCATTGGGCAATGCCCAGGATCTCCGGTCCCTGGCAGATTACACATTGCAAAGACATTATCCGGAGGCTTACGGTGACGAGAACCGTTATCTTTTCCTGCTTCAGGAAGTGATCAAACGTCAGGCAGAGCTGATTGCCCAATGGCAGCTCGTCGGCTTTATTCACGGGGTGATGAACACCGACAATATGGCCCTTAGCGGAGAAACCATTGATTATGGTCCTTGCGCCTTCCTGGATGCCTATGATCCTGAGACGGTATTCAGTTCCATTGACGTTCAGGGCCGTTATGCCTATGGCAATCAGCCCAGTATTGCCGCTTGGAATCTCGCGAGATTTGCTGAGACCCTCCTGCCGCTGCTGCATGACAACAAGGCGCAGGCTATAAAACTGGCCGAGAATGCAATTTCAGATTTTACAGAGATGTATCACCGTAATTGGCTCATGGGGATGAGGGCGAAGCTGGGTATTTTTAATGAAGAGTTGCAGGATCTATCTCTTATTGAAGGCCTTCTAGGCATCATGCAAAAGTATCGTGCGGACTACACCAATACCTTCCGTGCCTTAACTTTGGGCAAGCTTGAAGATGCAGTTCTGTATGGCACTGAGGAATTTGCCCAGTGGCATGAACAGTGGCAGGCGAGACTGGGTAGACAGCAGGAAACGAAAGCCTCTTCGCAACAACTGATGCGCAGCAGTAATCCTGCGTTAATCCCACGCAACCACCGGGTAGAAGAAGCACTGGAAGCTGTGGTGAAACAAGAAGACTACAGTGTGATGGAGCGGCTTCTTGAAGTTCTTGCGAATCCTTACGCGTACTCTCCCGAACAGGCTGATTACTCAACACTGCCTGAGGTATCCACCCTTCCTTATCGAACCTTTTGCGGTACCTGATTTGGAAACTTTAAAAGGGCATGTACTTGAGCCCTTTTTTCTTTTTGGGTATTTTTAAAGGGTATTAGACTTCTGCGGAAGGTTAATTTAATAAAGAGGTGTTCAAAACAATGACTAAGGCCCATCAGTTAACCATAAATACGCTCACTCAAGACGATATACAGTCTGTATGTCAGCTTTTTAAATATTCAATCTCAGATGCCTTGAAAACGAAGAACTGGGTCATTTGCAAGATGATATTCAAAAAGAAGTTGAAAATAAAAAACAAATGGCAAATGCTTCTCTGAACCCGGCGAATTCGGATACATACTTCCTTGTTGCTAAAATAGTTGGGGCGGTTGTCGGCACGATTTCCTTTGCACCCTGTGGTGAGGATATTCGATCATGCACCGGAAAACAGCTCAATGATGTGGGTGAGCTGGGGAGTTTATACGTTTTGCCAAGCTATCAGGGCCAAGGTGTGGGCTCGGCATTGATTAAAGAATTGATGGTATATCTAAGAAAGCAAGGGATTGATCAGTTTTGCCTGGACAGTGGTTACAAACGTGCGCAGACAAGATGGCTGCGGAAATTTGGAGAGCCCTATAAGGCAGTTAAGGACTACTGGGGACCTGATTCTGTTCACATGGTTTGGTTTTGCAAAGTGAGTGATTATATAGTATGAAGCTCGTGAGCTAACTCAGAGATTGAGTATGCGTTGAAAACTAATGATAAAAGATATATAGTATATTCAGAAAAGCTTATAGTTAGGATGAATTGAAAATGGCATACTCTACAGCCTTATCGCAAGGAATTTCAATATTACTCTATATTCACGGTATCACAGAGGAGAACTGTTATAACTTTTTATCTACCAAAGTGATTTCTGAACAATTAAATATCCCTGTTCCAACAACTGTTAAGGTAATCCGAAACTTGAACAACGCCAGGCTAACGATTGCTAAAGAAGGAGCGAAGGGGGGGATACTTCTGGCAAGGCCTCTATCAAAAATGACCTTATTGGATGTTTTTCTAGCCGTTGAACCTGGAAAAGCTCTATTCAAACTCCATACAGATGTAACACTGCAAGGAAAACAAGTTG
Organism: Paenibacillus sp. NPDC055715; assembly: GCF_053617595.1. NCBI lineage: Bacteria > Bacillati > Bacillota > Bacilli > Caryophanales > Paenibacillaceae > Paenibacillus > Paenibacillus sp. NPDC055715. The sequence goes on from NZ_JBSHGA010000005.1 coordinate 60,739, forward strand.
ACGAAGTAAAACAAAAGATCATCGCTAGTCTACAAACAGCTGAGCTGGCCATGCAGAATTATTTGAAAGAAGTAAGGCTAACCGATTTATTGGACTAAGAAAAACGGTTACCTTCTCTTTTTTAAACTAACTATATATAATTTATATTTAGTATATTGTGTATTGTTTGATATTCAAGAAAACGAAAGGAGCAGTCCAATGAATTTAGAGACTAAAGTAGTAGAAGCGATTAATGGCGTTAAAATCCCCAATTAGGTTTTGGGGTTTACAAAATAACTAAAGAAAGAGAGTTTTACGACATCTTTTGCATGCTGTGGATGGCATGTCGAGCATTGGTTTTACAGGAAAACTGACAGAAATTCATGCGGCCATTTTTCACACACTGAAAGTAAAAATGTCTTTGGCCATCAAGTTGTGCAACTGATGATGGCAGAGAACAGACGGCTTACCCGTATGATTTCAGCTTATATCACAAAGAAGAAGCCGTAAGTAAAATTGATTTGTCGGTAGATTTATTACGACAAGTACCGGATTTACAGCGTCCAACCTATGTGCTCTGTGATAGCTGGTACACATCCAAATCCCTTATCGAAACAGCCCTGTCACAGGGGCGGCATCTCATTGGCGCACTCAAAACAAACCGTACTCTTTATCCACAAGGCATCCGGATGCAAGCGAAACAATTCGCAGCTTTGGCATTGTTCTTCTAGAGTTATTAACATGATTATTTCGAGTTAAGCTTGTCTTTGACTGTTTAATTTTCGATCTTATTGACATGATACCACTCCTTCAATTCATGATGAAATAATATACACAAGAAATGATGAACAATTTTTAGTCAAATTTATCATTTTTGTTAATGTTTTGCTTACAAGTTGAAAATAAGAACAGAAGGGGGGGAGATTGGAACTGTAGGAGCGATAGCATGAGAGTGGGGAGAAGGTAGCTCAAACGAACTTGCCCTCAAAACAAAATTTCCAGAACAGATTACAAATTAATTGAAGAACTTTCGGATTTACATGATGTTTTAATTTCCTTATGATCCGCTTCAGCTTATATTGAGGGTTATAACATGGAAACATTAATGATGATTGAAGTATTTGACGGGGAAGAAGGTTTAATATAGGCAGTTCAGAAGAATGAGGAGTCGATTATAAAAATTTTCAAAAGGTAGCTCCTTCATGCGGAGTTACCTTTTTTTCTGTGAAAATCAAAACGCTCGCATGATCGAACTTCGTCTTTGATTAGGTAGCAGTTTTCGTAAAATGACCAATAGGATGCCCGGCCCTTTCGTTTTTAAGGGCTTATGAATACGAACGATTGAAGTTGGCTATACTGCTAAGTTAGCTTGCGGGTAGGATGGATTTTGGTCCGCCATCCATATAGGGCTGCTTGTTTTTAAGTATATGGTAAGCAATGACCAGAATCTTCCTCGCTGTAGCGATACACGCTTTTTTTTTTGCCACGCCGAGAAGCGATTTTCCAGAACTTCGTAGATAGCTCGGTGTTTCGGGAGCGAGCGATTGCCCAAGCCGCTTCGCATAAGGCTACTTTTGCATGAGAATTGCCTTTTACGCTTTTTGTGCTTTTTTTACCCGCACTTTCATGGTTTCCGGGAGCAACGCCAGCCCAGGAGGATCAATGCTCTGCAGACGGGAATTGATCCATGTCGACGCCAATCTCGGCCATGAGTGCAGCCGCCGTAATTCGGCTCACACCAGGGATCGTTTGCAGTAGTTCATATTCCTCCCGGTAGCTTTGCAGGTGTTCGTCTATTTTACCGTCCAGGCTGTCCAAGGATTTCTCCAAAAACTCAATATGCTCCCAGCAATCCCGAATCAGCTCCAGTTGGTGTGGGGTAATCGTGCCGAACAAGGAATCCTGAACTTGCTGCTTTTTGTTCTTAATGGAGCCTTTCACGCAAGCTTCGACATCTTCGGTATCCACATAACCCTGACTTACCAGACGACTCAGCAAGTTACGTCCTGATACGCCGAACACATCTGAAATGACCGTACCTAACTTGACATTGCTGGCTTCCAGGTATTTTTGAATGCAGTTCTTTTCTGCAGTTAGGTTGCCTACACGCTTTTTACGCAAGCGGCATAAATCCCGCATTTCCCGCAGATCCTCGGATGGAATGAAGCTGGCTTCAATTAAGCCAACCCGAAGTAATTTGGCAATCCATTCGGCATCGCACACGTCGGTTTTACGTCCAGGAACATTCTTAATCCGCTGCGCATTGGCCAGCGTGACGTCAAAGTATCCTTCCAGAATGTTATAAACCGATTTCCAGTAGATGCCCGTACTTTCCATCGCTACATGGGTGATGAACTTGGACTCAAGCTACCCCAGCATTTCAAATCATTGCTTGGTTAGGGTACCAAAGGTTCGAACTTCGCTTTGTACGTTGCCCTCAGCGTCGGTATTCAGCGTGCAGACAACAATGGTTTCCTGATGAACATCCATGTCTGCACAGTTTTCCAGTAATACATCCATGTTTCGTATCCTCCAATTGGAAATGTTACATGGTGATGGAGGGACTCGAGCTTTAGTATTTTTCTGTTCGCAGTCTTCGCAAATGGGCTTTGCGAGCTGCAGCGGTTTGTACACAGAGTCCATCCTTACGGTTTATTTGACGGGGTAATTCCACCATAGAAAGCAACGTACTCGTTCACCATGCTACTACCAGTATGGGGTGTTTCTTTCTCGTACAAACCTTGCTACCATTTTCATGCTAGATTTGCGAACGAGAGATCATGAATTTTTAAGCGAGCATAACAGCTTTCAAACAACATCTTTCGCTGAACATAGTGAAAATACTCTATTTATCTCTCAGTTAATTGACACACTTCCCCCTAATTTAGGTAGATCGGTTATTCAAAAAATTTATATGCAAGATAAGACGGAAGAACAAGTGGCAAAAGAATTACACATTACACAACAGGCGGTGAGCAAATGGAAAAGGAAAATACTCAAACGATTATATCAGACGCTGACTTCAAATAACTACTACATTTAGCAAAAAAAGGTCATCCTTATGCAATGTATAAGATTATTCAATTCTATAACGATGACATTAATAAGGTATGTGAGTATATTAGTATACCTCGTGAGGATGCTATTCAAAGCATCATTACTGATTTTTTAGAAGAATTGAAGAGTATCAAGGAATAAAATTAAAAAAATGGTTGTAGTTATCGACCTTAAATTACCTATATATATGAGAGTGATTGATACAAACATCAAAAGAATGTGGAGCCATTCGGATGTTTGCGACTCCATCAAATCCCTCAAATAAAAATTTACGGAGGCGTTTAACAATGGGTTATCACATTATTGCTAATTTTCCATCAAACCGAAATTACAAAGGAACACTGAACGTTTATAATGATAATGGTAGTTTGATTTTTGGGCCTGTACAAGCTTTAGGTCGCGGAACGAATGACCCAGCAAATGGTAACGATCATTCCAACTGGAGACTTAAAAATGCAGATGTTCCTACGGGTGTAGCTAGAACAGTTGTTTACGCTAAGGGTAGTTCTGATCGTTCTTACGGCCCTTATAAGCGTGTATGGCTGAATAAGGCAGTAAGTGGAAACTTCCTGACTGCCACAAACAATGGGCGCGACGAAATCATGATTCATGGTGGGGACCCTGCCACAAATAGTTCCCAGACTTGGTATCCCTTGCGTCCAACATACGGTTGCATCAGACTTTCTAATAGTGACCAAAGATCACTAATTCAGGCGCTTGAGCAAAACGGAAGCTCCGGTAAAATCACAATAAGCGAGAGCTAAAATTTAAAGGGCGGGATATATCCCGCCCTTTTTTGCATTAATTTGTTTTGTATTTATCAAGTTTGATCCATTTTTGAAATTCACTCTGGCTAATTTTCTTGACAAGTTCCACTTTTTTGCTGTCCAATGAATATCTGTATAATTTCTTTTGATCAGATGGATACTCACTTATATAGTCTAAATTTTTCCCATTTTTATGCCATAGAATCAGACCTGTACTAATATAATCCGTTTCCTTAGGGAGGTAGATAAAGGCATCCTTCTTCGTGTTATAAATAGCTATGGCACTACTGGATGTGTCACCATACGAAAAGGCAATTTGGTCTTCTTTCGGTGACCAGTTATAAGCATTAATGGATTCTATATTTTTCTTGCCTTTGCTCATCAATAAATTATTTAATATTATGGATTTCCCAGTTTTAAGATTGGCCAATAATAATGTATATCCTGCGCTACGCTGTGCCTGTATAGCCAACCAAGTATTAGAAGGAGATACTGCTACGCTTGTAATGTCCAGCAATCGACCATCAAGTTTATCCGTTGGAACTGTGAATTTTTTATCTCCTTTCGTAATAACAAATGAGTTTATAACATTTTGTTCAAAAGTAGCCGCATCTTTTAATTTTATTTTATTTGCCGTTAACGTAATATTATTCTCTTTCCAAACAATTTGGCTTTGGCTTACATTCTTTTCAAATTTGGTTATGGATTGATACAAAGAAGAATTTAATGAACTCTCTTTAGAAGGGCTTTGAACAGATACCTTGGAGTTCGGTTGACTTTTGGTGGCGGCAATCGCTAAGTTACTGATATTCCCCAGTAACGTGATACTTAACAGAAAAACAGTCGCGCACTTAATATTTACATACTTCATTCTAACAGCTCCTTTATTCATTAGTTTGGTCTTAATTTTCGCTTGACTTCTGTTACAAGCTTCTCCAAAAAATAAGCTTATAAATATATAGACGAAAAAAATGGAATTTTGTTTCTGTTTCTTCATGTTTCATAAATATAAGTCAGAGGCCATAGGAATTAAGTCGTATTATTCTTATAACTATTAAAAGTAAAGATAGTTCTCTGTAAATTTGAATGATGTTATGATGTATTAACGAATTTAAATAGAGGTAAAATATGACAACGATTAAAGTGACACTCGAATAACTTATATCCGTATCTAAGCAATTCGTTACATGAAAAAACCGGACCCTTTATGATTAACAAGGGAATTCGGTTTCGAAATCGCAGCTAGACTGAAGTTCAACTAACGTTCTTCGTTAGCGGAACAACATCGTTTCACCAAAAGATAATTTGCTGAAACTTTAACTTTATAATCCTTGGCTAAGTCCTAATATCTGATCATTAACATTTACATTACTTAAACCCCCGTGATAACAAACCACGGATGCAATGTCGAGATCTAAATACTTTTTCAATGAGAGACGAGCTGCATTCATATTCGGTGTGGTCGGGACATGAATTCCCTCGAGAATCCCGTTTACACTGTACATCGAATCCCCGGCAATGAGAGTCTTACTTTGCCTTAAATAAAGGCTGATATGACCGGGAGTATGCCCAGGAGTATGGATGACGCGAATCCTGCCGCAAAACGGCAGTTCCTGACCATCTATTAAGGTATCGTCCACTTTGCCCTTCGGGAGATTGTCAAGGTGACCATCTTTTAAAAGAGGTATCTCCCCTTGAATATACGGCTTATCCAGTTCGTGTGCATATACTTTAATATGATGGCCACACTCCTGCAGAATCTCAGGAAGATTTCCTATATGATCTACATCCTGATGCGTCAAAATCACAGCTTTTAGTTTGTCGAACGACACGCCTACCTTTTCCATGGCCACGCGTAAATCTTCAATTTGCCCTGGGAATCCTGTGTCTATTAAAACAGCCATTTCTCGATCCCACAAAAGAATGGGGTGAATCATATTCCCATGAAAATCTAGATGAAGCATTTCTACTCCCTTTGAAATTTCCATAATATCGGACCTCCGTAAAATGAAATTGCCGCCCATGCGGCTCGCCAAACTAACAAGTCACGAAAGGATTGCGCCAAATGAAGCAGCAAATCCTGTACATATCCTGTACATATCGTGTGCACATCGGGTTTGATATTCTGCATTGTATCATAAATGGAAAATCCTGCGGAAGTAGAGTCGACGGCTGCCCCTACAAACACAATACGATCCTTTAATAGTTTGGGATAGATATCGTATGATCTTTCACCTTGCAAACGAACTGAGACCGTAAAAAGATACGGAGGTTTCAATGGAAAAACTATTTGCTTGGCAAGAAGAAGCTACAAGAAGGCAGTCCGTTTATATGACGACAAAGAAAAACCAATCCGGATTGAGATTCCGTTTAAAGGTGTGAAAACTCCTGCTTATTTGCGGCTTAAGAAATTCCAAACCAACCCTTGGTCATTTTTGTGAGTGGAATGGATAGCATTAAGCTGAAGGCCATTCCCAGGGCACCATTTACAGACAGCTTGAATTCAATTTTATTACTTTTGATGGCCCCGGGCAGGGAGAACTATGGTAGAATGAAATTTGATGTCAAAGAATATCACAAAGCAGTTTCAGCAATTATCGACTGGTCGGAGAAGTAGCAGGATTATCAAATGAATACTCAAAAAAATCGCTTTGACAGGCTGTAGCTTAGGAGGATGTTTGGCCCCGGTGTCTGCGGGATATTTTCCAATAGCCTGCTTGAAGGTATTCGTGCTTCTTTTCGAACAGTAACCTTCATTTCAGGGAATGGCTTTGTCTTTTCCTTAATCTGTCGGAGCATTTGAAACTTGGCGATGCTGTATTATGAGGGATATTGTATATAGATCCAATAGCGTTGCATAAACGTAATATAATTAATTATTAATGTTCTAATAATACACTATTTATAAAATTATTACATTTACTTCAATGCTCTCAACGAAAAAAAGTAACCGGTGTTTGAGAGCAAGTAATCCAATCCATTTGCTGAAGAAGTTCTGGCGATACCTTGTTATTTTTCCGGGAAAGTTGAGAGGTGCTGATGGAGTCTATTCCAAGTTCGCTGTGGAACCCTTCATGATGCTGAATATCGGCCACAATATTTCGTAAACCCCGATGTTGCTAAAGCTGAGCGTCGATGAAAATGAGAAGATAGGCTAAGGTATCAAGCTTCTTCACATATCGATCATCACCAAATTCGAGTGTCCAATCCGAAATTAATTTACGATTTAAGGGTGCTACCCATTTACCAAATGACGAAAAAAGTGTATCCTTGTCCAAGTGTGATCTCCTATAGTTAGGGATTTGGACAGGATGACCTGCTCCCCTAATTATGGAGATTTTTTTATGGAGTGGACAACAAGTTTTTAGCATTTATAGCATGATTTACATATTTATTGATCAATAATTTTTATGCAACGCTATTCATGTTATATATAGATTCAAATCCTATATGTAAATATTATTGATAAAGTCTGGTTAGACAATGTTGAGAAAAATGGATTTTCTGATCGTCGCAGCTAGCTTTCTGTTTAACGCAAATGGGCCTAATCATGCTTATGACCAGCACCATAGTATTCAGCTTCACGATACCATTGGAGGATACTAAACAAAGAACAAAACAATCCCCGCTAACCTTAACTGGTCGAAGGGGATTGTTTTGCCTATTTAATTTAAGTTACTCAAATAGCGGTAAACTGGCAAATCGACAGAGTCGGCGTAAAGTGGATAATGTAAATTAGGTAACTTTAATTGGATACATGTAAAAAGCACTGCTAACCTTAATTGGTAGGCAGAGCTTTTTAGTTGAAGAATTGCTTATAGACGGACATTCTAGGTGGAACTGGTATGAGTTCACTTTTTAAATGTTCGTAGAAAATAAAGCTTTGTTAACTACAATAAAAGAATCAACAGTGGGCTAAGAAGGGAAAATAAAGCCCTAGACTGTCGCTGTTTCATTGAACTAACGTTTCCCGTAAGCGTAATATGAAATTAATTTTAACTGATAACAATTTAGGTTTCTTTTGCCACAAATCCAACTCGAAAGACTGGTTATTTACTCCAGTAAGAAACGGATTACGTCAATACATTATCCCAAGAAGATGTAACAAACTTAATAAGCCCATTGGATATATAATTAATCTTGAGTATGAGTTCTTAAAATTATTATTTGGATGCCTCTCAAAGAAAAAATGAGCGATCGAGTGAAAAATTAAAAATAGATCTAATATTACGAAAGATAAAAGTTGTTGATTAATAAATGAAAACAATAAAAAAGTATATAGCGGTAGATGCAAAATGGTAAATACTTTAAATGCGCGTTTATCTTCCATATCTTTTAGGATTATAAACATTCTCCATTCTTTAGCTCTTATGGCATCCATTTCGTGCAAAAGTAGTAGGGCAAAATTAATTGAAAAAATCATTAGTAAAATTGATGACAAAGTTACACCTCACTTATTGAATATACTTAGAGTTAATCATACCTCACTTTAAGTGAGTTCTGGTACAATCATTAAATAATTACGTTTCGAAACATGGAGAGTTCCATTAAACTGCCCGTTAGCTTAACGTCGTCGTTCAGTCTACAACTATTCGGTAGGCCGTAGATGGATGCCACTATGAAGGAAATGGAGATAAAAACAGGAAGGCGTACAGAGGACATTCGAGCAGAGTTACTGGCTCTTGAGAAGGATCACTATATCTCGTGGGAGGACAAGAGCCACTTGCGGGATATCGTCATCATAGAGGGCTGGGAGTGTGGACAGAGTAGACCTATGCCCACAGGAAACGATGAGAGGTATTTTAGAGAATATTAAAACTCCGGATTGCTCCGAGGATCTTAACTATTGCATTGATGTAACCTTACCTGTGCTTTTATCTACATATAGCCAGAAGTATGTTGCTGTGTGTGCGATCTCAGGTGGAAGGCTTTTATATTAATCGGTATCGCTCCAATCCAGGCGTACTGTTCTGAAGGGTTAATGCCAAATGGTCTCCCAAGCGCTTGGGAAATTGAACGTAGCGGAAGATAAGTTACCCCTTTGTATGTTTTAGAGCTAATAGGCATGCGAATTTCTTTTGCACTGATATAGATATTTTTAGCTCCGAGTGTGAAAGTGATAGTCTTCTGTCCATTTGAAATTTTTATTCGTTCGGAAAAGTTAGAATCAAGTACTACTGAATAACCTAATTGCTTAACAACGCGACGACTGGAAGCATAAGAGAACCATTTTCAATACGCGGGCCGGGCTGCAATGACTTTTCCATCGACATACGATAATTTGTTTCTTCGGCATTAATAGTCGGTATCGCTCCTAAAAACATGATGAGCGCTACAAACATGATAATGAGCCTTTTCACAATATATCCTCTTTATTAATTTTTTTAAGTAGTCTATCAGACTTAGGAATATTTTTCTCAATTAACCTCCCCAAATCACTCTATCCAGCCCCAAACTGCAAAAAATAAAACCCATATATACCAACGATTAGCCCATATCGCCTTATCCAGCCTTATAGGCCAAGACTATCACTTCTATAGATATCATATCTTGGATCAATCAAGCATGCCGTGGTATATTGTTGACATCCAAGAGAAAGCCGAACAGCCTTCTCTACACTAGATTCGAAAAACACAGGGGTGAATGTTGATGAGCAAAAAGACCATGTTCGAGAAAATTTGGGATAACCATGTCATCTATCAGGAAGAGGGAAAGCCGAGTATTTTGTACATTGACCTTCACCTAGTACATGAGGTGACCTCGCCGCAGGCGTTTGAGGGGCTTCGTCTCAGCGGACGCAAGGTGCGTCGTCCAGAGCTTACATTTGCGACGATGGATCATAATGTGCCGACGAAGGATCGTTACAATATAACGGACCCGATTTCCAAGCAGCAGATTGATACATTGACTCAAAATTGCCGTGATTTCGGCGTCACTCTGTATGATCTGGATACGATTGATCAAGGTGTCGTTCACGTTATGGGGCCGGAGCTTGGTCTGACTCATCCGGGTAAAACAATTGTTTGTGGTGACAGCCACACTTCCACGCATGGCGCGTTCGGAGCGCTCGCATTTGGTATTGGAACCAGCGAAGTAGAGCATGTAATGGCAACGCAATGTCTCCAGCAAGCCAAAGCAAAAACAATGGAAGTTCGCTTTGTGGGGCGACGCAAGCCGGGTGTGACAGCGAAGGATATGATTTTGGGTGTTATTGCTAAATACGGCACGGATTTCGCAACTGGTTATGTTATTGAGTATACAGGTGAATCCATCCGCGAATTGAGCATGGAAGAACGCATGACCGTGTGCAACATGTCCATTGAAGGCGGAGCCAGAGCGGGTATGATTGCGCCGGATGAAACAACCTTTAACTACTTGCGTGGACGTGAACATGTAGCGCAAGAAGCTGCTTTCGAGCAGGCGGTTGCTGAGTGGAAAGAGCTTGTTACAGATGAAGGCGCTGAGTTTGATATCGTGCTGAAGTTTGATGTAGATGCTTTGATTCCACAAGTAACTTGGGGTACTAGCCCCGGTATGGGTACAGATATTTCCGCTACCGTACCGATTCCGGCAGAATTGCCGACAGAGAACGAACGTAAAGCTGCTGAGAAAGCGCTTGAATATATGGATTTGAAGCCAGGCACACCGATCACGGATATTGCGATTGACTATGTGTTTATCGGCTCATGCACGAACGGGCGGATTGAAGACTTGCGTGCTGCGGCTGAGGTTGCAAGGGGCTACCAGGTATCTGACAAAATAACGGCAATCGTCGTACCAGGTTCAGGACGTGTGAAAATTCAGGCCGAGCAAGAAGGATTGGACATCATTTTCAAGGAAGCAGGCTTTGAGTGGCGTGAAGCGGGATGCAGTATGTGTCTTGCAATGAATCCGGACGTGCTTCAACCGGGGCAGCGCTGTGCGTCGACCTCCAACCGTAACTTTGAAGGACGTCAGGGACGTGGAGGACGGACTCACCTCGTATCTCCGGCAATGGCAGCCGCTGCCGCAATTCATGGACATTTTGTCGATGTACGGGACTGGAAATTCAAGCAGGAAGCAGTAGTCCGCTAGGATACGGAGGAGGAATTTACAATGGAAGCATTCACAACTTTAAAAGGGATTGTAGCACCCGTGGATCGGGTGAACGTGGATACAGATGCTATTATCCCCAAGCAGTTTTTGAAACGAATCGAGCGTACAGGATTTGGACAGTTTCTGTTTTACGAGTGGCGTTTTGATGAAGATGGACATACAAATCCTGATTTTGAACTGAACAAACCTCGCTATGCAGGGGCATCCGTTCTGGTCTCTCGTGCCAACTTTGGCTGCGGCTCCTCCCGTGAGCATGCTCCGTGGGCGATCATGGACTATGGATTTCGCTGCGTAATCGCACCGTCTTATGCGGATATCTTCTATAATAACTGTTTTAAAAATGGTATTTTGCCGATCAAGCTGTCTGAGGAGCAAGTAGAGGATTTGTTTCAACGCACGGCGAAGCATGATAACTACCAACTGAACATAGACCTAAATGAAAAAACAGTTACCGATGATTATGGTCTGCATATTGACTTTGATCTGGATGAGCATCGCCGTCAATTTTTGCTGCAAGGTCTGGATGACATTGGTCTGACGCTCCAGCATGAGTCGGAAATTCTGGCTTATGAACAGAAGCGTGCTGCGAAGCAAGGCGCATAATTCCAGCTCAGTATGAGTTTGTAGCATTAAAATGAACTGGTTTGTTGGATAGAAAGCCCGTACTGGCAATTCTTTTGCCTGCGGGCTTTCGTCATGTTCATAAGATAAATTGGTAAATAAGGGGTTGACGGTTCGACTCAGCATGGTATGGTAAATGTAAAATGGCTGAAGGACTATGCTTATGCAGTAGTACAAAAAAATACATATCTAAGTTAGGGGAATGAGGATGAAGAAATATGGTTGGTTGATACTGGCGGCTATCTTAATTTGGTTGTGGCCGTCCTCCTCTCATGTGAATGCGGCTGGAGCAGATTTATTTTTAGATGGAAAAAGGATAGAAGCGCCTGCAGATGCCAAGCCTGAAATGGTCAATGGAAAAGTGATGATTCCGCTACGAGTGGTTGGTGAACAGCTTGGCTATCAATTCAAATGGGAACCACAAGCCTATAAAATCTCAATCCAAAAAAACAGCACGGATATGTCCATGTATGTGGGCCGTACATCAGCTGATGTAAATGGAACAACGGTTAATTTGGATGCGCCTCCTGTAATGCGTGGCAACTCCACCATGGTTCCGCTGCGCTTTGTCGGGGAGCAAATGGGACTGAAGGTAGATTGGAATAATAAAAATAAATCCGTGAATCTCAGTCAGAAAGTGACAACTCAGCTGACAGAAAAACAGTCTCAATCCCAAAAATCGTCACAAACGCAGGCACAGAACACGAGTACACAAAAAACGTCTTCGTCGACAACAACGACTACAAATCTCGCTGGATCAGACAAGCTTACACAGGATGCACTCTCATCATCTAAGCAGCAGGATACAGAACAGCTAAAAGCAAATACGCTGCTACTTCAAAACATTACCTTTCAAGATGAAGCATTACAGATTTCATTGAACAGGGTTGTAACGCCTAAAGTGACCAAGATGACGGGACCTGATCGCATTGTTGTAGATCTGGCAGAAGCTGCACTGGCTTCCGAGCTTTCTCAGCAGTTTCCGGTTCGCAGCAGCGATGGATCACGAGTGCTGACGAATAGTGATAGTAAGGATGTGCAGGAAATCAGGTTTGCTCCCGCGGATGGACAAAAGGGCGGCGTTCGTATTGTTATTGCTTTAAACCAAGTACGTGATTACGAGCTTTCAACAAACAGCACAGGTAAAATCACCCTTCAATTGCGTGAACGCGGTGTTGATCAGGCTGTGACACCAACAAACAGCGACGGACGGAAAATTGTCGTCATTGATCCAGGGCATGGTGGCAAGGACGCTGGAGCAGGCAGTGTGACTGGAAGGCACGAAAAGGAGTTTACATTGGCTGTAGCGTTAAAGGTCAAGCAGCTTTTACAAAACGATCCTGATATTCAGGTGGTAATGACCCGTGATGGAGATACGTATCCTACGCTGGATGAACGTCCCCGACTTGCAAACGATCAGCGGGCAAGCGTGTTTGTTTCGATCCATGGAAACAGTATGCTAGCCTCCAATAAAGGAAAAGCCAACGGCTCCGAAACCTACTATGCACGTCAGGAAAGTCTGGGACTGGCAACGACGATGCATAAGCATCTTGTAGCAGCTACCGGATTTAAGGATAACGGTATTAAGGTGGCGAATCATGTGGTGACGAGAAAGTCCCAAATGCCAGCTGTGCTGCTGGAATGTGGTTACCTTAGTAACCCGTCTGATGAAGCGGCTATGTTCTCGGAAGAAACACAGGAAAGGGTTGCGGAAGGCATTGTTGGCGGTTTAAAGGAATATCTGAGGACTGTTACTGGCAATGACACGAGTGAATCTATCAACTGATCATTTTGAGAATTTTAAATTAGATCGTATGAAACTCAACAAAAAACTGCTTTTCATCCCTAGCTATGTTTAGGGAGAAAGCAGTTTTTTTGTAATCGGTCAATGATTTTAGCCGGTAAAGCGAATGAACTATATTTTTAGCTAAAATTCGACAAAACTAGTTCTTTGGCACGTATATTTCTGTTATGATGGGATATATTCGCAACTTTTGGTGTGGAATAACGTCTAAAAGGTTGTCTGATATTACATAAGCGCGTATATCAGTTCGCCGCACCGGAGCATGTGGCAAAAAAATTATGAATGGAAGGGTGACGAATGAAGAAATTTGGTTTTTTGTTATTATTATTTGTCTTCATGTGGGCGATTCCGGGTTATGGACATGCGGCTTCGAGTGAAACACAAATCTATCTTGACGATCAACAGTTAAGTGTCCCGAGCGGTGCTAAGGCACAAGTGATTAGTGGAAATACGATGGTTCCGCTACGCGTAATTTCTGAAAATTTAGGTTATGACGTGACATGGAAGCAGCAGGCGCGAACCATAACGATTGAGAAGGACAGTACCTCGATCCGAATGATAATCGGAAGCAAGACGGCGACTGTCAATGGAAGCGACATTAGTCTGGATGCTTCGCCTCTGCTGCGTTCCAATTATGCCCTTGTACCGCTTCGCTTTATCGGCGAGCAAATGGGACTGGACGTAAAATGGGACAGTAGCTCCAAGTCCGTAAAATTATATACCCGCAGTAGCGGGTCGGGAAACGGAGAATTTACTCCTTCTAAATCCGGGAATAGCAGCACAGGTACAGGAAGTGTAACTGTACCAATGAATAATGCCAGCTCAGGTGTAATGCAGGTACAGGGAATCAGTTTCAGCCAAAACCGCTTAACCATTACGACTACGGGTGCAGTGAAGCCAAAAGCATTTACAATGACGGCCCCTGACCGGGTAGTTGTGGATTTGCCGGCTACTGCGTTTGCTGACAACTTCGGGGCTCAGCAAAAGCTGGACAGCAATTTGAATGGTTCACTGGATATTCAGGATGAAACGGATGTATCCGGTATCCGTTATGCTTTATTCCAAAAGGAACCTTCAACGGTTCGCGTTGTGATTGATCTGAAGCATGCCATGAATTATACCACATACAATGATGGCTCAAATCGTGTTAACGTCGATCTGGCATCGAAGGATTCAGTGAATACAACATCTGATGCTACCTTGCCAAATGGTTCACAGCCGGATGATACACAGACCTCACCAGTTAACAGTAATGGCAAAAAAGTCGTTGTAATTGATGCAGGTCATGGAGCAAAAGATTCCGGAGCCGTTGGGGCTTCAAGAAAAAATTACGAGAAGACCTTCAACCTGGCGATGGCTCTGAAAGTAGAAAGTATTTTGAAGCAGAACCCTAAACTCGAGGTTGTGTTAACACGCAGCGATGATACGTTTTTGGAGCTTAAACAGCGTGTAAAAGTGGCTGAAAATCTCAATGCCAACGTATTCGTGTCCATTCACGCCAACAGCAGCGGCAGCTCTGCTTCCAACGGTACAGAGACGTATTACCAACGTAGTGCAAGCAAAGCGTTGGCCAACGTCATGCATAAGTACTTTGCTCCAGCGACAGGTTTGACAGACCGGGGCATTCGTTATGGCAATTTCCATGTCATTCGGGAAACGACGATGCCTGCTGTTTTGCTTGAGGTAGGATATCTCAGTAATGCGAAAGAGGAAGCCACACTGTTTGATGGAGATTTCCAAAACCGGGTAGCTCAAGGGATTGCAGATGGCATCACAGAGTACCTTGGTGTAAAATAAATCTTCAACAAATCGCTTGCCTACGCCAAACAAGGGGGGGACATATGAACAAGAAAATCGTAATCGCAGGTCTGCTGGCAATGTTTGCTATTGCAAGTGCAGGCTGCGCCTCCAAGCAGACAGCCGCTCCTGCGGCTCCATCTCAGGAAACAAAAACGTCTGCGGCGCAAAATAGTACACCAGAACAAACGGCCCCTGATGCATCGACTAAGTCTGCTAAAAATAACGGAGCGAGTCAGACACCTGCATCCTCGTCAACCGGGCCTACAAATACCAAGACGGATACGGTAAAATCAGGAGACCGCCAAACTCAGCAGATCACGGTGTACTATACGGATACACAAGAGACAGGCTTGAAGGAGCAGAAAAAAGAAATTACCTACCCAAGCGAGCTGGAAAAATTCCAAAAGGCGTTTGAAGCTCTGCAAAAGAGTGGGGATTCTGTTCTGATACCGTTATGGTCCGAGAAAATTTCCGTGCACAAGATCAAATTGGACAACGGAGCATTGACCTTTGATATTTCCTTGCCGGATGAGGCTCGTCTGGGTGCTGGCGGCGAGGAATTGGCTATCGACGCTTTGAAGAAAACGATGTTCCAGTTCAAGGAAGTCAAAACGCTGGATTTGCTCGTAGATGGTCAATCCCTGGAATCCTTAATGGGACATGTAGACCTGGATCATCCTATGACACGTTAACAGATCAGACTGTATGAAAATTTCTTGGAAATTACACACTTTTTACGTGCAATCTGTGATAGTTAATGATAATATAGGAGTGTATTTCTCGCCTATGCAGGCAGTCATGCACAAATAGTATTCGTTTCTTTCCGGATGATTATTTAGAGTGACCGTCTTGATGCGGGCTATCCCGTATCAAGACGTTTTTTTTGGTGGTAGGAGGTAGGATTCCGTGAATGCAGCAACCGCACGTCATATATTGGACACCATCGGTACAATGTTTCCGGATGCTCATTGTGAGTTGAACCATGACAATGCTTTTGAATTAACGATTGCTGTGTTATTGTCCGCTCAATGCTCCGATCAGATGGTGAATAAAGTAACGGCAGACCTGTTTCAAAAATACAAGACACCCGAGGATTATTTGGCTGTTCCCATTGAAGAGCTGGAGCAGGATATCCGCAGAATCGGCTTGTACCGGAACAAGGCTAAGCATATTCATAACCTGTGCCGTATATTGATAGACCAGTACGGGGGAGAAATACCATCTGAGCATGATGAGTTGGTCAAGCTTCCCGGTGTTGGACGCAAGACGGCTAATGTCGTTGTGTCCACCGCTTTTAATGTACCAGCCATTGCGGTAGATACGCATGTAGAGCGTGTCTCCAAACGACTGGGCTTTGCGGGATGGGACGACTCAGTGCTAGAGGTGGAAAAAAAGCTGATGAAAAGGGTACCTAGGGACGAATGGTCCTTGACCCATCACAGACTCATTTTTTTCGGCCGCTATCACTGCAAAGCACAAAATCCTCAATGTCAGGTATGTCCGTTGCTCGATGTATGCAGGGAAGGCAAGAAACGTATGAAAACGTCCCGGATCAGGAAAGATAAGGAACGTTGAGCTTAAAGACCCGACAGAGATTACTGAGGGTTTAACCATTTAAGTGTAGAAAAGGATGAAGAGTATGAAATGTATTTCGGTATATACAGACAATTTTGAGGATTTTTCCGATATTTTTGAGCAAATCGTAACATCGGAGTTTACTGAAAATGAAGAGCGCGAGCTTGAAGGAATCACGGTCAGCCATTCTGGTGATGTACCTGAGCATTATCTGGAGCGTATGTCTCAGAAGCCAGAAGTAGTCGTAATGAGGGACAAATCCCGCGGAATTACGATTTTACAGCATGGTCAAGTCTTTGAAATTTTGCTGCCAGTGCTTGAGGCGGCAACAAATTAAGTTCAATTAGCGGACATGCTTGCATGTTCGCTGTAGGCGGCCCGGCTGGTCTAACCAGCCTGAGCGCGCATGGTGTGTAACTTACAGAGGAGTTATTCTTAAATGAGCATTTATGATTATTCAGCCGTTGCAATGAACGGCAAGGAAATCTCCCTTAGTGATTTTAAAGATAAAGTGGTGTTGATTGTAAATACGGCCAGCCAATGTGGGTTTACATTTCAATATCAGGATTTGCAGCGTCTGTACGATCACTATAAGGATAAAGGTTTGGTGATTCTCGGCTTTCCGTGTAATCAGTTTGCCGATCAGGAGCCGGATTCCAATGACAGTGTGCATACATTTTGTACCCTGAATTATGGTGTCTCGTTCCCCATGTTCCAAAAGGTGGATGTACGTGATAAGCGGGCTCACCCGTTGTTTACATATCTTTCCTCGTCGTTGCCCTTTGAGGGCTTTAATGAAACGCATTCGGTTGCCAAAATACTTATTCCTTTAATTCATGAGCGTCATCCTGAATACTTAGCAGGAGATTCGATCAAATGGAATTTTACAAAATTCCTGATGGATCGGAACGGGAAAGTGGTCAAACGCTTTGAGGCAACGACGGATCCTCTGGATATGGAAGAGGATATTGAAGCTTTGCTGTAAGATCAGTTTTGGACAGAATGAGATGAACTTATGGGTACTATGGATAAAAAGGCGGTTTTCCAAAGTCATGTACATGGCGAGGAGCGCCTTTTTTTAACATCTTTTTTAATTGTGATGATTCTCACAGCGCCTAAGTAATGCTACAATAAAGCTATTTGAGGCAGCTAAGGGACAAGGAGTGGAAATATAACTTATGATGAAAACGATTACAGAGAATGCTCGGGAAGAAATGAACACGATAGAACAGCTACGGGATTTTTTGCGTACAGCCGGGGATGAGGAAGGAGCAAAAGCTGTAGCTGACCTGCTGGAGAAGGCGGATGCAGAGGAACTGACCATTGCATTTTGCGGGCATTTTTCCGCTGGGAAATCGAGCTTGATCAACAGTCTGTGCGGCAAAACAGTGCTGCCATCCGGGCCGGTTCCTACCAGTGCTAATGTGGTGTCCATCCGCAACGGACGTTCGAGAGCACTAATTCACCCGGCCAATACTTCAGAAAATCCGGAGCCGGAGGTGCTGGAAGCCTCTCTGTATGAGCTGGATGAATATTGTAAAAATGGCGGAGCTTACGAATCGGTTCAGGTATGGGAGGATGTCCCGATGTTAGTTGGTGGAGGGGTATTGTTGGATACACCTGGTGTCGATTCTACGGACCACGGTCATGCACTGGCGACACATTCAGCCTTACACTGGGCGGATATTGTTTTTTATGTGATGGATTATAACCATGTTCAATCGGAAAATAATTTGTCCTTTGCCAAAAGTCTGTCGGATTGGGGCAAGCCGTTATATTTGATTATTAACCAAATAGATAAGCATCGAGAGCGAGAGCTTTCATTTACACGTTATCGTAGTGAGGTGGAGGCCAGCTTTCATGCTTGGCAGGTTAATTACACGGATATACTGTTCACCTCCTTGAAAGAGCAAAACCATCCTTGGAACCAATGGGAAGAGCTGCCGTTGCTTATTAAAGCACTGTTGGAGCGAAAAACAGAGCTATTGTCGTACAGTTTGGTTTCCTCCATGCGCCATTTGGCGGATCAACATGTGGAGGTTGTACAGGCTGCCGAGGAAGAGGAACTGAACAAGTTGCTGGAAGAGGCAGGCGGGGAGGAAGCAATTTCGCGTCTGGATATGGAGATGGAAGTTCTGCAGCAAGAGGATAAACACTGGCAGATGCTACCGGAGCAGGAGCATAAACGGCTGCGGCAAGAGCTGGATCATGTACTGGAACATGCCTATTTGACACCTGCAAAGCTGCGTGAGGCGGCGGGCGAATATTTAGAGAGTCGCAAGCCGGGCTTCAGGGCTGGGCTATGGTTTGCCGGCGGGAAGACGGAGCGGGAGAAGGAAAATCGTTTGGAACGACTGACAAGTATGCTGGCTGATCAGGTAGAGGGTCAGTTGCTCCCCCATGTGCGAGAGTTGCTGCGTTCCTGGGGGGATGAGCATGGTTTGTGGTCGGCTGCGATGGAGCAGGAGCTGGACGAAATTCGCCCTGTGACGGATCGGAGACTGATTGAGCAGACGGTGAAGGAAACAGCGTTGTCGCCGGAGTATACGCTGAACTATTGTAAGGATCTGCGCAGCGCCGTCACGGCAGATTGCCGCCGTAATGCCCTGGCGCTGGCAGACCGCCTGCTGGCGCAGCTAGCTGTGCAGGCTGAAGCACGTCGCGCGGCTCTTGCGTCCGCGCGCACCGAGCTGCTGGCGCAGGCGGACGCGGCGGGCCGCTATCGCGCCCGCCTAAGCGCCTCGGCTGCGCACGCCACCGCGCTGCGCAGCTTGCTGCCGCGGGCCGCCGCATTCGGTGCGCTGCCCCGCGCGGCAGCACCTACGCCTGCGGCGGAAACCGCCGCTACGGCCTCGATGGCTTCGGCCGAGCCAGCGGTCGCTGCGCGTACCGTCGCCGCTGGCGCACACGCTGCATCGGCGCAGCCGCTTGCGGGCACGGCGGCAGCACAGCCCGCCGCCGGAGGCCGCCGCACGCGGCTGGATGCAGCAGCGTCCCGGTTGGAGGCCGCCGCTGCATTGGTGAGCCCGTACCCTGCCATGCAGGCGGCGGCACGGGATTTACGCGCTCGCGCCGCTGCGCTGGAGGGCGGGCGGTTCACGCTGGCGCTGTTCGGAGCGTTCAGCGCCGGGAAGTCCAGCTTCGCCAACGCCTTGCTGGGCGAAGCAGTGTTGCCCGTATCGCCGCATCCGACGACAGCGGCGATTAACCGGATTATGGCGCCCGCAAGCAAGGAGCGCCATGCCACCGCCGACGTCCATATGAAATCAGTGCACGCTTTGCGGGAAGATCTTAAATACTCGTTCCGGCTGCTAGGACTGGGAGAACCGGGTGCAGAGGGATGGCAGGATACCGTACATGCGTTGTCCCCGGAAGGCATTCACCCTGCCGGACGGCCCCATTTCAGCTTTTTGAAGGCTGCCGCAGCTGGATGGGAAGAAGCTGAAAGTTTGCTGGGCCAGCAGCTTCAAGTAAATCTGGAGCAATATCGTGATTTTGTCGCGTCTGAGCATAAGTCATGCTTTGTGGAGCATATTGACCTTTATTATGACTGCCCTCTGACCCGTCAGGGGATCGTGCTTGTGGATACGCCTGGAGCGGATTCAGTAAATGCGCGTCACACAGGCGTGACCTTCAATTATATGAAGCATGCGGACGCTCTTGTATTTGTCACGTACTATAATCATGCATTTACCCAGGGAGACCGTCAATTTTTGAACCAATTGGGCCGCGTGAAAGAGACGTTGGCGCTGGATCAGACCTTTTTTATCGTCAATGCAGCCGACCTAGCTTCGTCCGAAGAAGAGCTACAATCCGTGACTAGGCATGTGCAGGAGCAACTGCAAGCGAACGGGATTCGTAAGCCGCATATTTATCCGCTGTCTAGTATGCTGGCGCTAGAAGCAGCCGAGCAGGGAGAGGCTTCGCTGCGTGCAGTTTCACGTTTTGATGCGTTTGAAAATGATTTCTCAGCATTCGCAGCCGAAGAGCTGGCCGGATTATCCATTGCGTCCGCCATGCAGGAACTGGGGCGCCTGCGGAGCCGGATAGAGCAACACGCCGCCGATGCTAGATATAGCGTGGAGGAACGCGAAGGGCGGTTGGAGCGATTAACCCATATCCGCGAGGAACTGGAGCAAACGCTCCTGAGCCTGTCTGATAGCAGTGGTGCATCCGTGTTGTCTGGGGAAACCGATGAACTGCTGTTTCACGTACGTCAACGGCTGGCTTATCGGACTGGAGAGTTTATGGCGGAGGCGTTTCATCCGTCTGTCCTGCGGGAAGGCATGGGCGATCTTCGCTCAGCCTTTGCATCCTGTGGCCGTGAGCTGATGCGTCTGATCGAACTGGAACTGTCACAGGAATTGCTGGCAACCACGCTGAGGCTGGAAAAAACGGGACAAAGCCTGGTACGCAAGGTTATACAGCGGTGCGTAGAGGACGTGAACCATCAGTTGGAAGGACTGGATTGCACGATTCCTGAACCCGGAGAATGGGCTGTTCCCGAACTGATTGAAATTTCCTTGCAGGAGACCGTCCAGTGGAAGGAATATTGGAACAGTTTTAAAAATCCAAAGCTATTTTTTGAAGGAGCTGGCCGTGCAGGTCTGCAAACCAAACTGGAGTCGGTACTACGCGAGCGAATCGGGGAAGCTGTAGAGCAACAGCGAGACCGAATGTCCTCTTTTTACATTACGCAGGTACAGGAAGAACAAATGTGGCAGACGGCTCAGCTTCGGGAGCAGATGCTGGAGACGATTCGTGGTATGGAGCATGCACTTGCGGGTGGTGAACAGCCACAGGTTTGGGAAGAGCTTGCTAATCGGGTCGCTGCTTTGGAGAAGGAAGAATCGCTAACGTAATTCTTTCCACACATAGCCTAAGTTCATTTTTTCAAATACCCTAATCAGCCATCGAATAAAATTCCATCCATAGATTGCGGGCTACAGCCGCTTCATGGATCGTTTCAATTCCTTGTAATTTCTTAAGGATATAAATATGTACACAAGTATATCTTTCATCAGGACACCGGGTTGCAGGACAACCCGGTGTTTTATGCATGCTCTGCAAAGAAAGCAATACTGAGCAATTAGCCATATTCAATGATAAGAAAGAGATTTAATTTGTCTAACTACCCGCCAATTGCGAACCTTCCAATAGCACTTCAAGTGCTTTTGGAAGGCAGAACCTCTCTCATGGTTGTTCACCGTTTGTCCACCATTCGGAATGCCGATCATATCGTCGTGCTGGATCATGGTCAGATCCAAGAAGTGGGAATCATGAATAATTGATGAAAAAACATGGAATTTATCGGAAGCTGGTGGAAGCACGGTTCAGAATTTTGTAAAAAAAAGATCAAAAAATCGCGATTTTTGTAAATTTAAATGCGGAGCGCTATTGCATTCTTGGAGCTAAACCCTGAAAATAAGGATGAAATGAGATCAGAGCAATATTGTCAGAGGGGAAGAATTCAAGATGTGGGGTGCTCCTTTTTCTGCCGGGGCTAAAAAGATGCTGCTGCTGGGTAGCGGCGAATTGGGAAAAGAAGTAATTATTGAAGCTCAGCGGCTTGGCGTGGAATGTATTGCTGTAGACCGTTATGAACTGGCTCCAGCAATGCAGGTGGCCCATCGTTCTCATTGTTTGGATATGCAGGATGCTGAGGCGTTGAAAGCACTGATTCGCAAGGAAAAGCCCGACATAATTGTACCTGAAATCGAAGCTATTGCTACGGGTGCTTTGGAAGAATTGGAGCAAGAGGGATTTCACGTAGTTCCAACGGCCCGGGCCGCCCGTCTTACGATGGACCGGGAGGGCATTCGCAAGCTTGCTGCCGAGAAGCTGCAACTTCCGACCGCCGCCTACCGCTTTGCAGATCATTTTGAGCAGTTGCGGTCAGCGGTTCATGAGTTGGGCACGCCATGCGTGGTCAAACCCTTGATGAGTTCGTCGGGTAAAGGGCAATCTGTATGTCGGACACCCGAAGATGCGGAATCCTGCTGGAATACGGCGCTGGAAGGCGCACGTGCCAAAACAGCACGTGTCATTGTTGAAGCTTTTGTTCCGTTTGAAAGTGAAATTACGTTGTTGACCGTCAGATCGGTGTCGGGTACGACTTTTTGCCCACCGATTGGCCATATTCAGAAGGATGGGGATTATGTCGAATCTTGGCAGCCTCATGGCATGACGGACAAGCAGCTCTCAGACGCGGAGGACATTGCCCGTACGATTACGGATGAACTGGGTGGTTACGGATTGTTTGGCGTGGAGCTGTTTTTAACGGCTGATGGCGTCGTATTCAGTGAAGTATCCCCCCGTCCGCATGATACGGGAATGGTAACGATGATTACGCAGGATTTATCGGAATTTGCGCTTCATGTGCGGGCCATTCTCGGATTTCCGATACCGTCGGTCACGCTGCTAACCCCTGGGGCTTCGGCTACCTTGAAGGCAGAACGGGCTACACGGGATTTTGTAATCGGTGGTCTGCATGATGCATTATTGCTACCCCGGACACAGGTGCGAGTGTTCGGGAAGCCTGAAACCAAGCCGGGACGCCGGATAGCTGTGGCGCTTAGCGCTGCGGGAGATGTGGAAACAGCACGGAAGACGGCCAAAGAAGCTGCCAATATGCTGAAAGTGGAGGTAAATCATGTCTAACAATGTGATGATTCCAGTACTGACAATTCGTTCCGTAGATTTTGACGATTGCGAAGCCGTAACAGGACTGCTAAGAGAAGTCGGTTATCCGATGACTTGTGGTGTGATGAAAGAAGTTATGGGAACTACGCAGGAGGACTGTCAAGCGAATATGATGGTCGCAGAAATGGATGGTCGTGTTGTCGGCGTAATCGGCATGCATACGGCTCAAAGCCTGGCTTATCCTGATCCTGCCGTACAAATCACCATGCTGGTCGTGAGCAAGGAGTATCGCGGCGAGGGCATCGGCAAGCGCCTGGTGGCATGTGGTGAGGAGTGGGGACATGCGCAAGGAAGTCTCCATTTGTTCATTACCGGAGCGAATAACCGTATCAAACAAGTAGAGGCTCATGCATTCTACAACCGAATCGGCTTTGAAAAGCAAGGCTACCGTTTCAGCAAAAAGCTTAAATAATAGTCCTGTACAAGCCCGGATTATATCCAGAGCCTCATTACCCATAGATCAGTCCCGTCTAGGCTATTGCCGAGCGGGGCTCTTTTTTGTGCGCCATGCATGGCGCGTAACTAGGCGGTGAAAGTCCGATATGGGGGCTGACAGTTGCCAACCATTAGCCAAGAGCAAGGGTGCCCGCCGTGAGGCGGAATCTAAAGGAAGCTGGCGGCAAAATTCCGACCTGAGGAACACGAACCGCACCAGGCATCCAAAGTGGGATAAGCCTGCAAAACAGGCAAAATCCAATAAACTGTCCAGACAACATGGGGATATGCGAACACAAGAAAAGGCTACTGGAGAATATCCAATAGCCCCATCCTCTCGAAATCCCTCAGAAACAGTATCCTTAAAGACCACGGATTCTTATCCATTTCGGATTCAAAACGTAAACTTAGGAACCGCCGTATACCGAACCGTACGTACGGCGGTGTGTCAGCCAATGGGTAACCTTCCACCCGATTTCCAAATTTTATACCATTGATCCTGTTATGAAACATGATATACTGCTAGAGTAAAGATTACAAAGTTGTAACCAGGAACGTTCACAGCAAGACATTATACAACAAGGAGATGACGAAATGAAGAATATGTTGAAAAAAACACTGGTGATGGGAAGTTTAACCGCTATGTTATCCGCAGGATTCATCGTTCCGGCATCAGCTTCACCAGCCGACGATTTGTCTGCCCAACTACAGCAATGGTTCCAAGATAACGGTTATACGGTAAATACCTCTAACGGAACGACTACGGTTACAAAGACCGTCATTCAGGATTTGTCAGGACAGGATCAAGCGAAAACAAAGACAACGAATCCTTGTTCCGACAAGCAAGTGGCAAAGCCGGCTAACTCAAAGGGTTCACAGCCTGCTACCAGCAAACTGTCGAAAGCTCAAAATACGAATTCAGGAGCAGGTCAGTCCGCCGGGTCGAATGCACAACTCAGTAAGTCTCAATTTGCAGCAGAAGTAGTAAAGCTGGTGAATAACGAGCGTAGCCAAAAAGGTTTGAGCCCACTCGCTTCTAACGCGAAGCTTACCGAAGTGGCCTTGGCCAAGGCAAAGGATATGAGTACAAACAATTACTTTTCCCATACATCTCCGACTTACGGCTCACCGTTTGATATGATGAAGAAATTCGGCGTAACTTATACGTATGCGGGTGAAAATATTGCGATGGGACAACAAACACCGCAAGAAGTTATGAAAGCCTGGATGAACAGTCAGGGACACCGTGAAAATATTTTGAAGGCAGAATATACACAAATCGGTGTAGCTTACTACAATGGATATTGGGTACAGGAATTTACACGTAACTAAAAGTCGATAATAAAAAGTGCTTCAAACGTCATTATATTTCTCGTGTATACCATTATGCTGACGATTTAAAGCTAAATTTAAGGGCCTGCTGACACGTTCAGCGGGCTTTTTACGTTGTTTTCCCTTCTAATAATGCTCTTAACTATTACTTTTGCTTATATGCAAGAACAGGCATAATTGCTGCAAGTATAGTATGATGACACCAAGCTATATTGATAACTAATAACTTATGGGAAAGTCAGGTGAACGAATGAGCTACGAAATTGTGCATGAAGGTGCTTTTGCTATGCTCAAGGTGCAGATGAACCCCGGAGAAACGATTAAAGCGGAGATGGGAGCTATGGTTTCTATGTCTTCGAGCGTGGACATAAAGGGGACTGTGGATGGTGGATTATTGCGCGGTTTAGGCCGGATGCTGAGCGGGGAGAAATTCTTTTTTCAGGAGCTGAGAGCATCTCGGGGGCCAGCTGAAGTGTTGCTTGCTCCCGCAAGTATAGGCGATGTACAAGCAGTGGAATTGGACGGTACGTATAGACTTTTGGTGCAAAAGGATGGCTTCTTGGCGTGTACGGAAGGCATTGAAGTCAGCACCAAAATGCAGAATCTGATGAAAGGATTGTTCTCGGGCGAAGGTTTTTTTATCGTTGAAATCAGCGGTCGCGGAACAGTGTTTTTGTCCTCTTACGGAGCCATTCATCCGATTTATGTTGCACCCGGAGAGGAGCGTATTATTGATAACGCTCATCTGGTGGCATGGCCGGACTATATGGATTACAAAATTGAAAAAGCGTCCAAAGGCTGGTTATCCAGTGTAACGAGCGGAGAAGCACTTGTATGCCGTTTTCGCGGCGAGGGGACGGTATTGATCCAAAGCCGAAATCCAGGCAGCTTCGGACAATGGATTAAAAGTTTTATACCCGATAGCAAGTAGTTTTTCGTCTATGTAGAGGTTAAGGATGAGCTGTACGAACCAAAAAGGCGTAATAAAAAGGATGGCACATAGCCATCCTTTTTAACATGCTTATATAAAAAAACGTTGTAAAATAGTATACTCTTCACAAAAAGTTTCACACTTATTTCACTTTAAAGGGTATAACTTTCTGCTTTCTTTTCACATGTATGCTTCATAACACTCAGAACTGTTTATTTGCAAAATGATATGAGAAGCTTTATGTTTATTTCACCAAGTAATCAGGAGGGAACACGAGTGAATTCATCAAAATGGATCTGGCGGTCTGTCGGTTCCATGTCCATCGCCGCCACACTGCTATTATTGTACGGATTTATTGCCGCAGTACGAAGTATTACGGCTCCCGAGCCGCTCGTTAGCACCAAACCTGTAAATTCAGGTTCAACGCAGATACAAAATGCGCCATCCGCTGCAACTCAGACGGGGGAGTTTCGGGTAGCTGCCATTGGAGATTCGCTGGCGAAAGGAACCGGCGATGACTCAGGCAGCGGTTTTGTACGACGGTCGGTGACCTTGTTAAATGATCAGGAAGGCCATAAGGCTCAGCTCATTAACAATCTGGGCATTAACGGGCTGACGACTCAAGGACTTTTGACCAAACTGGATGAGCCAGGCGTGGCTTATGTGTTGAAAAAGGCTAACGTTATTATCGTGTCCATTGGCGGAAATGATTTGTTTCAGGGGGCACAAGCTGCCCAAACTGGCAAAGAGCCACCTACGCTTAACGGCTTGCGCAAAGCTCTGCCTGATGCAGCCAAGCGTTTGCAAAAAGTGCTGATAAAAGTCGGAAAAATCAATCCGAAGGCTAAAATTATATACGTTGGACTATATAATCCATTCAGTGACCTGCCGGAAATGAAAACTCCGGGAAATCTCGTCGTGACGGAATGGAATTTGGCTGCTATGGCGATTACCAATCAAAACAGTAATATGACGCTGATTCCAACCTTCGATTTATTTCAGCAAAATTTGCCGGTTTATCTATCCTCCGATCATTTTCATCCTAACGGACAGGGCTATCAGGCAATTGCTGAGCGTATCGCTCAAGGTTTTGCGGTAGCAGCGGCCAAGGAAGGCGACAATACAGGGGATGGACAACTGTCTACGAGCAGTCAACCCGCTGATGTGAAGAAGGGAAGGAACAAGTGATGGGCATCCAATCTGTTGACAAGACCGAGACCGATGTAGCAAAAGACTCGACAACCACGGATGGAGCTTCCGGCTATCATTCCGACAACCAGATCGGCAGTGCAGACGGAGGCAGAAGCGACAACGAAACGGTTCTCTCTGTTCAGCACGTCAAAAAGCGTATCGGACGCAAAGTGATCATTCATGATGTAACATTCGACGTACGTGCGGGTGAAATTTTTGGCTTTCTCGGTCCCAATGGGGCCGGAAAAACAACGACCATCCGTATGCTGGTCGATCTGATCAAGCCTACGGAGGGCACCATTACTGTATGTGGTCATAATGTGAACCGTGATCCAGAACAGGCTTTGCAGCATATCGGTTCTATTGTGGAAAATCCGGAGGTGTACAGTTACCTGACAGGATGGGAGAATCTGGAGCATTTTGCCCGGATGCAGCCTGGCGTGGATGAACAGCGTATTCGTGAAGTCGTGGAGCTAGTGCGGATGGATCGCCGTATTCATGATAAGGTAAGTACGTATTCTCTCGGGATGCGCCAGCGACTTGGTATTGCTCAGGCATTGCTTGGCAGACCCAAGTTGCTCATTCTGGATGAACCGACAAACGGATTGGATCCCCAGGGGATCAAGGAAATGAGAGCTTTTATCCGTCTGCTAGCGGCAGAGGGCATGGCTGTATTTGTTTCCAGTCATTTGCTTAGTGAAATCCAGTTGTTGTGTGATCGTGTGGCCATTATAAGTCGGGGAAAGGTGCTAGCTGTTGGTAGTGTGCGTGAACTGGTTGAGGCGCACTCGCACATGGCCGTATGGCAACTGGAGCCTCGTGATCAGGGTCTTGCCCTATTGCAAAAATCTCCGCATGTGCAAATGATTACGAATGCCGATGAATTAATGGATGACAGCATTGTTGCAGGCAGCGGAGCCGATGCTATTTTTACAGAAATGGATGAAGAGCATATTGCGGAGCTGGTCGTACAAATGACAGCTTCTGGCATTTCCGTTAAAGGTGTAACCAAAATCAACCCTACACTGGAGCAGCTATTCCTGAAAATGACGGAAGGTGAGATTCTTGAATAACATTTTACCGCTCGTACAAAATGAAACACTCAAAATCATCAAGAAGAAACGATTTTATGTTATTTTACTTGTCTTGCTTGTGCTTGTGCCGATTTTTACGTACGCTCAGATGAAAGTGGCGGAAAATAACCGCGAAAAATTCGGCAATGACTGGCGACTGGAGCTGCGTCAGGCCATTACTGATAACCAAAATTCGCTGGGCAGCGACCGGGTTCCGGAGGAATGGAAGACCTACAGGCGAGTATTTGTCCAACAAATGCAATATTATCTGGAAAATGACGTAAACCCGAATGAGCCAAGTGGTGTAACCTTTACCAGAGAGTTTATGGACAATTCCATTAATTTGTTCGTTCCATTGCTTATTATGGCTATTGCCTCCGATCTGGTTTCAGGAGAACGGACGACGGGTACCATAAAAATGCTGCTGACCCGTCCTGTCAGGCGGTGGAAGGTGCTGCTGAGCAAGTTGCTAACGCTGTATATGTTCGTTTCGCTCATCATTTTGGCTGTGTTTGTGATCAGTTATCTTATATCGGGCTTGTTTTTTGGCTTTCGCGGCTTTAATGTTCCGGTATTTACGGGCTTCCGAATTGTTGGATCGACGGTGGATATGTCGGCGGTACATGCGATTCCGCAATGGCACTATCTTATGCTACAGGCAGGGTTGATCTGGTTCGTCAGCCTCGTGGTGGCTTCGCTTGCCTTTATGGTTTCGGTGCTGGTACGTAGTACGGCAGCAAGCATTGTGGTGATGATGGCTGCGCTCATTTCGGGCACGATTTTAACGAACATGGCCTCATCTTGGCAGAGCGCTAAATATTTATTTATGGTTAACCTCGAATTGACCGATTATTTATCAGGAAAACCCGCCCCGATTGAGGGGATGACCTTGCCGTTTTCTTTAGCTGTACTAGGGATTTGGGGGGCTGCGGCGCTGATTGTTTCATTCGCTGTCTTTACGAAACGGGATATATTGAATTAAAATGGACAAGGTAAAAGAAAACATCTGTTTGCATTTTTTGGTGAAAATCATCAAGAATAAGGCAAAACACGGTTACGATTAGACAAAGGGGGAGCATGAATGGTCGACAAAATCGACTTGTCTGCGGGAGCGTCCGGCACTCAGAACGGAGCTTCGGAATATGGCGTGGACGACATTCAAGTGCTCGAAGGGCTTGTGGCAGTTCGCAAACGGCCGGGCATGTATATTGGGAGCACCAGTTCTTCGGGACTACATCATTTGGTATGGGAAATTGTGGACAACGCGGTTGATGAGCATCTTGCCAAATTTTGCTCCCGCATTGACATTACAATGCATAAGGACGGTTCCGTTACAGTAACAGACAACGGGCGTGGTATTCCTACGGGAATGCACAAAACGGGAATTCCTACACCTCAGGTTGTATTTACCATTTTGCACGCCGGAGGTAAGTTTGGCGGTTCGGGATATAAAAAGTCCGGGGGTCTGCACGGTGTGGGCGCGTCAGTAACGAACGCTCTTTCGGAATGGCTTGAAGTGGAAATTTACCGGGACGGCAAGATTCACCGTCAGCGGTTTGAATATTGGCAGGACAAGAAAGGCGTGGAGCATGTCGGGGAACCGACCACAGGCCTTGAAGTGCTGGGCAATACCAACAAGACAGGCACGAAAATTACATTTAAACCGGATATTCGCGTATTCCAGGCAGGCATTCATTTCAACTACGATACGCTGGCCGAGCGTCTTCAGGAAATTGCTTTTCTGAACTCGGGTCTCCATATCCAGCTTAAAGATGAGCGCAGCGGGAAATCGGATGAGTATTTTTATGAGGGCGGAGCGAGTCAGTTTGTCGCTTTTCTGAATGAAGGCAAGGACGTGCTGCATGACGTCATTCACTTCAACGCGGAGAAGGAAGACGTTGAGGTGGAAATTGCCATTCAGTACAACGCAGGTTATACCGAAACGATTGCTTCGTTTGTCAACTCCATTCCCACACGCGGTGGGGGTACGCATGAAACGGGCTTCAAAACCGCTTACACCCGTGTCATGAACGACTATGCTCGACGTACGGTAATGCTGAAGGAAAAGGATAAGAATCTGGAAGGCAACGATTTGCGCGAGGGAATGATGGCCGTAATCAGTGTCAAGATGGCTGAGGTTGAATTCGTCGGTCAGACAAAGGATCAACTGGGCAGCGCTTCCGCACGCAGTACAGTGGATGCGATTGTATCGGAGCAGATACAGCGTTTTCTGGAGGAAAATCCGCAGGTCGCGCAAACGTTAATCAAAAAGGCAGTACAGGCGTCCAGAGCGCGTGAAGCAGCACGTAAGGCTCGGGACGAAATGCGTTCTGGCAAGAAACGCAGTGAAAGCTCTAATCTAAACGGCAAGCTATCGCCTGCGCAGTCCAAGGATTTTACACGAAACGAATTGTTTATCGTGGAAGGTGATTCGGCTGGAGGATCGGCGAAGCAGGGACGGGATTCCAAAATTCAGGCTATTTTGCCCTTGAAGGGCAAGCCGATGAATCCGGAGAAATCCAAGCTGGCGGATGTTATGAAAAATGATGAGTACCGCGCGATTACAGCAGCAATCGGGGCGGGGGTAGGAACAGAGTTTACGCTGGAAGACAGCAATTATTCCAAAATCATTATTATGACGGATGCGGATACAGACGGCGCGCACATTCAAGTGCTATTGCTGACGTTCTTTTATCGGTATATGAAAGAGCTGATTGATGCGGGACGCATATTTATCGCTCAACCGCCATTGTATAAGTTAACCCGGAAGTCGGGTAAGCTCGAAACAGTACGTTATGCCTGGACTGACGAGCAGCTTGACAATTACTTAAAGGAATATGGACGGAATTTTGAGCTTCAACGCTATAAAGGACTCGGGGAGATGAATCCTGATCAGTTATGGGAAACGACGATGAATCCCGAGTCACGTACCTTGCTGCGCGTCCAGATTGAGGATGCAGCCAAGGCTGAACGCCGTGTGTCCACATTGATGGGTGACAAAGTTGATCCGCGCAAGCGCTGGATTGTGGAAAACGTAGATTTTACGGAATATGTAGAGTAGTGCTATCAAATGAGGTGTATACATGAGCTTATCGGAGCAATTTTTGCCAGCTTTTCTGGAGGAAGTGGTCGGTGACCGCTTTGGCCGATATTCCAAATATATTATTCAGGATCGGGCGATACCCGATGTGCGGGATGGGTTAAAGCCAGTACAGCGCCGGATTCTATACTCCATGTACGATTCTGGCAACACACCGGATAAAGCATATCGGAAATCTGCCAAAACCGTCGGTGATGTTATGGGTAATTATCACCCCCACGGTGACTCGTCGATTTACGACGGAATGGTGCGGATGGCGCAACCTTGGAAAATGAGTCACGTACTTGTGGACGGTCACGGCAACTGGGGTTCCCAGGACGATGACCCTGCGGCAGCTATGCGGTACACGGAGGCCCGTCTGTCTCCGATCGCGATGGAAATGTTGCGTGACATTGAAAAACGCACGGTTATGTTCAAGGATAACTTTGATAACTCGGCCAAGGAGCCCGTTGTGCTTCCATCCCGTTATCCAAATCTGCTAGTAAACGGCTCCAGTGGGATTTCGGCTGGTTTTGCAACTGAAATTCCGACACACAGCTTACGCGAAGTCATTGACGCCAGCATAGCCGTGATGGAAAAGCCGGAGATTGAGCTGGAAGAGATTATGACCTTTATTAAAGGCCCTGATTTCCCGACTGGCGGACTAATTATGGGTGGCGAAGGCATTAAAGACGCTTATCGTACAGGCAAAGGACGTATTTATATCCGTTCCAAAACGGAAATACAGTCTTTGCGCGGAGGTAAGCAGCAGCTGGTCATTACGGAGATTCCATATCAGATTGTTAAATCAAGGCTCGTAACTGCCATGGAGAATATCCGTCTGGAGAAAAAGGTCGAAGGGATTGCCGAGGTTCGCGACGAGAGTGGACGGAACGGTCTGAGAATTGTGGTGGAGCTGAAAAAGGAAGCTGATGCGGAAGGGATTTTGGCTTATTTGCTGAAAAAAACCGACCTTCAGGTGGCGTACAACTTCAACATGGTAGCTATTGTGAACAAAGCGCCGCATCAGCTTGGATTGAAGTCCATTTTGGAAGCGTATATCGCCCATCAGCGCGAAGTTGTCACACACCGTATCCAGTTTGAGCTGGAGAAGGCGGAGGATCGTGCCCATGTGCTGGAAGGTTTGGTCAAGGCGCTGAACATTCTGGATGAGGTCATTGCGGCCATTAAAGCTTCCAAAAATCGCCAGGACGCGCAAAATAATTTGCAATGGATGTTTGGCTTTAGCGAACGTCAGGCAGATTCTATTTTGACCTTGCAGCTCTATCGTCTCACAAATCTCGAAATCACTACGCTGGAAAAGGAATTAAATGAAATCCAGAAAAAAATTACACAGTACCGTTCTATTTTGGAAAGTGATCGCAAGCTGATCAGTTTGATTCGCAAGGAACTGCTGGAAATTCGTGAAAAGTACGGCATTGAGCGTCGTTCGGACATACAGGGTGAGGTTGAAGAAATTAAGGTAAATCTGGAAGTCATGGTCGGGGCAGAGGATGTATTGCTGACTCTTTCCAAAGACGGCTATGTGAAGCGTACAGGCATGCTGTCCTTTACCCGTTCTGGTGGGGAGCGTTCAGCTTCCGGCGTTAAGGAAGGAGATTATGTCACCCAGTTGCTTGATGTCAACACACTTGATGTGTTGCTCGTCTTCACTCAGCGCGGACAATATTTCTTATTGCCTGTGCACCAGGTGCCGGAGTACAAGTGGAAAGAGCCGGGAACTCCGATTGTTAACGTGATTCCGTTAACCAAGGATGATCGGATCGTGAGTGTCATTCCGATCAAAAACATGGAGGAAATCGGCAAAAGTCTGGTGTTTGTAACGAAGAAGGGGCAAGTGAAGCGAACAGAGCTGAAGGAATATGCAACGAAACGTTCCAGTGCCGTAGCAGCCTGCAAGGTAGCCGGGGACGATGAAGTATTATCGGTAACACTAAGCGACGGTACCCGGGATATTATGCTGATTACCCGTGCGGGGATGAGCATACGCTTCAAGGAGCAAGAGGTTAATGCGATGGGCCGCGTCTCGGCTGGTGTTAAAGGTATACAGCTGGCGGAAGGCGATAAAATTGTCACAGCGCTGTGGGTGGAAGAGGATGAAGGAGAAGTACTGGTGCTGACTGAGTCCGGTTATGGCAAGCGCACGCTTCTGCTGGATTATCCTGCTCAGGGACGAGGTGGTAAAGGAATCACCACCTTTGAATTCAAGGAAGGCAAACGAGTACGTTCGAACGGAACCCAAATCGTGGCTGCCTTCTATTGCCGTGAAGCTATTCAATTATTTGCGATCACAGCAGAAGGACAGAAGATGTCCTTCCTTTCGGAAAAAGCTCCTTTGACCGACCGCAAGGATACAGGCAAGCTGCTGGCTCCTGTGGAGAAGAAGGACGAAATTGTAAATGTGCTGCCGCGTAGTGAGCCGCAGATTTCACAGTCCATAGATTAACAGGAAAGTCAAGCGCTTTTCAGCTCGAAAAAGAGAGGTTCTCTCGTGCCATTCCGGCACGAATGAGGACCTTTTTGCCGTCATGCTGTCGAACCTTGACCAGCCTCCAAAACCGAAGTGAGACTTCCTTCCCCTTTTCATTTGATGCTCCAAAAACGGCAGGAAACCAGGTCTGAATGGCGAAAATTTAATGTGATGAAATACAATCCGGACGGTGGACCATACGGTAACTTTGATGCTTTTACTGACCCGTTATTCAAAGGAGTGAGGCAAAATGCAAACGACCGAATTTGCGAAAATCTGGTCCAGAATGGCTAAGGATTACAAGGTTCATATGGAGCAGCAATTGGCTCCATCATTGACTGAGGCTCAGCTTACGGTGCTGGAGGTTTTGAACGAATACGGCCGTATGAAACCGTCTCAACTGATCCCGTATCTCGCAACCACACCTGCGGCGGTTACAATGCTGCTGGACCGGATGGAGCGGAATCGCCTAGTCACCCGCTTTAGAGACGTAAAGGACCGTAGAATCGTATGGATTGTCATTTCGGATCAAGGGAGAGAAGAAGCGGAACGGGGATTGCAAATAAGGGATAATTTTCTGGGCTCTGCACTAAACCGGATTTCGCAGCATAATCAAAATTTGCTGGTTTATCTGTTGGGTAAAATCACTACAAAGACGAAAACGTCTGCATCGGCAAGCGAGGCAAAGGAAGTAAAGGAACAAATAGAGCGAGCAGAGTAAGCGAAACATGGGTTGAATGAAAAACAGCATACATGAACAGACTGTCTCTTTAATATTCTAAACAAAAAACGCGGATAATGGTGGTCTCCTCGTCATAAGGACGGGAGGGCTATCAGATTTTTAACAAAAAAGAACCCGCAATGCATGTTTATTTGATTACATGCGTTACGGGTTCTTTTTGTATATTGAACTTGAAGTATTAAAAGCTGGATAGCAGGACTTGCCTGTTCAATTTTCAGTTTTGAGCATACTTTCATAAAGCGATTTGGGCCACTCACTCCATGGGAATTGGGCTGGAGGGAATGAGTGGAAGCTCATGTTCTCCTTGCTAACAGGATGCGATGCCCCGGCAAGCAGGGACCAGAGCGCCAACTGTTGACCCGGGCGGCTCAGGTTGCCACCGTATTTTTGATCCCCGTATAGAGGACAGCCGATAGCTTGCATCTGTACACGAATCTGATGCGAGCGTCCGGTGTGTAGCTTAATTTGTACAAGACTGAGTCCATCTGCTTGTCCAAGCACTTGGTATTCTAAAATGGCCTCCTTGGCCCCGGCCGTGCCGGGACGAACTGCCTGAACCGTGTTAGTACGGCTGTCCTTTAGCAGGTGATGGGTCAGACGGCCTTGTGAGGTTGCGGGAACACCACTTAAAACCGCTGCATACATTTTGCGGAAACTACGGCTTCGAACCGACTCTGACAGCCGAGAAGCGGCCTTGGACGTCTTGGCAAAGATCATGGCGCCGCCTACAGGCCGATCCAATCTGTGAACCAGTCCTAAAAAGACATTACCAGGCTTATCGTGTCTGATTTTGAGGTCTTCCTTGAGTAAAGACAGCAGATCAGGATCACCGCTGGCGTCCTCTTGTGTTGGAACGTTGACAGGCTTCACAACGGCCAGAACATGGTTGTCCTCATATAGAACAGGGATATTCGGCTGTGCATGCCCGTGTCGGGTAAGTTCATCTGGAGTCATAAGAGGAATTAAGCCTCCCAGCGTCCGAGAATACCGCAAGGTAAATTCAATCCCGAGCGGGTGATCGGCAATCCGATTTCACCAGCGCTGATTTGTCCGCCGTACTTTTGTTGCATCGTCATGCTCAGCATGTTGCGCAGTACGGTAGGCGAAATCCCTGTGGTATAGGAGTTAATCAGCATGAATAACGGTTGTTCGGAAATGATGCTCATACAGGATTCCAGAAATGGATACAGGCTTTCTTCCAGCTTCCATGTTTCTCCGTTTGGTCCGCGTCCGTAAGAAGGAGGGTCCATAATGATCGCATCATATCGGTTTCCCCGGCGTTGCTCCCGCTGCACGAACTTGAATACGTCGTCTGTGATGAAGCGCACCGGACGGTCGGCTAAACCGGACAATTGCACGTTTTCCTTCGCCCATTGCACCATGCCTTTGGCAGCATCCACGTGGACAACACTCGCTCCAGCATACGCTGCGGCAGTAGTGGCTCCCCCAGTGTAGGCGAACAGGTTCAATACCGAAATCGGTCTGCCTGCGCCTTTGATTTTATCCATCATCCAGCTCCAGTTCGCTGCTTGCTCCGGAAAAAGACCGGTATGCTTGAAGCTGGTCGGTTTAATGTGGAATTTAAGCGGCCCGTAGCTGATCGTCCAACGCTCGGGAGTAGGTTTGTTCATATCCCAGCTACCGCCCCCGGAGGAACTGCGGTGGTAATGTCCATGAACATCGCGCCACTCGGTTGTTTCCTGGGACAAAGGCCATATAATTTGCGGATCAGGCCGCCGCAGGACAATATCGCCCCAACGCTCCAGCTTTTCGCCGCCGCCTGTATCTACTACTTCATAATCTTTCCATTCTTGTGCTACATACATGTACAATCCATCCTTCAGCAGTCAATTCAGGATTAAGGCAGTCCTCTGCTCAAAAATCCCCATATGGAGTCTATTGTACAACAAACCTCAGCAACAATCGAATGATTCCATGGAGAAGCTGGTATTGACAGTTATAGATCCCAGCGTTTTTTGTCGTTTTATGGCGGTTAGTGATATTCAAATATTTGTTATGCTGCAGAATTGTTTATTTTCCAAGTTATTTATTTTCAAGGTATTTAAAAGATGTTGACATTTTTCAATTTTATATTTTATTATGTGATAAATTGTTATATATAATGTTTTCTTATCGAAGATAACAATTTATATAACCTCGACGTTTTTCATCAATTATATCTATGTTACTGGAATATTTAGTTCTAAACTTAAGATTTTAGTCCCCCCCAAAATTTTAACACTTCATAAGTTTATACACTTAAATTACAACTTATTTTACTCACACCACGATATGAAATTTAACACTTCTATTCTGTTTTAAATCTTTTATTAAATTTTTGATTGTGCTATTTAACATCGGAACAACTATCCCCATATATGCATATTAACGCCTGAATGGTAGGGACATTGTTGTTTTACCATACTATTGTAAGGAGGAGAATTTCATGGTATAGAGGATTTACAGTTGTGAATCGTCTATTGAATGGCTACTGATATTTTGGGAAATGAACTGGATTTGGATGAGATTCAAAGATTATAAAAGCAATTTTATGAGAGTCTATAATTATTTGTCCACGGGAGGAATCCGATGAGTAACAGCCTTGAAATCGAAAAAGTGGCTAATTTGACTCCTTTGCAGGAGGGGATGCTCTTTCATACAGTGATGGAGCCGGAATCACAGGCGTATTATGAGCAGGTGCGGATTACCATCCGGGGAGTGCTCAACTTGGAGGCTCTGCAAAAGAGTTTTCAGACTCTGGTACAGCGTCATGAATCGCTTCGTTCGAACATTTACTATAAAAGTGCCTCGCGCGCGCGGCTCATTGTGTTTAAGGAGCGTGAGGCAACCCTTCATTATGAGAACTTGACGGATATCTCTGAGGTAGAGAGAGCTGAAGCGGTTCGTAAATATGCAGACGCAGCCCGGAATGATCGTTACGATCTGAGCAAAGATTTGCTCGTCCGTCTGACCGTGCTTCAAACCCGGACGAACGCATATACGCTGCTTTTAAGCTTTCACCATATTATTATGGATGGCTGGTGCCTCGGAATTGTAAAGGAAGAGTTGTTCGGTGCTTATGAAGCGCTGAAAGCGGGGAAACCTGTGTTACTACCTAGACCGCATTCATTTACCGACTATGCCCGCTGGCTGGATAAGCAGGATAAGGATGCGGCGAAGGAGCACTGGCGCTCCTTACTGGACGGCTATGATCAGCTAGCCGTGCTACCGACTTTACCAGTAGCCCGTGCGCTTCAGGCAGACGACGGGTACTCTTTGTGCAAGATCAAAACACCGCTTGCGGGAGAAACGACCCGTCAATTACGGGCTGTAGCCGAATGCAATGGGGCGACCCTCAGCAGCCTGTTTCTGGCTGCGTGGGGAGTAGTTTTGGGAGGTTACAACCAAAGTGAAG
Source organism: Paenibacillus sp. NPDC055715 (assembly GCF_053617595.1). NCBI lineage: Bacteria > Bacillati > Bacillota > Bacilli > Caryophanales > Paenibacillaceae > Paenibacillus > Paenibacillus sp. NPDC055715. Next base: position 98,828 of record NZ_JBSHGA010000005.1, read on the forward strand.
ACGTCGTCTTTGGGACGGTTGTTTCTGGTCGCCCCCCTGCACTTAAAGGTGTCGAACAGATGTTAGGACTGTTTATTAATACCATACCTGTACGAATAAAATTGGAGGCGGCACAGTCATTCTCACAACTCCTTCGTGTAGTGCAGCAGATGGCCGTTCAATCACAGACATACGACTATTGCTCACTAGCTGAAATTCAGTCTCAGTCGGCGCTCAAGCAGCAACTACTGGATCATTTCTTCGTATTTGAAAACTACCCGTTTGAGGATATGATCGGCCAATCTGATCTGGAGGAACGGCTTGGATTCATCGTGGAGGACGCCCATTTGTACGAAGAAACACCTTACCATTTCAATATTGAAGTGGAAGATGGAAAAGGACTGAACTTTATACTTTCTTACAACAGTCATGTCTATAGCGATGAAGCCATGACACGATTAGCTGGACATCTGGAACATGTGCTCGTGCAGATTGCGCATACACCGGAAATCCTGCTGCGGGACATCCTTTTGCTGACCGCTACAGAAGAGACGGAACTGACGAAGGTATGGAGCGGACCCGTTGCCGAATATCCTGTCGGGACGCTTCATGAGTTATTCGAGGCACAGGCAAAGCGGATACCGGAGCAGATCGCTGTGATTTATGAAGAAACTGCGCTGACCTATCGTGAGTTGAATGATAGGTCGAATCGACTGGCCCGTACACTACGTAGTCATGGTGTGACAACAGACCGCTTGGTCGGTTTAATGGCTGATCGGTCAGTGGATATGATCGTTGGCATTCTCGGCATCTTAAAGGCCGGGGGCGCTTATGTGCCCATTGATCCAGCATATCCAGAAGAACGCATCCGCTACATGCTGGACGACTCGGGAGCAGATCTGTTGTTGACACAAAATCATCTGGTGGAGAACGTAGCCTTCGACGGTAAGATATTGGTGCTAAGTGGGGAGCCGTCGGTATATCACAAGGATGGTTCAAATCTGGAGCCAGTATCTGGCCCTAACGCTTTGGCCTACATGATTTACACCTCAGGAACGACCGGGCAGCCGAAAGGAGTCATGATTGAGCAAGACAGCGTAAGCAATCTTGTCCATGCTTTGGCTGAGCGCGTGTACAGCCGTTATGACCAACCTTTACAGGTGGCGTGGCTGTCAGCGTATGTGTTTGACGCCTCAGTACAGCAGATATTTGCAAGTCTGCTGCTAGGCCACACGTTGCACATCGTTTCGCGCGAGGTCAGTTTAAATGGGGAGCAGCTTATCGCCTACTACCGAAAGCACCAGATCGACCTATCGGATGGCACGCCAGCACATTTGTACATTTTGAGCGAAACCATCTCGGTAACGGAATCGCCAGGAGTAAGGCATTTCCTGATTGGTGGCGAGGCGTTGCAGGTGCAGTTGGTAAACGGATTCCTGCATAAATGGTCCGGGTATCATCCAGCCATTACGAATGTATATGGCCCCACAGAAACGACGGTAGATGCAACCGCTTATACGATTGAAGGGTCAGAAGACCTGAATGTCCTTCTGGAAAAAGGAGTACATACATTATCCATTGGAACTCCGCTAGCCAATGAATCGGTGTACATTCTGGATGCACATCACAAACCGGTGCCGATTGGTGTTGGTGGTGAGCTGTACATCAGTGGTGCAGGTGTAGCGCGGGGGTATTGGAATCGTGCGGAGCTGACGGCAGAGAAATTTGTGGCCAATCCGTTTGCGGATGGAGAAATAGGCTATGAACGGATGTACCGTACAGGCGATTTGGCGAGATGGATGCCAGATGGAAACATCGAGTTTCTGGGCCGAATCGACCATCAGGTGAAAATCCGGGGATATCGGATTGAACTGGGCGAGGTCGAATCGCAGTTACTGAGAGTAGAACGGGTACGAGAAGCGGTAGTGATTTCCCGTGCAGACGAAACAGGACAAATGCTGATGGTGGCGTACTACGTCGCCGGGCAGGAAATCGGCGCAGCCGAGTTGAGAAGACAGCTAGGCCAGAAAATTCCAAGTTATATGGTGCCATCGTACTTCGTACAACTGGAGCGTATGCCTTTAACCCCGAATGGTAAAATCGACCGCAATGCACTGCCAGCACCGGAAGGCAGCCTGCAGAGCGAAGTGGAACATATCGCAGCACGGACGTGGGTGGAATCGAAATTGGCTCAAATCTGGCAGGATGTGCTGGGCTTGACGCAGGTTGGCGTGAAGGAAAACTTCTTTGAAATTGGCGGACATTCACTACGAGCGATGACGCTGGTCTCAAAGATTCATAAAGAATTGGACAAACTACTTCCGCTACGTAGTATTTTTGAAGCTCCAACGATTGAGCAGTTGGCGGTTGTGATTGAAATTATGGATCAAGTGGCGTACGCATCGATTCCGGTGACGGAAGAGCGTGCCTACTACCCGCTGTCCTCCGCACAAAAACGGATGTATGTGCTGCATCGGATCGATCCGGATGATGTAAACTACAACATGCCCGCGGTGATCCAGGTGAGTGGCCTGTTGGATGTGAAACGGGTGGAAGAAGCGTTTCGTCAGATAATTTTGCGCCATGCGACCCTTCGTACTAGCTTTGAATTGGTGAACGGTGAGCCTATACAGCGGATTCAGGACACGGTACCATTCGAAGTGGAGTATATGAAGATAGAAGAACAACAGACCGTAACGGATGTGCTTGCTATAGAGGCAAAAATAGAGACGCTTGTTCGCGCCTTTGTGCGTCCATTTCATTTGCAAGCCGCTCCGCTGTTGCGAGTAGCATTGGTAGATCTAGCCGTACAAAAAATAGATGAAGAACCGCAGCATCTTTTGATGGTCGACATGCATCATATCATCTCTGACGGTATGTCGACGGGGGTTTTGACCAACGAATTTGTTCAATTGTATAGAGGTAAGGAGCTATCTCCGTTGCGTATTCAATACAAAGACTACGCCGTATGGCAGCAAAGTGAAGCACAACAGGACTGGATGAAACGTCAGGAAGCATATTGGCTCAATACTTTTCAGGGCGAGCTGCCTGTGCTGGATCTGCCAACTGACTTTGTACGCCCCGCGGTACGGAGCACGTCCGGCGACACGGTGATGTTCGGATTGGAGAGCGAAGTTAGCGAACGCTTGAAAGAACTGGCAGCACAAACCGGCTCCACGCTGTACATAGTACTGCTGGCAGCATACACAGCACTGCTGTATCAGTACACGGGGCAGGAAGATATTATTGTCGGCACCCCGATCGCCGGACGTCCACATGCCGATTTGGAACCCATCATTGGGATGTTTGTCGGAACCCTCGCACTACGCAATTATCCGACCGCAGAGCAGACGTTCCGTAGCTACGTAGAAGACGTAAAAACACGTGCCTTGCAAGCCTACGAGCATCAGGACTATCCGTTTGAGACACTGGTGGACCAATTGAATGTCAAGCGGGATATGAGCCGGAATCCACTGTTCGATACGATGTTTGTGCTGCAAAACACGGAGCAAAGCGAACTGAAGCTCAAAGACCTGAGCTTTCGTCCATATGAAATGGAGCAGACTCCAGCTAAATTCGACCTGACGCTGGAAGCGAGCGAGGAAGAGGCGGGTATCCAATTAAGATTGCAGTATGCGACTACACTATACCAGCGGAAAACGATAGAGCAGATCACGCGCCACTTTGTGCGGTTGGCTGAAGCAATTACGGCGAATCCGGATACGACACTGGGTGAGCTGGAATGGATCACACTACAAGAAACGGTACATGTATTGAAAGCACATCAAGACCGTAAGAAAGCCTCACGTTACTGGGACGAATACCTGGGAGGGTATGAAGAGCAGGTTCGTTTGCCACAGGCTAAAATGTCAGGTAAGGCAGGATATCAGGCGGAGCGTTTAGATTTTGATCTGGGCGCAAGCCTGACTGCCGGAATTCAGCAGATTGCCCAGCGTGATCAGGTGACGATAAGTACGTTGGTACAAACCGTTTGGGGCATTTTGCTCCAAAAATATAACGGTACGGATGATGTCGTGTTTGGCAATGTGGTTTTAGACAGTACTTCGGATATGCAGAATGCCGAGCCCAAGATCGGTTTGTCCCTTCTGAATCCGGTGCCCGTACGCATCACCAGCAACGAGGGCAGTCTTTTTTCCGATGTGATGAAGCAAAATCAGGAAAAATCCAGGGTTTCCCTTCTTTATTGCACATATCCACTGGATGATATCCAAGCGCTGACGGAGCTAAAGCAGGATTTGATCAACCACAGAATCATTTTTGCAAATGCTTTGGCGAAGGAACAAATGGAGCAGCGGGATGACGGTAGGGAGGCCGGCTTCAGCATTTCGGGGATCGAGTCTGTTGAGACAACGAGCTATGACTTTAACCTGTTGGTACGATCAGGGGAAACAATCCAAACGAGCTTTTGCTACAATGCACGGGTATTTGGGTACGAAAGTATAGAGCAAATTCAGGGGCATTTGTTGCAATTGCTAGAGCAGGTAGTGGCGAACCCGGACATCCGGGTGCATGAGCTGGATGTGGTGACTGAGTCGGAGCGAGAGCAAATCGTTGGTATTTGGGGTGATACAACGGCAGAACATCCACGTGAGCAAACGATTCACGAGTTGTTTGAAGCGCAAGCAGCGCAGACACCAGAGCAGGCGGCATTGTTCTTCGAGGGAGAGCAACTGACTTACCGCGAATTAAACGAGCGTGCAAATCGCCTGGCTCGTACCTTGCGGAGTCTTGGTGTGACGACAGACCGTTTAGTCGGTCTGATGACCGAGCGTTCGTTGGATATGGTCGTGGGCATCTTCGCGATATTAAAAGCGGGAGGCGCATACGTACCTTTAGATCCAACGTATCCAGAAGAGCGTATCCGCTACATGCTTGACGATTCCGGAGCGGACATTTTATTGACTCAAAGCCGACTGGCGGAAAAAGTGACCTTCGACGGCAAAGTGCTGATACTGGACGGGGGACAGGCGGAGAACGCAACGGCTGCTGTGAATGCTCTTTTCACAGAAACACAGGCAGCTACATCAAATGAAACGGCTCAGAATCGCTTCATCTACACGTCCGTGTATCACGAGGATGGTTCCAATCTGGAGTCCGTGTCTGGCTCTAACGATCTGGCGTATGTGATCTATACGTCAGGAACCACAGGACAACCGAAAGGAGTTATGGTGGAGCATCGTGGGCTGTGTAATCTGAAAACGTATTTCGATCAGACGCTACACATAGGCTTGTCAGACCATACGCTGCTATTCGCCAGTTATTCGTTTGATGTCGCTTGCTGGGAAATATTTCAGGCGTTGTTCTGTGGGGCAACGTTATACGTACCGACGATGGGAACGATTTTGGATTACCAGGAGTTTGAGCAGTATATCGCTGAGCACCGAATTACAGTTTTGATGTTGCCACCGACATACGCGGTGTATCTGGAACCGGGGCGAATGCCGAACCTGCGTATTCTCCTTACAGCGGGATCGGCGGCAACGACGGAGCTGGTGAACAAGTGGAAGGATGGGGTGGTGTATTACAATGCCTATGGCCCAACGGAAGACTCGATCATAACGTCAATCTGGCCCTTACCCGAAGATTCAAGCGCAGTTGAGGTGATTTCTATCGGACGTCCGGTGCCGAACCACCGGGTATATGTCGTAGATGTACATGGACATTTAGCACCAGTAGGTGTAGCAGGAGAATTGTGTGTTTCGGGAGACGGATTGGCGCGCGGATATCTGCATCTTCCTGAGCTGACGGATGAGAAATTTATACCGAATCCGTTTGCGGACGGAGAAGCGGGATATGAGCGGATGTACCGGACGGGGGACTTGGCGAGATGGATGCCGGACGGAAACATTGAGCATCTGGGGCGCATAGACCACCAGGTGAAAATCCGGGGCTACCGGATTGAGCTGGGCGAGGTTGAAGCCAGTATGCTGAAGGTAGAGAAGGTACAAGAGGTGATCGTGTTGGCCCATGAGGACGAGCAGGGGCAACATCAACTCGTCGCATACTATGTGGCAGAACAGGAGGTAAGTACAGGTGAGCTACGCAGATTGCTCAGCGAGAAACTGCCGAACTACATGGTGCCTTCGTTCTTCGTACAACTGGAGCACATGCCACTGACACCGAACGGAAAAATCGACCGTAAGGCACTGCCTGTACTCGAATGGGCAAGTCATTCGGATATGGGATACGTCGCTCCAAGAAATGAAGTGGAACAACAATTGGCGCACCTCTGGCAAGCAGTGCTCGGTGTAGAAAAGGTAGGCATCGACGATAACTTCTTTGAACTCGGAGGCCATTCTTTAAAGGCCATTCAGCTCGTCTCCAAAGCACAGGAATCAGGTATTCTGTTGGGTATACATCAAGTGCTGCAACATCAAACCATTCGAATCTTGTCCGATCTGTTATCTGTTGACGACGTTGATTCAAAGCAAGACACAGGAATTACGGACTTCATGGAAACCGAACAATGGATTAGCGAAACCTTTGGCGTACAGGCTATGATTGAACCTGTAGCTGCCAATGAGCGGAACTATTTGCTTTTGCATGTGCATCCATTCCGTGCAGATCAGGTGGATGAGATCGCAGCGACGATCTCATCCCATGTCCATCCCGACCTGCATCCCCATTATATTGTTCCAATGGGTAAGAAGGACGCAAGCCAAATGCTCAGAACAGAGCACACAGACATTGAACAAACAGATGAGGAACAAGAAAACAATCTTCAACGTCAGGCTGAGGAATGGATTCCAAAAATCGCCAAAATGAATGCGCACTGGAATGAAAATATACTTAGTACAGAGGTTATCCATCGTTTTTTGCTGGCACCTGCTCAGCATTACCATTTGCTGCATCCTGCCTCCTCAGGTACGGTGATCCGGCTGGACCGTTACGTGGATATGGAACGTCTGTCTACAGCAGTACGGCAGCTCATTCATCGTCATGAATTACTGAGAAGTGTGCTTGTACAATCCGATGGTGTCTGGCAATGGGAAGTACGGTCAACACCAGAGAACATTTCTGTACCTCGTGTGGATCTTTCAGCCTATCCGGTGCAGACACAACAGCAGCTTCTTTCATCCATCATGTCGAACCTGTATTTTGAACCGTATGAGCAGACACAAACTCTGCAATATCGGATACTGCTGGTTCAATTAAACCTGCGGGAACATCTGCTGTTGCTGCCATGCTCACACATCATTTTTGATGGTACGAGCGGCGTAGTTTTGCATAGCCAACTCCTTGAAGCATACGATCATACACAGCAGGCGGAGACAACGGAAACATTGCATTACCGGGATTATGTGGATCATATCCGTCAAGGCCCTCGGGAAATCTGTGATCAGCAAATTGTGGAGCAATTCAAGCTCCTATCGTTTGAGGACAATAATAGTCGCATCCATGAACGTACCCGGGAGTACAACAATGCAGAATCTACCCAGTACATTTGGGAACTGAGGATACATGATATTCCAACGAGAAATGGGGCTGTAGGCCTGTGGGATATTTCATTGCAAATGGCATTCCAGTTCTTTAGCAGCTACTTTCACATGTCAGAGGTCCCACTTTGGATGACGCAGTATGGAAGACAGTATGGGGAGCGGAACTACTTCGGATTGGTGGGAGAATTTATTGACCATATCCCCGTTTTATTCCAGAAGGAAGGGGCGACATCCTATGAAAACGATATTCAGAGGCAATTGGATGTTACCTCAACTCATCATTTGAACTTTTTAAATCTGATCTTTAACGAAGAGTTGGAACAGGCTTACCCACAATCAAGCAGTCTTCTAAAAAAGGGGTTTGAACAGCTGCCTATTGTGTTCAACTATTTGGGGGAAATGCGTGAAGATTTGAATATGCTCAGCGCTTTGAATACGAGGAAAGAGCAGGCTGGCGGGGGAAAAGTGATTTTCTTTGAGTCTACACATACAGAAAGTGTTCTTCAAATTACTTTGCTCCTTCCGTATAAGGAAAACAGCGCGGAACTCCATCGAATCTTCCAAGCTGCAAATGATAAGATTCTATCAGATCTGATCGTAACTCAGTAAGGAAGCGAGACGTATTCCTTTAAGAAAATCGATAGACGAAAAATGTCAGGGTCCTAACAATAGGGCGTGGCATTTTTCGTATGTCGCTCATGAAAGTACAGGGTAGCGTACAGCACTTTTGATGCAAAGGATTGATGGCTACCATTTTAAAATGAAATCAATCCCATAACCACTGAACAATGGCTGGATTACGCAGAGCTGACAGGCATAGAAGCCGTCGTCATTGACAACAACACGAACAGCCGCATGTTTTGCGGCTGTTTTGCGTATGTTTTACCAAGCATAAAACACTTTTTTGAAATTAATATTTGACAATGAGAATCATTATCAAATATTATTTGAGTAATAGGAAATGAATGCATTCCATACATCAAACAAAAGTGAGGGATGGACTTGGGTAAAATCATGATTGCTTATGCCAGTATGACTGGTAATACAGAGGAAATCGCGGAATTGATCGCCGAAGGCGTCCGCCAGGCAGGACATGAGGCGGAGTTGAAGGCTTCGTATGATTGCAGCGCGCAGGAACTGCTCGGTTATGACGGGTTCCTGTTGGGTGTATATACATGGGGAGATGGAGAGCTTCCTGATGAATTTTTAGATTTTTACGAGGAACTGGATGAGCTTGATCTATCCGGTAAAAAGACCGCTGTATTTGGCAGCGGAGATACATCCTATACACAATTCTGCGGTGCGGTTGACCTGGTAGAGGAAAAAGTCAAAGAACGCGGCGCAACTGTTATTCAGGAGAGCTTGAAGATCGAATTCAACCCACTGGACGATGAGAAGGAAAATTGCCGGGCTTACGGAAGACAATTTGTACGGGCTGGTATTGGGGTATCCTGAGAAGAGAGCGAGGGATAGGTATGCGCAACAGTGATAGCTTAAGCGGCTTTCCTCTTCTGCACGACTATCAGCTTGAGGAGATGTGGAGAACTCCGCAGTCTACCCGTCAATCGCAGGGAAAACGCGGGCGTGAAGGCTGGAATTGGAGGCAACGGGTTCAATATGTGGTAGGGCATGCGCTAAATGAATACTTCGGAATGGAAGTAGAGGTGCGGCGGGAAATCCCCGTCCAGTACATGCTGGAGAAATGGTGGCCCAAACAGCCAGCCGGCTTCGAATCGTTGTTCCATTACTGGGACATTAAAAATAAAGTGTCAGGCGAGCTGTCTAAAATTTGTGCGTTAAATAGGGACTTGTCAGTGCCGGTGATGTTGTATGAGCAATTTTGCACGCCGGTCCCTGAGCTTGAGGTCGACATTTCGCTTATTGTGCAGGCTGCCTGGCAACTGTCAGTTGGAGCCGATTCCTTACTGATTCAGAAGTACATCGTGGATTATAATCCCAACGTTATTCATACATTTCAACATTTGACGAATGTTTTTTGTTATTATGCATTTGGCGCTCTTCCGCAGCTTATTGAGGTCTACTGTTTGCTGGAAGGCAAAAAAGTCCGCTTTATCCCGGGTCCTGCTTCTTTACAGCAATCTCTGGATTACGTTCGGTTATTGCGGGATTCCAGAGAGGATATACACGCGACAACAGAACGATGTCGTTGCGGAGCCTGCATAGGGGAACAACGATCACAGGGCAATAGCAACAGGATGGATAAGAACAAAAAAGAGCAGCAGGAGGCCAAAAACCGTAAAGAACGGTCATTGGGACCTTTGCTTTTCTCTTAGTGTATTTTTTGAAACCCTTTAAATGTAAATAATACCTTTTTTGTTGGAATAGCCTTGGGAAACAAGGCTCTTTTTTATGAAAATTTTTTTGAAAAACTGAAAATTTATATTGCCTGAATAGATAAATATAACTATAATATTTCAATGTACGATATTTATATGAAAATATTTAAATATAAAAGGAGACGGTGTGTGAGCATAGACAAGGACTGCCTATGTACATAGATAATGTTCTTTCTTTTGCATGGTATGCTGCCATGTGCTTATTTTACGTTCACGGTTTGGTTTGATGGCCTAATATTTCAAAATTAAAATATTAGCGTTGAATAATAAAATTTTTTGGACAACAGGGGTGGAAGAAGTGAGTAAGAAAACCGTACTGCCAATTCTCATTGTACTGCTCATTCTAAGTGGTGGAGCTATTGGCTACTATTATTGGTATCAGGCAACACACTTTGTTAAGAGTGACGATGCGCGCATTCAAGCGGATCAATATAAGGTCATGCCGCAAATTTCCGGAGAGATTACACACATTGATGTGGAGGAAGGCGATGTTCTTCAGCGTAATGAACCGATTGCCGAGCAGGATGTATCGGGACTGGATTCCAGCATGATCAGCAAGTCCGTACTGCGTGCGCCGATCAACGGTACCGTCATTAAGATTTATTCGAAGGAGCATGAAATCGGTTCTCCGGGCAGTGCTGTTGCAACCATGGTTGATATGAACAGCCTGTATGTCTCCACGAATATTGAAGAAACCGATATTGACCGCATTAAACCGGGACAGCTTGTTGACATTACGCTTGATGCTGCAGGTGACAAGACGATCCAAGGCAAAGTTCGCAAAGTGGGCGAAGCCTCAAATGCGGTGTTCTCGCTCATTCCTGCGGTAAACACAAGCGGTAACTTTAACAAGGTGACCCAGCGTGTGCCTGTAGAAATTGCTGTTAACAAGCCGAAGGATATCAAGCTCATTCCAGGAACGAATGTGGAAGTTAAAATTCATACACCTTAAAAAGGAGGGGTCCATGTGGCTGCCAATGAAACTGCTGCTGCTCCTTCGACAGATTCTTCCAAAGAACGCTGGCTTGCTTTTTTTGCCATCGTTTTAGGCGCCTTTGTTGCCATTCTGAACAACAGTCTGATCAATGTCGCCATTCCTCGATTGACGACGGACTTAGGATCAACGACGACACGTATTCAGTGGGTTATTACAGGTTACACGCTTGCATCTGGTGTAATCGTCCCGATTACCGGATATATGGAGCAGCGCATCGGATACAAAAAGTTTTTAATACTTGCGCTCAGCGTGTTCTCGCTGGGAACGGGAATATGTATTTTTGCATGGAGTGATTCTTCCCTGATCGCAGCACGAGTGCTGGCTGGTCTGGGAGGTGGTGTGATTATGCCGCTGAGTATGACGATTATTTACAAAATCATGCCGCGTGAACAAATCGGTATGTCCCTTGGGATATGGGGGATCGCCGCAATGGCAGCACCTGCTGTAGGACCTACGCTAAGCGGATATTTAATTGAGTGGTTTAACTGGCGGTTCTTGTTTATTGTCAGTGTGCCGGTTGCTTTATTTGCAATTTTAATGGTCATTCTCCTAATCAAAGAGCCGTCTAAAGCAACACCGAAGCCGTTTGATTTGCCTGGTTTTTTGCTGGCCGCAACTTGCGCGGGAACACTCTTGTACGCACTGACAAACGGTCAGCATGATGGTTGGACTTCTTTTAAAATCGTATTTCTGCTGTTCGTCGCCTTTTGGGCACTTGTCTTTCTCATTTATGTAGAAAGCGGCAAAGATAATGCTGTAATTGAAATTTCATTATTCAAGAATTCAAGATTTACGATTAGTGTTATTGCCTCTAGTCTTGTCATGATGGGGATGTACGGAGGAACGTTCCTAACACCGTTGTTTTTGCAAAATATTCAGCGTGTGTCGCCGATTGATACGGGTATTATCCTCATTCCACAGGCAATTGCCATGGCAGTTATGATGCCTATTGCCGGGCGACTGTTTGATAAGTACGGAATTGTGCCTCTAGGACTTGTTGGTCTGACACTAACCAGCTTTATGACATATCATCTTCATCAGCTTACGCCAAATACTTCGCATGCTTGGTTGGAAACTGTAATGTCATTACGGGGGCTGGGAATTGGTATTTGTATGATGCCATTGTCCACGGTCGGCATGAACGCTGTTCATCCGAGCAAGGTAGGCAATGCATCTACTGCATCTAATCTGGTACGTACTGTTGCTTCAGCTATGGCTATTGCGGTGCTGACCGCGATCATGCAAAGTCGCTCGGCAGCTCATGCCCAACAAATTTCGGAGACTGTTACACCGGACGCGGCTCATGCGCTGCAAGCGTCGTTGGGCAGCTCATGGATGTCATCCATAAGTAGCTTAATCACACTGGATGCCACATCAAGAGGAATTGGGGATACGTTCCTCATTTCATCCATACCGCTGTTTTGCACGATTCCACTAATCTTTTTGTTTATTCAGAGGAAGAAAGCAAAGACACAGCCGGAAGCTTTATAAAGAACTACAAAATATCGACTGGATGGCTTACATTATTTCCACGGACAGAAAGAAAGGAAATTATCATGAAAATATTGAGAGTAGAAAGTACATTAGCGGCCTTAGTGCTCGGCGGCGCAGTGCTGGCAGGCTGCTCCAGTAATAGCGGAGCGGCGCAGGATATGGTCGTTCCTGTCAAGATCAGCCAAGCGCAGCAGGGTATCATTGGGCAAGGGAACATTTATACAGGAACGGTAACACCTTCGGAGACGGTGAATATCGTTCCAAAAGTGGGCGGTAAAGTAGTTGAACTGCCTGTGGATATTGGCTCAGAGGTCAAAAAAGGTCAAGTGCTGTTCAAGCTTGATGACAAGGACATGCGGAATAATGTAGCGAAGGCCCGCGCCGCAGCAGGTGCGGCAGCAGCAGGAGTGAGTTCTGCTCAGGCATCCCATGAATCGACGATGGTTCAAGCCAACTCGGGCGTAGTACAATCCAAAAGCGGCGTGATTCAGTCCCAAAGCGCAATCAATCAGGCGCAGGGAGCCATTAATCAGGCTACTACAGCCGTAGAACAGGCGACACACGGCGTCTCCTCGGCGGCCAATACGGTGAAGCAAACGCAGCAAGCGCTGGCGGATGCTCAGAAAAATGTAACGCGTACTCAAAGCCTGTTTGATGCGGGTGCGAGTACTCAAGCACAATTGGAACAAGCAAAAACAGCCGTTGTGAACGCAGAAGCGGCATACAACAATGCGCAAAACGCACAGGCTAATGCCCAGGACCAACTGGTGGCTGCTCAGAAGGCGCTCACTACGGCCCGTAACAGCTATGATTCAGCAAAAAACAGCTACAGTAATGCTAACAGCGGCTACAGCAATGCACAAAATCAACTGAAGGTATCTCAAAATACAGCGGTTATCGAGTCCAGCCAACAGTCTCTCAAGCAGGCACAGCTAAATGTGAGTATCGCTCAGGACGCACTCGACGATACAGTGATTACATCACCGATTAACGGTATTGTAGGTACGAAAAACGCAGAAGTAGGCGAAATGGTATCCGCTCAGGCTCCTGCACTGGTCATTGCCAACCTGAGTACAGTTAATACACTGATCTATGTACCGGCTGAGCAGATCAACAATGTAAAAGCAGGCGACAAGGTACAGGTACGTGTAGCAGCTTCCAATATTGTGACAACAGGTACAGTTAAAAATGTAAGCCCGTTGGACGCAAGTGGAAAAGGATATCCTGTGAAAATTTCGGTGGCTAATCCGGACGTGAAATTGAAATCCGGTATGCTGGCTGATATCAGCTTTGTCGCTGCGAATGCGCAAGAAGGTATTGTCGTTCCTACCGCAGCAATTCAAAAGGATCAAGGTAAGCAATATGTATACGTTGTGAATGGTGACCATGCGAAACGCAAGGAAGTGAAGACGGTTCAGACGACAGGCTCACAAACACTGGTTACCAGTGGCTTGAGCAACGAAGAGAATGTAATCGTGAATAATCTGGCGTTGCTGTCTGATAACTCACCGATCACCATTAGCCAATAATTTGGCTTCAAAATCTATTGTATTATATAGTAGAGATTTATTAGGGAGTATTAGCGCAGGGCAGACCGGAGTAATTTTACCGGGCTGCCCTGCTTTGATTTCATTGCGCACATTTTACATAGGATTGATGTCGATAGGGGTCTATTTTTGACGAACATTGGTATGATAGGATAGACTAAACTGGAAATAGATAGTTTACGAGATAGGGATTTATTACATTTTCAGATCAGTGATCGGAGGTATTATGAGATGGAAGTAAAGCTGGTTGTGGATTATGAAGCTTATGAGAATGGTCAAACGATGGCTAAGTCTATTGAAGAACTGGCAGTCAAGCCAGAGAGCGTGGAAATTACGGATTTGATTATTGGAGACTGGGGCGGAGCCTATGAACAATCGCCGGAGGATTTTATTCCGGTACTGGTAAAGCACAAAGATCAATTTCCGAAGCTGCGTAAGCTGTTTATCGGGGATATGGAATATGATGAGTGTGAGGTTTCGTGGATTAACCAGACGAATCTGTCTTCGCTGTTGGAGGCTTTTCCAGCATTGGAATCCTTTTATGTCAAAGGAAGTCAGGACCTGAGTCTGGAACCGTTGCGGCATAGCCATCTTCAGGAATTGGTTATTATTTGCGGAGGTTTGCCTGCGAGTGTCCTTCAAGAAATTCGTAATGCCGAGCTGCCTGAGCTGCGCAAGCTGGAGTTGTATTTGGGTGTGGATCAATACGGTTTTGACGGTAGTTTGAAGGATGTATTACCGTTCCTGAACGACAATCTTTTTCCCAAGCTTACCTATTTGGGGCTGAAGGATAGTGAAATACAGGATGAAATCGCGATTGCTGCGGCAAACGCACCTGTGATTGGACAACTGGAGGTACTTGATCTGTCTCAAGGCACGTTGTCCGATAAAGGGGCAGAGGCACTACTGGCTAGTGAAAGCATCCAAGGGCTGAAGCATCTGGATTTGAGCTATCATTATATGTCTGATGAAATGATGAAACGTTGGAAAAGCTCCGGACTGTCTGTAAATGTGGAAGATCAGCAGCAAGCCGACGAGGAAGATGATTGGCGCTATCCATCGTTGACTGAGTAAGTGAGGTGAGGCGGCTTTATGGTTGGGATCTCAGACAGCAATGTCAGCGAGCCGTTTATTTTGTTCGGCAATCCGGGGAATCGGCGGACCACAGGACTACAGGAGGCGCGAAGCAGATTGAGGCTGCCGCCCGCTATTGAAATTTCCTATAAAAATGTGCTGGCAGCCATCCGTGAGAAGCAAAGTCTGGGTGAGTTGATGGCCCGGATAGCTGCACAGGCTACGCCAGACAGCGTAAATGCTAGTGTTTATGTGCAAGAGAGCATTCGCCAGTTACAGACGGGGCGGGCGGACATGAGTCCGTTGCTTCGTCTGGATGCACCGGGTGAAAGCTTTGAGGTAGAGCGTGAATTGATTGCTTTGGGCGCCTCGGATGTGGAAGGAGACGATTCTTTGTTGCCTTGGGCGGAATCAGCACATGGCACAGGTATATCGGCTATAGAAGCGCGAGGCCTGCTGGAGCAGCACGGTCGTATTTGGCACCCGGCGCAATGGTTCCGGGGCTATTGTCGTCTGCTGGCGTGGCTACGGCATGAAGCAGCTCTGCTATGGCCTTCGTCGCGCTGGATGAATAAACCGGCGGAAGTGGCTGTGATGTTCGACAAACGGTGTTGCAGCGACGTATTGGACAAGGCGGGCATAAGGGTTCCGCCTGTGCTTGCATCATCATTCGGTACCTATCGTGATGTTGCTGATCTGCACGCAGCGATAAAGGAGAGCGGGGTTCACCGCCTGTTTGTGAAAATATTTTGCGGGTCCGGTGCCTCTGGTGTAATGGCCTATCAGGTGCATCCGCGGACACAGGTAGAGCTGGCGGTAACCACCATCGGAACGGAAATTGTACACGGACAGCGTGTGTATTACAATGCCGGACGCTTGCGCCGTTATACGGACAAGCAGGACATTCATGCCATCCTGGGCTGGCTATGCTCGGAAGGGGTGCATGTGGAGCGCTGGATACCTAAAGCGAGTCTGAACGGATGTGTTTACGATGTGCGCCAGCTCGTTTGTGGATCAGAGGCTTGTCATGCCGTTTTGCGTTTGAGTCGGAGTCCGATTACAAATCTGCATTTGCGCAATGAACGGCTGTTGCTGGAGGACGCTGGGTTGCCGCAGGATACGGCAGAATCGGTGCGGCAGACTGCGGAAGCCGCGATGAGCGCTTTTCCGGCCTCTATGGTCGCTGGGCTGGATGTGCTGGTTCCGGCGCATGGCGGTCGTCCATACGTGCTGGATGTAAATCCGTTCGGCGATCTGCTATACCGGGTGAAACATCAGGGCTGGAATCCATATGAATGGGAAATGCTGCAGCTCGCCAATAGGACTGTCGCTTCGGAAAGGAAAGACTCATTATGACCGATATGAATCAGATTGTCGGTTCTCATGATATTGTCATGATTACGCTCGACACGCTGCGTTACGATGTAGCCAAGCTGGAGGAAGAGAACTGTCCGAACCTGTGCGGCTCCGGGCCGTGGGAAAAACGCCATACGCCAGGCAGCTTTACCTATGCTGCACATCATGCGTTTTTTGGCGGATTTTTGCCTACACCGGCTAATACGGATAAGGCCTCTCACATACGGCTGTTTCATACAAAAGATACGGGACTGCGCACGCATCCGCATACGTGGTTGTTTAATGCTCCGGATATTGTATCCGGGCTGGCGGGTGAGGGATATCGGACCATCTGCATCGGCGGCGTTATTTTTTTTACGAAAAAAAACAAGCTTGCCAAGGTGCTGCCGGGGTATTTTCAGGAAAGCTACTGGCGTATGACCTTCGGCGTTACGAATTCCCGTTCGACCGAGCATCAGGTGAATCATGCCCTAAAGCTGCTGGAGAAGGCGGACCCGGCGCAGCGGCTGTTTTTGTTCCTGAATGTATCAGCTATTCATGGCCCTAATCACTATTTTCTGGAGGGCTCAGCCAAGGATTCGGTGGAGTCCCAACGTGCAGCCTTGCGTTATGTGGATGGGCAGCTTGGTCGTTTGTTCGACGCTTTGCGAAACCGGGGGAAGACGTTTTGTATGGCCTTTTCCGACCATGGTACGGCTTATGGGGAAGATGGCTACGAAGGACATCGTCTGGCGCATGAGGTCGTATGGAATGTGCCTTACCGCGAATTTGTATTGTAGGGTAAAAGAAATTATAGACTGCACTGGTAAAATGTAAAGAAATCAATCCAGCGCGAGGAGGGAGCAGAAATGAAAGCCATGAATCTGAATCACCCGCTTCTAACAGGAGCAGGAGCCAATACCCCTGCGGGGCTGGGCACAGGCTCATTAGGGTCTTCATGGCCTGAGAACCCTGTTGAATGGGCACACACGATCCGTGAAGCTCCCTACCGTTCCTATTTGTACTCTTACCCGCATAAAACGGCCTATCGGCCGTTTGATACACCGCTCTCACTGCAAGAGTTGTGGGAGAAGGAGGAGTTGGAGAGCTATTTTTTGTACATGCATATTCCGTTTTGCGCGGCTCGTTGCGGATTTTGTAACCTGTTCACTTTGCCGGACAAGCGGCTGGATGTGCATAAGGAATATGTGGATGCGCTTGAAAGACAAGCTCGCCAATGGGCGCCAATCATGGGCAGTCGGCCGTTTTCACGCTTTGCCATCGGCGGCGGTACGCCAACCTTGCTGGAGGCTCCTTTGGTTGAACGATTGTTTGACATTGCGGAAAATATAATGGGTTTAGACCCGGAGCATGCTTCCATTTCGGTGGAAACGTCGCCGGATACGGTAACCGAAGATCGGCTGGAGGTGCTTAAGCGTCGACGAACGGACCGTGTCAGCATGGGGATCCAAAGCTTTGTGGAGTCGGAGAGTGCGGCCATATACCGCCCACAGAAGCCCAAGCTTGTACGAGAAGCGCTTGCGCGGCTGGTGGAATACGATTTTCCGCTATTGAACGTGGATCTGATCTATGGCCTCCCTGGTCAAACGCCGGAAACCTGGCTGTATTCTCTGGAGGAAGCCTTGTCTTATTCGCCGGGTGAAATTTTTATTTACCCATTATACATTCGGGAAAATACGATTTTAAAGCCGGGTTATACCGGGCTGGATCATGATATTCGTCTAAGCTTGTACGAAGTAGCACGTGAAAGACTTAAACAAGCGGGATATGTACAATACTCTATGCGCCGTTTTGCCAAAAATGAGGATGCATCCGGCAAGGAGCTACTGCCGTATAGCTGTCAGGAGGAAGGCATGGCCGGTCTGGGCTGCGGTGCGCGCTCCTATACGCGCAATGTCCACTATGCTAGCCGATATGGTGTTAGTGCAGCGGCAACGCGTGGCATTATTGCTGATTATGTCGCCGCCGAGCGTCATGATCTGGCTGACTACGGCTTTATTTTAAATGTGGAGGAGAGTAAGCGGCGTTTTATCCTGAAGGCACTTCTCCATCGTGAAGGTCTGGAGCTATCTGCTTACGCCGTGCGCTTCAATGCGTCTCTGGCGGATGATTTTGCAGGAATGTCCTTGCTTTTGGAATCTGGTATGGCGGTGGTTATAGACGACACACTGCGCCTGACCGAGGAAGGAATGGCTTATTCCGATGCGATTGGCGACTGGATGATATCCACGGCAGTACGGGAGCAGATGGAAGGCTACGTAGGCGCATGAGAGCGACCCTATATTATCGTGGCTCGTTGACTTCTTGCAACTATGCTTGCCCTTACTGCCCGTTCAGCAAAAACGTGGATAGCCGTGAAACATTGGACAAGGATCGGGCGCAGCTGGAGCGTTTTGCCGATTGGGTACGGGAGCAGGGAACTTTGGGGCATCGACTATCCATATTTTTTAATCCGTATGGAGAAGCTCTGATTCATTCCTGGTACCGCAAGACCCTGATTGAGTTTTCTCATATGGCGCATGTGGATAAAGTGGCTGTACAGACGAATCTGTCCGCTAAGCTGGATTGGGCTAGGGAACTGAATCCGAGGACGGCTGCGCTGTGGGCGACGTATCATCCGGGAGAGACGAAGGAGCCGGCTTTTATATCTCAATGTATGAAGTTATATGAACTTGGTATTTCCTACAGTGTCGGCACCGTGGGACTGAGACAGGCTTTTACCGCTATTCATGCCTTGCGATCGCAGCTTCCGAAGGATGTTTATTTGTGGGTCAACGCTTACAAGGATCGACCACATTATTATACCGATGCCGAGATTGATGAATTAACGGCTATAGATCCCTATTTCCAATGGAATTTGCAAGATTACAGCAGTCAGGGGCGGGCGTGTCGCGCTGGAGAGGATGTATTTTACGTACAGGGTGATGGGCGTGTAAAACACTGCTACCAGGATCGGCGAGTGCTGGGTCATTTGTACAGAGATGGCCTTGAAGGACTAAGTGGCAAGCGTCCGTGCCGGATGAAGGAATGCGGCTGTTATATCGGGTACATTCATATGGAAGAACAGCCGTTTCGGGAAATGTACGGCAGTGGTCTGCTCGAAAGGGTACCTCAGGTTCCGGTATTCTCAGTTCCACACATTTAGCTATGTCCTATAGAACGCCAAAAAAGAACCGACCCTTGCATCAAGCGAAGGTCGGTTCTTCCGTTTCACTGCATACTCTGTTAGATATCACTATGCGTTATTCCATCAAGTCTGGACAATGGCCGTGATTTCTTCGTCGAGATCCAGCCTGACTTGCTCACGATAGGCACGGATATTGTACTCGGAATGCAGGTATCTCAGGATGGCCTCAATCATGTTGGCTTCCACCAGATACTGGCTACGACCCTGTACATGGACTTCTGCCGAATATCCTGTATCCTCTTCCCAGCTTAATTCTACTGTCACATCAGTGGGCTGGGCGCCTTTGCGTTCAGCCATATGCAGGCAGATGGCGTTTACAATTTCATCCATACTTAAAATCATAACTTAGTAACGTCCTCCACGGGAATCATCAGGTCTGCGACGATTTTTAATGGCACGGTAGATACCTACTCCGACCATGATCAGGGCGTATATAGCCAAAACGTTGACCGCAAGGCCAAGCAAGCTGCCCAGTGCGCCCATGTTGCCGAACAGTCCGCCGAAGAGCATACCTGCCAAACCACCCAGCATCATGCCTTTCAGGAATCCACCGCCACCGCCAAGAAATCCACCCGTTCTGCTTGTATTACCCGCAGTTGCACTGGATTTGGTTCCGTTATCAGACTTATTGATGCCGTTGCTGTCAGTGGCCTTGCTCGGTGTAGATTGGTACGTTTTTTGCCCGGATTTAAATCCGCCGCTTCGCCTCGCGTCAGCTGTAGATGGCGCGACCATAACAATCAGTAGGGTAAAAGCCATCATCAACATCATCATATTTTTCAAAGTAAATGTTTTTTTCATGTAAATATAATCCCCCTTGATATGTTAGTTTGATATAGGTCAAAAGCCGCTTACCAGTAATACGAAACGAATAGAAAAGGGTTTCAAAAAATTTAAAACATTCAAATTTTATTAATATATAAATCCTATGCTTGAATCGACTAAAGCATTCAGTTTACGGTTTAAGTGAAAATGGATTAGTGTCCGCTCTTACATCTCCGGCGAGCAGCATACGCAGTACCATTTGGCACCATTCCAGGCCCGCTTTGGCATTTATAAGCCCTTTTTGCACGAGAATGTAGTCACCGAAATTTTTGCTGCCAAAATGCAGATCCTCGTCGGGAATGTCGTTCAGAATATCCTCCAGATGTCGTATTCGCTGAATAAAATGACGTTTTCGCTCCTCCAGCATACGGTTGGCACTGCTTTTGTCCGTCAGCCAGAGACAGAATAGCCGAAGGCTTAATTCGTCTCGTGTGACCGGAGCGGTCACTGATTCTTGGAACCATTGCTGAAGCATATGGATTCCTTTGTCAGTAATGGTATACATTTTTTTATCAGGTTTGTCGGACTGCTGAATCCAGCGGGAAGCAAGCAATTCCTTGCTTTCCATACGCGCTAGCAGTGGATAGATCTGACTGTGCTTGGCCTGCCAAAAAGGCTGGATACGCAACATCAGATCATAGCCGGAGGATTCTTCTCTGGCGAGAAGGCCCAACAGACCATACGATAGTAAATTCATAGTATTTATCTCCTTCATCCATCTTAGTAACGGTTATAACGGATCTGCAGCAGGTGTACTGTCGCAATATGAAAAGTGTACACTGAAACTGTATGGTTTGACAACTTTCAGATAGGCCATTTACGGGTTAGCCTAAATTAGCTCCGGTCAACATAGACTCATATGTGCTTATTTTCATAAAAAAGAGGGTACCTCAGGGTCGTATTTTACGACCTAAAGATACCCTTTTCAATATTAATCATGGGGGCTTTTACTGCTTATTTCCATCAACAACCAGCTTTAGCTCCCCGGTGTCCGGATGAATGATCATACCGTGTACAGGCGCATTAGGAGGGAGAAGAGGGTGGTTTTTAATAAGCTTTACGGTACTTCTAACGCCTTCCTCAATGTTGTCAAAACCTTTCAGCCATTTGTTCAACTTAATGCCCGAGTTTTCCAGCGTATTCAGCACCTCTTGCGAAATCCCGCGCTCCAGCATTTCATTGACCATGTGGTCGGCATTCAGTGCGGCCATGCCGCATTCGTAATGACCTATGACGAGCACTTCATCTGCTTCCAACTCATACAGGGCAACGAGCACACTACGCATAACGCTTCCGAATGGCTGGGAGATAATCGCACCCGCATTTTTAATGATTTTGACATCACCGTTGCGCAGGTTCATGGCTTTGGGTAGCAGTTCGGTCAGACGCGTATCCATACAGGTAATGATGACCATTCTTTTATTAGGGAACCTGCCTGTACGATAGGCTTCGTATTCTTTGTTTTCCACGAAAACGCGGTTGTATTCCAAAATCTCTTTGATGTGATCCACGATTGTTCCCTCCGTATACTAATTAATGTTGAACCATTTTTTTGCAGCAGACCAGCATGAAAGAAGCCTAATTCTGATCTACACAGATCGATAATCAGGTTTTACTCCTTGGAAAATACGTACAATCTAACAGGTTGCAAAGCCTCCAGGAGCTGGTCGTACAAGTTGTGTGTTGATTATACTTTTTAATAAAAGTATCATCAAGTACAAGAAGTATAAAGTTTTATCATTTTAAAATAAAGAGGTGACCACGATTATGGTACAACAGACGTTGGATCAATTGGCGGCTTTAAAAGAATTAGCACACAAAATCAGAAGTTATGGTGAAGCCGTAGGCTTATTACATTGGGATTTACGGACAGGTGCTCCGCGCAAGGGCGTTGACATTCGTTCGGAAACATTGGGGATGCTGTCCACTGAAATGTTCAAGCTGGTTATTTCAGATGAAATGGGACAATTGCTGCAATTTTTTGCCGCAGAAGATAAGCTGGAGCAACTGGAGGACAATGATCGCAGACTGGTGGAGGAATGCCGGAAAAGTTATGAGCTGAACCGTTCGGTTCCGGCTGACCGTTACCGGGAATACAGCGTACTCGCTGCTCAGGCAGAGAGCAAGTGGGAGGATGCTAAGGAACATAGCGATTTTGCCGGATTTGAACCGTACTTGTCTAAAATCGTAGACATGAAACGTGAGTTTATCGGCTATTGGGGTGTCAAGGACACGGAATACGACACGCTTTTGGATCAATATGAGCCCGGAATGACGGTTGCAAAGCTGGATGCTGTGTTTGATCGTCTCAAAAATCGTCTTGTGCCGCTGTTGTCTAAAATTCAGGCTTCACCAAACCAGCCGGATAAGAGCTTTCTGGACGGTGTGTTTGATGTGAAGCAGCAAGAGAAGTTTGGCCTGTTCATTCTGAGACAGATGGGTTATGACTTCGACGCAGGTCGCTTGGATGAGAGCGTGCATCCTTTTGCGACAGGATTAAATCCGGGTGATGTGCGCATAACAACACATTATTTGCAAAATGATGTGACTAGCGCGATTTTCAGCTCATTGCATGAAGGTGGTCATGCGCTGTATGAGCAAAATATTGCGCCTGAGCTGGCAGGATCGCTGCTGTCCGAAGGAACCTCCATGGGGATTCATGAATCCCAGTCCCGCTTGTGGGAAAATATGATTGGACGCAGTCGTGCTTTTTGGGATCGGTACTATGCTGACTTGCAAAAGCATTTTCCAGACCGTTTTGCGAAGGTAACGGCAGAGCAATTCTACCTGGCTGTTAACCGTGTGGAAAATTCACTGATTCGTATTGAAGCGGATGAGCTGACATATAACTTACATATCATTATCCGCTATGAAATTGAAAAAATGCTGTTTAATGAAAAACTGGATGTGAAGCGCCTTCCAGAAGTATGGAACGCGAAATATAAGGAATATCTGGGACTTCTCCCGCCGAATGACGGGCTTGGCGTTCTTCAGGACGTTCACTGGTCCGGTGGTGATTTTGGTTATTTTGCCTCTTACTCGCTTGGCAATATGTATGCAGCGCAAATTTTGGCGACATTACGCAAGGAACTGCCGAATCTGGATGAGCTGATTGCTGCCGGAAATCTGGAGCCGATCAAGCAATGGCTGACTGAACGGATCTACCGTTACGGCAAGAGCCGGACGCCGTCCGAGCTGATTGTAGCCATTACGGGCGAGGATCTGAACCCGGACTATCTGGCTGATTATCTGGAAGAAAAATATACCTCCATATACAAGCTGTGATTTACTAGCTGTCATGTCATCATTTGTACAACTACCCCGCGTTCCTGGGCGAACGTGGGGTTTTTGTGTGCGATTAACCATTGAGTAGGCAGCCGCATAACAATATATGAAGTCTATAATGGAAAAAGGTGGGGAGGGAACAGAGATGAACATCGGCGCTCGTTTCAAAGCTGTGGCGGCTTCGGCACTGTTCGGGTTGCTGCTGCTCGGCGGGTGCGCACCCAAAGGAGAGCAGACGATTGAGATCAGACTGGGCGAAGTAGCTCGAACGGTCTTTTATGCGCCACAGTATGTAGCCTTGAGCCAGGGGATGTTTGCTCAGGAGGGACTGGATGTCCAACTGGCGACGATTCCCGGTGGCGACAAAACGATGACGGCGTTGCTGTCCAATCAGGCGGATATCGCGCTTATCGGTGCGGAAACATCTATTTATGTGTATCAGCAAGGGGCAGAGGACCCCATCATTAATTTTGCCCAACTGACGCAGACGGACGGAACCTTTCTATTTGCCCGGCAAACACAGGGTAGCTTTGACTGGGAAAAGCTGAAAGGGCAAAACTTTCTTGGACAGCGCAAGGGCGGAATGCCACAAATGTCGTTGGAATTTGCACTGCGCAAACACGGCATTGATCCACACAAGGATTTAAAGCTGATTCAAAATATTGATTTTGCCAATGTTGCCTCTGCTTTCGGTTCTGGTACAGGGGATTATGTGCAGTTATTCGAGCCGC
The DNA here is from genome assembly GCF_053617595.1 of Paenibacillus sp. NPDC055715. Classification (NCBI taxonomy): domain Bacteria; kingdom Bacillati; phylum Bacillota; class Bacilli; order Caryophanales; family Paenibacillaceae; genus Paenibacillus; species Paenibacillus sp. NPDC055715. The sequence continues at coordinate 123,120 of NZ_JBSHGA010000005.1, forward strand.
AGGCATCTATTTTCGAAAAAGAAGGCCGGGGACGGGTAGTGGCCTCCATTGGTGTAGAGATTGGGGAGCTACCCTATACCGTATATATGGCGAAACAAAGCTATCTGAACGGAAATGGCGAGGCCGCGCAAAAATTTACGAAGGCTGTATACCAGGCACAGCAATGGATTGCCACGCATTCACCTGAGCAAATTGCCGAAGTCATTACGCCCTATTTCAAGGATACAGATCTGGCGGTTCTGACCAGTAGTGTCAAGCGTTATAAGGAACAAGGCACCTATGCTGTGAACCCGATAATTGGGGAAAAAGAATGGAAGAATTTGCAGGATGTCATGACTTCGGCGGGCGAACTGAAAAGCCCGGTTGCACTGGATCAACTGGTGAATCGAAGTTTTGTAGAGAAGGCGATTGCAGCAGGCTCATCGGGGAACGCTGACCAGCCTGCAAAAGCGGGAACAAATGGAGCCGCAGATACAGGCGTAGACGCCGGAGGCTCGCCATGACCGAAGAGCGGAGTTGTCTCATTTCGGATGAAACGGTCCCGGTGGTGGAACTGAAGAAAGTGACGCATGTGTATGTAACAGATCGGGAGGCGTCGCTTGCGGTTGAGAATATCGATTTTGCTGTAGGGACAGGAGAGTTTATCAGTCTGGTTGGCCCGAGCGGTTGCGGCAAAACGACAATTCTGTCCATGATCGCCGGGCTATTGTGCCCGGCGGCGGGCCAGGTGCTGCTGCAAGGTCGGCCCGTAAGCGGTCCGAGTCCGGAGGTCGGCTACATGTTGCAGCAGGATTATCTGTTTCCGTGGCGTACGATCATGGATAATGCGCTATTGGGCCTGGAACTGGGCAATCGGGTAGATGAGGCCTCGCGCGAACGAACCCGACTGCTGTTGGAAGGCATGGGGCTGAGAGGGAAGGCGCATCTGCATCCGTCCCAGTTATCCGGGGGGATGCGCCAACGTGTGGCGCTGGTTCGGACGCTGGCGACCAATCCAGAGCTGCTACTGCTGGATGAGCCCTTCTCTGCGCTGGATTATCAGACCAAGCTCCAGTTGGAAGATCTGATTGCCGAAACCTTGCGTGAGCGGGAGAAGACGGCTATTTTGGTCACACACGATTTGGCCGAGGCGATTGCGGTCAGTGACCGGATTATTGTGCTGGGCCGAAATCCGGGCCACATTCGGCGTACCTTTGAAATTCCGGATTCGATCCGGGAAGTTCAGCCTTTTTATGCGCGCGAGCAACCGGGCTTTAATGAGCTTTTTCATGAAATATGGGGTGAACTGGAGGCTTCGGGAGCAAAGGAGTGAGTCAAAGGATGAAGGACGAAGCGGATCGGCTTGGAGAACGCTGGATTCAAGGACTGTATCAGGAGTATCAACGCAGCAGGCGTTCGGAGCGGCGGTTGGTAACGGGTGTACAGACAGCCATTTTAGTGTTTTTATTCGTGTTGTGGGAAGTTGCGGGTCGGATGAAATGGATTGATGTACTGCTGTTTAGCTATCCAAGCAAAATATTTTCCCAAATTGGTAAGGATGCGGTCAGCGGCGAGCTGTGGGGGCATGTCGGTGTCACGGTTGGAGAGACGTTGGCGGGTTTTTTACTTGGGACGCTGCTGGGAACACTGCTGGCTGTGCTGATCTGGTGGTCACCGTTTTTGTCGAAGGTACTGGACCCCTATATGGTTGTCTTCAACAGTATGCCCAAGGTGGCGCTGGGACCGATTTTTATCGTCTTGTTCGGTGCCGGATTTACCGCTATTCTAATAACGACCCTCTCAATTACGGTCATTATTACGACGTTAGTCGTGTATAACAGCTTTCAGGAGGTCGATTCGAATCTGATTAAGGTGGTTCGCACATTTGGGGGATCGCGGCGCGATACGTTTAGCAAGGTGATTCTGCCTGCATCCTTTCCGGCTATCGTCTCTACGCTGAAGGTGAATGTCGGCATGGCCTGGGTTGGCGTGATCGTCGGTGAATTTCTGGTGGCTAAAAACGGGTTGGGTTATTTGATCATCTACGGCTTCCAGGTATTTAATTTTACCCTCGTGATGTCCAGTCTGCTTATCATTGCGGTCGTAGCGACATTGATGTATCAGGCGGTCGTGTATGTCGAGCGTCTGTTGCTGTCTGATCGTCTTCACCGATAGAAATCAAACTTCTATACATTTGTGTAAAACGTGAAAATAAAGTACCATGAAAATGAAAATGATTCAAAATTTACGAGAACAGATTTCATCCAGAGAGGACAGAATTTTTTCATGGGCTTTCGTACGATTAAAACGGCTATTGCCGCATTAATGGCCGTACTCATTGCGGATGGTTTTGGCATTCATGGAGCCACCTCGGCAGGGCTTTTGGCTATTTTGGGGGTGGATGTCACGCGCAAGAGAAGCCTCCGTACCATTTCGGCGCGATTTTTTGCATCCGTCGTGGGGCTTCTTTTTGCTTGTGTTTTGTTTGTTGTATTCGGATTCCATGATTGGGTGCTGGCATTATATATTTTAACGGCGTTTCCGGTCATTGTAAGGGTGGGCTTTAAGGAAGGAATTGTCACGGGTTCGGTCGTGGTTTTCCGCGTGTTCAGCGGTGGTGTGATGGATATGCAGGTGCTGCTGACCCAACTGTGTCTGCTGGTCATCGGATTAGGGTCCGCTATGGTCGTCAATTTGGCCTACATGCCGCGCTCCGATAACACCATGCAGCAAATCAGGCAGGAGGTAGACCGGACGTTTTCCATTATATTCAGAAATATGGCCAATACATTACGCAGTCCGGCATACATATGGGATGGCAAGGAAGTTATAGAGGCAAACAGCGTCATAGCCAGAGGGGTGACCGAGGCAGGGCGTTCATTGGAAAATCAGATGCTTCGTCCGCAAGAGGGCTGGAATGTGTACTTTTATATGCGCAGGGAGCAGCTGGAATCCATTCAAAATATGATGCAGTTGATCTCACAGATGTACCAGCATATGCCGCAGGCCAAACTTTTAGCCGAGCTATTTGATCAGCTCAGCAATGACGTTCTGGCCGGACATTATACGGGACAGACGGAGAAGTTGCTAGAGCAGGTACGTGAGGAATTCAAAAAAATGGAGCTCCCCTCAACCCGGGAGGAATTCGAAATTCGTTCGGCATTGTTACAGCTTACACATGAATTACATCAGTATTTGAAAATCGCCAAAAAGGACAAGGCCCCCACTCCAGTCAAAGCTTAGAGTCGAGGGCCCCAACTAAAAAGCTACTGTCTAACGATGGACAGTAGCTTTTTTTTGTTCAGTGATGACGGGCGGAGCAGGAAGGGTTCGTTTGTGCCGAATTCGACCTACGATCCATAAGGCAACGGTGATCAGGCAAGGATAAAGCATGGCCCAGCCGACAAAAGGAAACACCACCGCAGTCGAGATGAACGACACCCAACTGATGGCTACACCCCAGCGATTACCTCGTAGCAGCTTGATACCCGCAGCACACCCGCCCAGATAGGTCAGGATAAAAGTGGCGTTCGGGAACTGAATCAGGTTGGTGAGTGAAACAGTACCGCTACCGTAAAAAGACATAATGACGACGAAACAAAGGAAGAGAAACGCGATACCCCCAATTGGCGTATGAAAGCGCCGGGACAAGAGACCCATCCAGCGGAAGGCATGGCCTTGCTGGGATAAAGCATACGCGACACGTGAAGCAGCACCCACATAAGCAATAATCGTAGCTGTACATATAAAGATGCCTGTCAAGCCGGCTATCACCGCGCCCCACGGACCAATTGCCCGGCTAATCACCCATACGAGCGAAGCGTCCGATCCGCCTGCAAGGTAGCTTTGTGTCCCGACTGTAGCCAGTGCAGTAAGAAAATAAAGCAGGCCGACGATGACGGCTGCAACGGTGACACCCTTAACAGCTGCCCGCTGGGGATTGGTGAATTCCTCCGACAAATGGGAGACGGCTTCCCAGCCGATGAAGCACCAGAACAGAATCGCGGCCGCCTGACCGACAGGAAGCCAGCCGTGCGGAGCAAACGGTGTGAAGTGTACCGTTTTCATCTGAGGCAGCGCTGCGGCAATGGCGAAGATAAGGACAGCAACAATAGCAATAACAACGGCGATCTGAATACGGCCCGCAACCTTCATGCCGACCCAGTTAATGATCAGTCCAACCGCCAGCATGGCAGCGGCCAATCCCATGCGGCTTCCCTCTCCCCAGCCCATGGCGGCGGTCATATAGCCAGCTCCAGTGAGCGCGGAAACAGGTGCCCCAATCGGAACTGACATCAGAAAAAACCACCCGATATAAGAGCCTGCACGCGGTGAAAAAGCCAGCGTAACAAAATGCGATACCCCTCCAGCGTTCGGGAATTTGGCGGACAGCAGTCCCATGGACAGGGCCATTGGCAAGATGAGCAGGGTCATAAAGCCCCACGCCAGTAGTGATGCCGGACCCGCCATTTCGGCGGCAAGACCGGGTACAATCAATATCCCCGAACCCAGCACCGCCCCGATATATAGTGCAATGGCCTGTGGAAGACCAATGGTGGATTGTAGTTTATGTTCATTTGTCATGCAGGTAAGCCTTCTTTCTCTTGTCATTTCCTTCAGCTTATCAGATAATCAATCTATCGGAAAAACGGAATATAACGATGGCTTGCATCGAAAAAAACGATTGAAGGAGCAACTTATGGAATCACGGCATTTGTTTACTTTTTTAAATGTGGTTGAGGCAGGCAGTTTTACCCGGGCGGCGCGTATACTGGACTATGCACAATCAAGTATAACTGCTCAAATTCAGACGCTGGAGACGGAGCTGGGCACCCCTCTTTTTGACCGCATAGGTAAGAAAATCATGCTGACAGATGCCGGACGACGCCTGCTGCCCTATGCGCAGGAGATTTCCAAGATGCATGCCCTTGCCAAGGATGCGCTGCGTTCAGAAACGGTGTTGACGGGCACACTGAAAATTGGAGCGCCAGAGTCGCTGGCGGCTTTCCGCCTGCCGAGCCTGATCCGTGAGTACAGGGAGCGGTATCCGAAGGTAAAAATCGTGCTTAAACCTGGCGCATGCTGGGAATTGCGTGATATGACCCGTTCAGGTGAGCTGGATTTGGCTTTTTTGCTTCAGCCGGAGACGGAGGATAGAGAACTGCATGTCACTACGCTCATTCATGAGCCGATAGCATTGGTTGCGCCACTGGGGCATTCACTGGTTTCCTATAATAAGGTGGAGCCAGCTGACTTGAAGGACGAAACCATTTTACACACGGAGACGGGCTGTACATATCGTATCCTTTTTGAGCAGTATTTGAACAGACATGGTATTTTTGCAGACCCTAGTCTGGAGTTTTGGAGTATTGAAGCGATCAAGCAATGTGTCATGGCCGGATTGGGCGTTGCGCTGCTTCCGCTGGTTACGGTACAAAATGAGCTGCGTGAAGAGAAGATGGCGCGTTTAAGCTGGGATGACAGCGAACAGCAGGTGGCTACCCAGGTCGCCTATCATACAAAAAAGTGGAAATCCCCGGCGCTCAGCGAATTTTTACGGATTGTCGAGCAGCATGTAACACATTGGCGTGCATGAGTTCAAGCCATTAGGGCATAAGCTTATACAAATAATATTTTTTCCTTTTCGCCTATTCACTCAACATTCGCCCACAACCTGCATACATATGTATGGAATGATTGATTGTATGGAGGAGGTTCAAGTATGGCATTAAGTCATAAAAATCGTAGAGAGATTATTACAAAAGCGATCTGCGGTAAAGGTCGCAAATTCTCTACCGTAACCCATACCGTAACTCCGCCTAATAATCCGACCAGTATCTTGGGGGCGTGGATTATTAACCACCAGTATGAGGCTGTGGCGGCTGGAGACGGCATTGAGGTCGTGGGGACGTATGATATCAATATCTGGTACTCATACGATAAAAACTCGCAGACCGATGTGGCTAAGGAAACGGTGTCGTACGTGGAAAGTGTGCCGCTCTCGTATCTTGATCCGAAACACCGGACGTCTACAGTGGAAGTATCCGCCGAGGCAACACAGGAGCCAAGCTGCGTTGAGGCCAGTGTGTCTTCAGGGGGCGGCAGCGTAATTATCCGGGTCGAGCGGGAATTTGCGGTGGAACTGGTGGCAGAAACGAAGATTGTTGTAGAAGTATTCCCGAATGGTAGCAGTGACGATTTTGACAAGGACTATGATTTTGGAGCGGAAGAAGGGGACTATGAGGAGCTCGACCCCGACCTCATTGACGACGAGCTCTGACGGAAGTAACCCAAAAGAGGGCCGCTTTACTCTTTGCGCCGGCTGAGACTGCGCAGGGGGCAAAGGCCCTCCTTTTTGTTGTTATAGGGAAGAAAAATCGTTCAATCGTCCGTAATCTAATAGGGAGGGGGAAGATGATGCAGCAGGCGGGACAGGCGCTCAGACGTTTCAGACAAATGCCGGATGAAGAAAAGCAGCGCAGGCTGGAACGTTCCGGCATATCGGTTCGCTGGATTGACGACAACGCAGCAGATTTTGCAGTAGGCTATGTGGTGCAAATCCATCAGCTACGAATGCTGGAGATTCGAAGACGCACGATTGAAGGAAACTCCAAAGTCCGCGCTTATGATCCGTCTACGCTGGACAGCAGCTCTCAGCTGTCCGTCCGAATGGAGCGACTGGCTGTACGTACTTTGTACACACTCGGCCTCGACAGCGGCGAGGTCGCGCTGACACTGCTGGGCGAGCGCAGCTGTCAGGTACGCCAAGTCGTGGCCCAGCCATGGCTAAATGATAGACGCCTAGACACGCTATATGAAGCCGCAGCTCGCGAAGAACAAGGCCTTCCAGGGGCACAAGGGGATAAACAGCTGCTAATCGGGATGGACCCTGAATTTGTGCTGGTCCGTATGCCGGAAGGACGGGTCGTACCGGCTTCACGATATTTGGGCCGCCTTGGCGTGGCGGGATGCGATGCAGTTACGCGCCGAGGGCAGACGTTGTACCCGGTTGCTGAGCTTCGCCCCGCACCAAGTGGCGATCCGGCCCTTTTGCTGACACATCTACGCCATGCCTTTGCGGCAGCAGCCCGGCTCATTGCCGATCGTACGCTAATTTGGCAAGCGGGAGGGATGCCGCAGTCGGGTTTTCCGCTGGGAGGCCATCTGCATTTTAGCGGAATTCTGCTGAATGGGGCACTGTTGCGTGCGCTGGACAATTATTTAGCGCTGCCTTTGGCGTTGTTAGAAGATAAACGCGCAGCCCGTCGCAGACCGCATTACGGAAATTTGGGCGATTTTCGCCGCCAACCGTACGGAGGTTTTGAATACCGTACGCTACCCAGCTTTCTCGTTTCGCCGCAGCTCGCGAAAGGCGTGATTGGAATGGCATTTCTCATCGCGTCTCAATATCCGCGCTTGCAGCGTAGGCCGCTGGATGAGGAAGAGGCCCATAGAGCTTTTTATGAAGGAAATCGGATCGTGTTGGGAGAGTACATGGAGCCTCTTATTTTGGATATTGTTTCACTGGATGTATATCCGCAATATAAAGCTTATGTCGAGCCTTTGCTGGGCAGCCTGCGCCAGGGAAAACAATGGGATGAATCGCGGGATTTACGTCCGTTCTGGAAGCTTTCGTAAAATGTGTGGCGTTGTTTGCGATGCTTTCATGTTATCGACTGTCATTTTTGCTATAATGAGAGGTAATGTAAGTTTAAACGGAACAATGTGTGGGGGTTAGTGAACGGTATGGCCAAATATACACCGATGATTGAGCAATATTTATCCATAAAAGATCAGGCGCAGGACGCTTTTTTGTTTTTCCGCCTGGGGGATTTTTACGAGATGTTTTTTGATGATGCGATTCTTGCATCCAAAGAGCTGGAGATTACACTCACCGGACGCGAGGGTGGCGGCACGGAAAAAATTCCGATGTGCGGTGTGCCTTATCATTCGGCGGAAAATTATATACAGCGCCTTATTGAAAAGGGCTATAAGGTTGCCATCTGCGAACAGATGGAGGAAGCCTCGGCTACAAAGGGGATGGTACGGCGAGATATTGTCCGTGTCGTCACTCCGGGTACGGTGATGGAAGGCAAGGTGCTGGGTGACAAATCCAACAACTACATGGTATGTGTCACCGAGACGGACGGGATGCTGGCACTGGCGGCCTGCGATTTGTCAACAGGTGAGCTGTATGTGACCTCTGTACCGGATTCAAAAGAATGGCTATTGGATGAAATTAATATCTATGAGCCGTCGGAAATGCTGGGGGATGGTCATCTGCTCGATTTCGTAACCTCCCGAATGTCACCCGTTGGACGTCGTGTTGTATACACAGCCTGGGACAAGTCTAAGGATGATCTTGTGCGTGGTCAATTTGGTGAAGCAACGTGGGCCAGGCTCAACGAGGAACGTAGGCATTGTGTATCGCGTCTGATTGCCTATTTGAATGAAACGCAAAAAAGATCGTTAGGCCAGTTGACTCAGATTTCCGTTTATGAGCCGAACCATTTTATGATTCTTGATCCATTTACTCGCCGTAATCTGGAACTGGTGGAGACGGTTCGTGAGCGCTCCAAGAAGGGCTCGTTACTGTGGCTGCTGGATCGGACGGAGACGTCGATGGGGGCGCGGTTGCTACGACGCTGGATCGACAAGCCGCTGCTTAGCAGCCATCTGATCGAGGAACGGCTGGAGGCGGTGGACAAGCTGTACCACCAGTTTATTTTTCGTGAGGATGTACGTGCACAGCTCAAGGAAATTTACGATCTGGAGCGTTTGGTTGGGCGAATTGCCTTTGGCAGCGCCAATGCACGCGACCTGATTGCACTCAAGCTGTCATTGACCCGGATTCCGGCTTTGCGTGAGCTATGCGCTGAATCGGAATCGGAGACACTGCGTCGAATTGCCCAAACGCTGGATCGCTGTACAGACTTGTGCGCGTTGATTGAGGAAGCCGTAGCGGACGAGCCACCTATTTCCGTAAGAGACGGGGGGCTCATTAAGGAAGGCTACCATCAGCGTCTGGACGAACTTCGGGAGGCGAGTGTGAGCGGCAAGCGCTGGATCGCCGAACTGGAGGCGAAGGAACGTGTAGCGACTGGCATCCGGTCGCTCAAAATTGGATACAACAAAGTATTTGGCTATTATATCGAGGTAACCAAATCCAATCTGGCTTCATTGCCGGAAGGACGTTATGAACGCAAGCAAACGCTGGCGAATGCGGAACGATATATTACACCGGAGCTCAAGGAAAAGGAATCTCTGATTTTGGAAGCCGAGGATAAGATGGTAGATCTAGAGTACTCTCTCTTCTCTGAGCTTCGCGGTAAACTAAATACTGAAATTCCACGTCTGCAAAAGCTGGCAGAACGGGTGGCTGAAATTGACGTGTACCAGTCCCTGGCATCGGTCAGTGCAGAGCGGGGTTTTGTGAAGCCTGAACTGACAACGGGATATGATTTCGTGGTGGAACAGGGGCGGCATCCCGTTGTGGAAGCTGTGATGAAGGATGGTAGCTTTATCGCCAATGGCACGGCCCTGGAGGAAGCAGATGCGCATATTTTACTGATCACCGGTCCGAATATGGCCGGGAAAAGCACGTATATGCGTCAGGTTGCGCTGATCGCAATTATGGCGCAGATCGGCTGCTTCGTTCCGGCTGCACATGCCAAAGTGTCGATGCTGGATCGTATTTTCACACGTATCGGTGCGGCGGATGATCTGATCGGCGGGCAGAGTACATTCATGGTGGAAATGGCTGATATTCAGGTCATGACAGACAAGGCAACTCCGCGAAGCTTGATCATTATTGACGAGTTGGGACGCGGTACATCTACCAGTGAGGGGATGGCGATTGCTCAAGCTGTGATCGAATTTGTCCATGACACGATCGGTTGTAAGGCGCTGGTGTCTACGCATTTTCATGAGCTGGCTCATTTGGAGCAAAGCCTGTCCTCGCTGCGAAACTACTCCATGGCGGTACAGGAAAGCGGCGACAAGGTGAATTTCCTGCGTAAGCTCATACCGGGCGCGGCCAGCAGCAGTTACGGGATCTATTGTGCCCGTCTTGCGGGTTTGCCGGATAATATCATTGAACGTGCGAACGGGCTGTTGCACGGCTTTGAGCACGCGGCTGCCCAAGTGACGGCAGGCACCGAGGTTGTTGCAGTAGCGAGGGAAAACGTTATAAGAGAAGCTGCATTGCAGGCCCCACTTGTGTCACAGCAAGCCACCGCTGTAAAAGAAAACACTCAGCAGGCTGTGGAAGACTCCAGTGTGTTGGACCATACGGCTACTGGAGTCGTACAGCTGTCCATTTTCGGAGAGCAGGAGCTTGCCCCTGCCAAGCCGGAGACGGAGAGGGCCGAGGTTAATCCGATTGTACACCAGATTTTGCGTAAGGTGAAAAATGCTGATGTCATGAACATGACACCTTTGCAGGCGATGCAGTTGTTAAATGAATTGAAAAACAAGGCTAACGACCTATAGGTAACAATATTATATTTCTAATTTTTCATCACACTTTGAAGTCAGGGGGAGGTTAAAAGGATGTCTAAAATCCGGGTACTGGATGAGCATATTGCCAACCAGATTGCTGCCGGTGAGGTTGTGGAACGTCCAGCTTCCGTCGTGAAGGAGCTGGTGGAAAATGCGATTGATGCGGGCGGTACGCGCGTAGATGTATGGGTTGAAGAAGGCGGGCTGCAAAGCATCCGGGTGACGGATAACGGCAGTGGCATTGAGCCTGAAGATGTGGAAACGGCGTTCTATCGGCATGCGACAAGCAAAATCGGACATGGACGCGATCTGTTCCAAATCACGAGCCTGGGCTTCCGGGGAGAAGCGCTCCCGAGTATTGCGGCTGTATCGAAAGTGGAGTTGCTGACAGCAGCCGGAGATGACGGACGTGCCCGCAAATTGGTTATTGAGGGCGGCAAGCTTTTGCTGCACGAGGATGCAGCTGCCCGGCAAGGGACGGATTTTACCGTCCGAGACTTGTTTTATAACACGCCTGCAAGGCTAAAATATATGAAAACGATCCAGACGGAGCTAGGGCACATTTCGGATGTACTTTACCGAATGGCGCTCTCGCATCCGGAAGTTGCCTTCACATTGAGGCACAACGGAAATACCTTGCTTCAAACGCTGGGCAGTGGTGATTTGCTTCAAGTGATTGCCGCTGTTTATGGAACCTCGGCAGCGAAATCCATGCTGCTGCTGGAAGGAGAGAGTCTGGATTACCGTATTAGCGGCTATGTCAGCCGCCCGGAGTGGACCAGATCCAATCGGAATGCCATCTCGACGGTGGTGAACGGACGTTTTGTGCGTAGCTACGGGCTGAATCAGGCGCTGCTTAAGGCGTATCATACCTTGCTGCCAATCAATCGTTTTCCGCTGGCTGTGATCCAGCTGGAAATGCACCCTTCACTAGTGGATGTTAACGTTCATCCCGCCAAGCTGGAGGTGCGTTTCAGCAAAGAAGCCGAGCTATTTCAGTTGATTGAGGATTCGGTAAAAGCTGTTCTAGGACAGCAGGTGCTGATTCCGAAGGCAGTCAAGCGCGAGATCGGTGGCAAGGATAGCGGCTCGTTCGTGCAGGAGCAGTTTCATTTCTCGAAGGGAAGCGGTATGGAAGGAAACTCTTCTGCTGGCCAGAGCCGAGGGGGAGCACAGCCGCTTACTGGATCTTTCTCGGAGAGCCGAGACCTGCGCCAACCTATTCGCCTGGACGGGAATGAGGAAAACAGCAGGCTTAGCACAGATTGTGAGCAACGTCAGGATAGGGAAAGGCTGCCTGTCTCTGGCGGGGGGGACCCGCCTTCTGGGAAGCGTGTCAGCGATGAGGAACTGGATGCAGATTTTGTAGATGTAAACGATGGGGATAGAGCCGTATCGGGCTCATCCCACTTGTACAGCGGTGGAGTGCAGGAAGCAGCTGCTTCTGTGGCTTATCGGCCTTCTGCTTCAGCGGATGCAGGAAGCGATGTGGATTCCCGCTATTTCACGGATCAGAAGCCACGTCAGTCACGACTGAATGCAGAGCAGTTGGCGGTGGTATCGGGTGAGGCTCCTGAGCTGCCCGCTTTTCCTGAGCTAAATTTGATCGGTCAGCACCATGGAACCTATCTGATTGCGCAGAACGATCAGGGGCTGTATTTAATAGACCAGCATGCTGCGCATGAACGGGTTAACTACGAATTTTATTATGAAAAATTCGGCAATCCCGAGGCGGTATCGCAGGAACTACTGCTGCCGATTACATTAGAATTTACGCCCTCAGAGACGGAAAAGCTGAAAACAAGGCTGCATTGGTTTGAGCAGGCGGGAGTGTATTTGGAGCATTTTGGTGGTCAAACCTTCCGCGTTAGCTCTTATCCTTACTGGCTTCCTCAAGGGGAAGAAGCGGATATTGTTGAGGAAATGGCAGGATGGGTACTGGATGAAAAAGCAATTGATCTTGCTAAGCTACGGGAGGCAGCCTCAATCATGTGCTCTTGCCGGGCTTCGATTAAAGCGAACCAGAAGTTGACCGACCGACAGGCTATCGTACTGCTGGAGCGTTTAGCGGAATGCAGACAGCCGTACACCTGCCCGCATGGGCGGCCTATCGTTGTATCCTTTTCCGCATATGATTTGGAGAAGCTGTTTAAAAGAGTAATGTAAGGGAGTTTATACATGTTGCAGGATCGGGAAAACCGCGAAGTAGAAAGGCAGGCAAGGCTTCGGAAGGAACAAGCCGATTTACTGGTGACGACGGGAGATTCTCCTTCGGCTGAGGTCGTGCAGCGGGCGGAAATGCTTGCAGCCGAGCTGGAGGTGCTGTATGCCCCCCGTCGTGGTATATCGGTAGCAAGGCTGACTGCTGCTCATAGAGTTCGTCAGGCGCTGGTGCTAGTGCAGGGGGGGGTGAGGCTGATTAGTCCGGAACAACCACCGATGACTTTTCACCCAAGCATGGGCTTCATCCGCGCCAAGCGAGTGTTGAAGGGCGAGCCTGATCCGATGCTGACCGCCGCTCGGCTCGTTCCGGGGGACACCGTGCTGGATTGCACCGCAGGACTCGGAACGGATTCCCTCCTGTTTGCAATTGGAACGGGAAGTTCTGGACAAGTAACTGCTGTGGAAAGTTCTTTTCCTGTCTATGCTTTAATCAAGGATGGAATGAGGCATTATCGCTCCGGCAACGTTGCGGTTGATGAGGCGTTTTCCGGCATTAATGTGCGTTTTGGTCATCATGTGGACTATTTGCGGAGCTTGCCGGATCGCAGTGTGGATATTATCTATTTTGACCCAATGTTCCGTGATCCGTTGCTCGATTCTAGTGCCATCGGTCCATTGAGAGGGTTGGCTAACCCGGATGCGCTGGATGAGGAAAGTATTATTCAGGCAAAACGGATTGCAAGGAAAACAATTGTGTTGAAGGAAAAACGGGGCAGCGGGGAATTTGCCCGCCTCGGCTTTCGTGTGGAGCAACGGGGAACAACGAAAACAGTGTACGGAGTGATTAATATTGACAGCGACATCTAAGCCTAAACTACTTGTTCTTGTCGGCCCGACAGCGGTTGGCAAGACGAAATTAAGCATCGAGATGGCACGGCAATTTGACGGGGAAATTATTTCCGGAGATTCCATGCAGGTGTATCGTCATATGGATATTGGAACTGCCAAAATTTCTGAACAGGAAATGGAAGGAATCAAGCACCATTTGATTGATATTCATGAGCCGGAATACCCATATTCGGTAGCTGCATTTCAGGAAGATTGCCGTCGCCTTATACCGGATATTCATGCCAGAGGGAAACTGCCGTTTATCGTAGGTGGGACTGGTTTGTATGTGGAGTCTGTCTGCTATGAATACCAGTTTTCCGAGGTCGGAGCTGATGAAGATTTTCGTCAGGAACAGCTTCATTATGCCGAGCAATTTGGAGCCGAGGCGCTTCATGTACGACTACAGGCGGTTGATCCCGAAAGTGCACGTCGTCTGCATCCCAATGATCGTCGCCGAGTTGTTCGAGCGTTGGAAATTTATCATATTAGCGGAACGACGCTTAGCTCGCAATTGGCTAGTCAAAAAAAGGAATCTCCTTATCAGCTATGCATCGTAGGTTTGACAATGGATAGGCAAATGCTATATAAACGTATTGAAGACCGAATTGACGGGATGCTCGATCAAGGGATTGTTGCTGAGGTAACCTCCTTAATGGAACGGGGAGTGCGGAGCGATGCCATCTCCATGCAAGGTCTAGGCTATAAAGAGATATCCTCCTACCTGCGAGGAGATGTGTCTTTGGAAGAGGCAGTGACTTGGCTGAAACGGGATACGCGTCATTTTGCGAAGCGGCAACTCTCGTGGTTTCGCCATATGAAGGATATCCAGTGGGTAGATGTCACCGATTTCGGAAATTTTTCTGCTCATGCAGCCCGAATACACGAAATTATAGCAGGAAATTTCCGGACAGACCTTGAATATATTTCAAAACAATCCAAATGATTATTGGGGGTACGGCTAAAATGAACAAGTCCATTAATATCCAAGATACGTTTCTGAATCAATTGCGCAAGGATTCTATACCGGTAACGGTATACCTGATCAATGGATTTCAGGTGCGAGGAACGATTAAAGCATTTGACAACTTCACAATTGTTATCGACTCGGATGGAAAGCAACAGCTGATCTACAAGCATGCTATTTCCACCTTTACACCGCAACGCAATGTGTCGCTTGTACAGCAACAGGATAACGCCAGCGATAACTGATTACGGCCTGACGGTCGCCCGGGTTGATGAAACTTTTCAAGCGTCCGTCTCGTCTAACCGTATAGGAATGTGACCGGGAGCAACCTGAACAGGGTTGTTCTTTTCATTCCGTTTGCTTTCATGCTGCCGACAGCAAGCTGTATACGTTCTGCAACAATGATTATTCGCGAAAGGGAGTCAGGGGAATGCCAAACGATTCATTGTCCAGATCCGGCAATCGCAATAGAAACACACCTAATGAGAAGCCGAAGGGCAAGAAAAAGAAAATTACAGGTAAACGAATTGGATGGACGCTGTTTATTACGGCGGCGTTAGCCATATTTTGCGCGCTTGGTGGATATTTGTTTGTCATGGTAAATGGCGAAAAAATCTATAAGGCCAATCAAGACAAAATTACAGTGAATGAGACATCGAAGGTTTACGATCGTAACGGCGTGCTCATGGGCGAACTGTCCGTGCAAAAAAGCGACCCTGTCACAAGTGGAGAAATACCAGATCTGCTGAAAAAGGCCTTTGTGGCGACAGAGGATAAACGGTTTTATGAACATCAGGGTGTCGATATTTGGTCTATTGGCCGGGCGGCTGTTAAGGATATCGTAGCCCGTTCGGCAGTAGAGGGCGGCAGTACGCTGACCCAGCAGTTGGCCAAAAACCTGTTTTTGACGCGTGATAAGACCTTTTTCCGTAAAGCGACCGAAGTATCCATTGCGATGGCGCTGGAGCGTAATTTGAATAAAGATCAAATTATTACGCTCTATCTGAACCGTATTTGGTTTGGACGTTCGTATTCCGGTATCAAAGCGGCGTCGGAAGGCTACTTTGGGGTGTCAAATTTAAATGAGTTGAAACTGTGGCAGATCGCTACATTGGCAGCTATTCCAAAAGGGCCTTCCAAATATAATCCAATCAGTAATCCGGAAAACTCAAAGGAACGACGTGCTGTGGTTCTCCAGCTGATGTTTGAGCAGGGAATGATTGGCAAGCAGGAAATGGAAGAGGCCAAGGCTGTAGATTATGATTACAAGCAGCCGGAAAAAGTTCAACAGTATCAAAATTTTATGGAATATGTGATGAATGAGGCGGAGGATGCTTTGCCGGGAGTCAGCGGAAACGATCTGATCGTTGGCGGATATAAAATTCATACGACGATGGATGCTCAAGCCCAAAATGCGCTGGATCAGGCGATGGCGGATGATAATATGTTCGAAAAAAGTCCGGACGATCAGCCTGTTCAGGGTTCCATGGTCATCATTAACAACCAGACGGGCGGAATTGCCGCGATGGCACCCGGACGGGATTACAAAAAGGGAACCTTTAACCGCGCAACACAAAGCCGTAGACAGCCAGGTTCGGCCTTTAAACCTATTGCGGCGTATGCGCCGGCTCTCGAATCTGGCAAATTTACAATGGATACACCTTTGAGTAATGAGCGACAGAGTTTTAACGGGTACAGCCCGAAAAACTTACACGGTTACTCTTCGACCATCAGTATGACTGATGCGATTACCAAGTCTGAAAATATCCCGCCAGTATGGCTGCTGAACCAAATTGGTGTGGAAAAAGGAGTTCAATTCGCGGAGAGCGTAGGAATTCCGATGGATAAAAATGATCACTCGCTCGCTATCGCTTTGGGTGGATTAAGCAAAGGAACGAATACACTTGAAATGGCACAGGCGTACAGCTCTTTTGCCAATAACGGACAGTTCCAAAAAGCTTATTCCATCAAGCAAATTAATGATAGTGATGACAAAACGGTTTACACTCACAAAGAAGAATTTAAAACCGTAATGAGCGAGAAAACAGCTTATGAAATGACGCAGATGATGCAAAATGTTGTCAATAGCGGTACGGGTCGTAAAGCACGTATTGACTGGCCTGTAGCCGGTAAAACGGGTACAACTCAGAGTGGAATCAGCGGTAACAGTGGTAACCGTGATATCTGGTTTGTTGGTTATACGCCGGAATATACTGGAGCGGTATGGATGGGCTATGACAAGCCGGACAGCAAGCATATGCTGAGAAACTACAGTGGGCAGTCGGCAGCCTTTTTCGGAAGGGTCATGAGTGAAGCCCTCAAGGGGCACCCGGTTACGCAATTCAGCCAGCCGAAGGGATATGAACCACCGGTTGAGAAGAAGCCAGATGAGTCGGTTCAGGCTACCGCTCCAAGCGGGCTGAGCGGGTCTTATAGTCAGGACACCCAAATTGTATCGCTGTCCTGGACTGCGGCGGCGGGAGATAATGTGCAATACCGTGTGTATCGCAAAGAGGCTTCCGAAGGGGGCTTTACGGCGATTATGGAGGCGATGAAAGGCACGAGTGGTGAAGATACGTCTCCATTAGCCGGAGCCACGTATGAATATTATGTAACGGCTTATGGAGCGGATGGTAAGGAATCTGGTCCATCGAATACAATCCGAGTGAAAATTCCGGCAGAGACCACTCCGGTAGATCCTCAGCAGGGAACCGATCCGAATCAGAATGGAACATTACCGGATAACAGCGGGACTACAGATGGTCAGAACGGCACCGATCAGGGGAATACATTCCCTGGAGGTACCAATAACGGTACTGGCACGGGTCAGGTCCCGACGTCCCCAGGAAATACGGATAGAAATGGTGCTGGAGGTACAGGTAACAATAATGACAATTCCAGTAACGGAAACAATACAAATCAGGGCAATGGTCAGACTACTTCACCGGATACAGGTATTTCTGATGAAGATACTATGGTAAATCCAGAAAATACGGATACATCTGCGACAGGAGACACGACGGATGGAAGTCAAGAAAGCAATTCCAATGGTCATTCGAACTCCAATCGTGGACATCGCAATCGAAATTAGAAGGCATATGTTGTATGTAAGTTGAATTTGTCTCAAACCAAAGGTATTTTCGGACCATTTCATGGTCTGAGAATACCTTTTTTTACTGTGATGAAGAGTGTTATTTTTGAGTGTACAGTTTAAATATGGTAAGCTGGTTTTACCAATGTTGGAGAGGAACATCATTTATGAAGCGCAAATTCGGAGACCGGGCCAACTGGCGCAGAATAACGAACCGCAAGTTTGCTTGCCGGTATGTGGAAAGTAACGTGTTTACAGGATATGTGACCTTATATACCATTTTGAGTCTCAAAGAGCCTCTATGGAAAAGCTACGGCGGTCATACATTTTGCATAGCGGATAAAGGGTATTCCTGGTTGCAATATTATCCGAAGGGTGAGCATTATGTAGTAACTGCTATGTTCGACAATCGGGAGCAGATTGTGGAATGGTATATTGATACCTGCCGTAATCAGGGAGTGACCGACCAGGGAGTGCCCTGGTTTGACGATTTGTATTTGGATGTTGTCGTACTTAAAAATGGCGAAATCTTTTTGGTGGATGAGGATGAGCTGGAGGATGCGTTACAGCGCGGGCATATCTCGACACAGGAGGCAGAACTGGCTAACCGTACTGCGGCTGAGGTTTTACGGCGGATAGATGCCCATATATTCCCCTATTTTAAAATGTCGCTGAAACACCGGGCAGAATGGTTTCACAACGGTGATTTTAAGAGGGATCGATGAAGGTTTTGCAGAGGATTAGAAGCGCTGAACCCAAAGAATCTGAATCAAGAAGCAGGCTGAGCCGCCCAGAGAAAAAGTTTACAGCAGCCAAACGCCTTATACTTTGTCTGCTGGTTATCTTTATGATCGGTTTGGTATGGGTGGGTATTCGATTTTGGAATATGAATACCGCAGCCTCTACCAATCCGCTTCAGCAGGCACAGGTAGGTATTGTACTTGGGGCTTCCATGTGGGGAGCAGAGCCAAGTCCGGGGCTGAAGGAGAGGCTAAATGAAGCCTTGCAGCTATACCGCAACGGGACAGTGAAACGTCTAATTGTAAGCGGAGGATTGGACAAACCAACTTACCCCTATACGGAAGCTGAGGGGATGCAACGCTATTTGGTCGACAGAGGTGTTCCAGCGCAGCATATTGTGTTGGAAAACCATGCGACCAGTACCTACGAAAATCTCCTGTATAGCCAGCGCATCATGCAGGAGTATGGTTGGACCTCGACCGTGATTATCACACATAGCTATCATGGCCCACGGGCGCTGGAAATTGCCCGATTTTTGAATTTGGATCATCCTCAGATGGCTCTGGCGGAATCTAAAGTACTGAATATGCCGCTTCACCAGTCAAGAGAGGTGGTGGCCTACGCCAAATGGACGCTGCAACGGTGGTGGCTTGATGCTCAAACCTGGGTGTCCTGAAACGTACAACGTTTTCTCATAGAGGTCTTCTCCATAAACAAAATGCTTTGCACAAGCTCCTGTTGCTTTTGTGCTAATAAGGACATGCCGGGCCGAATACATTAATAGGGTAAGCTGTGCCTGAAGAAATGTTGAGGTGATGGATGCATGAACGGACGGGGAATCGCCGCGGGTAAGCGGACGGAGGAGAGACCTTCCAGACAAATCAATGTCGTGCTGCGTAGCCCGGAGCCGATCGCTTCGGTAAATGTTGATGAGACGGATGCAGCAACTTCGACCAAGTCGCAGGCGTTACCGCAGTATCTTAGTCTCTATCAGGAAATTCAGAAGGAACTCGATCATCTCGTTGGCCTGGATAACATCAAAGATCTGGTATTTGAAGTATATGCTTTTTTGCAAATTGCCCATATGCGTACTGATGCGGGGCTGTTGAGTAATGCGCACGTATATCACATGATTTTTAAAGGAAACCCGGGTACGGGGAAAACGACGGTAGCCCGCATTATCGCTAAAATGCTGCAAAAAATGGGCGTACTGAGCAAAGGCCATCTGATTGAGGTGGAGAGGGCTGATTTGGTAGGCGAGTATATTGGGCATACAGCGCAAAAAACGCGGGATCTCGTCAAGAAGTCTCTGGGTGGGGTGCTGTTTATTGATGAGGCATATAGTTTGGCGCGGGGAGGGGAAAAGGATTTTGGAAAGGAAGCTATTGATACTTTAGTAAAATCCATGGAGGATCAGAAAAATCAATTTATTTTGATCCTTGCCGGATACTCGGGGGAGATGGACTTCTTTTTGCGTACGAATCCTGGCTTACCTTCCCGTTTTCCCATCCAGCTTGATTTTCCGGACTACACCGTGGATCAGCTTATCCAAATTTCCGAAATGATGGCCAAAGAACGGGATTATATTCTCATGCCCCAGTCCATACTCAAAATGAAAGAGCATCTGTTGAATGAACGCAACGACAGTATTCATGCATTCAGCAACGCGCGTTATGTCCGCAATGTTATCGAAAAAGCGATTCGGCATCAGGCCGTCAGGTTGCTCAATCAATACAGGAGCGGGCAGCCGGGAAAGCAGGAACTGATGACGCTGCGCCCAGAGGATTTGAAAATGGACAAAAGATAGGCGATAATAGAAATCTGAATCACATCGAATTTCATAACATCGAACGGGGGCCGGCCTGAATATCAGGTCGGTCTCTGTTCGAGAGTTAACATGGAAAATAAAGGAGCAAACAATATGGCGAACTCCACTTATGATACACAAACCGAAATGCAGGATAAGGCGGTACTGGTCAGTCTGATTACAGATGAAGTCAAACGTTCTGGCATCAATACAGAATACTCTCTGAATGAACTCGTGAAGCTGGCTGAGACGGCTGGTGTTGAGGTGCTAAGCGTTTTGACTCAGAACAAGGAAGCAAAGGATTCCAAATGGTTTATCGGCAAAGGGAAGGTAGAGGAACTGCGTGCAGCTGCCGAGGAATTGGGAGCGAATACGGCTATTTTTGATCAGGAACTGTCGGGGGCTCAGGTACGAAATTTGGAAGAAAGTCTGGATCTCAAAATTATCGACCGTACACAGCTTATTCTGGATATTTTTGCCCAGCGTGCGAAAACACGGGAAGGTATTATTCAGGTTGAGCTGGCACAGCTGTCCTATTTGTTGCCCCGTTTGTCCGGTCACGGCAAAAATCTGTCGCGACTCGGTGGCGGTATCGGAACACGTGGTCCCGGTGAAAGCAAGCTGGAGACAGATCGTCGCCACATCCGTGATCGTATCAGCGATTTGAAGCGTCAGTTGGAAGAAGTCACCCGTCATCGGTATTTACACAGAGAGCGCAGACAAAAGAGTGGTATTGTGCAGGTAGCGCTTGTCGGCTACACTAATGCGGGCAAATCAACGCTGTTAAAGCAACTGACAGCGGCTGATGTATATATTGAGAACCAACTGTTTGCGACGCTGGACCCTACCTCCAGAACGATGGAGCTGCCGAGCGGCAAAGAGATTATTCTTACGGATACAGTTGGTTTTATCCAAAATCTGCCTCATGATTTGGTTGCTTCTTTCCGCGCTACTCTGGAGGAAGCTAATGAGGCCCACCTTATTTTGCACGTGGTAGATGCTTCTTCGGATATGCGTGACGAACAGATGAAAGTCGTGGAAACGATTTTGGAGCAACTGGGGGCTGCGGACAAGCCACAGATCGTATTGTTTAATAAAAAAGACGCTTGCACTCCTGAGCAACTGGAAATGCTTCCTTCCGGCGAGGGCTATTTGAAAATCAGCTCATTCGACGAAAGTGATCTGTTGCGTCTTCGTGAGCTGATTCAGGAGCATCTGAGCGGAGATACCCTGAGATTCCGCATTCCTGCGGAACGTGGGGACCTGACATCGGTGCTTTACCGGATCGGGGATGTACTCCTGACTGAGTATGATGGTAATGATGTCATTTATGAGGTAGAAGTTCAGCGAGGTGAATATGAAAAATATGGTCATGCCCTCAAGGACTTCACAGAAGGCTAACATCTGATGACGTTTTTAGGTCAATTCAATGATAATGCGCATCATTCAAAGCGAGCGATGATATAACATCAATAGCCTAAGGCTGCGTAAGAGAGAGGGTCAGAAAGGTAAAATGGTAGTTTTTAGTCCGGAAATCCAACAAATTCAGGAAAGAGCAGAGCGCAAAATACAGGAACGGTTACAGCGTATAGATCATTTTGTAGATGCAAATCAGTGGAAGGTTATTCGGGCATTCCAGCGGAAGCAAGTAAGCGATTTTCATTTTGCTGGCTCTACGGGATATGCGTACAATGACCGGGGGCGTGAGGTACTGGAGGAGGTCTACGCCGATGTGTTCGGTGCGGAGGCGGCACTGGTCCGCCCGCACTTTGCCTCGGGAACTCATACGATTGCCACTGCTTTATTCGGCGTTCTGCGTCCAGGTGATGAGCTGTTGTATATTACGGGGCAACCGTATGATACGCTTCACAAAGTGATCGGCAAGACCGGCGATGGGACCGGGTCATTGCAGGATTTTGGCATTACTTATGGAGAAACTGCACTGACAGCAGAAGGTAAAGTAGATTGGAAAGCAGTGGAGGCTGCAGTCCATGCCAATACGAAGGTGATCGGCATCCAGCGTTCACGCGGCTATGATTGGAGAGCTTCCTTTAGTGTGGCAGATATCGAGGAAATGACAGCCCGTGTAAAGGCGATTAAACCTGACGTTATTGTCTTTGTTGATAATTGCTATGGTGAATTTACCGAAAAGCTGGAGCCTACTCAGGTCGGTGTCGATTTGATGGCAGGTTCACTGATTAAAAACCCCGGCGGTGGCATTGCTGAAACGGGAGGATATATTTGCGGCAAACAAGAGTATGTGCAATTGGCAGCCTACCGCTTAACTGCGCCTGGAATCGGTGGAGAGGTAGGAGCCATGTTAGGTACCACGAGAGGTATCTTTCAGGGCTTATTTCTTGCTCCAACACTGGTTGGACAAGCGATTAAAGGAAGTATATTCGCAGCTGCGGTCTTTGAAGACATGGGCTTTGAAACGAAACCTGCCTGGCATGAGGAACGCACCGATTTGATTCAGGCCATTTCTTTTAGCGGACCGGAGCATTTAATTGCTTTTGTCCAAGGAATTCAGCGTGCCGCCGCCGTGGATAGCCATGTGGTACCAGAGCCGTGGGATATGCCGGGCTACGAGCATCCGGTTATTATGGCCGCAGGCACTTTTATACAAGGAGGAAGTCTGGAATTATCCGCAGATGCTCCGATTCGTGAACCCTATATTGGTTACATGCAAGGGGGGTTAACCTACTCACATGTGAAATATGGAGTGCTGATGGCTCTGCAAACGATGAAAGAACGCAAATTATTGTGAGTTTTTCTAACATGTTATTGACACTTTGCATCAGCTAAATGTACAATAAGGTGAAGAATAGATCACTGGAAGGTTGATGACAAATGGGCGACGAAATTCGCAGAAACATGGCCTTATTTCCAATAGGTATTGTCATGAAGCTAACGGACTTGTCAGCACGTCAGATTCGTTATTATGAACAGCATAACTTGATAGTTCCTGCTCGTACGTCGGGTAACCAACGTCTTTTTTCTTTTAATGATGTAGAGCGTTTGCTTGAAATCAAGGCGTTGATTGAGAAGGGGGTTAACATTGCGGGAATTAAACAAGTCATGAATCCGGTCACCAAGGAATCGGAAGAAGCTACAGTTATTACTGCAGATACGGAAGTCAAACGCCGTGAAATGTCCGATACCCAGCTTCACCGATTGCTGAAACAACAGCTTGTGGCAGGTAAAAGACCAGGACAGGTATCCCTGATCCAAGGTGAATTATCACGTTTTTTCAATAAGAGATAATGTATAGCCTGCATTTTGGCATACTACCGCTTTACTTGCAGATCAGGCCTTATTATTTAAGACAACCATGGAACAGCTGATTGGTATATAGTCGCTACAGAAAGGGAGAGGTTAGTGTGAGTTATACCAGAGAAGATATTCTCCGGATTGCCAAAGAAGAAAATGTTCGTTTTATTCGTTTGCAGTTTACAGATTTGCTTGGTACGATCAAGAACGTAGAAATTCCGATTAGTCAACTCCCAAAAGCGCTGGATAACAAAATGATGTTCGACGGTTCTTCCATTGAAGGTTATGTGCGCATTGAAGAATCTGACATGTACTTATACCCTGATCTGGATACATGGGTAGTATTCCCTTGGGTAACCTCAGATCGTGTAGCTCGTTTGATCTGCGATATTTATAAGCCGGACGGAGTTCCGTTTGCTGGCGACCCGCGGGGTATCTTGAAACGTGTACTTAAGGAAGCAGAAGAAATGGGTTATACTTCGATGAATGTCGGACCAGAGCCTGAATTCTTTCTGTTCAAAACCGATGAAAAAGGCGAACCGACTACAGAGCTGAATGACCAAGGTGGATATTTTGACTTGGCACCGATGGATCTGGGTGAAAACTGCCGTCGGGAAATTGTTCTTAAGCTTGAAGAGATGGGCTTTGAAATTGAAGCGTCTCATCATGAAGTTGCACCCGGTCAGCATGAGATTGACTTTAAATATGCAGGTGCAGTCAAAGCTGCCGATCAGATCCAAACGTTCAAGCTCGTTGTTAAGACGATTGCACGTCAGCATGGTCTGCACGCCACCTTTATGCCAAAACCTTTGTTTGGCGTGAACGGCTCCGGTATGCACTGTAACCAATCGTTATTCAAGGGCAATGAAAACGTATTTTATAATGAATCAGACGAACTCGGATTGAGCCAGACGGCCCGCCATTATATGGCTGGTATTCTCAAGCATGCACGTGCGATGGCAGCAATCACGAATCCAACGGTGAATTCATACAAACGTCTTGTACCGGGTTATGAAGCTCCTTGTTATGTTGCCTGGTCTGCCAGCAACCGTAGTCCGATGATTCGGATTCCGGCATCTCGTGGCCTGAGTACCCGCGTCGAAGTTCGTAATCCTGACCCGGCTGCGAATCCTTATTTGGCACTGGCTGTGATGCTGAGAGCCGGTTTGGATGGTATCAAACGTCAACTGGCTTTGCCAGCTCCGATTGATCGTAACATCTATGTTATGTCTGAGGAAGAGCGGATTGAAGAGGGGATTCCAAGCCTGCCTGCAGACTTGAAAGAAGCTTTGTCCGAGCTTATTCGTAGCGAAGTTATCACTGACGCGCTAGGTGACCACGCGCTGGCTTACTTCTACGAGCTTAAAGAAATTGAATGGGATATGTATCGTACACAGGTTCACCAGTGGGAACGTGATCAATATCTGACGCTTTACTAAAACGTGGAATCCCTTGGCGCTCTAAGCGTAGAGGGATTTTTGTTTTGTGGGGAGCAGGGGAAGTTAAGCAGTATCATGAGGTTTGCTCCCCAAATGTCCCCACTAAAAAATATTATTTTAGAGATATCTGTGAGTGTTTCATATTGAAATGGATTCGATACCAGTGTTGTTTCTTTTCGTAATTACTTGGATGAATATTCGCTTACTTCAAATGTTAAAATTCTGTTGAAAATGATAAAGTCCTTCCGACTGCTAAAGGGTCCTTTATTATTGGCATGCTTATCAATGGCATAAGTTGCTGTGCCTGCCCCGGCTTGTTTTTGCTTCGTTCCAAGAGATGAAGGAGTTAACCTCCTCTATACTGAGATCATACTCTTTCTCCAGACCTGTATCCATGATTACAACCAAGAGTTCACGGCTGCCAGCAGGTTGTCCAGGTTCAGAAGGCTCTGAATGGTTCAGGAACAGGAGTAGGATCAAATATTAATCCTATAGTTCTTATACTGTTTGTTGTAAGTTAGTGAGAAATTCATAAGCTAGCTCAGCCATTTTGGGGAGTTGTTCCCCAAGCGATGTAATTTCCGGATACACTATAATGTGGTTTGCCATCAAATGATTTATACCCTTCTAAACCGCCGATAGCAGCATTGTATGTTACTTTGCCTTAAGAACTGGTGTTGGATGTCTTCTGAGGTATTAAACTGACTAATTGTGGTGCTATTTTTTATATGTACTCTCCTTAAGTTTTATTTCCCTCATAAGATTACAAAACATAAAAAGGGTTTTATGAATAATAATACTTATATTTTCAAATAAAATATGTTTTATGGGTTATTTATTTTGCTTAGAAAAATTGGTAACTATCGTATATAAATGATATCTCTGTTGGATAAGAGGGTCATGCTTTCCTGAAAATCAACGTTTTTGTAACGACCGAGCTTTTTGCAGGAGAAATACGTTGAACATATTGTAGAATGGGGTTTAACGTGATGCAAAAAAAGCGAGAAGAAATCCTTCTCGCTTTTCGCTTAAAAACAATCTTAACGTCTGCGTTGTCTATCATTTACGCTAAACAGATTAACAGCCAGTGCGTTACCTCTTGCACGTGCAATGGCTCTTTGACTGGAACGGATGGATAATCTTCTTCTTTTCACATGGTGTTTAAAATGTCTTTTGCTCATAGTATCACCTCCCTTCAAAGAAATGAAGGCGGTTAAATCTTAGAAGCGTTTATGATTCTTACGGTTACGCTTGGAAATTTTGATGTTCAATGCGTTAGTGGCTAGCGCGTTACCGCTTCTTGTTTTGGCAGCAGCGGCTTGAAAGACTTTTACGACCAGAAATTTGTTCTTACCAATACGATGCTTATACGTTTTGACTCTATTTTTGATCATCTGCATATCTCCTTTGCTAAGGTCTACTTTATTCATATGTCAGTAGCGCTAGTAATGTATCAGCATAAATCTATTAAAAGCAAAAGAAGCTATCACCTATGACCTTGATATTCAGAAACTAATAAAGTATAAAGGTAAGAAACGCAAAAAAACTCATGCTTACCTGCCTGATAATCCTTACCAACTTTACGTTGTTGGGAAAGTTACAGCAGATCAGCACGAGCAAAATGATAAAAAGCGAAGATAACAAACGGGGAGAAGTATATTACTTATTATAAAGGGCCTTAAGTTTTTTCTGGTAATATGTTTCCTGCTCAAGAATGTGATTCATTTGTTCAGAAAGCTCTTTATATTTTGGACTGTCCTCTGGGTAGTTATTTCTTTCGGAAAGTACAGCTTCAAATTGCTTTTCCAATGATTTAAAATGGATAATTATTTGTATGTAATGAATGCGATCAAAGGTTGTTCTGGTTGAATTCTCCTTAGCATACACATAATCCATTGTTGGAGCTGTAAAACCTATTACGATAAAAGTCACAATAAACACTGAAATTATAATTTTTTTCATTTAATCTCTCCTTAATAAAACTATAAATATTAATACACCATATTTATCTAAAATAATTACAAAGTTATTTTTGATCCGCCAATAAACAGAACAGTAATTGTAGATATAAACCGTTTAATCTATGGGCTGTCAAAGAAAAAAGAATAGTTGTGAGGTAGATTTTATGTACATAAGATCAATACAAAACCGGCTTGCCTATGGCCAGCCGGTTTTGAAGTTGCGGGAAGAATAACGGGGCTGAAAAATGAAAAATCAGTGGAAGTCCCGGAAAAGTCCTACAACCTTGCCCAAAATACTAACGTGCGTCAGACGAAGTGGTTCAAAGGCCGGATTTTCCGGTTGAAGTCGGATATGATCTTTTTCTTTGTAAAAAGTTTTAACAGTAGCCTCGTCCTCGTCCGTCATGGCCACTACAATGTCGCCGTTATCGGCTGTCTGCTGCTGACGTACAATGACATAGTCTCCGTTGGCAATACCAGCTTCAATCATGCTTTCTCCTACAACAGATAACATGAATATTTTATCCTCACCCACAAAATGTTGGGGAAGAGGAAAGTAATCTTCAATATTTTCTGTTGCTGTAATAGGTAGACCGGCTGTTACTTTGCCGACGACCGGAACACGACTAATAGAGTAATTAATCAAGTTGCTGTTATCCGATTCGTCTTGGCCGAGTAACTCGATGGCCCGTGGTTTCGTTGGATCACGACGTATTAGTCCCTTCTTCTCCAAACGATCCAAATGACCGTGAACCGTAGAACTGGAGGCCAATCCGACAGCCTCACCTATTTCGCGTACAGAAGGGGGATATCCCTTTAGACGCACTTCATTGCGGATAAATTCAAGAATGGCCTGCTGGCGGCTTGAAATCTTAGACATACCGTATCAACCCCATTTAGTAACGTTTGGGAAAATTATAGCATAGAACCTCCGTTCGTACAAACATAAGTTCTAAATAATCCCTAAAAATAATTACGAATCTTTGTTCTCCGTTCTGTTGGACAAAACAAACGTTCTCATTACGTAGCCAATGATGAAATATAGTACATATCAAAGTATTTTTTCATGGATTTAGAAAAGATGCAAAATGTCCGGAATGAGAGAAGAGCACAGCTTGTATGAACCATTTCCAACAGTCTTCTGCCCAAACTTCTTATTCTGGTTATCGTTGCCTGGATTGCGGGTGCAGGTGTACTGACGGTATTCGCAGTTCCTTCGGTTTCGAATGAAGAGGTAACCAAACTTATTGTACAACCTGGGGATACATTGTGGCAGATTGCCTCCAAATCATAAACCGGAACGAGTGGATACGCGGATATATCATAGAAGGAATTGTTCGGATTAACGGACTGGAAGATTGGGAAGTGCAGGCAGGTTAGGTTTTAAAGCTTCCACACTTCTGATTAGTCACATTAGAGCTTGTCAGGGAACGTGATGCGGAACCTTGACAAGCTCTTTTCTACGTGTCAAAGTGTATTATATCTTTGCTTATATGGAGGGGACACAATTTGGATATAGACAGCTTGGTAGAGCGCATCAATGAATTGGCACGTAAAGCAAAAGCCGAGGGATTGACCGAAGAGGAAACAATAGAGCGTGCCAATCTTCGGGAAATTTATTTAGGTAACATTCGTCGTAATTTTCGGCAGCAGCTTGAAACAATTGAAATTGTGGACGATGAAACGCCGAAGGGAAATGGCGGGCTGACGCATTAATGTCGCTAAAGCGGCTTAGCCCGCGTAATTTGCTTTTTGTTTTTTTTAGGTATCTATTTTTGGTATCTATATAGATTAGGATTGGTGGCAATTGTTTTTACGCAATATATTTGGGAAGGGAATTGAGAAATGGCCCGGTCATTTGAAAGAAAAGTTCGCAAAAACACAGCGCATTTGAATAAGTCGCGCAAAAAGCAAGGCAATCAACCCATTAGTGGCGCCGGTTCTGCAATGGATATTTTCCGTGGACGTAATATTACCGTGCCAATTATGCTGGCTGGACTTTCAGTTTTGTACATGCTCATGAGTTATTTTGTGACTAAGACCGGCATGCGCGGAATGGACTGGCTTGTATTCGGTTTGTACTTGATGCTGGCTGTTATCTTTTTCATCCGCCGTCCTTATTTAAAGGTTGGGAAGAGCACGCTGTACATGCTGAAGGGTGGCAGAGAACGTCCAATGACGGCAGAGGATATGAAAGCCATCAAAATTGAAAAGGGTTACGTAACGGTTGAAAGAAAAGGTAAGGGTGGCAACTTTATGTTTACAAAATCACTGGGCCGTTATGATACGAATGCCATTGCAGAGCGACTTGAGAAGTTTGCGCTATCTAATCAGGTTCAAGTAGACAAAAAATAACGACATCTTTTGGTACGAATCGTTTAAATTGTCTGCGGGCCTATAGCCCCTGTAAATAAGGTCGCATAATGTTGTTTCATATAAAACATTGCGGCCTCTTGCTTAATATAGGCACATAACGATTGGAATGCTTGTAGATGCAACAAGGCAGAACAAGCGTACATATTAAGTAGAAAGAGAGTGGATAGTTCAGATGACGATTCAGGCGGTAATGTTCGATCTTGATGATACACTTCTGTGGGATGAGCGGAGTGTAGAAGAGGCATTTGACGCGGCGTGCCAGACAGGTTCCCGGGAAGCAGGCGTTGATCCGAAAGCTTTGGAAGAAGCAGTCCGCAAGGAAGCGCGTGCTTTGTATGAGTCTTATGAAACCTTTAGCTTTACTCAATTGATTGGTATTAATCCGTTTGAAGGATTGTGGGCGAATTTTACGGCAGGAGAGCAGCCTGAGTTCCGACAATTGGAACAGTTGGCCCCTGCTTATCGAAAGGAATCTTGGCGTAGAGGTCTTCAACAGCTGGGTATAGATAATGAAGGGTTGGCGCAGAAGCTGGCAACCCAATTTGCTTTGGAAAGACGCTCCCGTTCCCATGTTTATGAAGAAACGTTTGAGATTCTGGAGCAATTGAAAGGGCAGTATAAGTTGCTTTTGTTGACAAACGGTTCCCCCGATCTACAGCAGGAAAAGTTGGATGGCGTTCCGCAGTTAGCTCCATTTTTTGATCACGTTGTTATTTCAGGTTCGTTTGGTAAAGGCAAGCCTGATCCGTCTATTTTTCAGCATGCTTTGGGGCTTCTCGGTATTGAGCCTGAACATGTTTTAATGGTGGGGGATAAGCTGACGACTGATATTCAAGGGGCTCTGGCGGCAGGTGTGCACTCCGTGTGGGTGAACCGAAACGCCAAAACCAATACTACAGAAATCAAGCCCAAGTTCGAAATTAAGCATCTGTCCGAATTGGATGGGATTATCCAATCGTTTAAGTAAGTGCTTTTCGGCTCTTATTATAGTAATAAGTCAAACAACTCCCTCCGCTCAGGTGTCTCAGAGCAGAGGGAGTTGCTTTATCCACATTAGGATAAATTCTTATTATTCTTTAGTGCAGGTATTATGCCTTAATAAACGATGGATCTTCAAACGGCTCGGCAATCCAGCCATTTTCTTCGATGAACAAACGTACTGCGACGATCTTCTGATTTTCCATTAAGGTGAAAAAATGAGGAATATTTTCGGGTACCGAAATAACGTCACCCGGTGAAAGCTCCACATTAAAATAACCGATTTCTTCAGGATCTTTAATGATAAAAATACCTTTACCAGTAACAATAGCACGAATTTCATCGTTGGTATGGGTATGAATTTGCTCAAACTTGGCAAGTAGCTCGTCCCAATTCGGCGTTGCTTCGGACAAGGTGATAACATCCCATATTTTATACCCGCGACGGGCGGCTAAATCCTTGATTTCGGGTTCAAAAGTGCTTAGAACTGTCGCTTTTTACTCATCCGTCAGGGTGAAGTTTTCTTGCAGCTCCCCGGACAGCTTGGAAGCATCCCAATGCTCGTACAATACCTCGTGACTCTCCAAAAAATCACGTACCTTGTCTTCAGCGTTAATTTGTACATTTATACGCGTGTTAAGATTTCAGCCATCAGTTACCCTCTTTTTCACTTGGTTTAATATTGTATGCAGGATACCATGTCCTGAATCGTTGTACAGTATAGCTTTGAAACGATTTATGCTGCAAACTGTAAAAATGAATATCGAGAGTCGCTTTTGCACGGAAGAAGTCGTATAAAACGTATGTTTTTACTTCAATCTATCTAAATGATACGGTTTCTGATAAACTAGACTTTAACGTTTTGCGGGGAAGAGCTGAGGGCTGCAACGAGATGTTGGTCTTGACCAGGCCCGATGTCATTCAAGGGATACATGAGGCATACTTGGAGGCCGAATTAGACCTGACTGAAACGGATACTTTTGGAGCGGACATCCGTCGTTTTGGCGGATTACGATATACCGGAGCGCGCCCGTGAAATTAACCTGGTAGCAGCTAAATTAGCTCGTAACGCAGCAGATAAGTACAGTACTGCGGACAAGCCTCGTTTTGTTGTAGGAGCTATGGGACCGACGACGAAAACATTATCGGTGACAGGTGGTGTTACGTTTGCGGAGCTGATCGAGAGCTACGAAGAGCAAGCATTGGCGCTGATTGAAGGCGGCGTGGATGCCCTGCTTTTGGAGACGTCGCAGGATACGCTTAACGTCAAAGCCGAAAGTATTGGAATTCAGCAGGCTTTTAAGCAGACGAGTATTGAGCTTCCGTTAATGATTTCGGGAACGATTGAACCGGTGGGAACAACTTTAGCAGGACAAAATATCGAATCTTTCTGTATATCGCTGGAACACTTGCACCCGGTGTCGATTGGGCTCAACTGTGCTACAGGGCCGGAGTTTATGCGGGATCACATTCGCGCTCTTTCCGATACGTTCTTAGCAGTGATTAGCTGTTATCCGAATGCAGGTTTGCCCGATGAAAACGGTCAATATCATGAATCGCCTGATTCATTGGCCCGTAAAATGTCTGCTTTCGCCGAAAAAGGCTGGCTAAATATTGCAGGGGGCTACTGTGGAACCACGCCATAGCATTTCCGTTTATCTATACGAATGTACCAAAGCAGGCTTTGGACTATGCAATTTGTAAATACGGAGAAGCTTGAACGCTATGCTTCGATACCCGAACATGAACGGAAGCTCGCCGAAGATCTGATTTATAAAACGACGACGATACTTTATCCGCTTTTGTGGCTGCTTTCCGTAATAAGAAAGTGGAGAAAAAAGAAACGATGTCCAACCTTTCGCTTGAGGAGCGGCTGGTTTCCTATGTAGTGAAGGGCACTAAGGAGGGACTGATTCCGGATCTGGAGCAAGTGCTTGCCAAATATTCTTCGCTGGAGATTATTCTATCCAACAATGGTTACCACATTGTGAATCTGGGTATAAAAGTACCACCAGAACGCATCATTGAGGCTTACCGTGAAGAAAAGGCCGACGCGATTGGCTTATCCGGTCTGCTTGTTAAATCGGCTCAACAGATGAGTGTGGAGGCCGAGCGAGAGGCGGAAGTTGCTGTAGTCGTGGAAACCAAGCCGTTGCCTAAGCTTACTCGGGCTGTTCGCTCTAAAATCGCTCAGGATTTGCTCGTCTATATTCTGCTGGATACAGATCGTCATGTACTGCGTAACTATCCGCTCAATTATATTTTGCCTTATGTGAATATACAGATGCTGATGGGGCACCATCTTGGATTAAAAGGAAATGTAGAGCAATTGTTGGCTTCGGGGAATCCGAAAGCGACTCAGTTGAAGGAAACGGTAGATAGCATCATGTTTGAAGCCGTTACGGATAGAATTATTCAGGCACATGCTGTATATCGTTTCTTCCCGACGCAGTCACAGGGAGATCAGATTCTGGTCTATGATTCAGCGGATGTGAGCAAGGTACTGCACACATTTACGTTTCCGCGTCAACAAGTAGAGCCTTATTTATGTCTGGCTGACTATTTGAAATCGGTGGAATCTGGAGTTATGGATTATGTAGGTTTTATGGTCGTTACGGCGGGTCATGGTATTCAGCAGCTTTCCACGCAATGGAAAGAAAAAGGGGATTACTTATGCTCTCATGCACTTCAGTCGGTAGCGCTGGAAGTGGCAGAAGGACTCGCCGAGCGACTTCATCATATTATAAGGACAGCTGGGCTTCCCGGACTCGGCAGACATGACGATGAAACAGCGGCATGGGGCTAGATATCAGGGGCCATTGTTCCAGCTGTTGAAACCTGAGGATATTGGCATTGAGCTGACAGAAGGGTTTATGATGGAACCGAAGGCTTCAGTATCAGCCATGGTGTTCAGTCACCCTCAGGCGCAGTATTTTAACGTCGAAAAGGTATAACACCTTTATCAGATGGGATAGCAAAAGACCCTCCGAGCCTCGGAGGTTTTTTGCTGGTCAGCAGGAAGAAGGTTAAAATCATGGAATTTTATTTTCTCGGCACGAATGCAGGTGTGCCTACCATCCAGCGAAACGTGACGTCCATCGCACTCCGTTTGCTGGAGGAACGAAGAAGCATGTGGTTGTTTGATTGCGGCGAAGGAACTCAGCAGGAGGTCCTGCGTTCGCCGCTTAAGCTAAGCAGGCTTGAAAAAATATTCATTACCCATTTGCATGGAGACCATCTCTTTGGTCTGCCGGGTCTGCTGTCGAGCAGGGCGTATCAGGGAGGTAAGACACCGCTGACGGTATACGGGCCGCCCGGACTCAAGCAGTACATCGAATTATCGCTGGGAATCAGCCAATCCCGTATCAACTACCAACTACATATTGTGGAGCACACGGGAGGACTGTTGTTTGTTGATGGGCAATTCCGTGTGGAGTCGGCTCTGCTGGATCATCGTATTGACAGCTACGGATATCGTATTGTAGAGATGGATAAGCCCGGCAAGCTCAATCAGGAGCTGCTGGAGCGATACGGAATCAAGCCCGGCCCGGTGTATGGTAAGCTGAAGCGTGGAGAAAGCGTCGAGGTGGAGGGTGGTGTCATTCTTCATCCTCAGGATGTATTAGGTACACCGAAAAAAGGACGTATCATCACCATTCTCGGTGACACGAGGCCTTGCCCGAATACCGTAGTACTAGCTCAGGATGCAACGGTTGTCGTTCATGAAGCCACTTTTCTAAATGAGCTGGCGGATACGGCGTATGAATATCATCACAGTACAGCACTCCAGGCAGCGGAAGCAGCAAAAGCGGCAGGTGCGGGTCAGTTGATCATGACGCATTTTAGTTCCAGATATAAAGATCAGGAGCAGCTACAGCCCTTGCTGGAGGAAGCGCGGAGTGTGTTCCCCAATTCATTGCTGGCGGAGCAGCATGTGTTGTTACCCGTGTCCGATATCGGTTCTTAAACGGTAGTTATAGAAGATAGACGTGTATGGGTGCCGGGGCTTGCTCCGGTGCCTTTGTTTTTCCTGCGAAATTATTTTCCGGGAAAGCGCAGGATGCGACAAGAGATGAGGACGACATATGGGGGGGCGGATGAATTTGTACTACCACATATGGAGGCTTGTCATATTGGATTTTCTATATATCGAATTTTAAGGAGTTTGTATTTTGAGCAGGGCCAGGAAATACAGGGGATTTTCATTGGAGAAAAGGCATTTTCGATGGATTTCGACGGAGATGTAAGCTTATTCCATGGGAAAGCGACGGCTTTTAGCGAGGAATGGCATTATTTTGGATGGTTTATCAGCAATTCATGGACTTCAACCGTATTTTTGACTTAAGATAGATAAGATGAAATGGAAGGCCGACTTATTTTATGACCTGAATGCTTAAGGTGATTAAATAAGAAGGTGAGCATCATTCATGGGATGAATTATAATTTCAATGTTATGATGAATTGATTTGAAGTGCGGGAGGGAATTACGATAAAATCGTTACTAATTGATCTGGATGGAACATTGTATCATGGGGACCGAATGATCAAGGGTGCGGATCTGCTCATATCCCAATTGCGCACGAACCAGATACCTTATGCTTATGTTACGAATAATTCTTCACGCACACCCGAGTCGGTGGCAGAGCATTTGGTAGGTATGGGAATTGAAGCGGTTAGCGATGAAGTATGCACTTCGGCGCTGGCGGCTGCACAATATGTTGCACAGCAAAGCCCTGGAGCACGTGTATATTGTATTGGTGAAACGGGATTACGTCAGGCACTTACGGATGCCGGATTGCAGCTTGTGGAGGATCACCCTGATTATGTGGTGCAGGGGATAGATCGCCAATTTACATATGATAAGCTGGTTGCTGCCATGCGCTGGATTCGGGAAGGGGCCATTTTTGTTTTGACGAACCCGGATCTACAATTGCCTTCACAGGATGGACTCACGCCGGGGGCCGGAACGATTGGAGCTGCAATTGAAGCGGCATCACAGGTAAAACCGGTAGTCATTGGCAAGCCTTCAAGTGTGTTAATGAACTATGCGCTGGATCGCTTGAACATTAGAGCGGATGAAGCTCTGGTTGTAGGCGATAATATGCTTACCGATATTGCGGCAGGTGCGGCGGCAGGTTGCAAAACAGCTCTCATACTATCGGGTGTTTCGACCCGCATTAACATGGGCGAACATATACGTGTCGTTGGCGTAAAGCCTGACCTGATTTTTGACAATCTGGATGAATTGCAGGATTGGCTCCAAGAAGAGTGTAAGTAATACTAAATATACATTTTAAAATAATCTGCAAGAATCAAAAGTGATTTGCAGCTACGAAAGGAAAGATATTGACATGCCGGAACTTCCTGAGATGGAGAATTATAGAACGCTATTGTCAAAACAAATTTTGGACATTCCGATTACTGGAGTGACGGTTAACCGTGTAAAATCCATTAATACCGATGTGGAAACGTTTGAGAAGCAATTGCTGGGAACTACCGTTGTATATATGGAGCGTCGAGGCAAGCACTTGATTTTTCATCTGAACACGGGCGGGCGGCTTGTGCTGCATCTGATGCTAGGAGGACTGCTATATCTGGGAACGGAGGAGCAGCGCCCTGATCGCACGGTTCAAATTGAACTGGATTTCAGTGGAGTAAAGCTTTATTTTATCGGGCTGCGCTTAGGTTATCTGCACCTGCTGACGGCTAAAGAAACAG
The DNA here is from genome assembly GCF_053617595.1 of Paenibacillus sp. NPDC055715. NCBI lineage: Bacteria > Bacillati > Bacillota > Bacilli > Caryophanales > Paenibacillaceae > Paenibacillus > Paenibacillus sp. NPDC055715. The sequence goes on from NZ_JBSHGA010000005.1 coordinate 158,995, forward strand.
AAGAGGCGATGTCTGAACTCGGACCTGATCCGCTGGATCGTCGTATGACATTGGAAAAGTTCACGGCACGTCTGAAGGGACGTCGGGGTATTTTGAAAACAACGCTCGTAAACCAGCATGTTTTTTCCGGTATCGGTAATTGTTATTCGGACGAGATTGCTTATATCGCTGGATTTACACCAGGTTCCAAAGTGCAAAACATCGTACAGTCACCCGAAAAAGTGGAAAAGCTGTATCATGCCACACAGTCTGTGCTTCGTGAAGCTACTGCGGAAGGCGGTTATATGGAAATGCCTCTGATGGAGGGGGATACGCTAACGGGCGGCTTTGATCATCAGTGCCGGGTATATGACCGTGAAGGAGAAGAATCTCCAAGTGGCGGGAAAGTTGTACGAGTTGAGCTGGCGGGGAAAAAAGCATTTTATTGCCCGGTACAGCAGCATGATGCCTAAATTTCTGATCGGTTCTCATGTTAGTACGCGTGGCGGTTTTTCCAAGGCCGCTGTGCGTGCACGAGAGCAGGGAGGACGTTCTTTTCAATATTTTCCGAAAAACCCGCGTAGTCTTAGGCTGAAGGAATGGAATGTTGCTGATGCGGCTGCTTGTAAAGCTTACTGTGTAAAACACGAACTCCAATCTATTGCCCACTCGCCATACCCCGTTAATCCAGCTCATGGGCGCGAACGCGGTCAGGAACTTTATGAGCTGACAGTTGCTTCATTGCGGAACGATCTGGATATCGCTGAAGCCTGTGGCTCAAAGGGGATTGTCGTTCATTTTGGTCATACCCATACGTCTGACCCGCTGGAGGGCTATCGGAATATCATTGGTTGTCTTGATGATGTGCTGGAAGGATGGCAGGGAAATGCTAAAATACTGATTGAAAATCAGGCAGGGGATCATGGTCCGATGGGAACCACACTGGAGGAAATGGTGCAAATTCGCCAGTTGTGTCAATATCCTGACAGCATCGGTTTTTGTCTGGATACCTGTCATGCGTATGCAGCAGGATTGTGGAACGGTGGACGTGATGAGGCGTTGATCGAAAAAGGAGATCGTCTCGGCTATTGGCCAGCCCTGTGCGGAGTTCATTTGAACGATTCCAAATACCCGTATGGCTCCAGAAAAGACAGACATGCGCGTGTCGGGCAGGGATGTATTGGTCTGGAGGGCATGTGTTGGATGACGGAACAGGAGCCTGTAAGGGGCATTCCAGTCGTTTTGGAAAGCGAAACGGGACCTGATGGGACACATCGCGAAGATATTCAAATAATCCAAAGCTGGCAGTAAAACAGTCTGACGGATGATCTTCATCTTTGAGGCTTACGAAGCTTACAACCATGGGGAAAAGGGGAGACGTTTATGCATTTGTTTATGGACGATTATCGGCCTTGTCCTCCGGGCTTTAAGCTGGCAAGGGATGCGGAGGAGTGTTTATTACTGCTTCATGAATACCCGATTTCGGTACTATCGCTGGATTATGATTTGGGACCGGGTCAGCCAACGGGGAAAGATGTGGCTGCTGCCATTGCAGGGAAGCAGTTGTATCCGCGTGAAATTTATTTGCATTCCTCCAGTGCGGAGGGCAGACGCGCCATGTTTGAGCTGCTGTATGCGAATAAGCCGGAAGGAGTCACCGTGCATAACGGTCCGGTATCGGAGGAGCGCATGTGCGAGATCAGAAAAGAGTCGGAACGATGAAGGAGTTGGGACAAAAAGAAGTGTGTCGCGCCATATGGGAGGGATGCAAGCTGGCTTTGTTTGTGTACACTCCCATGTGCGGAACCTGCGCGGCTGCCCGGCGGATGCTGGAAGTGGCAGAGCATTTGCTCCCCGAAGGAGTCGTGGTGCAAAGCAACATTAACTATATTCCCGAACTGGTACAGGAGTACCGGATTTCCAGTGTTCCTGCGCTTCTTTTATATAACGGAGAGAACGAAAATCCTGAAATCATTTACAAAATGGAATCTGTGGAACACTTGCTGAGCAGGATAAGGAGCGTGGTGGAATGATATCCATGAAGAACATCACATTGCAGCGGGAAGATAGACGAATATTGGACGATGTGAGTCTTGAAATAGGGGAAAATGAACATTGGGCCATTCTGGGGCGTAACGGTTCTGGTAAAACAACATTGCTGGAAATGATGACCGGGTATATGTTTCCGAGTCGTGGAACGGTCGAGGTGCTTGGACAAACGTATGGTCAATGTGACGTGCGAGAAGTACGCAAGCAGATCGGATATACCAGCCAGACGTTGCTGGAGAAATTGGCTTTAAAAGATCCGGTATGGGAAGTGGTTGCTACTGGAGCGTATGCTTTTTTACGTTTTTATCAGGAGATTCCAACGGAGACAAAAGAAAAAGCCGTATCTCTTCTGGAGGGGATGAATTTAGGTGCTCTGATGCATCATCCGCTGGGTACCTTATCTCAGGGAGAACGCAAAAAAGTAATGCTGGCCCGTTCACTAATGGCGGAGCCTCGCTTGCTGGTTATGGACGAGCCTTGCGCCGGACTGGACCTATTTGAGCGGGAAATAATGCTGGTTGAAATGGATCGGCTCCGCAAGCGAGATTTGTCAGTGGTCTATGTAACCCATCATATTGAGGAGATTGTCCCCCTTTTTACCCATGTGGCGCTAATCCGTGATGGCAAGATGGTAGCAGCCGGACCGAAAAAAGAGGTTTTAACGAAAGAATTGATTATGCACACCTATGAAGTTCCAGTCGAACTGGATTGGGATGGCGAGCGTCCCTGGATTCGGGTGTGCACTGGAGGGTAACGTTATTTTGGAGGAATTATACAAGAATACAGATGAACAGGGTGGAACCGCTTTGTCATCGTCAAGATTTGTTTGCACTGCCAATCATGGGTTTGCACCCTATGCCCAAGAAGAGCTTAGAAGAATGTTTGGCTCTGTGAAAAGCACAATACTTTTACCAGGTGAAATTTTTCTGGCTACATTACCTGCGGATGCAAGTGAGGCATTGGGGACGATTACGGGTCAGCCGCCAATGTTTTTGCGTCACTTATTTCCTGTGCATTTTCAGGAGGAAGGTACAGATTTGACTCAGGTGCTGGAGCGTTTGGTTGCTTTTATCCGTAACCGCCGAGAACTGATAGATCAGCGTGTTTCTTTGCAGGTGCGTAAAGGAGCTGACAGCAGTTGGACTGAAAGCGCAGGTGCGCTCAAGCAGGCTTTGAGTGAACAAATAAGTGATCTTCCTATGGAGCTTACGGTACAGGGAGCCGAGGTTATTGTGTCCGTTTTTGTAGATACGGATACATGGTATGCAGGTGTGTCGCACCCTCAGGATAATCTATCTGATTGGAGCGGAGGTGCAGTTCGTTTTCAGAAGGAGGACGGACAAATCTCTCGTGCCAAATTCAAGCTGCTGGAAGCAGAAGCGACGTTTGGCATTGATTTTAGCGCTTTTCATCAAGGGCTGGATATCGGGGCAGCACCGGGTGGATGGACTTCCTTTTTGCTGGAGCGTGGACTCAAAGTAACGGCGGTTGATCCAGCAAAGATGGAGCCTTCGTTGATGAAGTATGCCAATCTGACTTTTTTGCGTAAAAATGCGAGTGAGGTCAAATTCAAAGAAAATACGTTTGATCTGCTGGTTTGTGATATGAGTTGGAGTCCCAAACAAATGGCAAGGCTCGTTACTGATTTGCTGTATAGTTTACGCAGTGGCGGTACTGCCATCGTAACGGTCAAGCTAATGCATAAAAAGCCTTTGGCGCTTATTCATGATGTGATCGCTTCGTTCGAGCAGTCCGGCATGCAGATTCAATGGGCCAAGCAGCTATTCCATAACCGAGATGAGATTACACTGTACATGATCAAGTATGGAAAATAATGCTTTACAATCGGTATAGGTGTGCTATATAATAAACCCAAATTGTTCCTTAAAAATAGTATAATCACGTTTAAATAAAGGGAAAGCATCCCGCGAACATCATTTTCATGGTGACATGAAGATTGTGTTTTTGCGGTAGGCTTTCCCTTTTTTGCGTTATTTGCTTATGGAAGGGAGGTAGGAGAGAGATGAAAAAACAAACGAATTTGGAATACGGTTCGATTGTGGGTGAGCGTTACCGGATTGTCCGCACGTTGGGTACGGGAGGTATGAGCAGCGTGTTTATGGCAGAGGATTTGAAGCTGCCAGGTAAGCAATGGGCTGTGAAGGAGTCCGTTGCCGACCCGCAAATGATGAAACTTGTACGCGCAGAGGCAGAGATGCTGATTTCACTGAGCCACCCACGATTACCGAGAATTGTTGATTTCTTTGAGCATCCGCCATCCGGGGCGGTATATCTGGTCATGGACTACATTGAAGGAATTACGCTGGAAGCGTATATGAAGGGTTACCAAGGTCATATTCCGCAGGAGCAAATGGTTCCATTCGCCTTGCAGTTGCTGGATGTGCTGGATTACTTGCACACTCGCCAGTCCCCTGTCATCTACCGGGATCTGAAACCAACGAATATTATGCTGACACCGGAAATGGAGTTTAAGCTGATTGATTTTGGCATAGCACGGAGCTATAAGGCTGAGATGAATCAGGATACGGTAAAGCTGGGAACAGTGGGTTTCGCAGCCCCGGAGCAATATGGAGCAGGTCAAACGGATGCCCGTTCGGACTTGTACAGTTTGGGAGCGCTGTTGTTGTATCTCTGTACAGGTGGCAAATACAGCGAGTGGACGGCCGGAGTCGAAGGATATATTCGTGGAGAATTACCCCGTCATTTGATTCCGGTGATTCGCAAGCTGCTGCGTCATCATCCAGGGGAGCGATTTCAGTCTGCCGCAGAGGTAATTGGGGAGCTGCGACGCAGTGCAGATTTTCAGCCTGCTCAACAAGGAGCGTCCGTTGGCGGTGCTTCTATCGAATATGGAGGTACAAGGGTTGTAGCTGTGCTGGGCGTGTCTTCTGGTTCAGGTGCAACGCACACAGCGATTGCGGTGAGCCACTATCTGGCCCGAAAGTCCCGTTCAGTGGCACTGGTCGAATTGCATAGTACAGCCAAAGCATTTGCCCGGCTTCAAGAAGTGGTAGATGGAGTACCCGTTGGGCGAGCGAGTTCAAGCCGGCGCTTTGAGGTAGACGGAGTACATTATTGGCGGCAAACATCCCGTGCGGATGTCATCGCTTTACTGGGTGGCTCTTACCAATTTATCGTACTTGATTTGGGGATCGGGCAGGACAATGAGCGGCTGGAAGAATTTTTGAGAGCGGATTACCCGTTAGTGGTCGGTTCTGGGGCTGAGTGGAGAATTCAGGATATAGCCGGACTGGCTCGTTCTCTCCAGCGCCATCCGCAACATAAATGGAATTACTACTTGCCGCTGGCAGCAGCGGAGGCTGTACGCAGGCTGCGTAAGGAATTGGATCACGACAAAGTATTTGCTTTACCGTTCCATTCAGATCCATTTGAGCAAGAGGACGAGATGGATCAGGTACTGGATGAGCTGTTTCGTGGAGCCATTCCTGATACGCGAAAGAAACGCTTCGGATTTCTTAAACGCAATCACCGCTAGAGAAAAGGTATATATCAAAAAGGCAGGGGAGAAGTTGTGTGTCCAAGCTAAGAAAAAGCAGTAAGCAAAAGCTTTACGCCGGTTGTATTGGTGCGGGTATTGTTGGCGTTGTCTTCGCGAGCTACCTTATAATTAACACCTATCAATTGAATAATGTCAGGAAGCAGGCCGAAGCAGAGGCAGCACAAAAATGGAAAGGCTATGAGCAAGAACAACGAACGGCGAAAAAAGGATGGGCTGTTGTTCGTGACATTTCTCCGGGTGAGCAGATTACACCTAGTGATTTGAAGGGAATCACGGTTCCTGGCTCTCAGGCTCCAGCCAATTTGATTGCGGGTAAAAATGAGGCTTCCGGCACCACGGCTAAAATTGAGCTAAAAAAAGGGTCCGTACTTACATCAGCTATGATTACTGTCGATGAGCCGACTTCTAAAGACCTGCGCAACCGGGAGCTGAAGGTTGTGGTTCTTCCAAACAGCCTGAAAGCTGGAGACGAAGTGGATATCCGCATTCAATTTCCAACGGGGCAGGATTATATTCTGCTATCCAAAAAGAAAATTTCCAAGCTGGAAGGTCCGATCATCTGGGTTACTTTGAATGAGCAGGAAATATTATCGCTTTCGAGCGGAATTGTTGATGCCTATCTGCATAAAGCATCGATCTATGCATTAACGTATGTCGATCCACAGTTCCAGCCGAAGGCGATTCCGACCTATCCACCCAATTCGAAGGTGTTAGAGTTAATGAACAGTGATCCTAATTTGATCCGCGTTGCTGAACAAAAGCTGTCCAAGCAGTTGCGGGAGTCTCTTGAAAATGCACTTAGTGCGTCAAACAATGTAATAACGACACCTATAGAAAGAAGCCTGAGTGAGGAAGTTGCAGCACAGCATGCGGGAGCGAATGCAGATGGAGCTTTGAGTGAGAGTACAAGTACAGGGGACGGATATGGAAACGGGCAGGATGCCAAAGAACAATCAGATATCTTGACGCAGAGCGGAAGCTCTGATCCATATGGTAAATAAATCAGAGAAAAGGGACAAACGTATGAAAACTTGGATATTTGCCGGGCTATGTGATAAAAGCGATACCTTGTTATACATCAGCAGTATATTGGCAGCATCCGGTCAACAAGTGTTGCTTGTGGATGCTACGCTGCAGGGACAGTATCGGTATAGCATAGGGATGCTCGACAAACCACTCCCCATTGCGCAGTTTGGTGATTTTGATGTGGCCACGGGTTTTACATCTTGGGAGGATCTGCATATCGGTATGATGGCTGATCGGAAAGCAGGTTTGACTTATGACATCGTTATTCTGGATGTAGAGTCGTCGGAATTCTGTCCGATATCTGCTTGGCAAGAGGCAGAACAGCGGATTTGGGTCAGTGACTATAGCCGGATGTTAATGGACAACGGACGGGTGTGGCTTGAGCGTTTGTTCGGTCAACCTGAATTTCCCAAAAATCTTGTATTTCACAAATTATTTTTACAGGCTGTAGATTGTGGCGTGGAGGAGCCGTATTTGTGGGAATACATGAACGGCTTCCCTGCCTCTTGGCAGCAGGAACCGTATGTCTTGCCATGGGATGAAGGGCATCTTGCCCTGAAGCTGGAAAATGAGCACAAACAACAGCTTAAGCTTAAGCCATTGTCCAGAGCGTACAAGAAAGAGCTGAGTCGTTGTATTGGAGAATTAATGGGTTGGGAACCCAAAGAGAGCCGTCGTGCGTTAAAGCATGCGGAGAGGAGGAAAGCATGAGTACCATTTTGTTTTGGAGTCCGGTTAAGGGAGCGAGTGGAAGCAGTTCCATGGCGGCTGCCATAGCCGTCACCATAGGTAATCTTTATAGAGGACGACTGCTGCTGACCCATCTGGGGCGCAGACATACCGGTATAGAGTCGGGATTTCCTATACAAGAACATCGTATGGACGATCCAAGCTTACAGCTTCAGGAGGGAGGTTGGGATGCTCTTGCACGATTAGCTCTGCGAGGGACATTGTCCAGAGAAAATATTCGTAATTATACGACGCCTCTACTGGAGCAGACTCTCGATGTGCTTGAGGGAACCTCAAGCATTGGAGTCGAGCCGCCCCTGTTATCCTCTGCTCTTGTACGAGCAGTGATGGATACGGCGGATCAGTATTATGATTTGACACTGGTTGATGCAGGGAGTGGAGCAGGATGGGGAGTTGTACAGCATGAAGCATGTGTGCGATCCAAGCTGGCGGTCCTTTCGCTAACCCAAAATATGAGGGAGCTGGATGCCTACTTTGAATCTGTGTCTCCATTATCTACTTACTCTGAATTGCCTCTATTGATCGTGCTTGGAAAATATGATGTGCACTCTCAAGCGAATGTGGCGAATATTCGCAGGAGGTATGGCTACAAGGGAGCACTCCATACTGTTCCTTACAGCACCGAATTTATGGATGCGTGGAACCGCAGAGACGTGATAGGTCATGTGCAGCGGGATGTACGAAGCGGGAAAGAGAAGGAGCGTAAGCTTTTTATGCCTGTGGGATGGGCACAGAGCATACGTCAGATCAGCAAGGCTATTCTCGAGGTGGCAGAGTCCGATCTTCGGCTCAAGGCTTTGGAGAGGGGCGCTTAAATGCTGTCCGCTCCAATGATCAATGGGCTGATTCTTACCTGCATCGTTCTGTTGTGTATCGTACTGGTTATCGTTAAATACCGTGGGATCCTTCGCTTGCGGCATTCAACTATTCGGGTAGCTCCAGAGAGTGAAGATGCCACATTGGATGCGCTGATGGAGTATATCAAAAATGCGCTGCACGAGCTAAGTCATAGTCAGATGGCGGATGCCGGATTGCATGAGGAGGAATACAGGCGGCGTATCCATCAAAGGGCCGAACTGCGCAGGGCGTTAAAGGACTGTGCCAATGGCAGCAGTGGAGACAAGCGTTTTGTGAAAAACCTGATGACTGAGCTGCTGATTAACGGATACGGCTTGAACGAAAAGATCGTCGATACCGTTATGCCATTCTCCAGACCAGAACTGTTTAGCGTACAAGATCAATTCGAGATTGTATTCTATCAATATCAGCAAAAGTTTGGCGTGGATGCCCTGTCTCGCCTGCTGGATACTTATGATTTAGCGGAAATGAGATATTCGCAGCAAGATGAAGAGGATGGAAGCTATCATATCACGGCAGAGGATATCTGCTATATCTATGACTGTGAGCATCGCCATCTCTCCTTTCTGGAGAAGGTAGATATTATTGTGCAGCGGATTTATCAGCACTATAAAGGCTTTTCCGTCATAGATGATATTCGTGACCAGCGGATCGACGGTGTCAGTGGGGGCGTTAGCGGTGTGCCGGAAGGCGGAATCCCTGTATCGGCGAATTGGCCTTCGGATCACTATGCATTCGAACAAACATCCGAACCGATAGCAAATGGCTATGAGAGTGTGTGGATTTTTTATAAAGGCAAGACCATTCACCTTTCGTTCCTTTCCTTCGGTTCAGAGCGGGAGCTTAAAAGGGTGTGCCAAAATATTTACAAATACAACTATCCGGGGCAGCTTTCCGAAGCGAATGGTTATAAGGTGAACGAAATGAAGGATGGGTCACGGGTTGTTGTGGTACGACCTCCTTTTTCAGAATCGTGGGCTTTCTTTGTCCGTAAATTCGATATTCAAAGCGCATCGCTCGAGCAATTGATTAAGGGAGAAAATGCTGAGTTTCCGATACAGTTACTTTCTTATTTAATGAAAGGCAGCCGGATCACGGCAATCACGGGAGCGCAAGGCTCAGGTAAAACGACGCTGCTGATGGCGATGGTCAAGCATATTTATGCTTCGTATACGCTTCGTGTTCAGGAAATGGCCTTTGAGCTGCATCTGCGTAGCATTTACAGCCGTCGCAACATTCTGACCTTTCGAGAAACGGATCATATTTCAGGGCAACAAGGGCTCGATTTGCAGAAAAAGACAGATGGAACCGTCAATATCCTTGGTGAAGTAGCGAGTGATGAGGTAGCCGCATGGATGATTCAAATGTCGCAGGTTGCCAGTCTGTTCACCATTTTTACCCATCATGCCAAAACCTTTCGTGATCTTGTGTTTTCCCTTCGTAATTCACTGCTCAAAACGGGAGTGTTCCAGCATGAAGGTATTGCTGAGGAACAGGTCGTTCATGTCATTAACTTTGATGTGCATCTCAAGCGTGATGCTGAGGGAAGGCGATATATTGAACGGATTACGGAATGTGTGCCGCATGATCCCGAACATACAGACTCAGGCTCCAACTCTGCGTCGAGTTATAGCTACCGTCATGTTATGGAATTTCGGAATGGGAGATATATGGCGATGGAGCCTCTAACATTCAAAAGCGCAGAAGAAATGTGTGAGCAGATGAACGTTAAGGATGCCGGAGATTTTCGCAGATTCCTGACTCGCTATTGGGAGGAAGCCTATGAGTCTTAAAGAAATTTCACTGTGGGTTTTGCTCATTTCGGGTGGGTGCTTTGCGCTTCTCTATGTGACTTTGTGGTGGTTGCGCAAGCGTAATGGTCATGCAGTTCGCAGAGGGCGAATCCATTCTGTGCGAGAGGGACGGAAGGGAAAAGCAGTGTTGCAACGGCAATTGCAATCTGCAATGCACAAGTTGTACACGCTAGGCATGAGATTTCCTATTACATCCGGGTATATCACGAGTGTGCGCAAACGATTATCCGGTTTGCATGCCTATGATGAATATAAGCTTCGCCTTGAGACGATGAAGATGACGTTGTTCATTTGGGGGGCTTTTGCTTGCAGCGGCGTTATGTTGCTTATGATGAAACCGGGGATAGAGTTTGCCGTACTGGCTCTGTTATGCGGAGTGGTGATGAACAGTCTCATTTTGGATATGGCGATTAGCCGGATGGAAAAAAGGCTGCTTGCACAGATGATCGAATTGTTCGCCAATGTACGCCATCATTATCATCAGCACGGCATGGTGGAAGAGGCAATATCCGAGGCGGCCGATTTGGCAGGGGCTGAGGCTGGAAGGCATGCGCGACTTATTTATGAGGCGCTGACGGACGCTGATCCGCACGAAGCGCTGGAAAGATACTATGAGTCCGCTCCTAATCGGTTTTTAAAAGCATTTGCCGGTATTTCATATATGGTAATGGAGTTTGGTGACCGGATTGAAGAGGGAGGCTCCATTTATTTAAAGGGACTTGGCAGTCTTGCGCGCGAAATCCAGCTGGAGTTGCTGCGGAGAAATAAACTGGACTACCTGCTCAAAAGTTTAAATGTGATCGCACTTGCACCTGTTTTCTTTACAATGCCAATTGAAAGATGGGCAAGGTCCAGCTTTCCATCTATGGACGAGTTTTATCAGGGGAAATGGGGCTTTATCACGAAATTGTCCGTCTATATTGTAATTACAGTATCTTACTTCCTGCTCCAAAAGCTGCAACAGACCGACGAGACTGGATATCGTGCGGGCAAAGGAAGACGGGTCTGGGAGCAAAAGCTGTACCGTTTCCCCATTATTCGTAATGTGGTGGATGCTTTAATTCCGCGACAGCATATGTCCTCTTATTTCCAACTGACCCGGCTGCTAAAGGAAAGCGGTGCAGAGGTCAAGCTGGAGTGGCTGTACATACGCAGAATCACTCTTTTTATCGCAGGATTGGTGCTCAGCATTAGTACGGTATTTATTTTACATGAAGCTGAGAAAACACATATTCTTCACGCTCCGGTTCAATCGGGACAAATGTTTGGACGTTTGAGTCCGGTGGAGGAAAAGGAAGCTTTAAAGCAGAGTGAGATTGACCGCAAAATGATGCATGCGCTAAATATGAGGGCGGACAGCACCTATGAGCAGGCGTACGCAGCGCTGGAGCACGCTTCTGGTGGCAGAACTACTCCGGAGCAGCTTTCCGAAAATACGCGTCGTATCCTGCAAAAGCTGGGAGCGTGGAACGCGGAATACATCAAGTGGTGGGAAGTGCTGATTAGTCTGGTTGCCGGGTATGTAGCCTATCAGATGCCTATGCTTTTATTATATTTGCAGCGAAAAATGCGGCGTTTGGATATGAGGCATGAGGTTTATCAGTTTCAGACGGTCATTTCGATTTTGCGAGCTATGGAGCGAATGTCTGTTGAGGAAATATTGGAATGGCTGAACCGATTTTCTGTTATTTTCAAAAGGCCTTTGCAAAAATGTTTGCTTCATTATGAACATGGTCCTGAGGCAGCACTGGACTTGTTGAAAGAAGAAGCGCCACTGCCCGAATTTCAACGCTTGGTGGACAAGCTGCATCTGTCTTTGGGCAAAATTACGATTCGAGAGGCTTTCGACGATTTGGATTCCCATATGTCCTACTATTTTGAACAAAGAAAACAGGAGTATGAAAAAATTATAGACAGCAAGGCCATCTGGGGAAGGATGATTGGTTTTGCTCCGATGTACGGTCTTATCTTTTTATATTTGGTCATTCCTTTGATCGGTATGAGCTTTGTCCAAATGGATAGCTATTACGAGCAAATACAAAAGATTCAATAGCAGTTCTAATATGACTATTATGATATCACAGCTAAGGAGAGAAAAATAATGAATAACGCATCAACAGCCTTAAAAGTAGCTGCTGGCATATTTTTGACCATCGCACTGATCACAATTGTAGTTATTTTGTTTATTTCAGCACAGGAGGCAACCAAAACGGCACAAAACAATTTTGCCGATATCCAGACCGAGTTGTCTCAAGCCTCATTTACGGTGTATGACGGTACAACGATTAGCGGGTCCCAGGTGACTAATGCGCTGCGGAAGTTCCAAGGCAAAGATCAATTCGGGATTCAGATTAAAACCGGAAAAAACATGGCAGGTCAGTGGTACGGAAATGCGCTGAACATTAGCCCAGACAGTGAACAGTATGGATCGGTGAACGGTGGAAGTGATAAGACTGGAAAAATAACGAATACGCTGAATGAGAAAGAAAACGAATACGTAAATCCAAGTGGTAAATTCAAGGCCGAGATCGTCAAGGATAAATCGAACGTTGTACGCGGGTTGCTGTTTATCCAATCCTAGGATGCAGATTAAGGATATCAATTGTAAGGGAGATGAGTAGCATGTCTGATCACGCTTCAAGTATGCTGCGGCTTGGTGTGTCAGTTACGCTGTTTATAACCGCATGTGCAGCTGCAGCAGAACTGTCCAGTCAGATGGGCACTACACTGGAATTAAGATCGCAGCAGGAGGAGCATTCCGAGGGGCGTATCAATCGTACTTTAGAGGTGAGTATGCCAGAACGGGTCAAAGGAACTCAAGTTATGCAGGCAATCCGTATGAACTTGCAGGAAGGCATTCCTGTTCAAGTCGGTGGTACAGTGTACGATATGTATTCTGAACCGTTTGAGCCCGATGTATCAGCCCTCGATGCTTCCTCTTTATATTCCATGCATCCACAGCGTGATCAGCATGGTGATATACAATCCATACGTTTTGAGAAATTGGGGGAGGACTGAAGTGGTTCAATCAATATCCAAGCTGTTAGGGGCACTGCTCGCTGTCCTGCTCTTGTATATAGTGCCCGCAGCCCAAGCCGCTGAACGGCAGGACGATATATCCGGATTAAATACGTATCATTCAACCGTACGTTTTGTTGATATGGTGAGAACCAAGGGATATATTACACCGACGATGTATAACGATTTTATGCGTGAGCTGGAGCTGACGGGTAATACGTATGAGGTTGAATTGGAGCATATGCACAAAAAATATGTACCGGACTATGCAGATGCTGCGAAGCCGGACAGCTTTCTTGGCTTCTATTCCTCCGTATATGACGGATACTATAACTCGCAAATCTTGCCTGTGCTGTTTCCTGACAATCAGCAGGCAAAGTCGGATCAAACACGTCGGTATACCATGATCTCAGGAGATTATTTTACAGTGCGGGTACACAATACGAATCGGACTCCTGCGGACTTGTACAAATCATGGCTCCTTGGTGGGGCAGATAGCGGCAAACCGGCGGTTACAGCTTCTTACGGGGGCATGGTTCTGAATGAAGATTACTGATTTTGCAGTTATATTTATACTGCTCTTTCTGCCCTTTGGCGTGGTTAGTGACCTGCGGGTGCAGAATCAGCGCGAAGTACAGCAATTGGAAATGAAATATACCTCAGCCCTTCGTACCGCAGTTCAGGATGCAGGTGTCGTGCTTTCACAGAATGAACGTCAGGAACGAGAGGCTGGGTATGGCTCGGACAAGTTTTTTCGTGTAGATAAAGAAGAAGCGCTGCACACGTTCCTGCATACCCTTTTTCTTAATATGGGAATTGATGGGGATCCAGTGGCACAACGCGCATTATTGGATTATATGCCTGCCCTTATGGTTCTGGACTATGATGGTTATTATGCATTTGCTTCTGAATCTTACACAGATGAACATGGACAAGCTGTCCAAGAACCCAAATGGAGTGAAAAAAAACCTTATGCCTACGTTGATTCAGCAGGTAACAGTGTAGGGTTTACGTTGGATAATTATGTACATGCCTATGATGCTCGGAATCACAGGTGGGTAGAGGGCTTTCAGAAGGAGCTTCAAGGACAGACAACGATCTCGTTGCTTAATGACCCGGAAGCTTTTGAGCAAGTACGGCGTTCCACTATTGTCCACAGCATTCAGGAGGATCTGGGCCGACTCATTAATCTCCATAACGAAAAGGCAGCACATAATGGTGTATCCTATACATTCACGCTACCGCTCATCTCACAAGAGGAATGGTATAACACGGTAGATGATGTGGGACTGATGGCGTTTATCCAGGGAATCCCGGTTGGAGACAGGTACTATAATAACTATGGGTTTGGCGGCGGAAGAGTCGTCAGGAAACAAGCCATGATCGGCGGCGTAGAGCCGAATACGGGAATTAAATATTTTTACAGAGATTCCTGCCCGGCCCCATTTAAAGCGACAGAGCGTTTTACGGATGAAAAATCTGCGGCGGCCGCAGGGTATTTTGAATATAAATGTTATAATGATTATAAATAAATCTTGAAACCATCTTTAAATAAATCACTCCCATGAGTGGTTTTTCTTTTTTTATAAGCAGACAATATCAAAATCCTTCAAATTCCCCCATTTTCAATATTCCGATAAGGCTGCTGAATGTGCTACAATAAGGCTTTGAAAGAAATGTATATGAAATAAGAACAGTCGGCATCGCCGATGACAATAAGGAGCCAAAAGCAGCTTATGAGTTTATTGACTGTAGAAAATGTATCCCATAACTTTGGGGACCGCGCATTGTTTAAAAATGTATCCTTTCGATTGCTCGGAGGGGAACGTGTAGGTTTGGTGGGAGCCAATGGTGTTGGTAAATCGACACTGATGAACATCTTGACCGGAAAATTGCTTAAGGATGAAGGCAAAGTAGAATGGACTCCACGTGTACGTTATGGGTATTTGGATCAGCACACCAAGCTGACACCTGGCAAAACAGTACGGGATGTACTGAAGGACGCCTTTCTCCCTTTGTTGGAATTGGAAAAGGAAATGATGCAGATCACTGACAAGATGGGGGAAGCTTCTCCCGAAGAACTGGAAGTGCTGCTGGAAGAGATGGGTGAAATTCAGGAACAACTGGATATGGGGGATTTTTACCTCATCGATGTGAAGGTTGAAGAAATGGCGAATGGACTGGGCCTGGCGGCGATAGGGCTGGATCGGGATGTATCCGCACTTAGCGGTGGACAACGGACGAAGGTGCTTCTTGCCAAGCTGCTGCTGGAAAAGCCGAATGTGTTGCTGTTGGATGAGCCTACCAACTATTTGGATGTAGAGCATATTGAATGGCTTACACGGTATCTGAAGGATTATCCATATGCGTTTATTCTTATTTCTCATGATACTGAGTTTATGAATCAGGTTGTGAATGTTATCTATCATCTTGAATTTGCCAAAATGACCCGTTATTCAGCCAACTATGAAAAGTTCCTTGAAATGGCGGACCTGAACAAAAACCAGCATATTGAAGCTTATGAGAAGCAGCAGGATTTTATTAAGAAACAGGAAGATTTCATTCAACGTAATAAGGCGCGCGCCTCTACGTCAGGTCGGGCGAAGAGCCGTGAGAAGCAACTTGATCGAATCGAGCGCATTGATAAACCGGAAGAAGCGGCTAAGCCAACATTCCAATTTAAAGAAGCACGTGCGAGTGGGAAAACGGTATTTGAGGGTATTGATTTTGAAATTGGCTACACTCATGCTCTGTTGCCTAAAATGTCCATGACGATTGAACGTGGCGATAAAATTGCGATTGTGGGCTACAATGGTGTTGGTAAATCGACATTGCTCAAAACCATTCTGGGAAAAATTCCGCCGATCAGCGGCAAGACTTATCAAGGGGATTTCTTGCAGCCAGCTTATTTTGAGCAAGAAGTACGAGCAGAGAAAGTTACACCGATTGAGGATGTGTGGAATGAATTCTCGCACTTGAACCAGCATGAAGTAAGAGCGCATTTGGCGCGTTGCGGTTTGAAAAATGAGCATATCACCCGTCCGCTATCCGCCCTCAGTGGTGGTGAGCAGGCCAAAGTCCGCTTATGCAAACTACTAATGCGGGAAAGCAACTGGGTGTTGTTCGATGAGCCTACCAATCACTTGGATATCAAAGCGAAGGATGAGCTGAAACGTGCCTTGAAGGAATACAAAGGAACGGTACTGCTCGTATCTCACGAACCGGACTTTTATGAGGATTGGGTAACCAAAACGTGGAATGTGGAAGAATGGTCAAGTAAAGTCAACTAAATATCCAGTTCTGTACCAAGATTCACAAGAATCGGGGTTTGCAGGATTAGGAAAATATGCTATGCTATCTTTAGCTGATACAATAAAATAGTTACACTAGGGGAGCCGCCAATGCGGCTGAGACGGAATAAACGGATTTCGGACCCTTTGCACCTGATCTGGGTTATGCCAGCGTAGGGAAGTGAGCGTCGTACAAACGAGGTTGCGAAATTATTACTTTGTTTGTACGTGGGACGATATACGTATACGGATATAATGATCCGTTCGGTTATTGGACGTACGTTAAACCACTTCCCTTGGGAAGTGGTTTTTTTGCGTTTTCGTTCGTGTTCATATGTTCGTATTCATATCTCGTACCCCTTCATTTTTTTGCTGGTAAACGTGGCTAGTCCATACCGTATAGCACGATATGAGACTGTAAAGATACAGGGTCAGCTTACAACCATTTAGTCCATTGTGAGGTGAGAGTGAAATCGAATTGCACGTAATTACGATGGAAGGCGATTCCGATGCACATGCACATACTGCCCAAGTGGCTGCTGCTATTCATCCGTATGTTCATTATGTACACGTGCGCTTGAAGCAGAAGGGCGCATCTGAACTCCTTGCATTGACCCGCAGTATGGCGAATCTGGGAGTTCCTTTACAGCAAATTGCAGTAAATGACCGAATGGATGTTGCTTTGCTTACCTCCGTTGGGGCTATCCAGCTACCAGCTAACGGATTACCTGCTGGGGATGTCAAAAGTTTACTTCCAGAGGGTACGCGCTGCGGGGTGTCGGTGCATTCTTTGGAGGAAGCACAGGCTGCCGAACGGGCAGGAGCGGATTATGTACTCTATGGTCATGTGTATGAGACTCACTGCAAGCCTGGTATTACTCCACGAGGTATAGCACAGCTTGAGCGCATAAGCAGGTTGTTGAGCATCCCTGTGATTGCTCTAGGCGGCATACAACCACGCCATATTCAGGAGCTGTATACTGCCGGTGCAAGCGGAGTTGCCGTAATGTCCGGCATCTGGGAGGCTGAGTCCCCCGTTGCGGCTGCAAGGGCGTACAGGCAAATGGTGGATCGGGTAGTTCACAGCCTGTAGTAGTGAAACGGAAGTAGGAGATCGCTGCAAGCAGAATCGTTAGTGGAGAGGAGAGATTTGAACATATGCCAGAGATAAAAACAGAGGCACAAGCTATTGGACACGCTGAATGCTTGGTGATTGGTGGAGGTGTCATCGGTAGCTCCATTGCTTATCATGTGGCCAAGGAGGGTCGCAGTACGATATTGGTGGAACGATTCATTCCGGGCGAGGGAGCCTCAGGGGCTGCGGTTGGGATGCTGGCAGCAGAGATTGAAGAATTCACCGACCCGGAGTTGGCACAGTTCGCTCGCACAAGCCGGGATGCATTTCCCGAACTGGTTCGTGATCTGGAGCGTTTGTCCGGTGTTGCGATGGAATTCCGGACAGAAGGATTTGTGACTCCCTTCCGTTCGGAAGCAGAGGGGCAAAAACGCTGGAATGCGGCTATTGCGCGAGAGGGTGATCATCCTGTGTGGTGGGATGCCAGAGAATTGGCCCGCCGAATTCCAGGTTTGGATGGTCAAGTGATCGGGGCTATATACCGATCAAAGGAGACACAGATTTCTCCTGTCCAGCTTTGTCGTGCTTATACGAGGGCAGCTGTCGTACTGGGAGCAACAATATGCTCTGGTACACAGGCGGAGCAACTCGTAGTACAGAATGGGCGAGTTTGTGGCGTACAAACAGACAGTGGTTTTTTTTCCTGCGAACAGGTCATTATTGCTGGCGGATTGGATAGTATGAGACTGCTGGAGCAGGTTGGTTTTAAATATCCGCTTAATCCGGTCAAGGGTGAGGCTGTTGCAGTCTCCTTGAAGGATCATCCATTGGAATATACCATGTACGCCGATGATATTTACCTGGTGCCCAAGCGGAATAACGAGCTTTGGATTGGGGCGACGAGTCTGCCACATCAGTATGACAAAGAGGTCACTATTGGAAGCCTGGAGGGGCTGCTGGCCCGTGCTTCTGCCTGGCTGCCTCGCGTCCGTGAAGCTTCTTTTATACGCACTTGGGCGGGCTTGCGTCCGCAGGCAGCGGCGGGGCGCCCTTGTATTGGATCTGTTCCCGGCGTGGAAGGAGTATATACTGCGGTCGGACACTACCGGAACGGTGTGTTGCTGAGCGAAGCTACCGGGCGTGCGATTGCAGCGCTGTTAAAAGGGGCTGATGTGACTGAGCTTGGAATAAGCAGTTTTTCTCCTGAACGTATAAAGGTGGCGAGCAAATGAAGCTGACGATTAACGGTCAGAACATGACCTTTTCTAATCCGATCATTCATGTGGATCAACTGCTGAAAGAGCTGGATTTGAAAGTGAAAACTGTAGTGGTGGAGCTGAATCGTCACATATTGACTCGTGAAGATCATGATGAAGCGGTACTGAAGGATGGAGATAGCTTGGAAATTGTACATTTTGTGGGAGGTGGTTAATTATGTTAACGATTGGAAAAGCATCTTTTACGTCAAGGCTGTTATTGGGTACAGGAAAATTCCCTGATATGGATATTCAATCCAAAGCTGTGGAGGCTGCGGAGACCGAAATATTGACGTTTGCCGTGCGAAGATTAAATTTGGAGGAACGGGATAAGCAACATTTTCTGGATACACTGGACTTGAGTCGTTATACGTTGCTACCTAATACGGCAGGAGCGACGACTGCGGATGAGGCAGTGCGCATCGCTAAGCTGGCGAAAGCTTCAGGTCTGTGCGATATGATTAAGGTGGAGGTCATTGGGGATAGCAAGACATTGCTGCCTGATCCTTTTGAAACGCTCAAGGCCAGCGAAAAACTACTGGAGGAAGGTTTTATCGTGCTGCCTTACATATCGGATGATGTGATTCTTGCCAAAAGGCTGCAAAAGCTGGGTGTACATGCTGTTATGCCTGGAGCTTCACCCATTGGTACCGGACGCGGCTTGCTAAACCCGTTCTCATTGGAGCTCATTATTGAACAAGCGGAGGTTCCAGTTATCGTCGATGCCGGTATTCGCTCACCTGGAGATGCGGCAATGGCGATGCAACTTGGGGCAGATGCCGTGCTGTTGAATACAGCTGTATCAGGAGCTCAGGACCCCGTAAAAATGGCTGAGGCGATGAAGCTGGCTGTTCGCGCGGGTAGATACGGTTTTGAGGCGGGCATGATTCCTGTAAAACGTTATGCCTCTGCAAGCAGCCCGACAGAAGGCTTGGTTCAGGCATGAAGGCGACTGAAAAAGCTGGTGTACAAGTACAACCAAGTGATCGTTATTCCAGACAGGAAAGATTCGCCCCTTTCGGGCCGGCAGGACAACGCCGTCTGGCTTCATCCCACGTACTGATTATAGGTGCTGGAGCGCTGGGTACCGGGATTGCGGAAACGCTCGTTCGCGGAGGCGTGGGCACTGTGACCATCGCAGACCGGGATTATGTGGAATGGAGTAACTTGCAGCGCCAGCAGCTTTTTCAGGAGAGTGACGCCGCAGAGAGGTGTCCCAAAGCAATAGCTGCCCAGCGAAGACTAAAGGAAATCAATTCGGAAACGATCATACATGCACATGTACTGGATGTTGGGGCAGAGGAATTGGAGGAACTGATTCAGGGAGTGGACCTCATTATGGATGCCACCGACAACTTTGATACCCGGCTACTTATGAACGATATGGCACAAAAGCATCGCATTCCTTGGGTTTATGGGGGATGTGTTGGCAGCTATGGTGTAACCTATACCATTTTACCAGGGAAAACGCCTTGTCTTCATTGTCTGCTTGGAACTGTACCGTTCGGCAGAGAAACCTGTGATACCGCGGGGATTATACCACAGGCGGTGCAGATGGTCACGGCTAACCAGACCACGGAAGCCTTCAAGCTACTTGGTGGATACCCGGACGATCTTAGGGGGAAGCTGCTTTCGTTTGATCTGTGGAAAAATGAGTATGTAGCGATAGCAGTAGACAGTGTCAAAAAAGCGGATTGTCCTTCTTGTGGCACACATCCGACCTACCCTTATTTGTCGACAGCCCATCGCCAGAAAACAGATGTACTGTGCGGCCGGGATACCGTTCAAATTAGACCAGCAGAGCCGATACAGGTGAATCTTAAAGAAACAGCGGACAGACTGGCTTCTTTGGGAGAGGGAAGAGTGGAGCGAAATCCGTTTCTGGTTTCTTTCAGTGAGGGAGCGCACCGTTTAGTTATTTTTTCAGATGGGAGAGCATTGATACACGGAACGAAGGATGTAACAGAAGCAAGGAACATCTATCACCGCTATTTAGGCTAAACCGTAAAAAGCAGGAAGTCTTCCCTTCGGGGAATGATTTCTCTGCTTTTTTGTTACAATATAATATGCTTGAATCGTTTGTATCAAATACGTCTGTATTCATATCGTAGTCCTATGTCTAAACACAGGTGGGTGAGAAGAATGAACCTGTTCATTTTACTCGTGGATGGGAATGAAGCATCTGCTATTACGTACGTGCGTCAGTTGGAGCAGGAAGGCTATCAGGTGGTTTATGCCCACAATATAGCGGAGGGAAAGTCTTATTTAGACGAGAATTCTGTGAATTTGCTGCTTCTGAATATGGATAATGAGCAGGCTGATACACACGGCATGATCCGTACTATGCAGCAAAATGATCCCACTGTTCCCATATTCGTAATGACCTCATCGGACGATGAGAATCATATTGTTTCCTGTTTTGAGCAAGGAGCACACGATGTGATTGTCCAACCCTTTTCCCCCAGAGTGTTTCAAGCCAGAGTGGCTAATTTATTGCGGATTTTTGGTACTGCACGTGATGTGAAAAGGCCGATACAGGCAGGTGATTTACATATTAATAGTGGGAGCAGAATGGTAAGCAGAGGCGGACAGAAGCTGGAACTAACTCTAAAAGAATTCGATCTTTTGTTTCATCTGGCTATTCATCTTAATCAGGTTTGCAGCAGGCAGCAAATTTTGAAGGATGTTTGGAAGCATGATTATATTGCAGATACGAACGTAGTGGACGTGTATATCAGGCATTTGAGAGTCAAGGTAGACAAAGGACAAAGATTCAAAATGATTCGCACGGAACGAGGCATCGGCTATTCACTCAGAACACCCCCGGAAGCAGAGTAGTATAGTAATGGAAAATATAAAGAAGCCGAGACCCTGAGTCCCGGCTTAAATACGTTAATTGAAATGAATGCTACAGCACGCGGCGTGCTTTAATGTATGTTCTTTTCCAGTTGCCGGAGTTCAAATTGGAGAAAGTAACCCCAGGTCCACCGTATGTGTGTAAAATTTTACCTCCGCCCACATAAACCGCTACATGTGTAATGTTGTGACCTGTAGCGCGGCTACCGCTCGAAAAGAACACGAGGTCACCCTTTTTCAGATTGGACTTGGATACGGCATGTCCAACTTTCGATTGTGCAACAGAAGTACGAGGCAGGTCGACGCCGTATTTCTGAAATATGTGCTTCATAAAGGAAGAGCAATCAAAATCGCGTGTAGTGCTTGTGGAAGCTCCAAATTTATAAGGAGTCCCCATATAGTTTTCACCGTAGTTAATTATTTTTTGACCCACAGAAGCAGTAGCGGTAGCAGCTTGAGCCGTATTTATTCCCTCTAATGCAAATGTTCCAAAGCCAATGGTCGCTGCCATGCCTGTGATAATTGCCTTTTTTATGATACTATGCATGTTCATGTTGTAAGTACCTCCAGAAATTGATTTATGCAACATTTAGCTGAGTTGCTAACTAACTGACAGCGTTGAGTATAACAGCTTTGAAGCCGCCTAATAGTTGGAAAAACACGCTCAAATGCTTGAGGGACAAGGCTTACACGCCAATTATTAAAAAATGATTAAAAATTACAATTTGTAAAAAATATCGAATTTCACAAATCGGGATAAATGATAAAACTCTTGATTAGCAAGGGTTTCAAGCAGAAAAAAACCTTTATAAAGTTTACAATAATGTCATAACTAATCTTTGCTTTGGATCACAAGCAGCAGTCCACTTTCGATGGAAATCGTCCCTTTTGGAGCGATCAGCTTGTTGCTGACACCGCGTGATTGTCCCATTTTAAGTGTGGCATTATGCAGTGGGTACATAAATCCATCCAGCTCTATACCGGTTACTTCGGCACTCATAGGAATCAGCGATGTATATGTATAACCCATAGGCTCAATCTCCAGCGTTGATCCAGTGAGTTCAATATAGTTATGGGCGTCCATAATGGCACAACCTATATGATGTTGCATCGCACGTACCAATATTTGAACATTAGCCAGAGTATGATCCATCCGTGTACCCGTAACGCCAAGCATGAGCACATGCTCTGCCTGTTCATCCATGGCAATTTCCAGAGCAAGCTCTGTATCTGTCAGGTCCTTGAGCACCGGATCACACGAAAGCATACGTTTACTTGCGGATTCAACCCGTGACTTTTCCTCAGGTGTTACTGAATCAAAGTCTCCTACAGAAACGTCTGGCGTAATACCGTGTTCAATCAGGAAAAGGGCACCTTTATCTGCACCAATAATATAATCGCCTGGTTGTATTTGTTGTAGATCTTCCTCGCCAAGACGGCCGCCGGAAAATACAATCGCACGCTTCTTCGTCATATTTAACATCCTTTCTGTCTGTCATACGCCTACATAGCTCATCAGCTTTTAAGTATAACGCGTTAAATATGGCTTGCGCAATTTTGGAGGGCATAGCTACAATGGAACAGAAAAAAGAAAATGTAACGTGCATTAGGAAGGAGAGCGAAATGATTAACGTTTTGTTTGTGTGTTGGTAATATTATTCCCCGATGGGAGAGGCGATACTGAGACATAAAGCGTAGGAACGGGGGCTGGGCGCGAAAATTCGGACAGACTCGGCAGGTACAGGAGACTGGCATATCGGAAATCCCCCGCATGAGGGAACGCTAAACCAGCTCAAGCTGCACGGAATTAGTGAACAAGGCTTACAGGCGCGGCAAATGAAAAACCATGATTTTGAAGCGTTTGATTATAACGTGTGTATGGATGATTCCAATGAGCGAAACATGCGCAAACTCGCAGGCGGAGCGGAGGCTGACATTATAAAATTCATGGACCTGCTGCCACAAGAAAAGCTGAGAGAGGTGCCGGACCCGTATTTTACTGGGAACTTTGAAGAGACATACCGATTCATGCACGCGGGGTGCAATGCCTTGCTGGACAAAATCATAGAAGAAAAGCTATAATGTGAACGACAGAAGACGGCAAAAACTTACGTTTTTCGTCATCCAATTTTTGAAAGCGTATCCACTACACAGAGAAAAAAGAGGAAAGAGCATAACGACCCACTCTGGTCGACAAATGCCCAATCCCCGGTAGTCTCTGTACTTTGGAAAAGCTTCACTCAGGCGCGATCTAAAAAATACATTAGCGCGTCGGGCAGCTCATTTTGCCAAAAGCCCCACAAATGCTTGCCGTCCTTTTCTCGATAGGAAACCTCGGCGTTCCGCTCGCGCAGCAAATCTGCGCATTGGCGGTTAAGCTCTACAAAATTGTAAATGCCGGTGTCGCTCTCAAAGGCATCTTCTTGAAGACCAACTGTCATCCACACTCGCAGATGGGACAGATCACTTTCACGAGTGATAATTTCTTGTGAAGCTTCATAGTAAGCACCGGACAGGCTGATAATACGATTGAACAATTGGGGATACAACAAGGCCAAATGCAAAGACACACTGCCTCCCAGTGAATCTCCAGCCAGAATTCGGGACGATGCATCTTTTCTTATAGGATACTTCTGTTCCACATAGGGAATAATCTCTTCTGCAAAACAGGCGGTGTACGCCTCAAAGCGATTGCCAAAGGGAGCATACTCCTGAGTTCTGATTTTCGTGTTGACTTCGACGCCGACGATGATGAAAGGCTCAACGCCTTCGTCCAGAATGAGACGATTTGCCTGTGTTGCAATACGGCCAAAATTGAAAAATTCCTCCCCGTCCTGACAATACACGACCGGGTAGCTCAAAATTTCATTATAGCCGGGCGGCAAATAAATACGGAGTGTTCTAGTCTCGCTAAGAAAACGGCTTTCTATTTCGTCTTTTAGGATGGTTCGTTTCAAATACCGGGAATCCGTCATTTTTCGTCACCTTTCTGGGTAGAATTTTGCATTCGGGATCACAATAAGTTAAGATTGTCCTGATTGCAATAGATGTTTAAAATTTCAATCATGTACTAAGCTGTTATAGTAAAAAACATTACCTGTTACACGCACAAAATTGTGGCGAACTCAAAAAAAATAACTAAATCTTTGACACAAGCGGTATAACAGGTATATTATAATCCTATAACAGCGGAACTTGATATTCAAATTTTTTTGTTGAGGTGAAGAAAATGAGCAAGGTTCCTTATGAAGTGTACACAGAGGAAGTTGAGGCTCTGTCCGTGCTTTCTCCGGATGGTGAAATTGTCAATACAGATAAATTGCCTGAACTTACAGATGATCAGTTGAAAGAAATTATGTATCGCATGGTATTTACACGTACTTGGGATGATCGTGCCGTTAACTTGGGTCGTCAAGGACGTCTCGGCTTCTACGCTCCGGTATCCGGACAAGAAGCAACAATGATTGGTAGTGAATATGCACTCCAAAAAGAAGACTTTATTGCCCCAGGCTACCGCGATATTCCGCAAATCGTTTGGCATGGCCTGCCATTATATCAAGCATTCCTGTATTCCCGTGGTCATCAACACGGCGGCCAAGTGCCGGACGGTGTTCATGTATTGATGCCGCAAATCATCATCGGCGCGCAAATTTTGCACGCTATGGGTATTGCAATGGGATACAAACTGAAAAAACAAAAACAAGTCGCCATTACATATACAGGTGACGGCGGTTCTTCCGAAGGTGACTTCTACGAAGGTCTTAACTATGCTGGTGTATACAAACTGCCAGTTATTTTCTTTGTGCAAAACAATGGTTACGCAATCACAACTCCATTTGCGAAGCAAACGGCCGCTCTTTCGATCGCTCACAAAGCGGTTGCTGCTGGTATCAAAGGCGTGAAAATCGACGGAATGGACGTACTCGCAGTTATCAAGGCTGTTCAAGAAGCTGCTGAACGCGGACGTAACGGCGAAGGCGCGACATTGATCGAAGCTGTAACTTACCGTTTCCGTCCACATTCCCTGTCTGACGATGCAAGTAAGTATCGTTCGAAAGAAGAAGAAGTCGAATGGAATGCGAAAGATCCGATTGCCCGTTTTGCGAAATATCTTGAGAAAAAAGGTCTTTGGACTGAAGAAGATACAGCTCGCGTAAAAGAAGAAGCTAAAGCGAAAGTGAACGAAGAGATCAAAAAAGCCGAGAAAACGGAAAAAATGACCATTTCCGGTCTGATCGACAGCATGTTCGAATCTACGCCTAAGCATCTGGAAGAACAAAAAGCTGATTTTAAATAATTGAGCTTGAAATAAATCAGAGAGACCGGGTGGCATCCCGATCCGGTCTGTTTTTCAATTGAACCTGAACTGAAACTGATCTGTCAATGTTTAAGGAGGAAATGAAGCAAATGGCACAAATGAACATGAAAGAAGCGATTCGTGACGCACTGCGTGTAGAGTTGAAACGCGACCCTAACGTCCTGCTTTTCGGTGAAGACGTAGGTCATGTAGGCGGTGTATTCCGCGCAACAGAAGGTCTGCAAAAAGAATTTGGCGAAGAACGTGTATTTGATACTCCGTTGGCGGAATCCGCAATAGGGGGTCTTGCTGTGGGTCTGGGTATCCAAGGATTCCGCCCTGTAGCTGAAATCCAGTTCGTAGGCTTTATCTTTGAAGCACTCGACCAAATGGCAATTCAAGCATCCCGTATGCGCTACCGTTCCGGTGGGCGTTACAACTCTCCAATCGTATTCCGTACTCCATTTGGCGGCGGAGTTAAAGCAGCTGAGCTGCATACAGATTCCTTAGAAGGACTTCTGGCTCAAACACCTGGTATCAAGGTTGTTGTTCCTTCCAATCCTTACGATGCCAAAGGTCTGATGATCGCGGCTATTCGCGATAACGATCCAGTATTTTTCATGGAGCATTTGAACTTGTACCATGCATTCCGCGCTGAGGTTCCTGAGGATGATTACACGGTTGAGCTGGGTAAAGCGAACGTAGTTCGTGAAGGTTCCGATGTTACAATCATCACTTATGGTTTGATGGTACACACTTCTGTCAAAGCTGCTGATGAATTGGAAAAAACAAAAGGTATTAAAGTCGAAATTATTGACCTGCGTACCGTTAGCCCAATTGACATTGATACCATCGTGGCTTCCATTCAAAAAACAAATCGTGCCATCGTTGTTCAAGAAGCGCAAAAGAGCTCCGGCGTAGCCGCAGAAGTCATCGCGCAAATCAACGAAAAAGCGATTCTGCACTTGGAAGCACCAGTTCTGCGTGTAGCAGGTCCGGATACTGTATATCCTTTTGCACAAATTGAAGATGCATGGCTTCCAACGCCAACACGTATCATTGATGCGGTTAATAAAGTATTGGAATTTTAATTAAAGCACACCGTAAATTTGGGAGGTTTTAAACGTGGCTAAATTTGAATACAAATTTCCGGAGCTGGGTGAAGGTCTTCACGAAGGCGAAATCATTAAAATGCACATCAAGCCCGGCGACAAAGTAACAGACGATGACATCATCATGGAAGTGCAAAACGACAAGGCTGTTGTAGAAGTTCCTTGTCCGGTAAATGGCACAATCCAAGAAGTATTTGCAAAAGACGGCGACATTTTTAATGTAGGCCAAGTTGTTGCTATTATTGATGCAGAAGGCGAGCTTCCTGAGCAAGAGGATGCACCTGCTGGCGAGCAAACAGAGCAAGAGCATGGTTCCGCAAAAGGTGGAGCAGACACAACTACTTCCCCGGCTGCAAGCAGCCCGTCCGACGCTAAAGAAGGCGGTCAAGGCGCAACTCCTGCCGCACCGAACAAAGATGTACTCGCTACACCTAGTGTACGCAAATTTGCTCGTGAGCAAGGCGTGGATATCGCTCAAGTGAACGGTTCCGGCAACAATGGTAAAGTAACCAAAGAAGACGTGGAAGCTTTCAAAAACGGTGGAGGTCAAACATCCGCACCAGTAGCACAAGCTTCTGCCAAAACAGAAGAAAAAGCAGTAGCGGCTCCAGCGGCATCCGCATCTGCATCAGACCAACGTGTCGAAGAAGATCGCGTACCATTTAAAGGTATCCGTAAAGCGATTTCCAACGCTATGGTTAAATCTGCTTACACAGCTCCACACGTTACAATTATGGACGAAGTGGACGTAACCGAGCTGGTTGCTTTCCGTACTCGTTTGAAACCAATCGCTGAGAAGAAAGGCACGAAAGTAACATACCTGCCATTCATTGTAAAAGCATTGGTTGCAGCTTCCCGTCAATTCCCGGCTCTGAATGCCTCGATCGACGAAGAAGCAAACGAAATCGTCTACAAAAAATACTACAACATCGGTATCGCTACAGATACAGACAGTGGTTTGATCGTTCCTGTAATTAAAGATGCTGATCGTAAGAGCATCTGGATGATCGCTGATTCCATCCGTGATCTGGCTGTACGTGGTCGTGATGGTAAACTGGCTGCCAATGAGATGAGAGGAAGCACAATTTCTATCTCTAACATCGGTTCCGCAGGCGGTATGTTCTTTACTCCAATCATCAACTTCCCTGAAGTTGCGATTTTGGGAACAGGCCGTATCAGTGAAAAAGCAGTCGTGAAAAACGGTGAAATTGTTGCCGCTCCTGTAATGGCTCTTTCCCTGAGCTTTGACCACCGTATTATTGACGGTGCAACTGCTCAAAACTTTATGAACTATATCAAACAGCTGCTCGCTAACCCTGAGTTGCTTGTTATGGAGGTGTAATTAATGGTAGTAGGAGACGCTTCTCTGGATATTGATACATTGGTTATTGGTGCGGGTCCTGGCGGCTATGTAGCTGCCATCCGTGCCGCACAATTGGGACAAAGCGTATTGATCGTTGACAAATCGGAGCTGGGCGGTGTCTGTCTGAACCGTGGATGTATTCCTTCCAAAGCTTTGATCTCTGCAGCTCATCAATACGAAGCTGCCCAACACGGCGAGTCTTTCGGTATTACGGCTGAGAACGTAAAAGTAGACTTTGCTAAAACACAAGAATTCAAAAACGGTGTTGTTAAAAAAATGACAGGCGGCGTAAGCGGTCTGCTCAAAGGCAACAAAGTTGAAGTTTTCAGTGGTGAGTGCATGTTCATCAACGAAAATGAAGCGCGTGTATTCAACGAGCATGAATCACCACGCTACCGTTTTAAAAATGCGATTATCGCAACAGGTTCACGTCCAATCGAATTGAAACCATTCCCATTTGGCGGACGTATTCTGTCTTCTACAGAAGCGTTGAACCTGCCTGAAATTCCAAAAAGCCTGATCGTAATCGGCGGTGGATATATTGGTGCAGAGCTTGGACAAATGTACTCCAAATTCGGTTCTAAAGTAACAATCATTGAAGGTATGGATACCGTTCTTCCTGGCTTTGACAAGGATATGACTTCGATCGTTGCGAAGAGCATGAAGAAAACCGGTATTGAAATCTTTACTGGTGCTAAAGCGGAAAGTGCAGAACAAACAGATAAAGACGTAACGGTGAAATTCTCCGTTAACGGCGAAAGCAAAGAAGTAACTGCTGATTACCTGCTTGTAACCGTCGGACGTCGTCCCAACACAGACGGCGAACTGGGTCTGGATCTGATCGGTTTAGAAATGGATGAGCGCGGAATGGTGAAAGTTGATCACCAAGGACGCACCAGCATTCCTCACATCTTTGCAATCGGCGATATCGTAGCTGGTCTTGCTCTGGCTCACAAAGCTTCTTACGAAGGTAAAGTGGCTGCTGAAGCGATTGCAGGCGAACCGTCTGTAGTAGACTACAAATGTATGCCGGCTGTTGTTTTCACAGATCCAGAATGCTCCAGCGTAGGCTACACGGAGACACAAGCCAAAGAAAAAGGCCACAATGTCAAAGTTGGCAAGTTCTCTTATGGAGCAAACGGCCGTGCCGTTTCCCTGAACGCTGCTGAAGGCTTTGTTAAAATCGTAGCTGATGCAGACACAGGTCTGGTACTGGGTACGCAAATCGTAGGTCTGGAAGCTTCCAACCTTATTGCTGAGCTGGGTCTGGCGATTGAAATGGGTGCTACACTCGAAGATATCTCCTTGACTATTCATGCTCACCCTACACTGGGCGAAATCGTGATGGAAGCAGCGGAAGTCGTGCTGGGTCATCCGATCCATGCATTGGCACCACGTCGCTAATCCCACTTCATTATCTCGTTTTTGGTTTTCATACATGGAAAGAGAGGCAAGGAGCGCTATATCTGCGTTCTTTGCCTCTTTTTTTCATATTTTAGGATTTTCAGGACGACGATGAAAATTCACACAGTAGATAGTCAATAATGAGTAGTCCATGATAAACTAAATATAGTTGTGGGCGCAGAATAGCAGGTCTTTTCTAGATTAGAATTTGATGCTGCGGGCTTTGAAATACTGGATGCTGTATGTGATACGGTTTTAACGTTCAGATACGTCCATATTTTATGAATGTCGGTGTTTATTCATACTTAAAGGAGAGAAAATAAAGTGCGCAATTACTTGGAACTGTTGGAGGATATATTGGAGAATGGAGTGAAAAAAGAGGACCGTACAGGGACGGGAACACTTTCTGTCTTCGGAAGACAGCTCCGCTTTGATCTGGCCAAGGGTTTTCCCTTGATGACAACTAAAAGAGTACATTTAAAATCCGTCATCCATGAGTTGTTGTGGTTTTTACGGGGAGATACCAACATTTCTTACCTCAAAGAGAACGGGGTTACCATATGGGACGAATGGGCAGACGAGCAGGGGAATCTGGGACCTGTGTATGGCTCACAATGGCGTGCGTGGGAAACAACAGACGGACAACATATCGATCAGATTGCGAATGTCATTGAAGCGATTAAAAATAACCCGGATTCCCGCCGACATATCGTCAGTGCCTGGAATGTGGCTGAAATCGATTCAATGAAGCTTCCACCATGCCATTTTGTATTTCAGTTTTATGTGGCTGGAGGGAAGCTTTCCTGCATGCTGACCATGCGTTCAGTTGATACTTTCCTTGGCCTTCCTTTCAATATCGCCAGTTATGCATTGCTAACGCATATGGTTGCACAGCAGTGTGGTTTGGAGCCGGGCGAATTCATTTGGTCAGGCGGCGATGTGCATATTTATTCAAATCATATGCAACAAGTGCATACGCAACTGGAGCGTGCCCCTTATCCATTGCCTCAGCTCAAAATCCTTCGTAAACCGGATTCGATATTTGATTATACGTACGAGGACTTTGCTTTTGAGAACTACGAATATCATCCGGGTATCAAGGCGCCAGTCGCTATCTGATTTGGGGGAGCTGTGAGTTATGAGCATTTCGATGATATGGGCTATGGCACAAAACGGCATCATTGGCCGGGATAACAACCTTCCTTGGCGCCTGCCGAGAGATATGGCATTTTTCAAGGAGCAGACGATCGGTAAAACCGTACTCATGGGGCGCAAGACATGGGAATCCTTTGGCGGAAAAAGCCTGCCAAAACGGCGTAACATTATTTTGACCCGTGACCAGAGCTATCTGGCGGAAGGCGCAGAAGTGATCCATTCTTTGGAAGAAGGACTCCAATTGGCGGCGCAGGAAGAACTGATGATCATCGGCGGCTCGGAGATTTATTCGCTGTTCTGGACACATGCTGATCGGCTAATTGTCACCAGAATTGAAGAGAACTTCGAGGGGGATACGACTTTTCCCGAGCTGGATTGGAACGGCTGGAATGTAGTCAGTGAGACTCCCGGTGTCAAGGATGAAAGAAATCCGTACGACTACCGTTTTGTCGTTTACGAGAAGGCGAAGTAAGATTGGGATACATTTGACCTCGCTCATTTGAAAAATTAATGAATCATATAAAAAATCCTTTTGGCTGTTGATGCAGAAAGTTGCATAAGTTTTCATTACTTTTTCGCTGTATTGTGATACAATAAATCAAATTCAACGAGAGTAGACCCTTTCATGATACTAACAGACAAATTCGAATTTGACTCAAATTCCGAATGGATGAACGGGGTTCATAAGCGAAGAGATGGGGGAACGTAACATGTCTACACCAACTGGATTTATGGAATACACACGACAGCTTCCTATAGACCGGGATCCGGTAGAGCGTATCAAGGATTGGGAAGAATTCCATAAGCATATGTCCGAAGAAGAGCTGCGTACCCAAGGGGCACGTTGTATGGACTGCGGAACTCCTTATTGTCATACGGGAATGGACATCATGGGGGCAACTTTGGGCTGTCCGGTTCATAATCTTATTCCAGAATGGAACAATCTCGTATATCGCGGTTTGTGGAAGGAAGCACTGGATCGGCTGCACAAAACGAATAACTTTCCAGAATTTACTGGGCGTGTCTGTCCTGCGCCATGTGAAGGTTCCTGTACGGTCGGTCTGATCGGGCAATCTGTTACGATTAAGACGATTGAGGAAGCTATTATCGAAAAAGGCTTTGAGGAAGGCTGGGTTGTCCCTAATCCGCCGGAGAAGCGTACAGGCAGACGGGTGGCTATTGTCGGCTCGGGTCCGGCTGGACTGGCTGCTGCTGCGCAGCTTAACAAAGCAGGGCATAGCGTAACTGTTTACGAGCGTGCGGATCGTGTTGGCGGGCTGCTGATGTATGGTATTCCTTCCATGAAGCTGGACAAAAAGGTTGTTCAACGTCGTGTGGATTTGCTGGAGGCGGAAGGCATTCAGTTCATTACGAATACAGAGATTGGAAAGGATATTCCTACCGATCAGCTGATTGCTGAGTATGATGCGGTTGTACTGTGCGGTGGTTCTACGAAGCCGAGAGAATTCAATATTGAAGGTAGCGATTTGAATGGTGTTCATTATGCGATGGATTATTTGAACGGTACCATCAAGAGTTACATGGATTCCAATCTGGAAGATGGCAACTATTTGTCCTCCCAGGGTAAGGATGTTATTGTGATCGGTGGCGGTGATACAGGTTCGGACTGTGTAGCTACTTCATTGCGCCATGGATGTCGAAGCGTCACTCAATTTGGTACACATGCTAAAGCTCCTGTAGAACGTGACCCAATTGCTAATCCTTGGCCACAATTTCCAAATGTGTACACTCTCGATTATGCACAGCAGGAAGCGAAGGCGATATTCGGGGAAGATCCGCGTGAGTTCTCCATCATGACAACAAAGTTTGTAGGTGATGAGAACGATAATTTGAAAGAACTGCACACGATTCAAATTCAGCGTATTGTCGATGAAACGGGCCGGAAGATCTATCAGCCAATTCCGGGTACGGAGCGCGTATTCCCGGCACAGATTGCTCTTATTGCCATTGGATTCGACGGCCCTGAGCAAACGATTGTGGAGCAAATGGGTGTGGAAACCGATCGTCGTTCTAACGTTAAAGCACGTTACGGGAAATATGTTACGAATGTAGATAAGGTTTTTGCTGCTGGTGATATGCGTCGCGGGCAAAGCCTTGTTGTGTGGGCCATTAATGAAGGTCGGGAAGCCGCACGTGAGGTCGATAAATACCTGATGGGCGCTACCGTTTTGGTGTAAATATTGTTCTGTATTAGTTACCAGTCAAAGCTCCATCCTCGGATGGGGCTTTGTTGCGTTTAAAGGGCTAGCGTGCTCAGGTTTGTAAAATGCGAATGGATAACTATTGTGTTACAAATTTTTTTGAAACAGAATTTGTTATCATTGTAAGTAAAGGAACATGAATTGGATGTTATATAATATGACTTATGAAATATTTTCAAAATATATAAGTTTGTTTTCTACAGCGATCAGAGCATAAAACCAGAAGTGAAGTGTAACTTTTTTATTGAAAAGCGAAATTATTTTACGTGAATAATCAAAATTTTTTATGTGTAATATAAAACAACATTTATATTACTTTAAAAGTCAAGTGTGTTTTGATTTTAGGTTGAGCTTCATTTAATCATCCTTTATAGCTCTTTTACATTGGCCTTATAGATAATGAAAGTGACTACTATCGTTTCATGGCTTCGTAAATCATCACCTGAGAGAATGATGATATCTATGGTATAATACGCGTATATTGTTGAAGCGCTAGACCAAGTGAATGGACAAAGGAGCTTTCGCCGGGAGAAGGCTCCTTTTGCATGAGGCTGTGCGGCCTGTGTTTCATTTATATCCCATGTATTACGTATGAGTCAGGGAAGGAAACAGAAGGCTGTCAGGAAGGAATGGAATACGAATGAAGACGTTGATTGTTGCTGAAAAACCGGATATGGGGCGCACCATTGCAGCTGTTATGGAGCCGAGGGCCAAAAATAACCGTACCTATCTGGAGGGGGAGAAATACATTGTAACTTGGGCGATCGGCCATTTGCTGGGTCTTGCTGAGCCGGATGCATACGATGCCAAGTACAAACGCTGGAATATTAAAGATCTTCCGATTATCCCCGAGCAGTTTAAAATTGTGCCGAATCCGAAAACAAAAGATCAGCTGAAAATAATTGGTGAGTTGGCCAAACGCTGCAATGCCATCGTGAATGCTTGTGATGCGGGGCGCGAGGGGCAATATATTTTTGCGTTAATTCAACAGCAGTTGAAGTTGCGCCAGCCAGTCAAGCGGCTGTGGATCTCAGATTTAACGGCGGAGAGTATTGCGGCAGGCTTCGAGCGTTTGCGAGATGCTTCGGAGTTTGAATTTCTAACTCAGGCTGCGCGGGCACGAAGTGAAGCAGACTGGTTGATTGGTATGAATGCCTCCAGAGCCTTTACAACACGGCATAACGCGTTGCTGTCGGTCGGACGGGTGCAAACTCCTGTACTGGCATTGATTCATGACCGGGAAAAGGAAATTGAGGCGTTTCAGTCTCAAACCTTTTATGACGTATGGGCAGAGTTTAAGCAAGACCAGATCAAGTACAAAGGGGCGTGGCAGGGAGAACGGCTGACCAAGCCAGAAGAAGCTGAGGCGATAGCAGCGGCAGTTCGCGGAAAAACAGGTAAAATCACAAAATATGATACGAAGCAGACGAAGGAATATCCGTTCAAGCTGTATGATTTGACGCTGCTTCAACGTGAGGCGAATGCCAAATATAGTTATTCAGCCAAAAAAACGCTGGATGTGGCACAAGCGCTCTATGAGCGGCATAAGGTCATTTCCTATCCGCGTACCAATTCCAACTATGTAACGGAGCAAAATATTGACGGCATGCACAAGACGCTTCGTATGCTAGGCACAGGTCCTTATGCAGATCTGGTACAGCAAGCGAACCCCAATTTGGTCCATAAACAGAATAAAGCTGTCTGCAATCCATCCCGTGTTGAGGATCACCATGCTATATTGCCGACGCTTAAAAGACCAGGAACGCTCAGCAAGGAGGAGCAAAATGTATATGACCTGATTATTCGCAGGTTTTTGTCACATTTCTTCCCGCCTGCCGAATATAAAATGCATACCGTGATGACCCAGGTGGACAAGCATCTGTTCAAAACAAGCATCAAGGAGCTTCTGTCCTTGGGCTGGAAAGTAGTTTTGAGCAAGGCTGACCAGGATAAAGGAAAAAAGAGCAAATCACCCAAGAAAGAAGAAGAAGAGGAAACAGACGAATGGACGGACAAGAAGTTTGAGATTGATGCAGGCCGTCCTGTGGATTGTATTCGTGCCGAGATGAAAGAGAAGGCGACACAGCCGCCTAAAAGCTACACTGAGGGCACGCTGCTTAAAGCCATGGAAAGCGCAGGCAAGCAGATGGAGAATGAGGAACTGCGCGAAGTGATGAAGGATGCGGGACTGGGTACGCCAGCGACACGTGCTGCCACGATTGAACGGTTGAAGAAGGTTGGCTACATTGAAATGAAGGGTAAAAAGATCCTCATTACGGATAAGGGGAAAATGGCTATTGATCTGATTCGTCATGCGGGGGTTGACCTGCTTGCCTCGCCAGAAATGACAGGCCAATGGGAACGCCGTCTGCATCAAATTTCCAAGGGAGAAGCTGCCCAGGAAAAGTTTATGGATAACGTTAAAAAGTTTACGTTATCCATCATTGACAAGGTAAGGCAGCAACCACCGGCACCAGCAAACGCTTTTGGCGAGGAAGCAAGAGGCAAACGCTCGGGTAGTAAGGGAGCCACCCGTAGTGGAGGAGCAAGCGAAAGTACCACCACCCAAGGGGCTGCACGCGCTCCGTCACGGCGTACTGCGGCTGCATCGGGTTCAGTTGGAAGCAGCTCTGGCGTGAGGGCAGTGCGAGCTTCGTCCGTCGAGCCGTCGGGCACTTCGCCGGGCCAAAGACAGGCTTTAGGCAGCTGCCCGCGGTCGAATTGCGGCGGGAGCATTATCGAAGGCCGCAAAGGGTATGGATGCAGCCACTACAAGCAGGGCTGTGGCTTCGTCGTCTGGAAGGAATATGCTGGCAAGCAGATTACGGAGACAATGCTCAATTCCCTGCTGACAAAGGGACAAACGCAGTTGTTGTCTTTTAAGCGCAAAGATGGAACCACTGTCAAAGCGCGAATTGCTCTGAATGAACCGGGTACAGGACAGCTAAGTGTACGCGAGGAAACCTGACATGGAGAAATCTAAACTGAAAAAAGGACCCTATCCAAGGGTCCTTTTTTGTTGATGTAATTGTATGCTTTCATGGATGACTCGCGGTACTTCCGTTAGCTTCTGTATAGTATACATCACGGAGTTAACGTTTTTTTGCAACTCAACCATATTGTAAATCCATTCCTTGGGCTGCTTGAGATACACGGCATGAATGCCTGCCGCAAGGGCGGGAGATACATCGGTGCGCAGGGAGTTTCCAATCATCCAGGTGATGCTTCGTTCAAAGCGGTTCATCTGGATAATTTCCTCCAGTGCCTCGACATTTTTATGCTGGCGAATATAGATGCGATCATCAAAATAGTTAGCCAGCTTCATTTGTTCAATCTTCTTTTCCTGAATGACCTGCTCACCGCCGGTGTAGAGATGCAGGGAATGTCCGGCTTTTTGGAGCGAGTTTAACGTTTCGACCATCCCGGGATACGGCTCGATTTCCTGCTCGTACACACTTCGGCCAAGCGAGCGAAGCTCCTGCTCTTCCCGAGGCTCTGTACGGCGTCCGAATTGCTCCGAGAAAAAGTGGTACGTATCAATTAAGGATTGTGGAAAATGCTCGCTGGCAAAGCCCACCTGATGAACCCCAGCCACATCAATTTCGATTTGTTTTTCACGAATTGTATTTTTCGTCAGGTTATGGGCTGCAAACCATTCCTGAAGCAAATCGAAAAAGTGGTTGAGAATAAGGTTGAAATACTTGTTGCAGTGGACCAAAGTGTCATCAAGATCAAATAAAATGTGCTGCTTCGGATACGACATGTTACATACTCCTTCCAAGCCAACGCTTTAACGATGTTCGGTTATAACTGAGGGTACATTTCAAATTACAGTCCGATATAGGATTCCAAAAATACCTGTAAATCAGCCGCTCCGTCGGGGCGAATGCTGAATTTTTCCTTGTGATAACGTCCAATGTGGATACGGAGCAGGCCAGCTACTCGCAAAATCATCATATCAGACATGAGCGTGTCTTCCAATCGGCTCAAATCATGACGCATATCTTCGAGAGATTTAGGGCCTTGAGCCACGTAACGCAGAATCCGCAGACGTTGCGGGTCATTTACTGCCCGGGTCAGCCGAAGCAGAAGTGTAGGCGGTTCTTCCTCGCTTTTTTCGGGAACGTCTACCGGATACTGGATCAGCAGCATACGGGTATAAAAACAATACGAATTGATCGGGCGGTTGTGGACGACTGGAAACAGAACAACTGTATCCAAATCTTCCATATGAGGCACGATCAGTCCGGCTGTGGCGTATTCAACCAGTGCTTCCGGCTCCATTTTGCTCAGAAGCATGCATTTTTCTGCAGCGTCTTCCTCTGCCAGCACACGCAGTTCGCTTTCCATTGCCCGGAAATAGTCACGATCCCATAATTTGAGGAGAGGGGTATACACCTTGCGGATGCGCAAAGATTCTTCAAAGGTAAAAAAAGGAATATGCGGAACAATCAGCTCGAACATATCTTCATCCGGTCCGTGGTCCAAATAAGCGATATAATCGGATATTTCATCCGATTCCGGTCGAAGCAAAGCCCAAACATAAAGCGCGTCATAATCGCTAAAAGGGCAATCCTGTGCCGTAGCAAGCTCGGTGCGAACTTCGTTTTGTAGCCGTGCATCCACCTTGTCGATCCACTCATGGCCCAAGTCCATGTCGTGTACCCACTTTTTGGTTACATAGGCCATAAAGCTGCCGAGTAATTCGTAAATTGGAGAAGTGTCTATTTTAATTTGATAACTCATGGAATCAAATGCCTCCTATTCTGTCTTCGAGCCCAGCGGTAAACGTAATTAAGTCCGTCCATAAGCACAACATGAGCATTTTGAAATTGCTCACTTATTTATTATGGCTTGTTCTGCTGGACATTGTCCACTATAATATAAAATAGCGCGCTGTGACGTGATTGGGTTCGGATTGAACATACAAGGCTTCCTAAATGATGCGGAGTCGAATACATATCAGAAAGGCTTTCCGTAAAATCGTCAACTCAGATGGCGATTTTACGGAAAGCCTTTCTTTTATACACTAAAAATATGAGAATTTGCAGTCTGGGAAGTGTGATTGGACCTAACATTAGCGGGCGCTACTGGACTATGGAACCCAAGGCAGCATGTTTCTAGTTCTCGGGGGCAGCTACGTCGTTTTTTTGGGGTGTTGGGATTGTTATTCCGAAAAAGAATCTCGACGACATAAAACTACGGTTTGCATGGTATTTGTTTCACATTTACTATAAACTATAGACAGTATTCATGGCGGATAAAGGGGAATCACAAAGATGATCAGAATACAGAAACTGACCAAGCAAGTGGGGCCTGAACGGACTCCGTTACTCCGGGGAATTGATGCTGAAATTCATCCGGGCGAACTGATTGCCGTAGTGGGACCGAGCGGAAGCGGCAAAACGACGCTGCTGCGCTGTCTTGCTTTGCAGGAGTCATGGGAGAAAGGCAGTCTGATGGTGGACGGCCATGATGTGCTGAAATCCGGATGGATGGGCAAAATGAAAATAAAGCGGGAATGGGCATATCTGGAGCAAAATCCGCATTTAAATATGAATCGGACCGCTCTCAAAAATGTGCTGATCGGCAGATCGGATCAGACTCCGTTATGGAGAATGGTGACCGGGATGGTGCGTTCTGACGATTATATGGGAGCAATGGACGTATTGGAGGAACTGGGCTTGCTGGATAAGGCGCATGACAAATGCGACAAGCTTAGCGGCGGTGAGCGGCAACGGGTAGCGACTGCGCGTGCGCTTGTTCACGGAGCCAAGGTCATTTTGGCTGATGAGCCTGTAAATGGACTTGACCCGACTTCAGCAGCTCACGTGATGGATACCTTTCGCAAGCTTTGCTCTGACGAACGGGTGACGGTAATCACCGTACTGCCGCTGGAGATGGCTGAACGCTTTGCTTCCCGTATATGGGGATTGAACGGCGGCGAACTCGTATTTGATATTCAGGGCAGACGACTGACACAGGTGGAAAAGAACAAATTGTGAAGGGGACGACAAGAGAAGTGAAAATGATGTTGTTGAGAATGTTAACTGGCTGCTTCGCATCACTGCTTCTTGTTGGATTTTTAAGTGGCTGTAATGTCATTAGCGATCCGATTTCGCTTATGCAGGCACCGATGATGTCTGACGAGAAACAGCAGTTGAATGGTGCAGTGGTTACGCAGCTTGGAATGGTACAGCCTCTGCGGCCAAATGATCCTGATGACCCGACGCCGATTCGGACGGGGGATCTGAACAATGATGGTACAGACGAAGCGGTACTTTTTTATGAAACGCCAGACGAAAGTGTAAAAATACATGGAGCCTTGTTCGAGGATCAGAACGGAACGTGGGTAAAGAAGCTGACGTTTGACGGAGAAGGTACTGTGCTGGAATCGTTCAAGCTGGTCGATGTAACGAATGATGGCACGCTCGATATTGTAGCAGGCTTTTCCAGCGGGGATAGCGGTGATGGAAACGATCAGAAGGGACTCATCGTGTATTCTTATACCGGAGGAACTCTGGAGAAAATATATGCTACAGGTTATACGGACTTCGTCGTAGACGATTTTAATCATAACAAGATGGACCTGAACGGGGACAATTTGAATGACTTGACGATTATCACGCTGCGCCGTAATGAATTTTTCACGGTCAAAACATTTCAATTCAGCGGGGGAACCTTTAAGGAAATCGGATCGCTGGATTTGGACAGTCAGGCTATTAGTATCTACAATGTCGTCGCTGGTAAGTTAGCCGAGGGCAGGCAGGGGGTCATTATAGATACCAAGATCGCCCAGACAACTACGGTGTCCAACGTCATTGTGATGGACCATAGCAAGCTCAAAAAACTTGATCTCATGGATGTTACCTTTAAGGATGCTACCATTACTAGCGGTGATGTGGATGGTGATGGCATTCTGGAATTTGGAAATCTGGAGAAGCCGAAAGGCTGGTCCAACAGGCCGCTGGATGAAGTACCGTATTTTGTATCGTTCTACCAGTGGGATGGGGCAAAGGGAACGATTTTCAAGCAGCAACAGTATCGCGACTCCAATGATCAGATCTATTTCAGACTGCCAAAGGAACTGCACGGCAAGGTGACCATTGATCCGAAAGTATCAAAGAAGGACAGCTATTTGCGGTTCATTCTGGACAATACAGACAAAACGATTGCAGAAATTAAATATTTCTCGTTGTCGCAATGGGAGCGAAATAATGAAGGATATAGCCAGTTATGGCGAACCAATGCGCAGGTGATTGGTATCAAGAGATCCAGTGAGCTGGAACCGCGTAAAACCATTAAAAACAAGTTGGAGGAAAGGCAGGTAGAATAGAGTGAGTAAAGTTTTAATCATGGAAGACGAGGAATCTATTCGCAGCTTTATCGTCATAAATTTGAAACGAAACGGTTTTGAGGTGTTGGAGGCGTCGGATGGGCATGAGGCTCTTAATATCTTGAACACGGTGCGGGATATTGATATCGCGTTGCTTGACGTAATGGTGCCCGGTATGGACGGTTTCGAGGTCTGTCGAAGAATTAGAGAAACGAATGAGCGAATTGGTATTATTTTCCTAACAGCGAAGGTTCAGGAGCAAGATAAAGTATATGCTCTGTCGGTAGGGGCTGATGATCATGTGAGCAAGCCCTTCAGCCCGACGGAGCTCATTGCCCGTATTCAATCGCTGCTGCGCAGGGTAAATGTACACCGCGAGACGGCGGCCAAAGTATCCTTTCAGTCCGGTCCGTTCACGCTGGATCTGATTGCCAAGCAATTTAAGAAAAACGGGCAGCTGATTGAGCTGACGCCAACAGAGTTTTCCCTGATTCAATTTTTTCTGGAAAAAGAAAATACACCGCTCAGCCGGGATGTTTTGCTTGACCACGTGTGGGGCAAGGAATATATGGGCGATCCAAAAATCGTGGATGTAAACATCCGGCGGCTACGACAAAAAATTGAGAACAATCCTTCCGAGCCTGTCTTTTTGCAAACGGTTTGGGGTCATGGATATAAATGGAAAGGTCAGGCCCAATGATCAAAAAAGGGATTGGCAGACAGATTGTGCTTCACTATTTTTTTGTGGTGTTCTTGGCGCTTCTGTTGGTAGAAGCTATTTTCATGTTTGCAATCCGGGCGTACTATTACGACACGATTTATAAGCACGTGGAAAGTCGCATCCAATCGGTAAGTGAGTTTGCGCCCAAATTCAAGGAGCCGGGACAATCTTTGCAGTCGTATCTGCTTAATACGTTTTCACTAGGGGATACGGAACTGCAATTGCTCGACGAGAAGGGGAATGTAATAGATAATTCCACGAACTTTGCGGCAGAAACAAGTGTACAAACTAGCGATGTGACGCAAGCGTTAGCGGGGGATACGGGGAGCTGGATTGGGAAGCAACCCGGCACGGGTCAGCAAGTGATGGCGGTATCCAAAAAACTGGATAATATCGTCGGAGATCAGGTGTATATTGTTCGATATACGACCTCGCTGGAAATGGTCAACGACAAGCTATTTACCATTACGCTTTTCTCCGTGGGCATCATGGTAGCTGTACTGGTTATTGTATTCGTGGTCAGTACAGGGCTCGCTAATTCCATCGTTAGGCCGATTAACAATATCCGTGATGTATCAGCTCAGATGGCGCAAGGACGATTTGATGCACGAATTAAAGGCGATTATCGCTTTGAGTTGGGCGAACTGGCTTCGACACTAAATTACATGGCACAGGAAATTGTCAGAACGAATCAAATCAAGGATGATTTTATCTCGTCCATTTCCCATGAGCTGCGTACGCCGTTGACTTCTATTAAGGGATGGAGTGAAACGCTGAATTCCGGTGGCTATGATCCTGAGGAGACGAAGATCGGGATGCAGATTATTTCCAAGGAGACGGACCGACTGATCGGTCTGGTAGAGGAGATTCTTGATTTTTCCAAGCTGGAACAAGACGCAATGAAGCTTGTCATGGGAACAGTCGATCTGCGCGAGCTTTTGCAGGAGATTATGCTGAACGTATGGGCCAAGGCGGAAATGAAGCAAATTAAACTCCAACTGGACTCGGAGGAAACGGCATTTCTGGTTCATGGAGATGGCAACCGTCTAAAACAGGTGTTTTTAAACATTGTGGATAATGCCATCAAGTTTTCGCATGAAAGCTCTATTATTTTTCTATCTCTGCAACGGGTCGGAGACAACATCGAGATGTCTGTGCAAGACACAGGAATCGGGATTAGCACGGAGAATCTTGCCAGAGTAAGAGACCGCTTTTTCCAGGTAGACCATCAGAATGGTGGTACGGGATTGGGATTGGCAATCTCACAGCAGTTTGTGGAGCGTCATCAAGGACAAATGCTCATCAAGAGTGAATTGGGAGCAGGCACCACCATTACAGTTTCATTGCCTGCTTTGCAAGACGAGCAACCCCTAGAGCCACCGCAATTCACTGAAGGCTAGTAATATAACCCGAAATTTAGTTAAACATATTTAAATTGGAAAAACAGCCAATCCTCCTATAGTGGAGGGCTGGCTGTTTGACGTTTTTTGTTCCATTATGAAGTAAAACCTTCAGCGCGCAGGTGTGTGTTGCGCTCATAAGCTTCTTTCAGCATGCGGGCCGTTTGTGGACGTACCGCCATTTTGCCGAACACTGTTTCATTCGGTCCGATAACCCTAATTCCACTGGGGTCACCCTTGATGACTGCACCGTCACGAATCACAGCACCTTCACCGATGATCGCGTACTCAATATTCACATTACGACCGATGCGGGTGTTAGGCATAACGATACTTTCCTTAATAGTTGAGCCTTTACCTACCTCGACGCCGCTAAATACGACGGAACGTTCGATTTGACCTTCTACTTGGCAAGAATCATGCAGGAGACTGTCCAATGACTCCGTTTTGCGGTTAGACAGCTTGTGTGCGCTCAATCTTGTACGGCGTTCACGCGTATACATAGGCCAGTCCTTACGTTGAAGGTCAATGGCGCAATCCTCTTGCAAAAGATCCATATGGGAATCCCACAGGCTTTTAACCGT
The DNA here is from genome assembly GCF_053617595.1 of Paenibacillus sp. NPDC055715. Lineage (NCBI taxonomy): Bacteria > Bacillati > Bacillota > Bacilli > Caryophanales > Paenibacillaceae > Paenibacillus > Paenibacillus sp. NPDC055715. The sequence continues at coordinate 202,101 of NZ_JBSHGA010000005.1, forward strand.
ACCTACGTCCTTCCAGTAGCCTTGGAATTCATAAACGTATAGGGATTCTTGCTCCGCCAGCATTTTAGGAATGATGTCTTTACCAAAATCATGGCTGGATTGGGTATTTTCTGCGTCCTCAAGTAGATATTTTCTCAGATAATCCCACTTAAACAGGTAAATGCCCATGGAGGCCAGGTTACTTTCCGGTTTCTCTGGCTTCTCGGCAAATTCTGTGACACGCAAATCCTCATCGGTACTCATGACACCGAAGCGGTGCGCTTCATCCCAAGGTACTTCCATAACGGAAATCGTAGCCGCAGTATCTTTTTCCTTATGGTAGTTCAGCATTTCACGATAATTCATATAGTAAATATGATCACCGGATAAAATAAGCACGTGTTCCGGGTTTTGGCTGTCTATATATTCGATATTTTTATGAATGGCGTCTGCCGTTCCCAAATATTCAGCGTTATTTGTATTATAAGATGGAAGTAAGGTAACTCCCTTGTCGTTCGTCTTGGTAAGACCCCAAGGGGTTCCATCTCCAATATGCTCGTGTAAGGATTCCGCCTCATATTGCGTCAGCACACCTACAGTATTAATGTCTGAATTAACACAGTTGCTGAGAGGAAAATCGATAATTCGGTAATGACCGCCAAAGGGTACGGCGGGTTTTGCAATTGTTGAAGTAAGGGGAGCAAGACGGCGTCCCTCTCCGCCTGCCAGCAGCATGGCAATGCATTCTTTATTGAACATTTCGTTTCCCTCCCGGTTTAGTTGTCTGTTGTAGTACATACATAAACGGTATGGGGTTCTCTTGAAACCATTAGGTGTGTAAGATCCCCCAAAATTAAGGTTTATTTTCTTCATAGTCATTTTTCTGTTCATTGTGGCTAGAATGGGGTAATAATTCAGGTCAGCTTTGACCGGAAAGCAAATGTATTTCCGAATCATAGATTTTGTACTAAAAAACATATAAAGGTGGTGGCGTGATGACAGACCAAACTCTCCCGCAACAGGCTGTATCGCCGGAAGATATTTATTTGTTTCACGAAGGAACGCTTTATCACAGCTACCGATCTTTGGGTTCCCGCCTTACTATGGAGAACGGAGAACAGGGCGTCCGTTTTACGGTCTGGGCTCCTCATGCTCTCCATGTCGGGCTTGCTACAGATCGTAACAACTGGAATGGGGAACAGGATTCCTTATATAGAGTTCCCGAATCCGGCTTTTGGAGTCGTTTTTTTTCGGGTATATCCCAAGGAACTTTTTACAAATATGATATTACGGGTGCAAATGGTGAACGTTTTCTAAAAGCAGACCCTTACGCGATACGCGCAGAATTAAGACCGGCAACGGCTTCCGTGGTCGCTTCACTGGAGGGCTATGTTTGGAACGACACGGCTTGGCGGCGCAAACGGAGAGAGCCTTATGGAAAACCTCTTCATATATACGAGCTGCATTTGGGCACCTGGAAACAAAAAGAAGACGGTACGTTTTATACATACAGGGAAATGGCTGAGCTTCTTGTGCCCTATGTAACGGAAATGGGCTATACGCATATTGAGCTTATGCCGCTCAGTGAGCATCCCTATGATCTTTCCTGGGGATACCAGCTCACCGGATATTTTGCGCTGACAAGCCGCTACGGTGAACCCCATGATTTTATGTATTTGGTGGATCGGTGTCATCAGGCGGGCATCGGGGTGCTTATGGATTGGGTTCCGGCTCATTTTGCCAAGGATGCTCATGGTTTGAGACTGTTTGATGGATCGCCGTTGTTCGAATACGCGGACCCGCTGATCGCGGAAAAGCCCGGCTGGGGAACGCTGACGTTCGATTACAGCAAGCCGGAGGTGCGTTCTTTCCTGATATCCAATGCGTTGTTCTGGATGGACGTGTACCACATTGACGGCCTGCGCGTAGATGCTGTGACGAGTATGCTGCGGCTGGATTTTGAAAAGCAGGGTGGACAATATCGTTTTAACTCCAAGGGAGGCATTGAAAATGAGGAGGCTATTGCCTTCCTGCAACAACTGAATGAAACGGTATTCCGCTATTATCCATATGCGCTGATGATGGCAGAGGAGTCCAGTGCCTGGCCGATGGTGACTTCCCCGGTAAGCGATGGAGGACTCGGCTTTAATTACAAATGGAATATGGGCTGGATGAACGACACACTTGATTATATCGAAACGGATTTCGATCAGAAGCCTGAGCGCCATAATTTGCTGACGTTCCCCATAGCCTATGCATACAGCGAGAATTTTACACTGCCGTTGTCACACGATGAGGTCGTTCATGGTAAAAAGTCGCTGCTTGACAAAATGCCGGGTAGCTATGAGCAAAAATTTGCCGGGCTTCGAGCGCTTCTCGGTTACCAAATCACCTCACCGGGCAAAAAGCTGTTATTTATGGGAGGGGAATTTGGACAATTCATCGAATGGAAGGATGAGGAGCAGCTTGACTGGTTTCTGCTGGATTATGACAGTCACCGTTCGCTGCACGCTTTTACGAAAGCGCTGAATCATTTATATATACAGGAAAAAGCATTATGGGAGCTGGATCATTCGTGGGATGGATATCAGTGGATTGAGGCGGAGGACCGTGGGCAGAGCGTAATTACGTATTTACGTAAAGGTAAAAGACCGGGAGATACACTGGTCGTGCTGATTAACTTTCAGCCGGTGCCAAGAGAGAACTACCGCATTGGGCTGGAAAAGGCAGGGAGCTATATCGAACTGTTGAACAGTGACCATTCGGACTTCGGTGGTAGTGGCCAGTTGAACACTGAAGTGTTGCGCACGACCAAGACCCCTTGCCATGGACAACTGCACAGCCTGGGGGTGACCATCCCGCCGCTGAGCGTCGTTATATTGAAGAAAGCGCCCCGGAGGGCTAAAAAAGAAGATTAATCCATGTTACAAATGGTTTAAAATAGGGTTGAGGTCATTAAGGAGGAAGCATATATGAAGATTCTATTTGCAGCAGCAGAAGCACATCCATTTATTAAAACAGGCGGGTTGGCTGATGTCATTGGTGCACTGCCGAAGGCCCTTCTTCAGGCAGGGTGCGATGTCCGAATCATGTTGCCTAAATATGCGGGGATTCCCGATACTTATAAGAAGTCACTGCGTCCGGTAACGGTCAAGCATGTCGCTGTAGGCTGGCGTAATCAGTATTGTGGAGTAGAGGAACTGACGCTGGACGGAATTAAGGTTTATTTTATAGATAATGAATATTACTTCGACCGTGACGGGATTTACGGTTATATGGATGATGGCGAGCGCTTCTCCTTTTTCAACCGGGCGATTTTGGAAGTGCTACCTGATCTGAATTTTAAGCCGGATATTTTGCATTGTCATGACTGGCATACCGCGATGGTGCCGTTGCTATTGAATGCCAATTACCGTCATTTACCCTTTTACAGTGATATTCGCACCGTGTTTACGATACATAACCTGCTGTATCAGGGGGACTTTCCATATGAGGTCTTAACGGAACTACTGAATCTTGACGGTAGCTATTTTACCCCTGAGGGTGTGGAGTATCATGGCAGACTGAGTTTTATGAAGGGTGGGCTAACCTACTCGGATCATGTCACCACAGTAAGTCCTACCTACGCAAAGGAGATTCAGACGGAATTTTACGGATATGGACTGGAAGGGTTGCTGCGTAAGCTGGGTGAGCAGGGACGTTTGTCGGGTATTGTGAACGGAATTGATACCAAAAGCTACAATCCTGCTACGGACAATCGTATTTATACGAAGTACCGCACCAGTCTGGCGAAGAAAAAGGAAAACAAAATCGGTCTGCAAAAGGAGCTGGGTCTGCCGGTACGACCGGATGTGCCTTTGATTGCGATGGTAACCCGACTTGTGGATATGAAGGGACTGGATCTAGTAACGAGGGTGCTTGATGAGATCATGTATTATGATGATATTCAGTTTGTCGTGCTGGGCACGGGAGATCCGGCCTTTGAGCACTGGTTCCGGGAAGCGGCGGGACGTTATCCCCTGAAAATGTCGGTGCAGCTCGCTTTCAGTGAACCTTTGTCCCGCAAAATATATGCCGCAAGCAATATGTATCTTATGCCGTCGAAGTTTGAGCCTTGCGGGATCAGCCAGCTGTTGGCGCTTCGCTATGGAAGCATCCCGATTGTGCGGGAAACGGGCGGTCTGAACGATACCGTACATGCTTACAACGAGTCTACAGGTGAAGGGAACGGCTTTAGCTTCAAAAATTACAATGCGCATGACATGCTGCATACGATTCGTTGTGCGGTTGATTTTTATCACCAGCCTGAGCATTGGTCCAAGCTTACGAATACCGCTTTTACAGAAGAGTACAGCTGGGATGTGTCGGCGGGGGCGTATCTGGATATTTACCGTTCACTGATTGGAAACGAATGAACTAAATCGACCGGGCAGGAGTGACTGAACAAAGCAGAATTGACATAGTAAGATGGAAAAGGACATTCCTCATGAAGCCAATAGTGGCTGAGGAATGCCCTTTTTTGCTGTGATCAATTGCCTATGACGTCCCTGGGAAAGGGAAGAAGGAGACGGAATCTTAGGAAAAATGCATTACGGCGACGTGTCCGTCGATTTCCTCGGTTCCTTCGGTATAATGCGCGGAATAAAAACCAAAAATGAAGATGTCGACTACAATAAACCATGCCAAAAAGCTGCTCATATCCTGTAAGGCCGCTCCTGGCAATTTGAATGTCTTTTAGACCGGTATAGGCCAAAAATTCCTCATTTCCCAGCTCCGGGTTTGCGACAATATATAAAGAAATGTCCTTGAAATGTGCTGCATGCATTGCATATTCATGCATATTCATTTATAATGACACAATCTTATTATTATAAAGAATTTAAGGAGAGAAAAAAGATTGAAAAAGCTATATCGTTTTACCGCCCTAGTTTTGACGGCGGTTATCTTGCTGTTGGCTGGTCTTCCCATGCTCACCGCATACGGAACGGAAGCAAAGACTAAACAGAAGCTTGTACTTGGCACAAGCGCAGACTTTGCGCCGTATGAGTTTCATAAAGTCATCAATGATAAGGATACCATTGTCGGCTTTGACATTGAAATTGCCAAGGAAATTGCCAAGGATCGTGGGATGGAACTGGATACTCAGGAAATGAGCTTTGATTCACTGCTGGCCGCGCTGCAAAGTGGTCGTGTTGACATCGTACTTTCAGGTATGACACCCACAGATGAACGCAGAAAGAGCATTGATTTTTCCGATGTATATTATCACTCCAAACAGGTTATTTTGGTACGTCCGGAGGATAAGGATAAATATCCGACAATGGCTGCCCTGAGAGGTGAGAAGGTAGGTGCGCAAAAAGGGACTATTCAAGAGGAAATTGCGCAAAAAATACCAAATGCTTCTGTAACTTCACTGGATAAAATATCTGATTTGGTGCTTCAACTTGAAACCCGGCGTGTAAATGCGGTTGTTATTGAAGATACGGTTGCCAAAGGATATCTAATGGGTGGGACTGTAGCACTCGCCAAGGCCGTTCCTGAAAATGGCGGAGCACAAACTGCTGTAGGTATTCGCAAGGGTAACACAGAGTTACTCGCTTCTGTCAATAAAACGCTAGCTCGTTTAAAAGCAGAAGGAGCCATCGAAAAGTTTTCTTCAGAAGCAAGTTTACTTAGTATCGATCGAAAAGTCTCGTCCGATAACATTGTAGATATTTTTTGGAAGTATCGCAGTTTTTATGCTACAGGTGTCGGCAACACGCTGTTGCTGTCCGCGCTTGGGGTGCTGTTCGGATTTATCATTGGTCTGATTATATCCTTGATTCGGATGAGCGGTGTACGTATTATTGAGTGGTTGGGTACTACTTACGTAGAGGTACTGCGTGGCACACCTATGCTGGTGCAGCTCATGATCATCCACTACGGCGTTGCTTTGACGCTAGGCGTCAATTTTTCCCCACTCCAGTCCGGTATACTTACATTGTCACTGAATAGCTCGGCATATCTGGCTGAAATTTTCCGTGCAGGTATTCAAGGAGTAGACCGTGGTCAGATGGAAGCAGCCCGTTCACTCGGTATGGGACGAGGCAAAGCTATGCGTCACGTCATTTTACCGCAAGCGTTTAAGTCCGTACTGCCTGCCATCGGTAATGAATTTATTACGATTATTAAAGAATCTTCCATCATTTCTACCATCGGTATGGTGGATCTTATGTATCAGGCTCAAACGATTAAGAATATCACTTATCAAGGGTTAAGTCCGTTCGTAATCGCAGCCGCTATTTATTTTGTAATGACATTCAGCTTGTCGAAGCTGTTGGGTTTATGGGAAAGGAAGTTGAGAGCCAGTGATCACCGTTAAACAACTGCGTAAATCGTTCGGCAAAAATGAAATTTTAAAAGGCATAAATGTAGATATTGCCAAAGGCGAGGTTGTTGTCGTCATTGGACCGAGTGGCTCGGGAAAAAGTACATTTTTGCGTTGTATGAATCTGCTGGAGCAGCCGACTGACGGGGAGATTCTGTTTGAGGGCGAGCCGATTACGGCACGCGGTCACAACATTAATGCAACTCGTGAGAAAATGGGCATGGTGTTCCAGCACTTCAATCTGTTCCCACACAAAACAGTACTGCAAAATCTTACACTTGCGCCAACTCAGGTTAGAGGCCAGTCGGCAAAGGAAGCAGAGAAAATTGCGTTGGAGTTGCTGCGTACCGTTGGACTTGAAGACAAAAAAGACACCTATCCAAATCAGTTGTCCGGTGGACAGAAACAGCGGATTGCAATTGCGCGCGCCTTGGCGATGCAGCCGCATGTGATGCTCTTCGATGAGCCGACCTCCGCCTTGGACCCTGAAATGGTTGGGGAGGTGCTGGACGTGATGAAGAAGCTGGCTGAGGGTGGCATGACGATGGTCATCGTAACGCATGAGATGGGCTTTGCCCGCGAGGTAGGAGACCGCATTATCTTTATGGATCACGGTCAAATTGTGGAGCAAGGTACACCGGAGCAGGTTTTTGGTACTCCAAGCCATGATCGTACTCGGGATTTTCTTGCCAAGGTTTTGTAAGAAATAAGCTTCTTTAAGGTTATGAAGTAAGCCCTCCGCGGTGGAAGTTTGACGGGAGGGCTTTTTCTTTTTTTGTCATTCTCGTTCATATTTTTGTAACTTTTTTCGATTTTTTGATGACAAAATTGCAACAGGTATAGTATGATGTTCAAGGTTCCCAACATTTTCATGCGGATAAGGTTACAAAATTGTGATATTATACAGTGAGCCAAAACTTACCGGGGCAGCAGACAGCTACGACAGACGCTGGATGTGGGACCCAAAACCATGGGAAGTGCGGAGGACGTAACAACGGCAGTAACTTCTGATCCTTCTTCATACGAATGGATGGAAGGTTGCCTAGGGGTGAATTGCACAAGCATAGGGCTTCTCCTGAGTCCGAATCCGACAGCTAACTTCGCAGGCATAACAGAGGAGGTACATATTTTTTGAAACATCTGAAACGTATTGGAAAAACAATGAAATTTGCGGTGCTGGCTACAGCCATTGCAGGATTGGCGCAGACAGCCGGAGTAGCCAACGCCGCTTCGCTTCATACCGCCAAGGAAGGGGATACCTTCTTTTTACTTGCTCAACGTTACGGGGTATCTGTAGCAGATCTGCAAAAAGAGAACCCGGATGTTGCCGCCAGCAATATATATGCAGGAGTGCAAATTAAGGTGCCGGACGAGAACAAGGTAGAGACCACTTCGGATTCGAAGCCTCAGCTTCTTTCCGAGAAAGCGCCAGCAGGTGACGATCAACAGGTTGAAGCATGGGGCAAAACATTTAATTACAGCAAAGTAGTTGACGTGAAGGCCACAGCGTATTCCGCAGCCGCCAGTGAAAATGGAAAATGGGGAGCGGTGGACTATTTCGGAAATCCGCTTAAGCTCGGTACGATTGCAGTAGATCCAAGCGTAATTCCCTTGGGTACGAAAGTGCTGGTTACAGGCTATTCCCATCCAGGGCTGCCGGATCAATCTTTTGTAGCGGTAGCACGCGATAAGGGCAGCGCCATTATAGGGAAACGGATTGATATTTTCATTCCAGGCAGCCCTTCTTTTGTGAATGACTTTGGTTTCCAAAATGTGAAGCTGTATGTCATTGATAAATAGACTGTATAAGCAAATGAATTTATAAACATAATATTTTATGTAAAACATAATATTTTATGTAAAACATAATATCTTATGTAAACTAATATCAAATAACTTAATCGCGGGTCCTGATTCATATATGGGACTTGTCAATAAAAAAAGGGCTGTCTTCACGAGCAGAATGCATCTGCTGGTAAGACAGCCCTTTTATTGTTATTTTCGCTCCGAGGTGTGAAGTAGCCGGGGAACCGTGACAAATTTGTAGCCCTTGGCTTTCAGCGATTGAATGAGACCCGGCAGGGATTGAACAGTGCCTTTCAGATTGGAGCTTTGACCTCCACCTGCGTGCATTAAAATGATGGAGCCTGGTCCGGTAGCCGGGATTACATTACGCTGAATTTGTGTTTTACTCAGTCCCTTCCAATCGAGGGAGTCTACGTTCCAATTTACAATCATGTAGCCGTGACGACGTGCCCACTGGATCTGAGGCTCCGTAATTTCACCATAGGGCGGACGAATCAGCTTAGGTCGAAAGCCGACGGTAGCCTCCAAAATATGCTCTGTTTTCTTAATCTGGTTGCGAAAGCGTTCCAGTGAAGCCTTCCTAAAATCCGGGTGGGTATAGGAGTGGTTGCCTATGGCATGGCCTTCACGTATGATACGGCGAATCATGCCTGGGTGTTTTTCCGCACGGTGACCGACGATAAAGAAGGTGGCTTTGATACCATTCGCGTGCAAAATGTCCAGAACCTGTGGCGTATACCGGGAATCGGGCACGTCATCAAAAGTCAGGGCAATTTGCTGAGTATGCGGGCCGCACATTTTAAAAATATCAGCATGTTTTTTTCGAAGCATGGCTAATATGGGAGTGGCACGTTCTCTGCTCTTATGTGCTGAAGAAACCACAACCGCTTCTTTGGGATGGATCGCTCCGGTATCGGGAGGCGCATCCGCGTGAACGGGAAAACTCGAAAATGCTAGTAACAGAGCCATGATTGTAAATATTTCCCTGTACGGCATATGTGTCCCCCTTTCCGTGCAGTGGTACCTTATGTCGCTTTCATTTATTATGTACCTGCCATGTTGAAATTATGCCGCTGAACAGGTTAGACTATTGAATGGCTGAGTGGAAATGCACCACAATACGGATGTAAGTACAGATCACGAAGCTAAACGCACATAACCTATTAACCTGACCGAAAACAGCAGCATTTTCGCAAGTTTTAGCCTTTTAATGGATTCGGTATCCGGTGATAGCTGGTGTATAATAAGGTTGCAATTCATATTGTATAGAGATGGAATTAAAGGAAGGATGGATAAAAGTGACCGACTTGTTTACTCCTTATCAATTAAAGGGACTCTCTTTAAAAAATCGGATTGTAATGCCCCCCATGTGCCAATATAGCGTGGAGGCCAAAGATGGAAATCCAAATGATTGGCATCATGTCCATTACGTTAGCCGGGCAGTAGGTGGCACCGGGCTGATTATTGTGGAAATGACAGCGGTCCACCCGGATGGACGCATTACAGATCATGATCTGGGCATTTGGAGTGACGAGCATATTCCTGCATACCGCAAAATAGTGGAGGAAGTCCACAAATACGGTGCCAAAATCGGAATTCAATTAGGTCATGCCGGACGCAAGGCTGAAGATGCTGAGTTGCCTGTTGCACCGTCCTCGATCGCTTTTAGCGAACGTTTTAAGGAGCCGCACGCTTTGACGACAGCCGAAGCCAGGGAACTGGTTCAGGCTTATAGGGAAGGCGCGCGTCGCGCAGTGGAAGCCGGTTTTGATACAGTAGAAATTCACGGCGCTCACGGTTATCTGATCCATCAATTTCATTCCCCCTTAACGAACACCAGAGAAGATGAGTATGGACAGGACTTATCGCTGTTCGGTGTTGAAGTAATTCAGGCTGTTAAAGAGGTGCTCCCGTCTGATATGCCTGTGTTGATGCGGATATCCGCCAAAGAGTATGTTGAAAACGGATATAATGTGGAATACATAACGGGCATAGGGGAACGATATCGTGATGTAGGTGTGGATATTTTTCACATCTCCTCTGGTGGCGAAGGGCCGATTGGTTCCAACGGTGGCCCATCTGCGCGTGCGGGATATCAAGTGGATTTGGCACGTGATATACGGGAAAAGCTGAATGTACCTGTAATCGCTGTTGGTCTGCTGGACGATTATGAGGATGCGCGGCGGGTGATTCAGCAAAAAGAAGCTGATCTGGTAGCGATAGGACGCGCCATGCTGCGCGATCCGTATTGGGCGCTGCATGCGTCGCGGGATCTGAAAGTACAGGCGGATATCCCGGAGCCTTACTTGCGTGGTTTTTAGAATGTACTTTAAATGTACTTTATCGGATAATATTTTTGAAACTCTATTTTCAATGCTTGCGTAAACATGTGTACAGAGCTTAAAATTTAAGCATTCAACTCTAGGAGGAACTTCACATGTCTATTTTCAAACGTTTAAGAGATCTTACGATGTCCAATATCAACTCCATTATTGACAAGGCCGAAGATCCAATTAAAATGACGGATCAATACATTCGTGATATGCAAGAGGACTTGGAAGATGCAGAGAAAGCTGTAGCCGCTCAGATTGCCATTGAGAAGAGATTTAAACAGCAATACGAAGAGCAGGCCGCTCTGGTGAAAAAACGTGAAGAGCAGGCTCATACGGCAGCAAAAGCGCAAAATGTGGATCTGGCTCGCCGCGCATTGGAAGAAAAGAAATCTGCTGAGCAAAAAATGACCGAGTTCAAGGCGGGCTACGAGCAGAATAAAGCGGCAGCCGATAACCTGCGTGGTAAGCTGGATGAAATGCGCAGACAACTGACGGAAATGAAGAACAAGCGTGAAACGCTGGTTGCCCGTTATCATGCAGCTAAAGCGCAAACGGAAATTAACAAAGCGATGAACGGCTTTAGCTCCGATACGGCAACTGCCGGGTTGAAACGTATGGAAGAAAAAATGTTGCAAGCAGAAGCACGTGCTGAAGCAAGCAACGAAATGTCCTCTAAGGGAAAATCGCTGGATGAGGAGTTCAAGGAGCTTGATAAGAAAAGCGCAGTGGACGATGAGCTTGCCGCTTTGTTGAAGCAATACGACAATAAATAAGGTTATAAGCACTGCCGCCTGCGTGGCTGCTAAGAAAGCGAAGGGGGAACCGTTTTCTCCTTCGCTTTTCCCTGCCCGGAGGCGTAAATCAACATATATGAAGGTCAAGAAGATGTGGAGGATGGTATGAAATGCATTTTTTAGAAACGATGAAAGCGATGCTTGTATGGACTGGCGCGGGTGCCGTTTTGTTGTTCGTATTGATGTACATTGATTCTTTATTTACAAAGTATAAGGATTTTGCAGAAGTGAAAGCCGGTAATATGGCCGTAACGGTCCGGTTAATTATGAAGCTGTTTGCACAAGGGTATATTTTGTCAAGCTCCATTGCTACAGCTAACAATTTGCTGGAGGCGCTTGTGTATTCTGTGATCGCCTTTGTCATTCTGTTTGTTTTGGAAATTATCGTACGTCTGTTGCTTCGGTACGGGGCACAGCTTGATCTGGATAAAGGCACGCAGGAAGGCAAAATTGGCTTTGGTCTGTTTTCAGGTACGCTGCATCTGGTCGGTGCTTTGATCATTGCGGCATGTTTCTAAGCTAAAGAAAGGCAGGGGGAATCATTCATGGGTGTATGGAAACGAATTTCGAATCTGTTTGCCAAGCCGGAGCCGCCGAAAGCGGAAAAAAGTATGCTTCATTTAAATCCGGGCGATATCTGTGAAGTGTCACTTGTCACATATGAAGTGGTAGGCCGAGTACATAATCGTGCTCGGAATGCTGTTGTTTTGACGCTTCAGGATGGTAATCAAGTCAGCTACCTTCACATTGAGGAACGGGAAACGCTGCAATTTGGACTGTACCAGGCTATCGACGGCAGACTGGACAATCCGGAGGAAGTGCCAACGATTCTGGAACTGGATGATACAACATATCATTTGGAAGAGCAGTATTTCGGGCATGTTACGGTTATGGGCCGTGCTCCTTTTCGACAGGGTGGAGAGCAGCATGTTTGGCAGTATCAGTCGGATGATTATCATCTGCTGCGTGTAGAGTGGCAGGACGGCCGCTTTATGTTATATGAAGGAGAAGAAGTGATTATCGGAGACGTCAAGGTTATTCGGGCAAGCTAGGAGAGGGTGACACATGGGCAAACGCACCTGGCAATATGCATTAAAGGTCATTGTGGCGCTGAGCTTGTTCGTATCCGTACTAAGCGGCTGCGGTGCGCCAAATGTGAAAGATACGTACCCACTGGAATCGGTCAGTGGCAGCGGCAACTCCACCTCGTACGTGTACCGGGCCGCAGGCAAAACGGTTCCGGAAGTGGCGGAGGAACTGAAAGAACAGCGTGAACCGGAACAAATGTCGCCGCAGAGCCATGAGCGGATGTTTCTGGTGTACAGCGATGAATGGTACCATTTACAGCAAGATCCAGCCAAGAAGGAAGACACATTAATTGAAATCGACAGTAAAAAGTATGTCGAGCAAAATTACAGTTCCAGCTTTCTAAAAGGATACTTAACGGCAACCGTACTGGATGCTCTGTTTGATTCGTTGCGCGGATCAGGTTCTTACCGGGGGTATTCAAGCAGAGATGTATATCGGCCTTCTCAGGGCCAGTACCGTGCACCTACGGTGCAGGAGAAGAAAGCGATCCCGCCAATTACGGTGGAGCGGAAAGGTTCCGTTACCCGCAGGGGTAAGGGGTCTGATTCCAGTGTCGGTTCCAGCGGAAGTCTGTTCGACAGAGGCTCCAGCAGCAGTTCACCGAGCAGGGGCTCAATTTCACGTGACCAGGGCAGCAGCGGCGGTTCCAGCATTTTTGATTCGCCGCGGAAATCCTACAGCAACCCTAAAACACGAAGCGGATCAGGCAAAATCAGCCGACGAAGTCGACGATGATGGAGTTAAGGTGTGTAATGACGAGCAAAATTTTAAAATAGAATCTGCCAAAACAGCCCCGGAATGAGATTCCGGGCTGTTTTTTTGCGGATAGAGACTTGCCACTACAAAATAAGTATCCTCCGGATTTGCCAGATAACAGTTTTAGCGTTATAACAGAAAGAGAGCATTTTCAGAAGAACGGAGTGAAGATATGAATCAGGCACAATTAAATTCGGACAAATTTCAGCGCAAAGCGGTTCAAGTGGAAGAAGCACAAAGCAGAATAGCTGCTCATGTTAAACAGGGAGAGCGGGAGGACGTAGGGCTAGAGCAGGCGCATGGACGTTATTTGGCGATGGATTTGACCGCATCACACCCGTATCCCAGCTTCCGTCGTTCAGGCATGGATGGATACGCCATCCTTGGTTCGGACACTGAAGTCTGTTCGTCCGGTCAGGAAATCTGGCTACGCGTGATTGATGAAATCCCATGCGGCACCGTATCGGACAAGCGGGTGGAGACGGGATTGGCGGCCCGCATCATGACAGGAGCACAATTACCTGAAGGGGCCGATACGGTTGCTATGCTGGAAGCGACACAGCTACGTGAGGAAGATGGACAGGTATATGTCGGCTTGAAGAAGCGCATGGAAATCGGCAAAAATGTGACATCAATCGGTCATGAGATTCAAGAAGGTCAGCTTTTACTTAGTAAAGGAACCTGTCTGGGGGCAGGGCACATCTCGGTGCTGGCTACCTTTGGTGTACATCGGGTACCCGTTTACAGGAAGCCACGGGTGGCCGTTTTTTCCACAGGTTCGGAATTGCTTGCCGTGGATGAGCCGTTGCAGCCGGGGAAAATTCGGAACAGCAATACATATATGCTGGCTTCACAAATCAGGGAGGCAGGGGGAGAGCCGTTCATCCTGCAAGCCATTCATGATGATTTGGCTCTCGCATGTGCTTCTGTACGTGAAGCGATAGCTGCCTACGATATCGTCGTCACGAGTGGCGGAGTATCGGTGGGGGATTTTGATATTATGGGCGATCTGGTACGACAGGAGGATGTGGACATGCTGTTCAACAAGGTCACAATGCGTCCGGGCAGTGTGACCACAGCCGCGGTGATTGACGGCAAGCTGTTATTTGCGCTTTCTGGCAATCCCGGTGCGTGCTTTGTAGGGTGTGAGTTGTTTGTGCGACCCACCATCCAAATGATGCTGTCTTCAGAGCAGCCGTATTTGCAAACCTGGACGGCGCGGTTGGGGGCAGATTATACGAAGGTGAATAATTTTACCCGTTTTGTACGCAGCTCCTTGGAAATACGCAATGGGCAAGTATATGCGATTCCTGCGCGAGCAGATGAATCCAGCGTCATGGTGACGATTAAGGACACCGACTGTCTGATCGTGGTTCCTCCAACAACAGAAGTTTTGCGTGCAGGGGAAGAGGTGCGTGTGCTGGTGCTTCAAGGCGGTCAGGTGACGTGAATACGATGAATCCGTATGTATGTCAGGTCGTCGGTTTCAAAAATACGGGGAAAACGACCTTCCTCGGAGAGTTGATTCGTTATCTGCGGGAGTCCGGGCTACGCGTAGCTGTGATCAAGCATGATGGACATGAGTTTGAGATGGATCATGAGGGAACAGATACGTACAAGCACCGACAAGCGGGAGCCGAAGGCGTAGCCATTGTTTCAGGTGGAAGAACAGCCATTTTAGAGGAGCGTAGTCGGCCTGTCACCGTACTGATCCGGCATTTTCAGGCATACGACTGTGTGCTGTTGGAAGGTTTCAAGCAGGAGAATTATCCGAAGCTGGTCATGGTGCGGGAACAATCGGATGCCCAGCTTACCACTGAGCTGACAAATGTACAGGGAGTAGCGGTTTGGGAGGATCAAACGGGTTGGGCACAGAGCCATTTTTCGGATAAAACGATACAGATATTTCCCGCCGATGCCAACGGCCCGGCAGGCCGCTGGTTACTTGGACAGATTCAGAAGCAGAGAGAAGGAGTCCGGGATGAGCAGGGCTGAGACATCAATCGGCTGAGTCGGTTTGAGTCTCCACCCGTCGTTCAATCGCTTGGGACATGGTCTTGTCGGTCAGATGGGCATAGACTTCTGTCGTTTCCGTGGAAGCGTGACCGAGCTGTTCCTTTGTTTTGTAAATATCGTTTTGCAAATAGTAGTCGGTGGCAAAGGAATGACGGAGCTTGTGAACGGTCAGATAAGGCTTGCCGAACCGTTTGGCGTACTTGATAATCATCGCCTGAATCGCTCTTTTAGTCATCCGTTTGCCTTCTGTACTGCCGTTGGGACGTGCGACGAAGAGTGCTTTTTCCTTTTTGGGCGCGCGATAACGGGTATGCCGCAAGGATAAATAGAGTGCCAGATCATCTTTGGACTGCTCGCGGAAATATACGGGCGTTTTAAAGGTCTCGTCGTTGTTGCCTTTACGGTACACATATAGTAATTTATTATTTACATCCAGATCGTCCAGATTCAAATTTACGATTTCAGATACGCGCAGGCCCGAGTTCAGAATGAGACTGGCAATGCAGGCGTCCCGTTCCTTGTTTAGTTCATAGGAGTACAGTGCCTGCTTGTTATCGGCCAAATCTTGTCCATAGCCTTCATAAATATAGCCGATAAATTCAAGCAGCTCTTCCTCCTCCAGTATTTTTCCTTTGAGCTTGGCGGCCGTATCCTTGGGTTTATGTATGCGCTTGATTTCGACCTTAGCCATAATGTTGCGTTTGAGCAAAGGATAAAAGTTTTCATCCTCAGCGATCTGGCTCAGATAATGAAAGAGGGAACGCAGGGAGGATAGCTTACGTGAAATCGTAATGCGGGAGTTGGAGCCTTCACGCTTAGTCGATAGGAACAAACGATAGCCCGTAATACTATCCATATGGAGCGTCTCCAATTCTTCCAGCGTAACTTGGGCGTTCGTCTCTCCGGCAGACAAGCCTTCTGAGCGAAGCCATGTAAAAAAAGCTTCATAATCTCGTACATATTCCAGCAATGTGGAGGGGGACAGGTCGGGCAGCTTGTAATCCATAAATTGCTGCACGTACCACGGTAATCCTGGCATTTTTTCGTCCAGTTTGCGCCGGTCGATAATCTTTTGTATATTCATTGGGTTCCACCTCGTCCGGTCATAATATATGTATTTTAGCATATTTTGAACAGCATCGGATGGAAGGGAAGATGGAATGCAAATCAAATTAAAGAACGAACTGATCCGCCTAGAGAGGTGAAAATATGGGGTATGACATCCAATCGGAATTGAAGCTGTCCATAAAAAGTGCACCGGAGTCGCAGAAGGGCATTATTGTGCAGTTCATGCAATTTTATTTATATGATTTTACAGCCTATCTTCGAATTGATGTTACTGAAAATGGCACATTCCCGGCTTACCCGGATTTGTATCAATACTGGACCAGCGGTGAACAGAAGCTGCCTTTTCTGATCTGGAGGCAGGACGTTCCCGTAGGTTTTGCGCTGGTTGACCGAATGTCCAGCAATCGGGAGGCTGACTACTACATGGCTGAGTTTTTTGTGCTGCGTCCTTATCGGCATAATGGGGTTGGTACGTGGGCGGCTCATGAGCTGTTTGGACGTTTTGCCGGGCGCTGGAAGGTGACGCAGATGAGCACGAACAGGCCAGCGCAGTCCTTTTGGCGTAAGGTGATTGGCAGTTATACGGATGGGGATTACAGGGAGCAGACTCATCCGGCACGAGGGAATATAAGCCAGTTTTTCAATACCTGAAAAATTCAAAACTGTAATTAGCAATGAAAAAGAGTCGCTGAAAAAAGGTGAAGATTATAGCGATCAATGGCGAAATGGTCACCTTCTCCAATAGTTATTTGTCCAAACTCACTAAAGGAGACACAACGTTAACGTTTCATTTTAATGCAGGTAGCGGTGTGCTGTTCACGGTGACAGTAAAGGTAAATACACCAAGCGAGCCGGGAACAGAAAAGGGTGTTCTCAAGGTACAGACCTTTAACAGTAATGTATCTAAAATAAGTAACACGACCAGCTCCAAGTTTAAAATTACGAATACGGGAACCTCGTCCGTTTCCCTTGCGGATGTGACGCTGCGCACTATAAATGGGGATAAACCCCAAAACTTCTTCGCGGATTGGTCAAGCAATGGGGGATAGAGCTTTAAATCCTGATAAGGTAAGGGCAATCGGAACGAAAAGGGCACCATTACCAAAATGGCTGCTAAACTTCGTTGCAGCATTTAGCATGAAATAACCCTAAAGTCAGCCACTCTTGATTGAGTGAGCTGGCTTTATTTTTGTTGGCCTTGTGGACTCTCAGTCCATTTTCGGGAACAGACCATCGACAAATTGGAAAACAGCAAACCAATAAATTGCCAAAAACATATTTATATAATTATTTCACCATATGAAAAATTCACAATAATTGAATAATTCTTTCTCGCACACGATCTCCATAAAACATACATACCACTTTAATCAGGAAAAAGGTGAGTATTTACAAACGTACGTTCTTTTTTTAAAAAAGAAATACTCTCACCCTTAGACAAAAGCGTTTATATATAAGCCAAACTCGAAATGAACGTTAAAAACGGAGGTACTGTACAAGCGAAGCGGTGGGGATAGGAAACACTATCCGGCTGCGCAGTGGCACGATAGGTAACTTTTAAATTCGGCTTGTATAATCCAGTCAATCAAACAAGATACCGGGATGCTGAAATCAACAGTGTCATCGTAATGACATTCACAATGGTTGAGAGCAGTACTGTTTGAGCTGCAAAATCGGGTTATTTTTATATTCCCCGCCAAAATACTTGTATTAACACCGGTAGACATACCGTATGCAATCAGCAGGGCTGAGCTGGAATCCCTTTAAGACCAAGCAGAAATACGAGCAGAAAACCGACCGCAGGACCGGCAATCAGACGCAGCACCATACTGATATACACGGCTGTACGCCGCAGACGAAAGGGATATTGCAGAATTTGCGCTCCCAAGGTAAGCAGAGCAACGGCAACCATCGACTGGCTAGTATAATTCAAGGGCTCAGCCAGTACATTGGGCAATGGACTGTGCAACAGATTCATCAGCAAGCCCAGCACGAGGGCGTAAGGAACTGGCATTTTCAGAAAATTAATTAAATTTTTTGAGTATTGGCCTTGCCGTTTTGCACAACAAAAGTACCGTATGTAAATGTGACAAAGCTTTGAAAGGTCATAATCAGTGCTTGAACGGACGTAGCCAGCGGATCACCTTTGAATACTAACTAACTGATTAATCGGCAGGCCGCAATTTCCCGAATTATCAAGCATAACACTGATTGTAAAAGCTCCACGCATTCCGGGGCTGTATTTCAGAGATCTGGCAACAGTCGTACTGATGACGTACAGAATGGCTATGTACAAGGCATAAAAAAGTGAAACCTCACCCACTAGCTAAAAATGGGGTTCATATTCACCTTATAGAAGCCGTTAATATATGTAGGGACATTTAATCCCGGTCTTTACTTTAAGGAGGAATCGCATCATGAGAAACACATGGACAGCTTTATTAGCGTGTATACTGGTCTTGGGATTGGCAGCGGGAACCGCTGAAGCCAAGCAGGGACGCCGAAATGATCAGGAGAACAAACAGGAAACAAAGACGTCTGTTAAAGACGGGAATGAAAAGAGCGGGGAAGAGTTAATCAATTCCCATGACTCAGACAATGATCAGTCCGAAAAACAAGAGGAAAAAGCATCCGGCAAAAAGGATGAAAACAGTAAAAAAGACAAACACGCAGAAATCAGAAAAACCGAACCTATTGCAGTAACGGATGATACATACGGGGAGTCCAAAGATCATAATGGTCACAAGGGACGCAACGGATACAAGGGTCTGCTTCACGCGGTAGAAAATACGAAGGATAAGCCGGCAGGAGCGGTTATTGCGAATCTGCTGCTTACGAAATACCCGAACCGTTTGACTCCGAAGCAGGTTACTGAACTTGAATTGATCCGGAATTCCGGTAAAGCACTGACTGAGGCAGCTGTGCTACTGGCTGAAAACGGAAATGTAACAGATGCCGTTTACATGCAGGAGGAGGCGGTACTGGCTGATGTGTCCGATCTGGACAGCTACAAAAAGCTGGGTGAATTCTCGAAGAAGGCCGGACGGCCGTCGGGTATGAAGCTGTTCGTGAATGGTAAAGAATACGATGCCAAACCGATTAACCGCAATGGGACCACACTTGTTCCGTTTAGAACAGCTTCCGAAGCTTTGGATGCAAAAGTTTCCTGGGATCCGAAAGAAAAGGCTGTTACTGTCACCCGTAACGGCGTGTCCGTCAAATTATTTGTTAACAGTCCCAAAGCATATATTAACGGCCAGCCGTATTCTATCGAGCAGCCAGCATCCATAGTGGATGGGACGACAATGGTACCTGTAAGGGTAATCGGAGAAGCCTTGGGAACAAATGTTAAATGGGAGCCTGTGAGCCAGTCCGTTGTTGTATACGAGCAGCCAACAACAACGCCTGCATCAACATCATAACTGTAAACACAAAATTGTGTAAACAAAAAAGGCTCCTGACTAATTAGGAGGCCACTGAAAGACTGTTGATTTCCGAAAATACAAAGATTTTTGGGGTACAAATATGTCTCCTTGAACGCGAAACGAGCCTTAGAAGCGATTCTAGAGGCTCGTTTTTCTTTAGATATTCTCTTATGCTCAACAATGGGGGCTTTTTCAGTGGCCCCGACTAAATGTCAGGCCTTTTTTGTTTTGCCTTGCAATTAATGACTTCGTATTCTTTTTACTGGTGAGAAGATAGATAGCCTTCATGATACTACCGAGCTATTCGCATTATGTGCTGGTCATATGTAGAATTAAATAGAGAACACTGAAAAAAGGGAGTGGCATAGATGGATTTAGGTTTAACGGGAAAAGCTGCCTTTGTTGCAGGTTCCAGCAAAGGACTTGGCAAGGCAAGCGCAAGGGAGCTAGCACGTGAAGGTGCGAATGTCGTGATTTCGGGACGGAACGAAGCGGAGCTTCAACGTACACAGACGGAACTACAGGAAACGGCTAACGGGCAAGTCGAATATGTGGTTTGCGATGTAACGAAACCTGAGCATATTTCCGAGGCCATTCGCCGTACGGCAGATTTGTTCGGCACCGTCGATATTTTAGTTAACAATGCGGGCGGGCCTCCTGCGGGAACGTTTGATGATTTTACGGATGAAGTATGGCTGCAAGCCTTTGAGCAGAATTTGCTTAGTCATATCCGGTTAATTCGCGAAGCTCTTCCTTATATGAAAAAACAACAAAGCGGCCGAATTTTAAATATTGCATCCTCCTCGGTTAAGCAGCCGATTCCGGGTCTTATTATTTCGAATACACTACGTACGGGTGTCGCTGGACTGGCGAAAACATTATCTCTGGAATTAGCTCCTTACAATATCCTGGTACATACCGTAGCGCCGGGAAGAATCGCAACCGATCGTGTGCAAAGCTTGGACGAGCATCGGGCCGAGAAGACCGGGCAAACATTGGATCAGGTTCGCAAACAAGCAGAAGAGGGTATTCCGTTGGGACGATACGGGGAGCCGGAAGAGTTCGGCAGAGTGGTTGCTTTTCTGGCATCCGAAGCCTCGTCCTATTTGACAGGTAGCACCATTCTTGTCGATGGCGGGATGATCAAATCGTTGTAGCAAATATAAAAAAAGCGCGCCAGCATACGGTATAATCCGATGTCGGCACGCTTTTTTAATGAAAATTCGTTAAGAGGTTGTGAATCGCTGCTCACTGACCGATCAGTTCTCGCGGCGTGGAAGCTCACAACCGTCGTCTGTGCATATACCACCTGCATCGTCTGCGGAGGAGCTTGCGCTTACCATCGTGAACGGAGAACGTTCGTCCCATGCTTTTTGCAGGGCATCATGGAATACCTCATCCGGCTGAGCGCCTGAAACAGCAAATTTTCGATCAAACACAAAGAAAGGCACACCCCGAACACCCAATTGGGCACCTTCGGCTTCATCAGCTCTAACTTCGTCCATAAAGCGGTCACTGGCCAGCACGGCAGAGGCTTCGTCTCGATCCAAACCAACCTCGTCAGCCAGTGTCGTCAGCACTTCATGATCGCCCGTATGTTTTCCTTCTATAAAAACAGCCTGGAATAAGCGCTCGCTCAGCTCCAGCATTTTGCCTTGTGTTTGGGCCCAAAGCGTTAAGCGGTGAGCATCCAGAGAATTGGTTGGCACCATAGCATGAATATTGTACTCCAGACCCGCCGAGCGTGCGTTTTCGTTCATACGGTCATTCATGGCCTGAGCCTCTTGCAGACTGACGCCATATTTGGCCGACAGCTCTTCATTGATCGTTTTACCACTATCTTTTACAGCATCCGGGTTCAGCTCAAAGCTCTTAAATGTCAATTGCACCTCATCGTGGTGCGGGAATTGCTGTAATACTTGTTCCAAACGGCGTTTGCCGATATAACAGAACGGACACATATAATCAGACCAAACTTCGATATTCATAAGGAAAAGCCTCCATATATACGTATTTTATCGAGTAACCGGGAGTGAGTTAGATCACGATTAGAATGTTAAAGGTGAAACTTCATCAGTTACAATAATAATTATAAGGCCAAAACCTAATGTATGCAAATATTTAATGCTTGTCAAAAAATAAATGCTGTGATATTTTATATGTGTAACCGGTTACACATTGGAGCTGAAACTAACAATGACAACAATTAAACAGGTCGCCGGCTATGCAGGCGTTTCCGTAGCAACCGTATCCAGAGTTATTAATGAAACCGGATATGTGCATGAGGATACACGCCGCAAGGTTGAGGCCGCTGTTAAACAACTAAATTACAAACCCAACGAAGTTGCTCGTTCTCTGTATAAAAAGAAATCCAAATTAATCGGTCTGCTTCTGCCGGATATTACGAATCCTTACTTTCCCTTGCTAGCTCGTGGAGTGGAGGATCGAATGCAGGAAAATGATTTTCGAATTATTTTTGGCAATAGTGATGAGGATCGGCAAAAAGAACTGGATTACATGGATACCTTTGTTCAAAATAATGTCGTTGGCGTCATTTCATCTACAAATGATCCCAATGCTGATTGTTACGCCAAGCTGAAAATCCCTGTCGTTTTTCTTGATCGAACTTCCAATGACAGCCCTTCCGTATATGCGGATGGTGCTCATGGTGGTCGACTTGCAGCCCAGGAAATCGTGGCCCGTGGTAGCAAACAAATTACGGTCATGCAGGGTCCGGCGCAAATTCGCCCGGCACAGGATCGTTTTCGCGGGGCAGTTGAAGAACTTCAGCAATCGAATATTGCTTATCATGTCGTCAAGACGACGTCCTTTTCGTTCAAGGAAGCCGAGCTGTGGGCCAAAGAGCTGTTCAGCAAGCATCCGGATACGGACGGAGTCATTGCGAGTAACGATATTGTGGCTACGGCGGTGATGCATGTGGCACATCGATTAGGAAAGAAAATCCCGGATGATGTTCAGATTATCGGGTTTGATGATATACCGTTAAGCAGCTTGTTATTCCCGCCATTGTCAACGATCCGGCAGCCCGCTTATGAAATGGGGTGGGAAGCAGCAGGATTGCTGATTCAACTGATTGAGCAGTCACAAGCTACAAAGTCAAGCGTACCTAATCTTCATTCGAGCATACTTACCCATTCAAGCATACAATTGCCCGTTAAATTCATTGAACGGGAAACGACCAGAAAGGTGGATCATTATGGCTAAAATCACGATTGTCGGAAGCAGCTCTATGGATCTTGTAGTGACTTCATCCAAGCGCCCCGGCGCAGGAGAAACCGTACTGGGTGAAAGCTTTACAACCGTGCCCGGAGGAAAAGGAGCCAATCAGGCAGTAGCCGCAGCCCGTCTCGGAGCGGACGTTACGATGATTGGGCGCGTAGGGGGTGATCATTTTGGTCAACAGATTTTACGGAATTTTGAAGAAAATCATGTTCAGGTTGGCTATGTGAAACCGGTTACACATATGGAAAGCGGCACAGCACATATTGTACTGGCTGAGGGTGATAACAGTATTGTCGTTGTAAAAGCAGCGAATAATGAAATAACTCCAGCCTATGTGGAGGAAGCACTCGATGTAATACGGAACTCGGATATAGTGCTCATCCAACAGGAAATACCGGAGGAGACGGTCGTATACGTGAGCAAAATTTGCGCCAAGTATGAGGTGCCGCTGCTGCTGAATCCCGCTCCGGCTCGTGAGGTGGGAGCAAATGTGATTGAGAACGCGACATATATTACGCCAAATGAGCATGAAGCTGCTATTATGTTCAAGGGTCAAAGCCTTCAAGAGGCTCTACGTCAATATCCGAACAAGTTGTTTGTTACAGAAGGCAGCAACGGTGTACGGTATTTCGACGGAGAACAGGAGGTCGTTGTCCCTACTTATAAAGTAGAAACCGTGGATACGACAGGTGCAGGGGATACATTTAACGCTGCATTTGCGGTGGCACTGGCTGAGGGGAAATCCCTGGCTGACAGTGTGAAATTCGCTAATCGCGCCGCGTCGCTGTCCGTTACCAAATTTGGTGCACAGGGTGGTATGCCAACGCGGCATGAAGTGGAGGAACAATTATAATATGAAAAAACATGGAATCCTGAACAGTCATATATCCAAAGTACTGTCGGATCTCGGCCACACGGACTATATTGTCGTGGCCGATGCCGGCTTACCCATTCCTGAAGGCGTTACCAAAATTGATTTGGCTCTCAAATTGGGCGTACCGTCCTTTCAGGATGTCGTCGATGTAATCGCAGCAGACATGGTGATCGAGAAGATAACATTGGCTGAAGAGATTAAACAGGGGAATGAGGAAGCTTTACAGTATATTAGTCGCACATTTGAAGGGGAACAGTCAGAAAATTCGCAGACCACGGGGCAAACCGCCGTCATTGAGTTTTGTTCGCATGAGCAATTCAAGGAGTTGATCCGTCATGCCAAGGTGGTCATTCGCACAGGAGAAAATAAGCCGTTCGCCAATTGTATTTTGCAGGCCGGAGTTTATTTTGGATAAGTCAATTTTGTATAAAAAGGAGGGGGCAGCATGCAGATTCAAATGAAGGGAATTCACAAAGCCTTTGGAACCAATCAGGTATTGAGTGGTGTAGATTTTGATCTCCGTGAAGGAGAGGTTCATGCCCTCATGGGCGAAAATGGTGCAGGTAAATCAACGCTGATGAATATTTTAATTGGGCTGTATCGCCGTGATGAAGGAACAATCATTATTGACGGTCAGGAAACCTATTTTGTTAACCCTAAAGAGGCGGAACAAAAGGGAATCGCGTTTATCCACCAGGAGCTGAATGTGTGGCCGGAAATGACCGTGCTGGAAAACCTGTTTATCGGCAAGGAAATGACATCCAAGTGGGGATTGCTGGATAGCACCAAAATGAAAGCGTTAGCAAATGAACAATTCGCTAAGCTTGCAGTGAATCTGCCTTTGAATAGTGAGGCAGGCGAGTGTTCCGTGGGTCAACAGCAGATGATTGAAATAGCTAAAGCACTGATGACGGATGCCAAAGTGATCGTAATGGATGAACCGACAGCCGCGTTAACCGAACGGGAAATTCAAAAACTATTTAAGGTTATTAGCTCCTTGAAAAAAGAAGGCGTTTCCATTGTGTATATTTCACATCGGATGGAGGAAATATTCGCAATCTGCGACCGGATTACCGTCATGCGTGACGGAAAAACAGTGGATACACAAGCGATTCCCGATACCGATTTTGATGAGGTTGTGCGAAAAATGGTCGGCAGGGAGCTAACTGAGCGCTATCCGGCGAGAACACCTGCTTTTGGTGAAGTGGTGCTAGAGGTCAAAAATGCCTCGCACAAAGGGCTATTTTATAATGTGAATTTTACCGTGCGATCCGGGGAAATTGTGGGCTTTTCAGGTTTGATGGGTTCGGGACGAACAGAAATCATGCGATCGCTTTTTGGACTGGATGGTTTGGATAGTGGTGAAATCCACGTGCGTGGAAAAAAAGTGACTATCCGCAAGCCGGATGACGCAGTTAAGCTGGGAATTGGCTTTATTACAGAGGACCGCAAGGATGAGGGATTGGTGCTTGATTTTTCGATCCGGGAAAACATGGTCTTGCCCAATCTGTTCAGCTTTACGTCGAAAGGATTTATTTCAGGCAAACAAGAGATGGATTTTGTTAATACACTAATTAAGCGCTTACAAATCAAGACACAATCAGGTGAAACGCCGGTACGCAGTCTGTCAGGTGGCAATCAGCAAAAGGTGGTTATCGCCAAATGGGTGGGCATTGGCCCAAGCGTACTTATTCTTGACGAACCGACAAGAGGTGTGGATGTAGGTGCCAAACGGGAAATCTACCAGTTGATGAACGAACTGACCGAGCGCGGAGTAGCGATCATCATGGTATCCTCAGAACTTCCCGAGGTGCTCGGCATGAGCGATCGTATTATCGTTGTGCATGAGGGGAAAATCAGCGGGGAACTGAGTAGGGAAGAAGCCACGCAAGAACACATTATGATGTTAGCTACAGGAGGACAGTAATATGACTACTATGAAAGAAACTAAAGGTGGCAAAGGCTTTCAAATGTCGCAAATTACACAAAAGCTCGGCCCGTTGCTGGGACTTATTATTTTGGCCATCATCGTATCGGTCTTGAATCCCAGCTTTTTGGAACCGCTTAATATTCTGAATTTGTTGCGCCAAGTATCTATTAATGCGCTGATTGCGTTTGGTATGACCTTCGTCATTCTCACAGGCGGGATTGATTTGTCTGTTGGCTCGATCCTAGCTCTATCCAGTGCATTTGTTGCGAATATGATGCTGGCCGGGTTCGATCCGATTTTGGCAATTATCATTGGCTGTGCGCTGGGTGGCGTCATGGGGATGATTAATGGCTTGATGATCACCAAAGGTAAAATGGCTCCGTTTATTGCCACATTGGCGACGATGACTATTTTCAGAGGATTGACGCTGGTCTATACCGATGGTAATCCGATTACTGGACTCGGGGATAGTCTGGTATTTCAGTTGTTCGGCCGCGGTTACCAGTTCGGCATTCCGGTTCCGGCGATTACAATGCTCATTACCTTTGCTGTTTTGTGGATCATTTTGCATAAAACGCCGTTTGGACGCAAAACGTATGCCATCGGTGGTAACGAGAAGGCTTCGATTGTATCCGGTATTAAAGTACCGCGCGTGAAAATTTGGATTTACTCTCTGGCTGGAATGCTCTCTGCTTTGGCGGGTGCTATTTTGACCTCACGTTTGAACTCGGCGCAGCCGACAGCAGGTACTTCTTATGAACTAGATGCCATTGCGGCTGTCGTACTGGGCGGAACCAGCCTGTCAGGCGGACGGGGGCGAATCGTAGGTACGTTGATCGGTGTACTTATTATCGGAACGCTGAACAATGGCTTGAATTTGCTGGGTGTGAACTCTTTTTATCAAATGGTGGTCAAAGGGATTGTAATCGCCATTGCTGTATTGATTGACCGCAAGAAATCTGCATAAACCACCTAATCTGTATACAAGGAGACCCTATATATGAAAAAGCTTACATTAATTATGACAGCCCTGCTCCTCCTACTCATGACAGGCTGTTCTCTGGAACCGCCGGAATGGGCGAAACCTAAAGCAGCCGCGAACTTGAAGGACATTAAAATAGGCTTGTCCATCTCTACACTGAATAATCCATTTTTCGTCTCTCTCAAAGACGGAGTCGTTGCAGAAGCCAAAAAACAAGGATTGCAAGTCATTGTCGTCGATGCGCAAAATGATTCGGCGAAGCAAAGCAATGATGTGGACGATCTGATCCAGCAAGGCGTAAATGCATTGTTAATTAATCCGACAGATTCGTCGGCTATCTCTACGGTAGTTCAATCTGCGAACACTTTGAACATCCCGGTCATTACGCTGGATCGTTCGGCAGACAAAGGAGATGTAAAAGCGCTTGTCGCTTCGGACAATGTAGAGGGTGGACGTATGGCTGCCAGATACGTGATTGATCAAGTCGGAAAAGGTGCCAAGGTCATTGAGCTGGAAGGCGTACCAGGTGCATCGGCCACCCGTGAACGGGGCAAAGGCTTCCACGAAGTAGCGGATAAGGAACTGAACGTTATTGCTAAACAGTCGGCCGATTTTGACCGGACCAAAGGTTTGAATGTCATGGAAAACCTGCTGCAAGGCAACCCGGATGTTCAGGCGGTATTTGCCCATAATGATGAAATGGCGCTTGGGGCAATTGAAGCCATTCAAAGCTCGGGTAAAAATATTCCGGTGATCGGCTTTGACGGCAACGAGGATGCACTTAAATCGATTAAGGAGGGAAAACTCACGGCGACCGTGGCTCAGCAGCCCGAACTGATTGGACAATTGGCGGTTCGGGCGGCACAGGATGTGCTCCAAGGTAAAACTGTGAAAAAATCAATTCCTGCCAAGCTGGAGTTAGTGGATCAAAAGAAATAAAACGGGCGTATACCCCCATATATTTAAGATTTCGGGCTGATGCGAGAATGCGATCAGCCCGTTTTTTTATTTTCCTGATTTATTTAAATGAAAGGTTCTATGTAACAATCCTCTATTTTGAGTGCGATTCTGCAGAGAGCTGAATTATTCGCTTCGTAATAATATGGAAGTTTTTATTTTTTGTGTTTCTACTGGTGGTTGCACTGAGTGCTTGTGGAAATGCAGATACCGATAATCAGACCAATGGAAAGACCAGCACAAAGACTCTTTCTGGCAGTCCCAAACGGTTTCCATGCGAGAATATACAGATGCCGCTGGCAACAAGATCAACATCCCTGTAAATCGGCAACGGTAAGATTGACGGAATTGCGGAATGTGCTCAAGCAATTTCGCGATGTTGACGCTGTGCTGGGTAAGGACAAAGAAGCTGAGCAGTGGATTGCCAATCTGGATCAAAAGGCTGCCGCTGGCTGGAAAATTTAAGGAAAATGAAACAGTCACGATTTACATGACCTACGGCAAGGATGTGCTAAGAGTGTATGGGGCGCGGAATGTAGGTCATGTCATTTACCGTTCACTGGAATTGAATCCTTCTGAGTACATACGCCAAAAGCTGGCGAAGGAACCGAACTTTAATTTCGTTTATGATAGCATTTCGATGGAAAAGCTGCCTGAACTGTCGGAGGACCGAATTATTATGCTGGTTTATGATGAAGAGACCAAGGATGAAATCCTCAAGGAAATCGAGCAAAGCGCACTGTGGAGAAATATCCCTGCAGTTAAAAACCACAAAGTATATTTCATTAAAGCTGACCCGTGGTTTACATATTCACCGCTTGCTATCGACCAATCGCTGGATGAAGCCGTTACCATGCTTTCCACCGATCCTAAATAATCACTTGAAATAAGAAAGGAGAAGTCATATATATGCTAAGACGATTTTTTGAATTAGGGCTGATTATTCCTCATATGACCCGCAAGCTGGTTAGGCTGGATCATTCTTTGTTCGGCCATTATGGGAGCTTTGCTCATCGTGTTTGCCGATCTGGCGGCCCGTATGATTAATGCAACGGAGGAAACACCAGTAGGCGTGCTGTTAGTGCTTGTGGCGGATACGATTACACGATCCTTACCTTTACAGAAGAAATCCCGACAGGTTTGATCGTGGCGATCATTGGTGCTACATATTTCCTGTATCTGCTGAGTCGCTCCAAGGGATAACATCGCGAAGAAATCATAACTTACTCATACAAGCTATACACGACAAAATAACCTTCAACACCACTAAGGAAATGGGGCTGAAGGTTATTTGCATTTAAAATTTAAATATTCTAATGAGAAAATCAGTCAAAATAGCGGTAGACAAGGATAGGGAGCATTATTTATACTTAAAAAGTGACGAAAAAAACAGCGTATAATATAAATTATACGCTGTTTAGGTTTAAATCGACTTTCATTAGCCCCCACGCATAAGTTGTCGATTGGATTGTCGATAAAAATTAGGCGAAAATGGACGTTTTACAGCATTTTTGGTATTTGGGAATATGAATCGAAACGGAGGTAATCGGGATGAAAAAAGGGGTACGGCAAATGGAGCAGGATACAATAGATGATATTGATGAAGTGTATGCTGAGGAGCTGGAAGCTTTTTTGATCTGGATGAAGGATGCGGGATATACGATACATACACAAAAAAACTATACAGGGGATGTGAAGCAGTTCTTACGTACGCTGCGTGAAAAGCCACTTGATCAGGTGAAGAAAATTCATGTTATGTCGTATCTGTCTAAAGCACGGGAAGGTGGAGCAGGAGATAGTACACGGAACCGAAAGCATGCAGCGGTGAGTAGCTTTTACAAAGCGTTGCAGGAATTTGAATTGTGCAGCACAAATCCGGCATCCGGAATTAAAAAAGCAAAGACCGAAAAGAATCGTATGCCCGTCTATTTGGATGAAAAGGAAATCCAGCCGTTTTTGCTCGCAGTGGAGGGGAAATATGCAAATCGCAACATGGCAATTTTTCTGCTCATGGTATATATGGGATTACGGGTGGGAGAGGTTCATTCTTTGAATGTCTCGGATTTTAGCAGAGAACGGCGCACACTAGATGTGTTTGGTAAAGGGCGCAAGTGGCGTACGCTTCCGGTGCCGGAGGGTGTGTGTGATATTGTGGAACGTGCGTTGGAGGAAAGATTAACCCCGTGGAGGGGGAAGGAGGACGCGATGTTCGTGTCGCAAAAAGGCCGCCGTTTGGCGGTGCGCTCTATTCAGCAGATTGCTACAGAAACGTTCGAGCGATTCCAACAGGATAAGAGTGTGGAACGTCGGGTATCCTACTCCAGCCATAAGCTGCGACATACGTTTGCAACGATGCTTTTACGTAAGGGTGCCGATCTGCGTACTGTGCAAGAGCTACTGGGGCACTCATCCATCCAGACTACCACCGTATACACGCATGTCACGGATCGGGAAAAAGAAAAAGCGATGGACAAGCTGGATATTCAGGTACCTATGATGGAATTAAAGAGGTATGGGCTAACAAGAGAAAAAGGGGAATAAAGTGTTCAACAGTGAAAAATAAAATATTGACAGGGATATGATAAGTACATTAAGGAGAATAAAAAGATTAAGTTTACATAATAATTATTATGTAAACTTAATGGAGTGAAACCCAATTTCATAACTTCATATCAACGAAAAATACCAACATATTAACGATTATATAAGCTTAACTAAAAATGTACTTGGAAAACGGAGGAGGAATGATGCTACAAGAGAAGCACCATCCGTCTGCGAAGTGGCACGATAGGTAACTTTTAAGTTCAGCTTATATAGCTTTGCTTTTGATCTATTTGTTCCAAATGATGTCGCATATGTTGAATATAATCGTTAATTAGCCATCCCAAAGTTTCATTAGTCTTTTCGTCCTTCTGAAACCTTTATTCATAGATGCCTAGTATTTCTTTTTAGACCATTTCTCCGGGAGTAGTTTGGAATTAAACTCAAGTTTTGAGATTGAAAGGGATTATTTTTCTTGATTCTTAACGTGAACCTGCGATTGATTTCAGTTATTAAAGGGAGACTTGAGGGAGAACATACTGTTCAGGAGCGGGTAAATTACGGTTTTGGAGTATTTATCATGTCTAAAAATAGAGGAAGCAGATTAAGTTAACATAATATTTATTATATCAACTTAATCTGCTTTGCAAATTCTGATCATAAGTTGATATGATTGGAATTTGACCTGCAATTGTTTTTACACTTTATCTTCCGGAGGAGATTCAATCATCAGACCTTCAACATGTTTCCGGCTCAGAAGCTTTCGTTTTTCGCGGTTCTCCTTAGTTTCCAAAACGATGTCCAGATCATAGTCGTCGGGATACAACTCGGTAGCTGCAATATGAAGAATTCTTCCAGTAGCGCAATAGAGAGGCCCAACCGTGGCGAATGAGTGCAAGGCTTCGGTCGCTTCGTCAAGACGGATCTGATCGTACGGATGTCAGTAATTGGTTGCATGGAAGCGGCATGGCGCTTACCAAGGTAAGAAAAAGCACATTCGGAAACTCTTGTTTTGATCCGGTCATATTCCAAGCGCTACATTGTGGTTTCATTCATGAATAAATCCCTCCTTTAGTTGTGTAGTGTCAGGATTGTTTAGAACCTTCTCTGTAAAATAAAAAAAGGGCGGAGAATGAACAAATCGTTCATTCTCCGCCCTGAAGGAAAGAGGGAATTTATCGTCAAATAAGCCTATAATTCAGCTTTTGCAGCTCCAATTTATGCGTCCCCAAATCATCCATGAGTAAACCAATTTGTAAGCTAATTAGCCCATGAATAGGAGGTGTTAAAGGAAGTTCACAAAAAATCTGAAAACAAAAAAACCGCGCTGAACACAGCACGGAATAAGGCCTAGAAGAAAATAATCCCTGAGGCAATTTATGATATCCGCATGTTCTTAACTAATGTCAGGGTAAAACACAGTAGCAAACAAACCTGTCCCCGGAGGGCACAAGCGCCTGAACAGTCTTCCCTGAATATGAAGTTGCTTAGTTAAGAACATTCACCGACATCAAAATCTTCTCTTGATTACAGATAAATCCACACTATACGATCAGTCAGCACCGAAGTCAAGCCTAGCTTCTTCAAAAAACAGTAATTAGATTACGTAATATACATTATGTTAACTTAAAAAATCCCAGTGAAAGGATGTAATCATATGGAATTTTTGACTACCGAGCAGGCCATTACAAAAGTTAAAAATGGATTAATATTCCATAAAATATAAAAGCAGTTTAAACTCTATGAGCCATGAAAAAGACCCCATTCAGGCGTCCACGAAACATGAGCATATTTATCATATACCTGAGCAATGGGGAGACGGTGTGCATCGTACGCATTTTTTGCGCAAAGGCTTCGAGCTTTCTTATATGAACGAAGTGAAGATCCATCCGGAAATGCCGGGAAGTAAAGCGATGAATCATATCTAGCAGCGTTTTAATCCTTCGTTGTGGGGCGAACTGTTACAGGAGCTGGGTATCCGTCTGGGGCAATCGTTTGCTTGTATGGAAACAGTGATTACGCCCGGTATGAAAGCGATCTCAGGAACTGTCGTCTCATCCTTATCAGGGCCTGACCCGACAGCTTTTTTTTGGAGAGCAGGGCACTGGAGCTAATGGCACTTTTTCTGCAAGAAACACGCACCGCTTCACCTAAACCGACTATGACGATCAAACCCAATGATGTACGTGTATTCACGAAGCGAGAGACATTTTGCTACGTACGCTGGTTCAGCCTCCAAGTCTGATTCGGCTGGCACAGATGGTACATATTAAACGAAATGCGGACCGCATCGTTGTACTGGACAAAGGAAGGGCTATAGAGCAGGGACGACATGATGAACTGCTGGATGACAACGGTCTGTATGCATGATTGTGGAAAAGACAGCATGAAGGAAGAGAGACATAGGTCGTATGAAATTATGATGAGATCATAAAAAAACCGACCTTAGCGGATAGCAGGATACACCTCCATTCCAATAAGGATCGGTTTTTTGCGTTACTTAGATTCCCCGGATATGACAGCTTGCACAGGGGATTTGTCTCGGAGTAATGGTACCAACAGCATTGCACCAATTAAGAATAATCCGGTGCTGACAGCAAATACGGCAAACAGGGAGGACGCATGCTTGAGCGTCCCGCCAATACTCATACCGACGACCATCATCCCTGTGAACAGGGGAGAGAGGGCTCCGCCGACGCGACCAATGAAAGCTGCTTCGGCATTTTTCATCATCATGGTGTTGATACCGATATAAATGCACGGATAAAATAAGCCGCTGAATACTTGTAGTGCCAGTGTCAGCACAATATTGTGCGACCATCCAATTCCAAAAGTTGACAGTGTACTAACCAAAAGTCCGGCAACCAGCAACATTTGTGGCTGTACTTTTTTGGAAACACCCATAATCATGCTGCCTCCAATCAGCATGGCCGCTCCGTTCGCCATTAACAGCCATTGTAGAAATTCCTTGTTTTGTCCAAGGTTCTCTAAGGCGACAAAGAGCATTAGAGGCTGAATAAGTCCGACCGCCAGCCCAATTACGGTAAAAGTCCCCCCAAGCTTGCGAAGTGTACGGTTATTCCATACATAACGAATTCCTTCTTTAAGCTCTTGAATGAAATAAGTTGGATTATTACCTACCTGAAGCTCTCGTTCATCTTGTGGAATACGAGTCAAAACAAGCGCTGAGATGAAAAATAATACTCCTGTTACAGACAATGAAACGAAGATTCCAAAGTGTTGATAGATAAATGTACCGATGACAGGGCCAATGACCATGAATAAAGCCATTAGAGACTGAAAAAGGGCCATGACTCCCTGAAGCTGTTCCGGTTCTACATGCTGCTTAAATAACTTCATCGCAGATGGCTGAGAAAATTGAGAAAGAATTGCCGAGAAAAAAGTGGACAGTAATAGTACCTGCCATGAGCCGTACCACAACGCCAATAACACGATGAAAATGGAAGCGGCGGACAACAGATCACAACTGATCATGGTCCGTTTGGGCCGCCAACGGTCTGCGAATGTGCCCCCAACGGTCTGCGAATGTGCCCCCAATGATGGCAAACAGAAAAATGGGCGTAAATTCTGCTACCGAAATGAGCGACACGTATACCGGATCATTATGAGTCAGATCAGTTACATACAGCAGGATGGCAAAATTCCGCACCCAAATGCCTAAATTCAGCAGTGCATTGGAGGCAATAATGGTCCTTATATATGGATTTCTAAACAACAATAAACTCTCCTTTCCTGATTTCAGGGTGTCAAACCCTTAAGTTTATTTTTTATATAAACAAAATATATTTTTGTCTATATAATAAATTAACTACTATTTAGTCATTTTTTTTTTTGAATTCAGATGAGATCTTAGCATAGAAAATGAATTCGTTCATGATATTTAAGGATGTGGATCAGAATTATGGAAAATTAACCCAATATAAAACTGTCATTAGGAAATTATATCTAATTGCAAATTAAGTTCCATAATAAATATTATGTTAACACTTATGAGTATCTTAACAATGAGGATTTGCATCCGATGTACGTTTTAAATCCATAGTGATATAATTACGCGTACATGCCTGAAAAGGAGCGTATGGAACGCAAATGAACTTTCAAGTGGACTTTTTATCTTTTTTTGTAATTCAGGTAGACGGAAAAGAAGGACAAGGCGGTAAGTCCTACAAGCATTACGCTACGATGGATGACTATGATTATGACGAGAGCGATGTTAAAAAATTTCTGGACGGGGAATTTGCCCGCATTAGCAAACGGAAGGTCGAGAAAAATCCGAGCACAGAGCAGGCACCGACCAAAATTGGCCGCTTTATCGTCGAACCGGAGCATGAACTGAGCAGTAATCCCAATTTCAATATGTTCGCCCGGCTACGGGCAGCAGAGGATAAGGAAGATTTTAAAAATGCCTGCGACGATCTGGTGCGGATGTATCTGGATACAAGCGCGGTACGCGGTGGAGCGCTGATCATTATACAGGCTACCTTGAATACACACTCCGATGATCCGTTTATTTTTGTGCTCAAATGTGATTTTGAACCTAAAATTGCCCGTATTACCGAAAGCAGTCTGGTCAGCGAGGTCGAAATGGCCATTTCAGCCCGTAATATGAAATCTATCATGTATCCTTACATGCTGGAGGAGGGGATGAACGATGAGTGGGAGCTTAAAATTCACCAGTCCTCGCATGCACGATATTTTGAGGATTTTCTGAAATTTGTGACCTATGAGCAATCCATGCCAGAAATCGTCAATGAGCATGTCATGGGCTTCGTACAGAACTATGTAGAGACGAAATGGCCGGATGCTACCAATGAGGAAAGACAGCAAGAGGAACGTGATCTGGAGTTGTGGGCGGCCAGTGAAAAACGGGATTTGCAAGGGAAATGGGAACCCCTTCAGGTCGTAGAGGCTGCGCAGCATATTGTTGAGCTAAAGCCGGAAATTGAAGTTCGCTTCAAGCTGGATGATACGGCTGTACGTGGACTACTGTCCGACTTTGGGGCCAAGCTGCATATTACGAAACTGCACGATAGATACGCGCTTATCATTGAAGGCGACGCATTTACATTTGAAAAAGGCTTTTCACCGATTGAGTTGCTTCAACCTGAATCGTTCGAAACGGTGGCTGAGCGGCTGAAAGAGAAACGCTTCCAAGAAGACGAATTTGCCGATGGCGATACGCCGCCTTGGTAATCTGAGTAAACTGTTTACGATAAGCTGAACTCTTTATATGACATAATCAAAGGGCCTCTCAACGGTATTTTCGCCGCTGTAGAGGCCCTTTTTGTCTACAATTTCAGTTTGTTCATCTACAAGTTGAGTTTACTGATTTGATCTTTTAGCTTGTCCGCAGATTGATGTAGTCCTTCACGTTCCTTGTCATTCAGCGGAAGATCCAAAATTTTACGTACACCGTTGTGATCTACGATACTCGGAACACCCAGATAAACGTCAGACACTCCGTTATAATCTTCCAGCAAGGTGGACACATTAAGTACAGCCCCTTCGTCCCCCAGAATGGCGGCTACGATTCGGTCCAGAGCCAGCCCGATGGCGTAAGAAGTCGCGCCTTTGGCATCTATAATTTCATAGGCTGCATTTTTGGTGCTTTCAAAAATCTCATTTTTTGCTTCTTCACCCAGCTCCAATGGAGTTCCTGCGATGTTGGCCGTGCTCCATACAGGCAGTTCGGAGTCGCCATGTTCTCCAATAATATGGGCGTGGATGCTGCGAGGGTCAATGCCCTTTTGCTTACCAATCAAATAACGGAAGCGTGCACTGTCCAGCAGCGTTCCCGAACCGATAACTCTGCTCGAAGGCCAGCCACTACGTTTCCAGGAAATGTAGGAGAGAATGTCCACTGGATTGGTTGCGATCAGCAAAATGCCATGTGTGTTTACCTTGACGATATTATCAATAATGCTTTCAAAAATTTCGGCATTACGCTTGAGCAGATCAATGCGTGTTTCTCCCGGTTTTTGTGATGCGCCCGCTGTAATAATGATGATATCCGCATCACGACAGTCTTCATAATCACCCGCCCACACTTTGACACCGCCGAGAAAAGGAAGCCCATGATTCATATCGAGCATTTCCCCCTTCGCCTTTTTGACGTTGACATCAATAAAGACAAGTTCTGACATGCGTTGGCGCAGTAGTAGGGTATAACCGGTCGTTGTACCGACCGCTCCCATGCCGACAATGGCCACTCTGCTTCGTTTGTAAGGTTTTAAGCTCATAAAATCCTCATCTCCTTCTCGGGTTGAATACCTTTTGATTTTAGACTAATTAATTTAAAATTTATCTTTCCAACTAAGTTTACCGTATATGTGTGCTCGACTGCAAAAAAAATATGACATTTCTCCTTGACTTCTAAGCGATACTCGCTAATAATTAATCAAATGATAACATGCACTAAAGCGTTGCAGTAGCGATATTCACTTATGAAATTATGGAAAGAGGATTATGTATATGGATTTATTTCGAAAAAAGACAGGACTACTCGAGTATGAAGAAAGCGGATCTAAAGGACGCTTAAAGAGAACGATGAGCGCCTTTGACCTTACTATACTAGGTGTAGGTTGTATCATCGGTACCGGGATTTTTGTTATTACTGGCAAGGCAGCAGCAGAAAATGCAGGTCCTGGATTGATGCTCTCTTTTGTAATTGCAGGGCTTGCCTGTGTACTGGCAGCCTTGTGCTATGCAGAGCTTTCTTCTACAGTTCCCGCTGCCGGCAGCGCTTATGCGTATGGCTATATTGTGTTTGGGGAAATTCTGGCCTGGGTACTGGGTTGGGACTTAATTCTTGAATACGGGGTGGCGGCCGCCTCAGTGAGCAGTGGCTGGTCTGCTTATTTTCAAGGCTTGCTGGCCGGCTTTGATATACATTTACCACTGGCTTTAACCGCAGCCTTCGATTCAGCCAGGGGAACCATTATTGACCTACCTGCTGTGTGTATTATTATGTTGATCACACTGTTACTGAGTCTCGGAGCCAAGGAAACGGTTCGGTTTAATTTCATTATGGTTTGTGTAAAAGTCGGGGTCGTGCTGCT
Source organism: Paenibacillus sp. NPDC055715 (assembly GCF_053617595.1). Classification (NCBI taxonomy): domain Bacteria; kingdom Bacillati; phylum Bacillota; class Bacilli; order Caryophanales; family Paenibacillaceae; genus Paenibacillus; species Paenibacillus sp. NPDC055715. The sequence goes on from NZ_JBSHGA010000005.1 coordinate 239,340, forward strand.
GTTTATCGGAATCGGAATCTTTTATGTTAAGCCTGCCAACTGGACACCGTTTCTCCCTTATGGTTTCTCCGGTGTTTTGAGTGCCGCGGCAATCGTATTTTTTGCTTATTTGGGCTTCGATGCCATTTCAACAGCGGCAGAGGAGGTGCGTAATCCGCAGCGGAATATGCCAATCGGTATTATTTCCTCGCTTGCGATTTGTACAGTGCTGTATATAGCGGTTTCTGTTGTACTTACCGGAATGGTGCCTTATACGCAGCTGGGGGTAAATGATCCTGTTGCGTTTGCTTTGCGCTTTATCCATCAGGATTTTGTGGCCGGACTCATTTCTATCGGTGCTATTGCCGGGATGACCACGGTTTTACTCGTACTGTTGTATGGTCAGACACGGTTAATTTTCTCGATATCGCGTGACGGTCTGTTACCGGTATTTTTATCTAAAATCAATCCCAAAACTCAAACACCCATCCGAAGCACTTGGCTGGTCGGAAGCATCATCGCATTGGCTAGTGGTTTTTTTCCGTTACATGCTCTGACGAACCTGACGAGTATCGGAACCCTGTTCGCTTTTGCCGTTGTATCGGTTGGGGTGATCGTTCTGCGTAAGAAACGTCCGGATTTGAAAAGAGGCTTTACCGTGCCTTGGGTTCCGTTGCTTCCGCTTTTGAGTGCCCTGGTTTGCGTCGGTTTGATGCTTCAGCTTCATATCAGCACGTGGATTGGATTTATCGTGTGGCTCCTGCTGGGTCTGCTGATTTATTTCTTCTACGGATATCACAAAAGCTTGTTAAACCGTAAATCCTAATTTGTTTAAATGTTAAAAAGCCGGCATCCTGCACTTATGTGAAGGGTGGCCGGTTTTTTTGTATGAGCGCGCGAAAAGTGTCACTTAGAGTCGTTTATGGTATAATTCTGTTTCAGATAAGCTTTTGGCACGGGATTACCGCATGCCATCGAGGGAGGATCTTTATATGAAACTGCGCTGGCGTGCGCTCCTGGGGGGAGTATTGCTGCTGACAGGCATCCTGCTGGCTGGATGTTCTCCCGAACCCGCAGAAACCGTAACCAAACCTCAGATTGAGGAACCGGATGACCAGGGACAAACGATAACTATTAATCCACCATTGACTCCGAAGGTGGGCGATCCCAATACCAAATATGTAGTTCAGACGCGAATAGCTGATTTCCACCTAATTGATGAAAATAAAGGTTTCGTTTGGGGAGTTACTCGTAATGAGCTTCGGCTCTATTATACGCATGATGGCGGAAAGACCTGGAATAATATTTCTCCTTCTGAAAACGTTCAATTTCAAGACAAGCTTGAATATGGGAAGGATATTAGCTTTACCGATTCTCGGCACGGATGGGTTGTCCGTCAAAATCTGGACAAAACCGCAACCGTCATCCTCAGAACCGCTGATGGGGGACAGAGCTGGGATATTTCAGCGCTTCCAAGCGGGGAACATGTGAGCGTGATTCAATATGTAAATACGTCTACCGGATGGATTATGGCTTCTACAAACCTGAATGAGCAGGATCAACAAAAATTGTTGTATCATACCACTGACGGAGGAGCCACATGGCAGAAGGTTGCGCAAAGTTCTGGTATGTCATCCAAAGAGTCAAGCTCGGGCCTGCCCGAACAGGGCAGCATGGCGGGAATGTGCTTTGATGGCAACAAGAAGGGTTTTGTTGCGATTAATCTGGATAACAGTGTTAAGCTTTATAAGACTTCGAATCAAGGGAAGACCTGGACCCCGGTAGCCAACAAGATCCAGGGTTGCCCCCAGGCAAAAGCTGAAGCTCCGCAGTCTTTTAAAGGAAATAGTTCTTCGTACTTGATTCCTGTTCTCTGTTATTTGGACAGCGGTACAAAGTATAGCGGACTGTTTACTGCTGATGTAGGCACGCAATGGAACAATGTGTCTTTGGGGCTGAGCAGTAAAAAGAACTCCATTATTCCCGGACGCACCTTTCTAAGTGATAAGGAAGGGTGGATCGTAACCCCAACCGGAATGAGCCGAACGATGGACGGGGGCAGGACGTGGACAACCCTTACTGGCAGCAAAGTGCTGCCATCGAAGCTTAAGGATTACCCGCGATCGGTCAAGCTCCGTTTTGCTTCTTCTACGGTAGGTTGGCTGCTTCTGGAACGATTGGACGACAAGAAATCACTGTTGCTTAAAACGACGGACGGTGGTACCAACTGGAGGATCCAATAACCTTCACCAGGGCGATTGCCCTGTGCTTTTCCCCTAATTTTGCACGTCCTCAACAGGCCATGCAGATCAGGGAAGAGGCACAGGGCGTTTTATTTTAAAAAAACTTAAATTTTATACGATAATATGTGAAAAAAATCACAATATACTGGATGAACCCCTGTTATACTGAACCTGTAAACAACGATAGGAGTGATAATCATGAGAGCGAATCAAGATCATATGTTAACCCAATACTACCTTCAATTTTGTTACACTTGCCAGGATGCCTACGGTTGCACGACTGAAGAGGATTGCAAGCAGTGCGCAGAGCGTTACGCCGATACAGAAGAAAATGAAGTTCTGGATGAGACACAGCGCTATCTCCAGCTTGTACATGTATAAACAGATGCACCATTCTGATATCGCCATATGTTGAGCCTCCCGGATCATTCCGTGGAGGCTCTTGGCGTTCTTGAGGTTGCTATCAAATTTGGGCAGGAACGTACATATACTATTACAGAAAGCTTAGGTCATGTGAGGATGCCCGGCGGTTTCCCTGTGGAATGCCTGGCGGAGAGGAGTGCGTTGCATGGGATTTGAGTCATTATGGATGTTCGATTGGCTGGGTACGGTACTGCCCGTATTTTTCGTAGTCGTGTTGGGTATTGTCCTATTGTCTGCGGGCAGGGAAGTCATGGAATGGAACCGGAATAAAAGGCAACCTGTATTGACGGTCGGTTCCCGAATTACGGCCAGAAGGACACATCTCCAACAGAGGCGGCAGGAGGAACAAGGGACTCGTACCTATACTTTCTATTATGTAACCTTCGAGGTGGAGAGTGGCGACCGAATGGAGTTCAAGGTAAGCGGGGAAGAATATGGTCAATGTGCTGAGGGAGATGAAGGACGGCTTACCTTTCAGGGTACACGGTATATCGGGTTCCAGCGTCTTAATCGCTATAGCTTGGAACAGGTTAAAATGTAGACAGCAGCTTATGACGCGTAAAATGATTAGCGAGCTATAAGCTGCCTGAACAAATAGTCCCGAATTTCGGGGCTATTTTTTTATCCTTTTTTTCACTGGAAGCTGTCACCCATTGGGCATTTGTACCATAAGATATGGTATGTGATGAAGAGCGAGGAGGGGACGCGGTGGCTGTTATTAATGTCAACTCAGGGGATGTAAGGACACTCGCCCGGCTTATGCGGGCAGAGGCCGAAGGAGAAGGAGAGCAGGGAATGCTCATGGTCGGCAATGTTGGTGTTAATCGGATTTTGGCCAATTGTCTGGATTTTCAGGGAATTCGCCTCATGAATGACATGGTGTTTCAAAGTCCCGGCGGATTTGAAGCTACGCAAAAGGGGTATTTTTATCAAAGAGCCCGTGACCGTGACATTCGTCTTGCCCGGCGTGTCATTAATGGGGAAAAAATACGTCCGGCTTCGAATGCATTGTGGTTTTTCAGACCTTCCGGGGACTGTCCGGATACCTGGTATAACCAGACTAACACGGGGCGTTTCAAGGCGCATTGCTTCTTCAGCCCGACTGTACAGGATTGTCCTGCCGTCTATTAGAGCGTTTCAACAATGAGTTTGGATGATTTAAAACCATTTTAGGAGGAATTCACATGATTTCACAGCAAGCTTACCGTCCTGTCTCTTATCCTACTGGTGGCGGGTATCCCGAATGGCCAAGAGGGATGAATCCAGTCGGAACCATGCAGCCCATCAGCAGCTTTCCCCCTCAGGTTAACAGCGGTAGCGCGATGACACCGGCCGGTATGGTGGTGCAAAGCCAGACTCCGCAATATGAGCAATCATACATTGAAAATATTTTACGCTTGAACTTGGGTAAAACAGGAACCTTTTACATGACGTATGAAAATAACCGGGAATGGAATGCAAAAATATTCAAAGGTATTCTGGAAGCAGCGGGTCGTGACCACATTATTATCAGTGATCCGGCTACGGGCAAGCGAACGATTTTGCTGATGGTGAATCTAGACTATGCTACTTTTGATGAGCCGCTGTTGTATCAATATCCCGGTGTCATCGGTAATCCGGTTGTTTCCCCGGTTCGCTGATGCCTTCATATATATTAGTCCATATCCTCTGCCTGATGGCGGAGGATTTATTTTATTTATATTCTTTCTCGAATATAGTTGCTTCCTTTGTGGTAAGAGGCGAAAAATGAAGTTTTCTGACCTAAATGATAGGGGAAACTGATTTTTCTGACATTGCTTGTGGTTTGACTGTGTAGTGTATAGCTATATAATTGAATATAAGCTAATGATGATTTGATCATTCATGCGGAATATGGCTTTTGGAAGCCGGAAGGAGTGAATGTGTTGGGAAGTTGACGCTGCTTATGATGTGTTATCGTTCTGTCTATGATGAAACTATCCGAAGGAGGTGCGCCTGTCTGCCGTAATGACGGCTGACGGGGAGCATATTGAGTGACCCTTTACCGAGTATGTTCAACTTATTTATTGTTTTTGCATTAGTATTATTAAACGGTTTTTTTGTATCTGCAGAATTTGCAATGGTGAAAGTCAGAAGCAGTCGTATTGAAACATTGGTAGAGGCGGGCAACAAAAAAGCCGTGTACGCCACGAATATGTTACACAACTTGGACGCTTATCTGTCTGCCTGCCAGTTGGGCATTACACTGTCTTCGCTGGGACTTGGGTGGATCGGAGAGCCGGCCATTGTACATTTGATCAAACCTGTATTTACCGCAGCCGGGCTGGGACCGGTATATGTACACGGTACTGCCGTGGTCATTGCATTTATTGTAATTACGATTCTGCATATTGTGCTGGGTGAATTGGCGCCCAAAACGATAGCCATTCGTAAAGCTGAAACCATTACGCTATATTCGGCCATGCTGATGACTTGTTTTTACAAGCTGATGTATCCATTCATATGGGCGTTGAATGGCATGGCAAACAGCCTGCTGCGTTTATTCCGTCTGGAGCCGGTATCCGAACATGACGATTCCGCGCATACGGGGGATGAAATACGCATTCTGATGAAAGAAAGCAATAAGAGCGGACTAATTGATAATACGGAATTGGCGCTTGTTGATAATATATTTGATTTTACCGACACGACCGCCAGGGAAATCATGATTCCGCGTACCGAGATGATCTGTTTGTACAGCAATGAGTCCACAGAGGAAAATCTCGCGATTGCGACGGAGAGCATGAGAACGCGTTATCCAATCTGTGCCGAGGACAAGGACCATATTATTGGCTTTATCCATATTAAGGATCTTCTGCGGGCGAACAAACTGGATACCCGTACGATGATCCGTCCGATTCTTGCCGTTCCTGAATCAACGCAAATTAGCGATTTGCTCAAACGCATGCAGCGTAGCAAGACACAAATTGCGATTCTGATTGATGAATACGGCGGTACATCGGGTATGGTAACGCTGGAGGATATTATGGAAGAGATCGTTGGTGAAATTCAGGATGAGTTCGATCAGGAGCGTCCTGGTTGTGAGCAGATTAATGACGAGGAATTTTCCATTGACGGTATGCTGTTAATTGATGAAGTGAATGATCGCTTTGGACTGGATCTGGATCATGTAGATTATGACACAGTCGGTGGATGGCTGTATTCCCGTGTCGAGGTCATTCCGCCACAGCCGGGTCAGTCTGTAGAATTTGAAGGTTGTCAGTTCGTTGTAGAAGAAATCGAGAACAAGCGGATTTCACGTATTCGGCTGTTGAAGCAGCCAATCCTTTTGGAGAAAGCGGGAGTTTCGTAAATTAGGATTCGCCAAAATAAAAGAGTAAGACATTCTATAATTGAATCATCCCTGAAGCGACCCTTGAACGATAGAGGGTCGTTTTTTTGATTTTGGCTGCTTTACACATAAGACATGAATTGGTATGATGTTTGTATTATTGTCAACCTGTTGTATTTTTATTAGGTTGACAATTAATAAGTAATTTATCCTGAGAAACGTATCTATTTACATGCTCATTTAAATTAGGGAGGTATAAAGTATGAAATGGTCCAATGAGGTTACAGATTGGTACTCGCTGGCAGAGAAAGCGATCCACGGCGGCAATGTAACGCTGGAAGAAGGCTTGGCGGTGCTGGAAGCGGACGATGAGGAAATCTTACCGATTATGCAAGCTGCATTTCGTGTGCGTCATCATTTTTACGGTAAAAAGGTAAAGCTCAACATGATTATGAATGCCAAAAGCGGCCTGTGCCCGGAGGATTGCGGCTATTGCTCACAATCAATCGTATCCACGGCACCTGTCAACAAATACAGTATGCTGGACAAGGAGTCTCTGCTAGCCGGAGCCCGTGAAGCGTTAGCAAGGAAAGCAGGTACATATTGTATCGTAGCTTCCGGCAAGGGCCCAACGAATCGAGAGCTGGATCAGGTAATTGAGGCGGTACAGGAAATTACCAGTACGATGCCACTTAAAATTTGTGCATGCCTGGGAATTCTCAAAGGAGATCAGGCTCGCCGGTTGGCAGAGGCGGGAGTCCATCGCTACAATCACAATTTAAATACGAGCAAGACCAACTATCCGTCCATTACAACCACACATACATACGATCAACGTGTCGAAACGGTTAAAATGGCTCAATCTCACGGGATGTCACCATGCTCCGGCGTGATTATCGGAATGGGAGAAACGAATGAGGAAATCGTCCAAATGGGTTATGCGTTACGAGAACTCGGTGCCGACTCCATTCCAGTTAACTTCCTGAATCCGATCCCTGGAACCCCGCTGGAAGGTGCAACGCGCATATCTCCGATCAGAGCATTAAAGGTACTGGCGCTGTTTCGGTTCATTTGTCCATCTAGGGAAATTCGTGTCGCAGGCGGACGGGAGCTGAATTTGGGGACACTGCAACCCTTATCCCTGTATGCAGCCAATTCGATTTTCGTAGGAGATTATTTAACGACAGATGGACAAGAAGTCACAGCCGATCATCAAATGATTGAAGATCTGGGGTTTGAAATTGAGATGTGTGCCCTTTCATCCGTATAATAAGAATTGTACAAACTTGGAAGGGAGAGTTGAACGATGAGCGAAAAGGTATTATTAGTCCAGGTGAATATGTCTAGCCATTAGGTCATACTGCTCTGGTTATTGCCGACAAACTGGTATGGAGACGAGTTCATGACTACGATACAGGAAATCCACAGCTAGGTTGGATCGAGAATGGATTAATAGAAAACTGCTACGATTTAGCCGCTGCATCTACGACGGGATACTTCTTACGTATTCTCGCCGGCGCTTGGGTTGGGACAAAAGGCTCCTCCGCATGAAAGCGGCGTGAGCCTTTTTTGTCTTTTTAGATCGCCCAGTTTCCTTTGCGGAAGATAGGTTCCTCGGTACCGTCCTCGGTGACGCCGTTAATGTCCATTTCACCTGAGCCGATCATAAAATCGACGTGTGTCAGACTGGAATTCAGGCCGTTGGCAGCCAACTGCTCCAGAGTCATGTCCTTGCCGCCCTTGAGGTTAAATGCATAGGCATTGCCGATGGCCAGGTGGTTGGAGGCATTTTCATCAAACAACGTATTATAGAACAAAATGTTCTTATCCGAAATGGGGGACTGATGAGGCACAAGAGCAACTTCGCCCAAGTAGTGGGAGCCTTCATCCATTTCAATGAGATGCTGAAGAGTCTCCAAGCCTGTTTCAGCCTGCACATCGACAATGCGTCCATTTTCAAAGGTCAGCGTAAAGTTGTCGATAATATTTCCGCTGTAGCTGAGCGGTTTGGTGCTGCTTACCTTGCCGTTCACTCCGGTTTTGAGCGGGGCAGTAAACACTTCCTCAGTAGGCATATTGGCTACGAAGGTATGTCCCTGCTGATTGACGCTTTCGGCTGCAACCCACAGGTGATCTTTAGCCAATTCGATAGTGAGATCCGTTCCTGGGGCCAGATAATGCAGCTTTTTATAGCGCTTGGCATTCAAAATATCTGATTTGCTGGAGAGTGTTTTCAAATGCTCTTTCCAAGCTTCTACCGGATTATCAAGATCTACACGCACGGTGCTGAAAATGGCTTCCCACAGCTTATCCATTTGTTCGGAAGCTGGCAAATTCGGGAATACTTTGGCAGCCCACTCTTCAGAAGGATAAGCAATCAGAGCCCAACTGAATTTATCGGCCATTTGAAGTTCACGGTATTGGCGCAATTCATGTGAACGTACCCGTTGGGCCGCAGTAATTCGACTGGATGGGATGCCTTGAAGCAAGTCCGGATTATCTGCTATGATATGCAGTACTGCTGCGCCGTTCTCGACCTCTTCGGTCATTTCGGCCGCGTACCATTTGGGAGGAATATGAAAAGTCTCATCAGGAGCCAGTTCATACTGTAGGCGAGTGATGGTCTCGTCGCTCCATTTTACCTTAACCAGCTTGGCTCCGACGGTATACGCAGATTTGACAATAAGCCGAACAAGTTCAGCGGACAGGATGGGAGCATGAACGATGAGTGTTTGCCCAGGTTGGACATTAGCACCCACTCGAACGGCTAACTCGGCATATTTTTGCAATTTTTGTTGAAAATCTGACATGTAGCTTTCCTCCATTTCACGAAAAGGCCTTTACAAGGCTGGGGTGCCTGCGCAGTTTTTTTGCAAATTCCACACACGGCTTATATATTGTACAATGTAACAAAAAGGTTCACAAATCTGTATTGGTTAATTTTGGATAAAACGAAAGGGCGGATAGATGAATGGCGGATCAAAATGCACCTCAGGAAGTAAAGGAAGTACATATTCAGCAGGCGCAAATGACTAGAGATGAGAATGGCGCATACTTAGGTCAGGTCGTGTTTGGGGTAGATGGGCAGACTTCTGTATACGAAATTACGTTTCATAGCAAAAGAGGCAAGGAGTGGGATTACAGTCTCCATTTTGCAGGGGAGCCACGGGTAGAGGAAGAGATGCTGCGTATGGATGCATGGATTGAAGAGAATGATGATTTGTTTGATTATTTGCTGGATACGGCGTGGAGTAAATTACCCGAGTAATGTAAACATGGTCTATTTTCGTGACAAGCGGATTATATTTAGCAGTGTCCGCATAATCTGCCGACATGGGGGAAGCCTATAGGTTGATAAAGACAGCAAATTCCATGTGAATGGGGAGGATGACGGTTTGGCAAATCATCTGTTCACCGAAGGAATGATGGCACATGAAGAGGCTGCTCCCGATCTTCTGAGCTTACGGACGCTGTTTGTAAATGTGTGTTTTATCGGGGAGCCGGGAAGTCGATCCTGGGTGCTAGTGGATACGGGGATGGTGGGGTTTACAGACTCGATTATTCGCTTGTCTGAGGAACGGTTCGCTGGCCCTCCCGTTGCTATTGTGCTCACTCACGGGCATTTTGATCATGTGGGATCGATCATTGAGCTGGTTCAGCATTGGGGTACCCCTGTGTATGCGCATCCACTGGAGCTTCCTTACTTGACGGGGATGAAGGATTACCAACAACCTGATCCCAGTGTGGGTGGAGGTCTGCTGTCGAGCATTTCCTTTTTATATCCCAATGATGCCATTGATCTGGATGATCGCATTACCCGTCTGCCTGATGATGGCAGTGTGCCCGGTGCGCCTGGGTGGAAGTGGCTGCATACACCTGGACATACGCCGGGTCACATATCGCTTTTTCATGAACGCAGACGGTTGCTGGTAGCTGGAGATGCTTTTATTACAGTAAAGCAGGAATCGGCGCTGGCGGTCATTTTACAGGAAAAAGAAATACACGGTCCGCCTGCATATTTTACAACAGATTGGCAGGCTGCGCAGCGGTCAGTGGAACGGCTGGCTGGTTTAAAGCCGGAGATTGCTGTTACGGGACATGGTCACTACATGCAGGGGAATGAGCTAACGAATCAGCTGGAACGGCTGACTGAGGATTTTGAGAACATGGCCGTACCCAAGCAGGGACGTTATGTGTAGTACGTTTTGATGACGATGCCTTACGGGGCATCGTTTTTTGTGTTCGGATTTTCCGGAATTCTCGTGTCGGAATGGAGTTTTTTAGTTCAGCATAGTCAAACCAAGATATAAAACGCTTTCATTAACTATCGTCATTCATCAAGGAGGATAATTGATGGCACATCTGTACGCTGCAATTGGTGATCTCTATTATGGAATACCGGCGATTCACCTTAAATTCGGGCGTTATGAAGCGGTAGCCTTGCCGGAAAATGGCGCTAATCTGATTTCTTTTCGTGACAATGAGACGGGATATTCATTTCTCCACGAGCCGGAAGCTGACAGCATAGAGGTTTTTAAACAAAGTCCGTCAGTCTATGGGATTCCTTTTCTGTTTCCTCCGAATCGGTATGAGGATGGCAAATTCCTGTGGAATGGAGTTACATATGAACTGCCCATCAATGAAACGGCGACACACAACCATTTGCACGGTTTTTTACACACTGTCCGATGGGAGGTTGAGGACTACGGATCTGGAGAACAGGGTAGCTATGTGGTAATGAATCAGCATGTGCGGGAAGGACATCCCATGTTCCGCTATTTGCCGTTCACCTTTACCATCAAGCTGACGTACAGCCTGGACGAATTTGGACTGCATCAGCGTTATGTGATTCACAACGAGGGTGATCAGCCGATTCCAAACCTGTTTGCCTTTCACACGGCAATTCGGGTTCCTTTCGTACCGAATAGTTCGCCGGAAGACTACAAAATTAAGGTTACCATCGGTGAGCGTCGCGAGCTGACGGAGCGGCTGTTAGCAACAGGACAGTTCCAGCCATTGTCACCGGAAGAAGAACTGCTAAAGACAACGGGAGTGAGTCCTTACTTTGCCTCGATGGACAATCATTACACAGCAGCTCCGCAAAATGGACGTAACTATATGGAACTGACACACAGTAAGACAGGTGCTACTCTCATATACGATGTAGGCACGGCCTATAAGCATTGGATGATCTGGAACAATGGAGCGAGCAGGGACTTTATCTGTCCAGAGCCGCAAATGAACATGATCAATGCACCGAATCGCCCGGACTTGCCTGCGGAGGAAATCGGGTTGATTGCACTTGCTCCAGGCCATATTTTTGAAGCAACCAGCCGTTTATATTGGGTCACACCTGCACAATCGAAATCCTAGCCTATATTTTATCGGAATAAGCCTGATGAGGTGAGGAAGGGAACATGAAAAACAGGCTGCAGGATGGCAAGCCGCCATAGCATGACACAAAACAGGAGATGATCGGATGAATCAGGAAATGGTGCCTTTTCAAGCCGTCAAACGCAAGCAAATCGCTGATGAAGTGGCTGAACAGCTGTAACGAAAAATAGCTACTGGTGGATGGGATGTGGGTACCAAAATTCCGACAGAGCCTGAGCTGATGAAGCTTTTTGGAGTAGGGCGTTCCACAGTGCGTGAAGATGAAGATCTGCTCGTCCTGATGGATGTGTGGAAGAGGCACAAGTACAGATATTTTGGAAGCCAGCAATATCACCATTAGCTGAACCGACCACCCCGGTTTGTAGCTGACGATACATTCCTCCTCCGGTCTGATCGTAAAAAAGCGTTTGCAAAATATATGATAACGACTGAAATTTAATGTATAATAGGCAAGGAAGTCACTATATTTTGCCTTAGTTACATAGGCCAAGAGGAGGAAATGAGTTGAACTACCGCATTGAAAAAGATACGTTGGGTGAGATCAAAGTACCGGCAGACCGTCTGTGGGGAGCGCAAACACAGCGCAGCAAGGAAAATTTCCCGATTGGCTCTGAGAAAATGCCAGTAGAGGTTATTCAGGCGTTCGCAGTGCTCAAGAAGAGTGCAGCGATCAGCAATTATAAGTTGGGCAAGCTGTCACAGGAAAAGCAGGACGCTATTATTTATGCGGCGGACGAAATTCTTGCTGGACGGGTTGATGATCATTTCCCATTGGTCGTATGGCAGACAGGAAGCGGCACGCAATCCAATATGAATGTGAACGAAGTGATTGCTCATCTTGGAAGCCAATGGCTGCAAGAGCAGGGACAAGATGCAAAGCTGCATCCCAATGACGATGTGAACATGTCGCAAAGCTCGAACGATACGTTTCCGACAGCGCTTCATGTAGCGGGTGTCATTGCAGTGGAGGATCACTTACTGCCTGCTATTGATAAGCTGAAAGAAACCTTTCAGCAGAAATCAGAGCAATTTAAGGATATTATTAAAATCGGACGTACTCACTTGCAGGATGCCACGCCGCTTACACTGGGTCAGGAAATCAGCGGCTGGTATGCCATGCTGGACAAAAGCAAGCGAATCATCATCGACACGGTGCAATATATGAAGGAGCTGGCGATTGGCGGTACAGCCGTGGGCACGGGTATTAACGCTCATCCGGAGTTCGGTGACCGAACCTCTGCGGAGATTTCCAGCTTCACCGGCAAAACATTCACGTCCGCACCAAACAAATTCCATGCACTGACGAGTCATGATGAAGTGGTTGCCGTACACGGAGCAGTTAAAGCACTCGCTGCTGATTTGATGAAAATCGCTAACGATGTTCGTTGGCTGGCAAGTGGTCCGCGTAGCGGCTTGGGTGAAATCACGATTCCTGCTAACGAGCCGGGCAGCTCGATCATGCCGGGCAAGGTCAATCCGACCCAAAGTGAGGCACTTACGATGGTCGTAACACAGGTCATGGGTAATGATGCAGCTATCGGCTTTGCTGCGAGTCAGGGTAATTTTGAGCTGAACGTGTTTAAGCCAGTCATTATTTATAATTTCCTGCAATCCGTGAATCTGCTAGCGGATTCAATTGTAGCTTTTAATGACAACTGTGCGGTCGGCATTGAGCCGGATCTCACCAAAATTGAGCACAATTTGAATAATTCGCTGATGCTGGTGACGGCATTAAATCCGTATATTGGATATGAAAATGCAGCTAAAATCGCCAAACTCGCGCATGCGGAAGGTCTGTCTCTTAAAGAAGCGGCTCTCCGCAGCGGACTGCTGACCGAAGAGCAGTTCGACCAATATGTGATACCGGCGAATATGATTCAGCCCAAAGCATAAAGCGCGCTTTCGCAGCCCAAGTTCTATAAAAACATACAAACCAGCTCATGGTGTGCCGATTAGCACAGCTCATGAGCTGGATTTTTTGGTTATATATATTTTTACCTAAGATTAGTATTCTGCGTGATTTGAGGGTATATAGATAGAAGGCAAAAAAATGAACATCTATTCTCAAGATAGGAGAAGCCGTCATTTGGAACAGACAACTGTAATTAATTTTATAATGTAATTTTCCAAACGGTCCTTCACATTGATGTGGAGGGCTGTTTTAATGTGTTCTTTTTCGGTATGATGAATCTGTTAAAAAATTGACACTATCATTCTACAAAATTAGTTTATGATATTGTGGTTAGATGTCGCTGCCGATATGTTACCCTCAGAGGATAAAAATCAGCAGCATGGCTGTCCTGAACAATAAACCTTATCAGCTCATAGAGAACGGTTATATTCAAGACAGAAGTCAGCATACAGGAGAGATGACGAATGAAACCGGAAGTCTTGCCACAGCGTGCAACTGCCCGCAGGAAGAAAAACAAAAAAAAGAAACGAAAAGGAAAATTTGGTCGCTTTATGGTGCGGCTTTTTATTGTACTACTGCTCGCAGGGGTCGGGGGTAGCGCATGGCTGTTTTTGACGCCATCTGGCAACGACATGCGCTACTTGGCTGCGGATACGCTGATCACAACACAACATCGTCACTGGGCAAAATATTTTATTGGTGAGGCGGAGGCGCAGAAGCGAGTGGCCGAATATTCGGCCCGTTTCGAGCAGATGGGCGAGGAGAAAGACAGACATACGATCAAGCTGCCTGATCTGACACCGACCAAGATGCAGCAAACGCCGCTGGTTGAAGTAGAAGAGGTATCCGGTCGTAATTATCACGGCTATGTGATGACGGTGCATGACCCAACTAAAATCAGACTCGGGATTCCTGCCAAGGTAGGCAAAGGAGAGAGAGTATCCAGTATGGTAGAGCGCCTGGGAGCTGTTGCAGGCGTAAATGGCGGCGGCTTTGCCGATCCCAACTGGAATGGGAATGGCTTTAAGCCGATCGGCGTTGTTATTTCTCAGGGCCAGCTATACTACAATGATATGGGGAAAAACGCTTCTGCCCAAATCGTAGGTATAGATAAGCAGGGGAAAATGGTAGCTGGGCATTATTCACTGTCCGAGTTATCCAAAATGAACGTGCAAGAAGCGGTTACCTTCCAGCCACGCTTGATCGTGAATGGTAAAGGTCTTATTCGCGATGCAAGCGAAGGATGGGGAATTGCTCCCCGTACGGCAATGGGGCAAAGAGCAGACGGCGCGATTATTTTTGTGACCATCGACGGGCGTCAGCCGGGTTACAGCATCGGTGCCAATTTGTATGATATGCAAAACATTTTACTTAAACACGGAGCGGTTATCGGTGCTAATCTGGACGGTGGATCATCGACCGTGCTCGTCAAGGATCATGCCATTGTGAATAAACCTTCTTCTGAATACGGCGAGCGGTATTTACCGACAGCATTCCTTGTATTCGATCATCCAGAAAACGTAATTATTCCTAATATTTGGAAAGGTTTGAATCCTGGAGACATTGATGCAGCCAAGAAAAGATAGAGTTGGACTTGTAAAGTGAGAAAAATATAAAAAGCGTGTACCGCAGAAGTGAAAAATGACTTCCCGGTACGCGCTTTTTTTTGATTCTATTAAGCGTCATTCTCTGCTTCGAGAAATATGGAGATCAGAACACGTGCGTTGTTTTCTCCAATGTTTTTGGCATAATGCGGAATGGCCGCTCTCCAGCTAAAGGAATCTCCCGCTTCGAGGGTAGCCGAATCCTCGCCTTGCTCCACATATAACGTGCCTTCCATAACAAAATGAATCTCATCGCCCGCATGTGCATGCGCTTCTTCTGTGGATGAGCCTGGTGGCATGTTCACCAGCATCATTTTGACGTTACCCTGACCCCCCAAATGGTCAACCTGAAGCTTATTTTTGCCATAGACCGTTTTACGTCGCTCGTCTTTGCGAATCACCTGCATCCGTTCCTCTTCTTTGAGCAGCAGAAAAGCGAGGGGCACCTTAAGTGCATTAGCGATGCTGTCCAGTGTAGCAATGGAAGGGGAGGTTTTATTGTTTTCCACTTGGCTCATAAAGCCTTGAGATAATCCGGTTCGTTCGCATATTTGCTGGATGGATAAATTTTTACGTTTACGCGCGGCGCGTATGTTGCATCCTATACCCATAGAGCGTTCCTCCTTTAAAGAAATATAATGTATACTAATTTATTATTTATCATATCAAATATTTTGTTGACAGACTATAGTTTCTTATGATAAATTCACATGACAAAATAATTATTCCTATTACTAATAATTTGAGTTTGATTCCTACTTATATAAGTTACAGCTTAGAGCAAGATCATTTTATTTTTCAACCAAATTATTAGTAATATAAAATAATTATTAATATGTGCTCGTACGGGTGCAAAAAATATTCAGAATGGAGAGATAAATATGAGTTCAGCAAGCAGAAACATTTCTACAATTATGCGGGTGGCGTTGGGTATCTTGTTTTTGGCGCACGGAATTGCTAAATTTCAAATGGGACTGGGCAATGTGGCTGGCTGGTTTTCCAGTATTGGTGTTCCGGGATTTCTAGGTTATGTCGTTGCAATAATTGAGTTAGTCGGAGGAATTGCTTTAATTCTGGGATTGCTTACCCGTTATGTATCTGGTCTTTTTGTTATTGTATTAATCGGTGCGATTTTCACAGCAAAATTGTCCAGCGGTCTAATGGGTAATGGTCAGGGAGCAGGTTATGAGCTGGATATTGCTTTTATTCTGGTAGCGCTGCATTTGGTATTTGCGCCGCCGACTCGTTTGTCTCTGGATTCTTTGTTTAGCCGTCGTACTTCAACAGAAAAGTAATTTATAATTAGCACAGTCCTCCAATCCATATAGAAAGCGGGAAGTCTCATGACAGCACATATTCATGACAACACCAGAATTGGGCAGGTTTCATTAAAGGTTAGTAATTTGGAGCGCTCTATTCAATTTTATACCGAGGTTGTTGGCTTCCAACTGCTGCGTCAAACGTCGGATACCGCTGAATTGACAGTCGACGGAAAGCATCCGCTGTTAACCCTTAAGTTTATTGAAAATGCAGTTATTCTTCCGCGCCAATCCGCAGCCGGATTATATCACTTTGCTATTCTTGTGCCGAACCGCGTGGCTCTGGGCCTGTCTCTGCGTACTCTGCTTGTTCATGAGATTGAAATCGGACAGGGGGACCATGATGTAAGTGAAGCTCTGTATATCCATGATCCGGATCATAACGGGATTGAGATCTATGCGGATCGCCCTCGTGATCAGTGGAAGAAAGATGCAAATGGGTATTACATTATGGGAACAGATCCTGTGGATGCAGAAGGCTTGATCGCAATTTCCGAAAATGTACCTTGGCAGGGGCTGCCCGAAGGAACGGTAATTGGACATGTTCACTTCCATGTATCTAATTTGCTCAAGGCGCAGCAGTTTTATTGCGATGTGCTCGGTTTTGACATTACATGCCGCTATGGCTCGTCTGCTATGTTCGTATCCGCAGGTGGTTACCACCACCATATGGGCTTGAATATATGGGCAGGGGAAGGGGCGCCCCCAGCTCCCGAGCATGCTGCAGGCCTGGACTATGTTGAGCTGATGGTGCCAGATCAGAAGGAACTGGAGGCCGTTATCGCCCGTTTGACTGCAGCAGGTTATGGAGTGCAGGAACGCGATGGTGCCAAGTATGTAGCTGATCCGTTCCACATTCATATCAAACTGGTTAACGGCGGCCAAACCGTTTAACATATCAGGAAAGTAAAAGAAAAGGGTATTCCCGTAAGCCGCATAGGCTGGGAATACCCTTTTATTCGTGAACTAAAACAAACTCCAATCCAAATCCCGCGACATGGTCTCCAGCAAGTGTACACCCGCCGTACTGTTGCCCATACGATTCAGGGAAGGGCCAACCAGTCCAATGCCATATCGTCCGGGCACCATCGTCATAATGCTGCCAGACACGCCACTTTTGGCAGGCAGCCCGATCTGAATGGCGAACTCTCCGGATGCGTCATACATGCCGCATGTGGTCATAAAGGTTTTGGCGATTTGCACATAGCGGCGGGGAATCAGCGGTACATCCGTGACCGGATCACGTCCATTGTAGGCTAATATGAGCCCCATGCGCGCCAAATCCGTACAGTTCAATTTTATAGCGCAATTCCTGAAGTAAACCTCCAACACGTCCTCAACATGTCCGCGCAGAATTCCCTTTTCCATCAGGAAATAGGCAAGAGAACGGTTCAAATGGCCTGTGGCAGATTCTGAATTGTAGACATCCTGGTCATACTCCAGCGTGTCATTACGGGTAACCAGACGGAAAAATTGCAAGACACGGGCAAGCTTCTCTTCGGGACTGTTCCCACGAATTAAAGAGGACACGGCGATGGCTCCGGCATTAATAAACGGGTTAAACGGGATGCCCGGCTCGACCAGTTCCAGCTTCAGCATGGAATTAAAACGGTCTCCGGTAGGCTCCATACCGACCTTGGAGAAGACAACATCTTCACCATTATCCATCAAGGCCAAAATAAGCGTGAATACCTTCGAGATGCTTTGCATCGTAAAGCTTATATCAGTATCTCCGGCTACCACGGTTTCGCCGGTTCCGTTTATCACGACGACACCCAGCGCGTCCGCTGGGGCTTTGGACAATTCGGGAATATACGATGCCACCTTGCCATGGATATACTGATGACGGCTTTGTTCCACCCATTCAGGCAGTTTGCTCTGTATTCTTTGCCACTCCGATGTCATTTTTTTCCTCCAATCGAGTAACCATCCTGTGGTATTGTTATTGTAGATCAAGATGTGATAGCTATACGCCTATTCTAAAGATATTTCTGGTCAAAAGACAAGCTTTAATTTTTAATTGATTAGATAAAAGGAGGTAGTTGATTTGTCATCTGACAATGAGCTGAATTTTGATTATGCTGTGAAAATAAAGGAGTAAAGCGAAAATAGAGCAAATAAAAAAAACGGCAGTTTGCTCTGTAATCTCTGTCATCTGATGTCATTTCTTTCCCTCCAGTCGAATACCCATCCTGTAGTATCGTAATTGTAGATAAGATCTAATAGCTGTACGCTATTCTAAAGATATTCTCTGTCTAAATTTTGCCCCTATGTTCTTCATTCGCTGTAGCTTGAGCATGTTTCACGATCCAGTAACGGACTGCCCGCAGGAAAAAACGATTCATCAATTATTTGAGGAGCAGGTGGAGTGCACACCGGAGCAAGTGCCAGTCGTATTCGGGGACAAGCACTTAACGTATGCTGAATCTTTGGTATGTACAGTGATAAGTGATGAAAAAGGAGATTGCTGAATGAATCCAAATTCGAACGTCACCTGGCATGCGTCAGACGTTGACAAGCAAGCGCGCCAGCTTCTAAATGGGCATAAAAGCCCGGTACTTTGGTTTACGGGGCTGTCTGGCTCGGGAAAATCAACGGTATCGTCTACATTGGAAAAGGCATTATTTGCACGAGGCATACGCACATTTATTTTGGATGGGGATAATGTTCGGCATG
The DNA here is from genome assembly GCF_053617595.1 of Paenibacillus sp. NPDC055715. Lineage (NCBI taxonomy): Bacteria > Bacillati > Bacillota > Bacilli > Caryophanales > Paenibacillaceae > Paenibacillus > Paenibacillus sp. NPDC055715. The sequence goes on from NZ_JBSHGA010000005.1 coordinate 258,200, forward strand.
GTTTAAATCGCAATTTGGGTTTCCTGCCCGCTGACCGCAAAGAAAACATTCGTCGTATTGCTGAAGTAGCGAAGCTGATGTCGCATGCGGGGGTGTTGACGATTTGCGCTACGATCTCTCCTTATCGTGAGGATCGTGAAATGGTAAAGGATATTTTACAGCAGGAAGGCTGTTATGAAATCTATATCCAGTGCAGTCTGGAGGAATGCGAGCGACGTGATCCCAAAGGCATGTACAAGAAGGCAAGAGCCGGAGAAATCCGTCATTTTACCGGTATTGATGCGCCTTATGAAGCACCTTTGGAGCCTGAACTCATCGTATCCACTGAAGGCCGGGAGATTACCCAGTCGGTTCAGGATATACTGGATTTTCTCGACAGGGAGCAGCTGTTGCTCTAATCTTCGTCAAACCTTTTTCAAATCTTCCTGAAATCTTCATTATCTAAAATGGAATTCATGTTTAAATAGAATAGACCTCTCGATCTTGAAGCCGTCTGAATTCCCCACTGATTTTTCAGATATTCGGCACCAGAGGCGGGAGGTTTTTTGCTTACAGCACATATCCAACCAATTCATTCAAGAGGTGATTTCAATGATGAGTAAACAGCCAACCAACCTGACTACCAGTTGGGGCGCTCCTGTCGGTGATAATCAAAATTCCATAACGGCTGGATCACGTGGCCCTACATTGATTCAGGATGTGCATTTGCTGGAGAAGCTCGCGCATTTTAACCGAGAACGTGTGCCGGAGCGTGTGGTTCATGCCAAGGGTGCAGGGGCGCACGGATATTTTGAAGTCACTAATGATTTATCTGCCTATACAAAAGCAAGCTTTTTATCTGAGGTGGGCAAACGCACACCGATGTTTATCCGTTTTTCTACGGTTGCCGGTGAGCAAGGCTCGTCCGATACGGTACGCGACCCGCGTGGTTTTGCGGTGAAGTTTTATACTGAGGAAGGCAACTATGATCTCGTAGGAAACAACACACCCGTATTTTTCATCCGGGATGCGATCAAATTTCCGGACTTTATTCATACGCAAAAACGTCACCCTCAAACTCATCTAAAAAACCCCAATGCCGTTTGGGATTTCTGGTCCTTATCTCCTGAATCGCTGCATCAAGTAAGTATTCTGATGTCCGATCGCGGCATTCCCGCCACACTCAGACATATGCATGGGTTTGGTAGCCACACATTCAAGTGGGTCAATGCCGAAGGGCAGGCGGTATGGGTGAAATATCACTTTAAAACAGAGCAAGGCGTTCAAAATCTCGATGTAGATCTGGCTGCCAAAATTGCCGGTGAAAACCCGGATTATCATACCGAAGATCTGTTTAATGCCATTGACAAAGGTGATTTCCCTGCATGGAAGCTTCATGTGCAAATTATGCCTGTGGAGGATGCGGACACATACCGCTTTGATCCATTTGATGTGACGAAAGTATGGTCGCAAAAGGATTACCCGCTGATCGAGCTGGGACGCATGGTATTGAATCGTAATCCTGAGAACTATTTTGCAGAAGTAGAGCAGGCAACGTTCTCTCCGGGTTCATTCGTTCCCGGTATTGAAGCTTCTCCGGATAAAATGCTGCAAGGACGCCTGTTTGCCTATGGAGACGCACATCGCTACCGTGTAGGCGCAAATCACAATTCATTACCGATCAATCGACCGCTTGCGGAAGTACACAACTATCAACGTGATGGTGCATTGCGTAGTGACGACAATGGCGGCAGATCGGTCTATTATGAGCCCAACAGCCTTGGTGGACCCAAAGAGTCACCAGCGCACAACATCGCTCCTTTTGAAGTATCGGGCGAAGCCCAAAGTGTAGCTTATGACCATCATGACCACTACACTCAGCCGGGTGACCTGTACCGTCTGCTCAGCGAAGAAGAGCGTGCGCGTCTGGTACAAAACATCGTGGGTGCGATGACGCCGGTGGAAAGTGATGAAATCAAGCTGCGTCAGATTGGACATTTCTACAAGGCTGATCCTGAGTACGGACGCCGTGTAGCCGAAGGTTTAGGCCTGACCATTCCTCAAGGCGAATAGAGGCATTTGTATACTTTAGCTTCAAAGGTTTCTCCATAAAATAAAAGGATGTCCCAACGCCGTCATATAGATGGTTGATGGGACATCCTTTGCTTTTGAGTATGATGTAAAACAGGTGTTTAATGTGATCCGTCCTCGTAGCGGTCATAGATCCACGCATGTACACATCCTCTAGCACTATAAATTGCTATATTCTCTGCAACCGAGGCAAATAGATCACAAGAAACAGCGACCGCCCTAAAGCAAACACGATGAACGAAAGCCAAAGCCCATGATTCCCATAATGGGGAACGCACCAGAACAGCGCGATCAAAAAGATGACCAATGAAATGAGCATTGAATTACGGATCGGATACGTCACCGTCATGCCTGTAAATACACCGTAGAAGACCAGTCCCAGTCCGGCGGCCAGTGGAAAGGCGACTAGCCAACCGTTATATGGACCCGTAAGGCTGATCACCGTAGCATTATCGGTAAACAGACGGATTAGCGGCTCTTTCAATACGAAATACAGCCCACCCGTTAGCACGCTAGTTAACATCGTCCAGCACCAGGATAAATGAATAACTCTTTGCAGCATTTTTTGATCCCTTGCACCCCGGGCCTGACCCGTCATAATGCTGCTGGCGTTGGCAAAACCATCAAAAAAGTAAGCCATAAGGTAGTGGATCTGCAGCAAAATAGCATTCGCCGCAAGCTGATCGGTTCCAAAGCCCGCACTGCGCGATGTGAATAGATTAAACATCGTCAGCAGGCAGGCTGTGCGAATCATAAGGTCAAGGTTCGTTGCCATGACGTTTTTCAGCTCCGAAGCTCCAAACCACCCCCGCCAATCCCGCTGTCCGCTGCGCTTCCATTCCTTCCAGACCGACGAACGAAGCACCAATACAAAACCCAGCACACATGCGAAGACCTCAGCAACTAGAGTAGCACCAGCCACACCTGCTACATCCCATTGCATGATTTGTGTGAACAAAATAGCCAGCACCATATTGATGACATTCATGGAAATTTGCAAAAGCAGTGTAGCCTTTACGCGAGACAATCCCATTAGCCAGCCGAGTAGTACATAGTTCACCAGCGTGAGGGGAGCTCCCCAAATACGAATATTAAAATAAATTGATGCCTGCGTCGCCACATCCTCAGCAGGATGGATAAGCTGGAGGGAGGCTAGAAGGATCGGCTTTTGTAGCAGAATGAACAACGCACCGATCACCAAAGCAATCCCCATCGGACGCATGAGGGCGGCTATACTCTGGTCGTTATTTTTAGCCCCGGCAGTTTGGGCTGTAAAAGCCGATGTGCTGACTCGCAGAAAGCCAAACAGCCAATATAGAGTATTGAAAATAAGGGTACCCACTGCCACACCGCCCAAATAGGCAGAATGGCTCAAATGTCCGATTACCGCAGTATCTACCGCACCGAGTAGCGGGGTCGTAATCGTTGAGATAATTAAAGGAATGGCTAAAGCAAGATAGGCTCGGTGGGATGGCCACATGTTAAAAAACCCCCAGATACTAAAGTTCAAACCGTTCAACTGATTCAAGAAGAAGGTAAACCTGTCTCTCAAGTAGCGAGAGAATGGGCATCTCCGCGAACACGCTGTATCGTTGGAAGCCGAACACAACCAAGATGGAGCGTTTTTCTAACGGAACGGGTCTGAGCCCTTTTGTTTAATGTCTCCCAATACTCCGTGCTTCTTTATCCATCCTGCGAATGTATCAGCTGGTGAGAGCTTCCTTACTTAAGCAACTTGTGGATTTACCTTAGCTGAGTTGTAAGTTTCCTGGCTCTTAGTCAGACCCACAAGCATTCGAGCGACCTAACCGCATAACTTCACAATAGTTTTCATTTTCTTAGGTTTTTTCAAATCGACATTGTATTGGTGAAGGGCTTTTTGTCATACTGTCTTCTGCTAAACTGGCCCCTCGTTTTTGTGAAATGGCTTCCAATCTCTCCAAATCTGGTTTACCCAGCAATATCAAGAGTTTGTTTGAAGATTTGAGCTACGAAAGTTGAGTGAATTATTAGAAAACCAATAATTCATTGGGTTATGCAACGCTATTTACATAACCTCTCAAAAAAAAGTTTACAAGGATTGAATTTTCCCATTCGAAGTTATATTATATAGCCAAGTGGTTAATTTAGGGTTTATATTCCAGAAAAAATGTTAATGCGAAAGGCGTAACTACATTCCACAAGGGTGTGAACTTCATCATCATCTATTCCTATATTTTGATTTAATGAAATTACTGTCAAACAATAATCTACATAGATTCATCAAATATAAAGACTGTTTTTCGTAAACGATGAAAAGCTGGCTAATCTCAGACTCTTTTATTCTTTGTACTGAAGCGAGAATAAGATGAGCCTGTGAAACTTGAATAGGCTTAGCTCCTTTACGTGAACTTCTTAGCCTTCCTCATTGGTTGCACATAAACGGTCATTTTTCTCACCCCGAATTGTAGTTAATACTAATAATTACCCATTTTGAGGAACTGCGATGTCGGATGGGGCACTAGAAGCGAAAAGGCGGGGAATACAATGAAGAGTATGGACTGGTATGTGCTTTTTGTCAAAACGGAAGGAGAAGACTTAGTTTGAAAGATGATTAATAAGTTTTTTGACGGAACGATCATTCAGGCTATCGTACCTAAAAGGAGAATCATTGAACGCAGGCAAGGGGAGGACTATGAGGTTTGTAAAACCATGTTTCCCGGTTATGTTTTTGTGAAGACACATATGAACATAAAAACTTACTACGAACTTAAGAAAATACCAGGCTATCACCGGCTTTTAAATAAATATAAGACCCACAACATACGCGATATGAAGTCGCACGAGATTGACATTGGGGAATGATGAAGAGGACGCTCCCGGCTATTTGTTTTCTAAAGTTGATAGCGAAGAAATGGACCAAATACTACAGCTTTTAGGTAATGACGATGTGATAGATTTTTCGAACCTGTATGTAGAAAATGCAAGAGTAACCGTGCGTGATGGTCCGCTGAAAGGGAAGGAAGGTAAAATAAAGAAGATTGATAAGCGGAAGAAAAGAGCTAGAATTACTTTGAGATTTATGGCCCGACTGAAGCCACGATCTATTCAACAGTGTACTCTTGCTCGGATCGTGATCATTCATGGACAGTTACGCCGATTGGCAGACCTATATCCAATGTCTATGTCTTGGACAGTCATTTAAAGCCTGTTCCGATTGGAGTGTCTGGCGAATTGTATATATCTGGAACGGGTCTGACTCAAGGTTATTTGAATAATGAGCGTCTTACTCAGGAGAAATTTATAGACCATCCGTTTGAACCGGGTACGAGAATGTATAGAACAGGGGATTTGGCCCGGTGGTCGCCAGATGGTCTTATCGAATATTTGGGAAGACTTGATTTCCAGGTGAAAATCCGAGGCTTCAGAATTGAGCTTGGGGAAATTGAGCATCGTCTTCATACCCATCCTGCTATTTCTGATGCGATTGTGGTTAAGCATGAAATGATAAAAGGAGAAGGAGCGCTGGTAGCGTATCCTGCGGTGGAGAAGCGCTCTGCATCTGCTTGTTATCAGATTCTCTCCATGCTGAAGGAAGGTGTTTTAGAGCACAATGATTTATATGAATTACCGAACGGAATAGAGATATGCGGTGTGAATCAGCAAGACACTGAAGCACTCTTTCGAGATAATTTCTTGCATATGCTCCCAGGTGTTGACTTGAAGGAAGGAGATTGTGTACTGGACATAGGGGCTAATATTGGGATGTTTGGTCTTAGCCTGGCGACCAAAGTTGAGAACCTCAGGATTTATTCCTTTGAAGCCAATGACTCTATTTACGAACGACTAAGCTGTAATAGTCGTATTGCGGACGGTGATGCATTGATCCCAATACAGGCCCAGTTCTCCAATACCATATACGGTGATAAGGAAGGCGAACAAGCTCCAATTACCACAATTTCTGAACAAATTCGTCGTCTGGAACTGAAGTCGGTAGCGCTGCTGAGAATTGCCGACGGTCAAAACAGAATGGACATTCTTGAAGGCATTGAACCTCAGGACTGGGAGAAGATTTATCAACTTGTTATTATGGTTGACTCTGACGATGTTGAAATGAGAAAGCTTCAGGAGCGTCTTTATGCGGAAGGCTTTGAATGCCAGTTGGTTCATCAACGGGCAGAATTAACAGGCGGATTAAGCAAGCTGTCTGCAAAACGTATTAATACCAGGACGGCTCCAGTGAATCTTCAGAGCGGCAGCGTCGGATTGAAGTATTTGGGGCCTAAGAAGGTGCAAGATTTGCTGGTTTCCCATCTGGAGTCCCATTTACCGGCTTATATGATACCATCCAGAATTATGCTCATGACGGAGCTTCATCTCACTAAGGTTGGCAAGATCAACCGTAAAGCGCTTCCGGTTCCTGCCAAAGCCCTTCAGTCATCCGAGAGAAACACGAGGGCCAATAATCAGGCAGAGGAGCTGTTGGTTGCCATCTGGGCTGATTTGCTGGGGATGAAAGAGGAGGAAATCAGTATCCATGCAAGCTTCTTTAGCTACGGAGGTCATTCGTTGCTCGTAACGAAGATGCTGAATCGGATCAAACATAGTACGGGCGTTGAACTTCCCATTAAAACTATATTTGCTAGCCCGACCATTCTTGCAATTTCTTCGGAGTTGAGTCGATTCACGTTAGGGGAATTTGACTATGAGTCTCGGATTGCAGATCAAATATTGCAAGGGATTGAGATGATAGTGGGACTTTCGGAGGATGAGATTAGCAAGATATAGAGAAGAATAAATTAAACAATCATGAACTCTCGTTCGTAAACCTAGCATGAAAATATCAGATCAGTCTGATCAAGGACTGCTGGGAGCACATTGAATACTTGGAGAAATCAAGTCGGTTGATAAATGTGTAAAAAAATTCAATTTTTAAGCCCCGTTGATTTAATCTTATAAATGAAGTGCACCCCTTAGAATGGACATTGGAATAAACCCCTGGTTTATCCGATGAATTTCTAGGGGTTGCATTTTTATGCTAGCGAAAAAAGGACAGAAGTTTAAAGAGTATACGTTTGAAATCCAAGTAGAGGCCATACGGCTTCATATCGAAGAAGGTTGGACATATCGTAAACTCATGGAGAAGTTCGGGATTGCAGATCGACATTGGTTGAAAGAATCGATGCGTTGGAAATCTGGATGCAAGAGATGAGGCGCGCAAGTATGTAACGATTGAGAAGGCCGCTAAAGAGTAAGAGTATCCAGTTAGCGAACTCTGTAAGCTATTACGGGCGCAGAAGGCGTTTCGAATCAGGAATTAGCTAAGTATAAAAAACTATGTGGAAGCAGGAAAATCTAGAGATGGTTTGGAAGCTTCAAAAATGGGTTATAGATACCAGATTTAACAACAAAGAGGAACAAGTTAAAGTATACAACGAATATGTATACACAGGCCGCTCACTTTCCGGCGTAGTCTTAAAAGCTACAAATGAGGAAATTGGTAATTCCGTGAAGGTAAGAGGACACGTTTACGAGAATTAAGATTTAGGATGCAAGGAGATCTGAAGCTTTGCTCTTCGGGTCTTGCTACTTTGTTTTCTATGGAGGTTGCAAATGGTTTTGCTAAAAGATAGTTCTACTAAAGAAGCGATTCGAGAGCAATATGAACAAATTTGGAGTGAACTTTTAAATAAAGATGAGGAAAAAGTGGAACATGTGTTGAAGAAATTGGAATATGAGTTGCTGCCTACCCGTCAGAAAATCCTAAGACCATTGAAAAAAATCCTGTCCCCATTTAAAACTCGTCTTATATGGATTATCCTCTTTAGTGTGATTGCATTCTATCTTGTAGCTTACGTCTTATTTATATATATATCTTTATGGGTTGAAGATTATTAAAGACGTTTCTGGGAAACCGGAAGCGTCTTTTTTTGTTTGACAGAAGTCGCTCGGAGCTGAGGCGTGGGGAGTGGAAAATTAATCTACCGAATTTTTTTCACAATACTTTACTTGGGGGTGTACAATGGGCGACAAGAAGGAGGAAAAAGACATAGTAGAGCATATTGTCTATATCCATAATCAGGAATTACAAAAATCAAATGGATTAAGTGCATTCGCATGGGTATTGAAGAGAAATCGGTAGAGATGAGGGGCTGATGGAGCTTGAACAGAACAGCCATACTGGAGCGTCTTCAATCACAGCTGCACGAGGGTAATCACATCATTGGCGTCTCGACAGGCACGGGGATTACAGCCAAGTATGCAGCTCATAGCGGAGCGGACTTTATATTAATGCTGAACTCCGGCAAGTTTCGCCAGATGGGGAGAAGCTCTCTGGCGGGCTTTTTGCCGTTTTGCAACAGTAATGATATGGTGATGGATTTTGCGTCAAGAGAAATTGTGCCGTTGGTGAGGCATGCTCCCGTGCTCTTTGGACTGAATGCGAATGATCCAACCAGAGAAATGGCAGATTATATTGAGGAAATTAAGGACAGAGGCTTTTCGGGAGTCAATAATTATCCGACTGTCGGCCTGATGGACGGATTGTTCAGAGAGGCTCTGGAGGAAGACGGAATCAGTTATGACAGAGAGGTTGAGACCATACGCCTGGCCCATCGACAGGAGTTGTTTACGGTGGCCTTCGTATTTGACGAGCTTCAAGCGGCCCAAATGATCGAGGCGGGGGCAGATGTAATCTGTGCTCATCTCGGCCTGACCGAGGGTGGATTATTGGGCGCGCGGAAGGTTGTATCCTTAGAGGCCGCCAAATCAAAGGCGCTGCGCATTTTCGATGCCTGCAAGCAGCTTAAGCCGGATTTGATCAAGATGATATACGGCGGTCCGGTAAAGACGCCGGTCGATGTCCAGTACATGTACAGCAACAACACAGACATTATGGGCTATATTGGCGGGTCTGCTTTTGAACGAATTCCTTCGGAGAAGTCAATTACGGCAATTACTCGCGATTTTAAGCGCCTGGGCAAGCTGGAAGAGGACGATTTTATGGCCAAAATGCTGAACGGCATCACCACACACTATGATTACGTTGATTTTGTCAAGGAGTATGTGGCACAAAACTACAGCAGTGAAATTGTTTTTTCGGATCTGGCCAAGGTTGCTCATGTTTCGCGCAGCTATTTGAGCAGCTTGTTTAAAAAGGAGGTTGGCTGCAGCTTTCAGATCTATCTTGTGAGCTTCCGCATAAATAAAGCCGTCACGCTACTCCATGCGCCGCAGTTTCAATTATCCGAGGTGGCTGGGATGGTAGGGTATCCGAATTATGCCCAATTCAGCAAAATGTTTAAAAAGCTTAAGGGCTGCTCTCCCAGGCAGTACAGATCTAACCTAAACACAAAAACATAGAACATAAAAGCGTTTTCACGAATAAACAGGACCAGTATGATGAAGTTATAGCGATCGTACTGGTTTTTCTGTTAGGGAAAAAATCAGCATGCTACCTGCGATCGAGCATTGTTCTAAAAGATCATACGAGGAGGCAGCAGAATGAAGACCATCGCAATAGCTGGAACGTTTGATACGAAAGGCGATGAGTATCTTTACATCAAGAGGATTGCAGAGCAGCTTGGGATGGGGACCTTGATGATTCATACAGGAGTATTCGAGCCAGCCTTTGTTCCGGATGTATCCAATCGGGAGGTCGCCCGCGCCACAGGCATGGAAATGGAGGAGCTTGCGGCAAGGAAGGATCGGGCTTTGGCTACAGAGGTTTTGTCCAAAGGACTGAAGAAGCTGGTACCACAGCTGTACAAGCAGGGTAAATTTGACGGAATCATTTCCTTTGGGGGCACTGGTGGAACCTCACTGGTCGCACCGGCCATGAGAGCCCTGCCAATTGGCGTTCCGAAGGTGATGGTATCGACCGTTGCATCTGGAAATACAGCTCCATACGTAGGCACGAGTGATATTGTCATGATTCCCTCAGTGGTGGATGTAGCAGGATTGAATTCGATTTCTACGAAAATATTCACAAATGCGTTATTTGCGATGGCGGGAATGCTCAAGTTTGAGCATACGCATAAACCGGAGAAGAAACCGCGGGTTGCAGCCACGATGTTCGGAGTGACGACGCCCTGTGTGACAGCGGCAAGAAAATATTTGGAGGAACGGGGCTACGAGGTGCTTGTGTTCCACGCCACGGGTATCGGAGGGCAGTCGATGGAGGCGTTGATCGAAGCGGGCTACATTGAAGGGGTATTGGACTTGACGACGACTGAGTGGGCGGATGAGATCATCGGCGGTGTCTTAAATGCGGGGCCGCATCGTTTGGAGGCTGCAGGCCGCAATCGCATTCCGCAGGTGGTCTCGGTGGGCGCCTTGGATATGTGCAATTTTGGGTCGACAGATACTGTGCCGAAGAAATTCAAGGATCATAAGTTTTATCAGCATAATCCGACCGTAACCCTTATGAGAACCACGGTGGCAGAGAATGAACAGATCGGCAGGAAGCTTGCGGAGAAGCTGAACATGGCAAAGGAAAGCACAGTGCTAATGCTACCGCTTAGAGGCATCTCCGCAATTGATGTGGAGGGGCAGCCTTTCTACGGCCCGGAGGAGGACCAGATGCTGTTCGATACCCTGCGTCAGCATGTGGACATCTCGATTGTTGAAGTGATTGAATTGAATTGTGCCATCAACGATCCGGCCTTTGCAGAGGCCGCAGCTCAAAAGCTGATCGCTCTCATGCATGCATCAAATTCCTAATGAATCCAATAAGGAGGATATACGAAATGAATAAGCTGACCAGATCAGAAATTATGGCCAAATTCAGGGAAGAGGTAAAGAAGGGTAAAATTCTCCTCGGTGTCGGGGCAGGCACAGGCATTACGGCCAAGAGCAGTGAAGCGGGCGGAGCGGATATGCTGATCGTATACAATTCCGGCCGGTACAGAATGGCGGGCCGCGGCTCACTGGCGGGCTTGCTTTCCTATGGAGATGCCAATCAAATCGTCGTTGAGATGGGAGCCGAGGTGCTGCCCGTCGTCAAGCATACGCCTGTTCTGGCAGGGGTATGCGGCACCGACCCGTTTCGAATGATGGAGGTATATCTGAAGGAGCTGAAGGAGCAGGGCTTCAGCGGTGTTCAGAACTTCCCTACAGTAGGCTTGATTGATGGGGTGTTCAGACAAAACCTGGAGGAAACCGGTATGGGGTACGACCTGGAGGTTGAAATGATCCGTATCGCCCATGAGTTGGATTTGCTGACCACTCCGTATGTTTTTGATCCCGCTCAGGCGATGGCTATGGCGGAGGCGGGAGCCGACATTTTGGTTGCGCATATGGGCTTGACGACCAAGGGCACGATTGGCGCAAAAACAGCGCTGACCCTGGACGACTGTGTAGAACGAATCGAGGCGATTATTGAAGCCGGTCGAGCTGTGAACCCGGATATAATGACTATTTGCCACGGTGGACCAATTGCAGAGCCGGAGGATGCGGCTTATGTCATTGAGAGAACGAAGGGCATTGATGGATTCTTCGGCGCGTCCAGCATCGAGCGCTTTGCGGCGGAGAAGGGTATTACACAGCAGACAGAGTCCTTCAAGTCGATTCGGAAATAGCGTGTTAGCAAGTGAAATATGCTTGACGAAGGAGCCATACACCACTTTGTGCAGTGGTGTATGGCTCCTTCGTCTGATTTGCGATTTTCGCAAATTGTACAGTATACGGTGCACTTTTAATGCAAGCATTTTAAGTTCACCGTACAGCAGGTAAGAGAAACGAGATATAGCCCGGAAAGAAGTGAAAGATTTTTGTTTATTGCAGCACCTGTAGGACGCAAAGGTAAGAATAGACGTTTAACACAACGTTCTATCGAAACCTTGTTGAGAAATATGCAACAGCATTCGGAAAGCCAGCTTTGACGATTCATTCTTTGAGGTATTCATTTGCAACGCGTTATCACATTGAGAATAATGATGTTCCAAAATTAAAGAATCAAATAGGGCATTCTTCAATACAAACTACAATGATTTATACGCACTTAACAGATGATCAACAAATGAGAGACGCTGTAAATAACATGGATAAATGATTGAGAAAAAAAACACAGAATTTTGACACAAATAGACACAAAAATCAAAGTACACACATTTAGCTGATGACGATCTGAAGACAGTGGTCAATAAATATTTAAATTTTTTCATGCAATAACTTTAAGTTCAATTGTTAACTCAACAACATTTAATGAAGATAAAGTTATGGGATAGGGGAAATGAATCATGCAATAACTATAAGTTCACTAATTATGTGGTTTTAGAATAATATAAGAAAGGCCCAAGGAAACTTATTACATTTCCCGTTTTATGCTTTGAGCTGAGGGTGAAAGGAATGAGTATAATCATATGAAAGCAATGATGCTAAGAGAATTTGGTAGACCAAACCAACTGAAGCTGGAAGATATAGAAACGCCTAAACCTGGTTCGAAAGAGGTCGTCGTGCGATTAAAAGCGGCAGCTCTTAATCGACGGGATTTGTTAGTCATACACGGCCGATATCCGGGTACCAAGATGCCTGCTATTCTCGGATCTGACTTGTTATATAAACATGACATGAAAAAAATATGCTTTTTTATGTTTTATTGACAAGCATGGACAAACACTAAATTTGGATAATCACGTAATATATATAAAATCTAAAGGGGGATGAATATTTGAAAATATATTGTAGACATCCATTTAATACCTCGAAAAGAGTCTGGGTCACTCAGGGGTGTGGACCTGGTCATATCCCCCCCGGGAAAGACTTGGTGTTTAATGGTATTTCATATTCAGGACAGACCGCACACGGACTGGGCACACCTGTTTATGCCATGGAATCGGGCACAGTACGATTTATAAGGCGAGGTTTACCGCATTGTCCAGATCCGAACAACTGCCCCGGGAATGATAATATGATTCTGGTCGAAGGTAGTGATCGGTACTACACCGGGTACCATCACGTTAGACCGGATTCCAGTATAGTGGAAAATCTGTCAATTCCAAGAGGAAGGTTCCTTGGAACGGTGGACGATTCAGGCCGTTCGTATGGAGCACATGTTCATATTGGACGATACAGTCCCGGTAATTTTGCAACTTGGTGGCATTCGGATAGAACTTCTTGTGATTGGGCTATAGTAGGTGTCGATGCACCTTACGTACCATTAGAGTGTATGTCACATCCACCTACCCCCGGCCATCCTCATCCATGGCACTTACTACCTTGACACTGGTCCAATTCAAATTGAATATTCGTAATAATTTTAATTTTAGAACTCATTTTCTCCAACCTTATATCTCCATAATTTCTAATATAAATATATTAAAAGGATTGGGGAGAAATCAAAATGAAGGAGTTACCTAAAATTAGAGTTACCGAAACAAATAAACCGTCTGCGGAACCGCTTAAAAATTTAGCTGAATATATGGTAAAGTTAACGACTCAATGAGTCGTTTTTTTATTTGGTTAAAAGTAATCCCCAAATTCGCAACAAACGGGGCAGAAGAAATTGTTGCGGTTGGAGATGAAGTCTACGATGTCTTATCGGTAACGAAGTGGTCATCAATCCAGGTTTGATTGTTGTCATAATCTCTAATTAGGCAAACTTGTTGTCAATAAAGGGGTAAACTTATTGTCACTGGACATAAAGAGTTAGTTGTCGCGATACAAAAAAATATTTTTCATCTCGCAATACAACAAATTTTCCGATATAGATATAAATATTATAAATTAAGGATTTTTTATATTTTATGGATAGTAGGTGAAACGGTGAAGACTTTGGGTGAAAAGATAAAGAGTATAAGAAAATTAAATAAGCTTAATCAAACCGACTTTTCATCGATTATTGGTATTTCTCAAGGTACATTAAGCGAATTGGAAAAAGATAAGTACAAACCATCCTTAGAAACCGTAATTGCCCTAAAACTAAATTTCGACATTAATTTAGATTGGTTGTTACTTGAAGAGGCGGTGATTTCTTATAGCGAATTATTTCACGTTAAATTAGATGATCTTGAATCAAAATTAATCTTAGGATTTCGAAAGTTAGACCTGAACGACAAACAGGAAATTGAGGAGATCGTAAATTTGAAGTTAAAGCGGTATAAAGATAAATGAATCTTCGCGTAACAATAAGGGAAACTCAGTATTCCAAAGACTTCTGCAGTTATGTTTTTAAGTGCACCTTAGGCATATGATCATCCGATTTATATTGACGCACACGGTTATCAATATAAATCTGGCAAGACATGAACGTAATTGTATTTGAAACGAGGACGGGGAAGAGGAAGTTGGACGGAGCTATGATGGAACTAGCTAAAACAGATGTACATGAAGCGATGAGAAAAGAACTTCAAGTGAACCAACTGCTCGTCGAAAATAGCGTCGTTTACCGCAACACACCACGACAGATTAAAATTCAAGTGTTTACGGATATGGCGCGTAACGAAGTTCTTCGCCATTTTCTCAATCTGGATACCTCCATGCAGACTCCGAACAGTTTAAAATCCGATCTCCTAATGAGCGAAGAATATCATCATTTATGTACAAAATAGGTGCTACCCGATATGTACATCATGTGAAAATAAAAGCAGAGCATCAATTGTTTCTGGATTACACGCACGCTGATTATAAAAGGAAGAGACATTTCCTCGATGAAGAATTGCCGGAACAACCGAAATTATCAAAGATATGGGGAGCATTTTTAAATGTTGTAGGTGCCATTTTTAGCATGAATAGAGATTATTGGGGACTTCCACTTCTAATCGGATTTGGATTATTGATATATCTTAATGAATCGCCATCTCCCGTGTCCACCAGATCTAGTTCTTCAAGTGGTTATCATTCTTCATCATCAGTAAACGAGTACACAATTGAGATGACTGAAAGTACAAGTATAGGAAATGGAGAAGAAAAATCAGTTTCAGATCTTCCACAAGTAATCGATGATTCTAATCAAACCGGTTTTGAAAACGAAGGAGACAGTGGGAATGATTCTACCAGTCCTGCTGAATCAACACATCGTCGATTCCTTGTTTTTTCAACCAAGTTAGTAGGAAGTGACGGAGTTTGTGCGGTGATAAATACTGAATCAGTCCGGCTTCCTCGGAATACTTGGCCAAAATCTTTCGGATTCCCCGATCCGTGTATTTTTTCTTCCAGGAGGACTCAAATAAATACACAGCATGCGTCTTTTTCATCGAATCTACATGCATGGACAGCAGTTCTTTGAAGGTCTGAGGGAAAGGAACAATCCGATCTATGCTCCCTTTCCCTTTATTGATCCGGATCTGGCAGTAATTTAAATCGATATCCGTCAGTTTTATATGGATTAATTCACTAACGCGGATGCCGGTGTACATCAGGGTTTTCACGATCACCATATCCTGAAAATTCTTTGCATTCCAGACTACCTCATAGTATCGTTTTAACTCTTCTTCAGTCGGGACATAGGGTGATTTTTTAGATGCTTTTGCACTTCGATTTCAAGCTTAACTCTTAGATGCTGAAACAGGCTTTTAAGATAAGCATAATCAAGTCGTTCTGCCCGCAAACTGATTTCACGTCGGAAGTTTCGGAACAGGTAGAATGGCCGTAAGATACCGCTTTATACATCTGCATAATTTTATCTAGACAGAATACGTATGATTATAATCATGTATTAAAATGAGGTGAAATATGCTAGGTGGAGGCTATCTTTCTTTCGCAGGGAAGGGCATTATGCTTGTTCAGTCTCATTTTCACGAGGCTCCTAATCACTTCACATATGAATTTTGGGTGAAGCCTGAAGCGGAAATTATGCTGCCTCTCCAGAATGTAACCGGTACAGAAGGGATGCAAGGACAGAGGTATGTTATCGGCGCTCAAAATGCGGGCGACGTCAATCAGGCCGGAGTAGGCGTTTCTGTTGGCACAAATGGAATTGCTGTCTTTGAGCATACCATAAACCATTTACCGCCGGTACTTGTTTACCCCACTGAAATTCTTGACTGGGTTCACATTGCAATCGTATATGAAGAGAAGACGCCTTACCTGTATATCAACGGGGAATTACGTAAAATAGGGTTTACCAGCTATAAATCCATAGTGTACCCATGCGGTGTGATGGGTGCTCTTCCGCCCTACGGTTATTATACCGGTGCTTTAGACGATTTGCGTATCTGGAAAACAGCCCTGAGCAAGGAGCAGATTACAGCTTTCATGCATGTGGAACTGACAGGTGCTGAAGACGGATTAGTCGGATGCTGGTCTTTTAACGAGCAGACTCCGAATGCTGCATTGGATTGTACGAATAATAAGTATCACGGAACGCTTCAGGGGACACAGTATCGTGTCCGGCATACCGTAGGAGCATTGCGGTGGGAGGGAAGGTACCCGAAATTTATAACTGACAATCTTGATTATTTGGAAAGATATCACTTCACCGGCGACGACCGTGAACAGGTACGCCCAATTGTACGGAATACGAGATGGACCGGTTATCAAACAGATGTGCTTATGTTGTTCAATGTATATCGTAACGACTATTATCAATTATATGCTCCTGTAGCGGATGCATTGGTACGGCAAGGACGCTCCGTTGCGCTTGCCGTGCCCCGAGAAGAAGCCAACGAGCGATCAACTTTTCATCCAAATGTGGCCATCAAAACGCTTCAGGATATAACGGCGTCCCAATCAATCCTGCAGCTGGCGAATGAATACTACAAAGAGCACCTGGCCCCGGCATTATCCCAGTGGTTTCTTGCCGAAGGGTTACCGGCTAAATATCAGATATACCTGAAACAATATTACAGGCAGTATGCAGCTGATTTTATGACCATGACGGCTTTGTTACATGAAATAAAACCGAAGATGGTTTATGCACTGCATTTTATATCTGAACCAGGATATCTCGACGCTATTCGCAACATGAATGAACAAAATTCAATCCGTATATTCCTTATGCAGCACGGATTTCTATTCGGAGATGAAGTCGATAGTCATGATTTTAAAGGAGCCGACCAAGTTCTGTTATGGGGAGATTACCACAAGAGGTTTCTGGATAATAAAACCGACGCACGAGCATCCATCTCTGTTGGAAATCCGAAGCTGGAATATGTGTATGAGCAGTTCAAGCTTAAACAGAATTGGACTGCTGCCCCTAACAAACCGAGAGTTTTGTATATTTCCTCTGATTCGCCTCAGCGGAGCATTAAAAGTAAGGAAAACCTGGAAATAGCTATAGAGGCGTTTAACTCCATATCCGGGATTGAAGTCACCTATAAACTGCATCCTGTGGAGAGCATAACTGATTATGACGAATATGTGAGCCAAAATCGGATTGCCCTTCAGCAATTATCTACACAGAATATGAATGAACTTCTATTGGAAACAGATCTTGTAATCGGAGATAATTCCTCCTCCGTATTTGAGGCTGCGGCTTTGGGTATTCCTGTCATACAAATATCTCTTCCCCACCAAAATGAGACTCATCTCGTATTTACGCGGGCCGCATCAGCCCAAGCTCTCAACAGTATCATACAGAAAGTAATTACGGATTCTTCATATCGTGAAAGTTTGCTCAGTAACCAGAAGCAATGGGCTGATCAAATGTTCGGAGAGATTGCGGGCAGTACGCAGCGGGTCGTCAACACAATTATGAGATTTCTTTCTTAATTGCTTGTATAGCCCCGATAAACTGCTGCGCCCTGGCGTGCCAAGTGTGCGCAGGCACCAATTGAGCTGCTGCATTTGCAATCCATTGCAGCTGGTCGGGCTGCGCTAACAGTTTTCCGATTCGTTCGAAAATATTTTGAGTCCGGTAAGGGATAAGCAGGATGTTCTTTCCATCCTGAAAATTATCTGCCAAAAATTGGTTGGAGTCGGTTAAACTAACCGCACCCGCCTGCATGGCGGTAAAAATACGCTCATGTGCACCGTATACAAGATTAGCTAGTACATTTAAAACGATCTTTGAATCATACATGTGAGCTTGAAGCGTTTTAAGGCTTACAGGCTCACGGTATGTTATATTCCTTCGGTTCGGAAACCCCCTTGGATTGTCCGTAAAGATGGTCATCGGCAAATCACCTAGCATTTCAACGATTTCCAGTCTTCTTCGCCCACGAATGTACAAATCAACTTGCTGCAGCAGTTGAACCAGCCTGCCGTCTTGAGTGTGATTAAACGGGAGCCCGTGAATTCGAAATGTTTGTTCGCAGATTTCCAGAAGAGAGTAGTCGTACTGATACATAGAGCGTTCTGCAACCTCGTCTAACACTGCACCATATTGAAGATCCTGCTTCCACCATTGCCGATGCTGGTCAGGGTCCAAAGACGTGCCTGCGAAGAGAAGATCTATACTTCGCTCACTCATGTCTTTTACCGGTGTTGAAGGCAGCTTATTCAATGCAGGCTGCGTAGAGAATAGCTTCAGTGAACCGTTATTAAAATATTTTTCGAGATAGCGAATATGTTCTTTATCCACGCAGGCAATAATTAGCTGTGGCAGGTTTCGTTCGAACGGAATGCGGTCAACGTGGAACATGGGATGATCGACCAAATAGCACAAAAAGGGAGCTGGCAGCTGGTGGGCATATAAACGGCTGCGAAGCTCATCGATACCATGGCCGTTCATCCCAATAATTAATTGAAGATCTGGCTGCAGGAGTAAATTTTCCAACTTTGCGTATGCAGAGGGTTGAAGTAGATCGATCACCTCAACAGTATAATCTAACTGTATAAAAGTCTTAGTCAAATCAAAGGCGAAATGCCTGGTGGCATCATAAGCGCTGGACTGGATAATTACCCCGATAAGACCTTTATTGGATGTACGGCCGGGTACCCAACTTGCCCCGAGAACATGTGCAATATCGCCATTAGCAACCTGATTGGACTCCACAATCCCGTTACCATCGTCGAATCTCCAATAACCGGTTAAACCCGGTTCATCTCCCTGCAGCTGGCTATGCATGGATAGAGTAATCTCCTGCTCCGTCCGTGCAACATTCCACAAACGAATTTCATCGAGTCCCCCAATAAAAAATCCATAGGGTGAAAGCCCCCCGAATGCGGCAGAAGCATGCACGCTTGCTATTGCGCTTGGACCGCCTATTTGAACCAGCTTCCCATTAATAAAAAGGAGTGGATTCCTCCGACTGTAAACGACCGCAATATGCGTCCATCCGGAAATGGACGCTTGATGCACCAGCACAGCTGGTAAATGGCAGTAGGTATGCTCATAAATGGAGACGCCGTTTGTGCCCACGGAGACGCCTATTCCGGCTTGACCGGGGTGTAGGCCGTGCCCGGGAGCGATCACGTAACGTTTGCCGCTAATACCGGCTGCGCCACTTATGCTAGGAAGGTCGATGTGATGCTCAGCAGCCGGATTGACCCAGAACTCGTACGTAAAATCATTGTAAATGTGCTCAAGAAAGCTCTTTGCCATGATGGTATTTTGAGAAGAAAAATAATAGTAACCATCTCCCATCCAACTGTACAAGCTATCCCCTCCACATCGTGTTAGAATCCGTGAACGCACATCCCACATGTGATTCATAGTATGTAATGCACAATTACTGGGGGAGGGCGAAATGACAATGAATTCGGAGAGAATATTAGTGACAGGGGCAGATGGTTTCATTGGTTCCCATCTGACAGAAGCGCTCGTGAGGAAAGGTCATCAGGTCAAGACCTTTGTGTTCTATAATTCGTTTCACCAGTGGGGCTGGCTCGATGATGTTTCACCGGATATACGTGATGAGATGGAGGTATGCTCGGGTGATATCCGTGATTATCAGGCTGTCCGGGAAGCCATGCGCGGGGTAGATACGGTGTATCATTTGGCGGCGCTCATCTCGATCCCGTATTCTTATCAGGCCCCGGAATCTTATTTGGACACGAATGTAAAAGGTACCTTTCAGGCTCTGCAAGCAGCCAGAGATCAATCCGTGAAAAAGTTCATTCACACTTCTACGAGTGAAGTGTATGGCACAGCCCAGTTTGTTCCGATTCATGAGCGTCATCCTCTACATCCCCAATCCCCATATGCCGCCTCCAAATCCGGTGCAGACCAGATTGCGCTTTCTTATTTCTACACCTATCAATTGCCAGTCACTATTGTACGTCCTTTCAATACGTATGGTCCGAGGCAATCGGCTAGGGCCGTCATTCCGGCCATCATCACGCAAATCGCCAGCGGCAGCAGAAACATTCAATTAGGGGACCTGACGCCAACCCGAGACTTCAATTATATTAAGGACACGGTCAGCGGTTTTATCGCAGCGGGACAGTCAGAACAAACTATCGGCGAAACAGTCAACATCGGCAGTAATTTTGAAATATCCGTTGGTGATACCGCAAAGCTTATTGCCGAGGTCATGAATGCACAGATCGAGATTAAGCAGGATCCTCAGCGAATACGCCCAAGCAATAGTGAAGTGCATAGATTATGGGCCGATAACAGTAAGCTGAAGCAGTTAACCGGGTGGGTGCCGGCCTACGGCGGAATAGAGGGACTCAAGCGGGGGCTTGCGGAGACGGCGGAGTGGTTTACAGATCCGGCAAATTTGCAGAGATATAAACAGGGATTGTACCAAATATGAGAAAGCAGGCTGATATCGCGCAAGTCCTGAATGCCATCAACCAAGTGGTTGCGATGAAGTCGTCTGCAGTTCCCCTGCATGAGCCTCTCTTGGGAGGTAATGAATGGAAGTATGTGAAGGAGTGTCTGGATTCCGGCTGGATCTCCTCGGCAGGCCGTTATGTGATGGAACTGGAAGAACGGATTATAGAGTTTACTGGTGTGAAGTATGCGATCGCTGTAAATAGTGGGACCGCTGCATTACACGCGGCATTGCTGGCGGCAGGAGTGTCCGACAATGACGAAGTGCTGCTGCCGGCTCTCACCTTCGTAGCAACGGCTAACGCGATTCGATACTGCGGTGCGGTGCCCCATTTTGTAGACGTTGAAGAGCGATCGCTTGGCATTGATCCACACAAGTTGAGAGCGTATTTAGAGGACATTGCCGTATTCAGTAAAGAGCACTGGATAAACCAAAATACAGGCCGCCGAATCAAGGCGCTGGTTGTCATGCATACATTCGGTCATCCTGCCGATATGGAGGCACTTACTGCGCTTTGCGAAGCATTTTCATTAGACCTTATAGAGGATGCCGCACAGGCACTGGGCTCTTATTACAAAGGACAGCATGTAGGCGGATTTGGTAGAATCTCAGCAATCAGCTTTAACGGAAACAAGATAGTAACTACAGGAGGCGGAGGGGCCGTTCTGACAAATGATGAATCGCTCGCCTTGTGGGTAAGGCACATTACAACAACCGCCAAGATGCCGCATCCATGGGCATACGAACATGACCAGCTTGGATACAATTACCGAATGCCGAATCTGAATGCTGCTTTAGGATGTGCTCAGCTGGAGCAGCTCCCTGATTTTATCGCAAGAAAACGAAAGCTTGCACTTGCTTACAAGGCTGCCTTCTCTACTGTATCGGGGGTAAAGATGCATACTGAACCAGATTATGCCTGCAGCAATTACTGGTTAAACGCCCTTCTATTGCAGGAGGCAGACCGGGAAGCACGCGATGAAATATTGAAAAAAAACCATGAACAGAGGCTCATGACCAGGCCATGCTGGAACCTGCTGCATAAATTACGGGTATACACTAACTCACCAAGAATGGATCTTTCGATGTCAGAGCAGTTGGAACATAGAATCATTAATCTTCCGAGTAGTGTAAGCTTGATAGTCGAAGAAAGGGCGTAAGGAGAGCTGGCATTGAAAATCGGTGTAGTAACAGGTACCAGAGCGGAGTACGGACTGCTTAGGGGGGTTATGAGAGAGGTTATACACGATGCGGATTTAACGCTTATGACCTTCGTAACAGGAACACATCTGTCTGCCAAGTACGGGTTCACATTGAAGTGGATCGAAAAGGATGGTTTTCACATTCACGCTCGTGTTGCTATAGACTTAGCCGATAATACGCCTTTGGGAATTGCCTCTGCCATGGCGCAAGGAGTTAGCGGCTTGGCCGCCGCCATCACCGAGGCAAAGCCTGATGTAATCGTCATCCTGGGCGATCGCTTCGAAGCTTTGGCCGCAGCACAAGCAGCAATGCTGTTGAATGTACCAATTGCTCATATTCATGGCGGGGAGATTACGGAAGGTGCGGTCGATAATGCCATCCGCCATGCGATTACGAAGCTGGCGCATTTGCATTTCACCGCCGCCGAGCCTTATCGGCGGAGAGTCATCCAAATGGGGGAGAATCCAGGCACCGTGTTCAATGTCGGTTCGCTGGGGGTTGACCATATCCGCGAATATGTGCCTGTTACAAGTTCCCAACTAGAGCAAGCCTTGTGCCATCGTTTGAATGAGCAGTTTTTTCTGGTTACTCTCCACCCGGAAACGCTGAATCCACAGCGAAACGAATTGCTTGTTCTCTCACTCGTTGAGGCTTTCGAACAGTTTCCGGAGGCTTCTATGGTGATCACGATGTCTAATGCGGATGTCGGCAGTCAGCAAATCAACGAGCTGCTCCTTGACTATGCCCACCGCAATCCGACGAGAGTGAAGGCGGTTCCTTCGCTGAATGAGTTGTATCTGAGCGCAGTACATCACTGTACAGCAGTCCTTGGCAATTCGTCCAGCGGTATTATAGAAGCTCCCGCGATGCAAAAGCCCTCTATTAATATTGGTGACCGTCAAAAGGGAAGACTTCGAGCGGATTCCGTTCTCGATGTGAATATAAATGCAGCCGAGATTGCAGAAGCCATCCGAACAGCGATGTCCGGTGCTTTTCTTGAAAGGATTAAGACGATGACGCCGCCATACGGCAGTGGAGGGGCCGCTTTCACGATTAAAGAAATCATCAAACGGACTTCCCTTCAGCCGCTTCTTGTTAAAAGCTTCTATGACCTGGAGGTGAAGGATTGAACAGAACCTACATCATTGCGGAAGCGGGAGTCAATCATAACGGCTCTTTGGACAGGGCAATGGAACTAATCGACGCGGCTAAGAGCGCAGGAGCGGATGCGGTTAAGTTCCAAACGTTTAGAGCCCTTCAAATTGCAGCTCCCTATGTGATGAAAACTCAATATCAGCGGCGCCAAACCGGCGGTGACACATCACAGCTTTCGATGCTGCAGAAGCTTGAGTTAACTGAAGAAATGCATGACCGCCTCAATGCATACAGCATGGAAAAACGTATTGACTTTCTCTCAACCCCCTTTGATCTTCCCAGTGTGAACTTGCTGGTTCATAAATATAATCTTCCGCGCTTAAAATCATCCTCGGGAGAAGTCACCAACGCTCCCTTACTGCTTGCCATGGCAAGCTCTCAAAAACCAATCATTTTATCTACAGGCATGTGCTTGCTCGGCGACATCGAGGCTGCGTTAGGAGTAATTGCTTACGGATATTTAAACTGGGCGAAGAGGGGAATTAGTCCTTCAACAAAAGCATTTCAAGAGGCTTATCGTTCTGATGAGGGTCAACTGCTGCTTCAGGAACGAGTTACGATTCTGCACTGTACCACCGAGTATCCTGCTCCTATCGGGGAGGTTCATTTACGCATGATGAATACGCTCTCTTCTGCTTTTCATTTGCGGGTGGGTTATTCCGATCATACGCTCGGAATCACCGTGCCGATTGCCGCAGCTGCAAGAGGGGCTACAGTAATCGAAAAGCATTTAACATTGGATCGCTCCCTCCCAGGACCGGATCATGCGGGCTCCTTGGAGCCTGAGGAATTCTCAGCTATGGCTAGAGCAATTCGCGAGGTGGAAGCCGCCTTGGGATCGAATGTGAAACGCCCAGTGGCAGCAGAAGTTGTAAATGTCGAGGCTGTTCGCAAGAGTGTAGTGGCTTCCAAGCCGATTCATGCCGGAGAACCTTTTACATTAGATAATCTTACCGTCAAGCGTGCCGGGACAGGAATTTCAGCGATGCGTTACTTTGATTTGCTCGGGAAAACGGCATTACGTGACTACGAGCAGGATGAACGAATTGAAGGATGATGGCTCATCGAAAAAGGGGTGAACATGAATGCATGGGAATCAGCTATGGAATAAAGCCAAGCAGATTATTCCCGGCGGCAATCAGCTGTTGTCCAAACGAAGCGAACGCTTCCTCCCTGATCTGTGGCCTGCTTATTACAAGCGAGCTAAAGGCTGTGAAGTATGGGATCTCGAGGATACGCACTACTATGATTTCGCCCAAATGGGAGTGGGAACCTGCATTCTAGGGTATGCAGATGACGATGTCAATGAAGCGGTACATAACGCCATGCTTCATGGTTCGATGTGTACCTTAAACTGCTATGAGGAAGTTGAACTGGCGGAGAGGCTAATCGCCTTGCATCCTTGGTCCGAACAAGTCCGATTTGCACGGACTGGCGGAGAAGCCTGTGCAATTGCCGTTCGGATTGCCCGTGCTGCGACCGGGAAAAGCAAGGTAGCGATATGCGGGTATCATGGCTGGCATGACTGGTACTTATCTGCGAATCATGTGGACACAGATCAGTTAAATACCATGTTGCTGCCCGGCTTAGCGCCGCGGGGTGTCCCCCATGACTTGAAGGGAACCGTACTGCCGTTCTATTATAATCAGCTTGACCAGCTTGAGAAACTTGCAGATGAACACGGAAATGATCTCGGCGTGATTATGATGGAGCCCAGAAGAGAGACGGAGCCTGTCCCCGGGTTTTTGGAAGGAGTCAGAAAAGTAGCCGACAAGATAGGAGCTGTCCTGATATTTGACGAGATCACGTCCGGCTTTCGTATGAATGTTGGCGGAATTCATCTAACAATGGGCGTGAAGCCTGATATGGCTGTGTTCGGCAAGGCGCTTGGCAACGGTTTTCCGATTACTGCCGTGCTGGGAATCAAAGCAGTAATGGACGCTGCCCAGGAGAGCTTTATCAGCTCCACTTTTTGGACCGAACGAACCGGATACGCCGCCGCACTGGCTGTGCTGACAAAAATGGAATTGTTAGACGTGCCATCCCAATTAATCCGGGCAGGGAAGAGAGTTGCAAACATCTGGGCCAACGCTTCGAAGCTGTATGAGATTCCTGTGCAAATATCGGGCATCGCCCCACTGCTGCACGCTGCATTTCGTACGGAGTCCGCAGAGGCGGTTCAGACTCTATTTACACAGGAAATGCTGGAGAAAGGTATCTTGGCAGGAGCTTCTGTGTATTCGACCGTGTCTTATTCAGATGAAATATTAGATTTATATGAAGCACGGCTTCACGAAGTATTAGAATTGCTTAAACAGGCACTGGCGACGAATTCAGTGATGCAGAGGTTAAAGTCTTCGATTGCCCATGCAGGATTTAAAAGACTGACTTGATCAAGGAGGGAGGAAATGAATAAAGGCAGCGATAAGCAGGGGCAATTCAAGAGGCACATGCTTACACGGCGATCCACCATCAGGGAAGCTTTGGAAACGATTGAACGGACTGGGGAAGAGATCGCATTAATAGGCGAAGAAGGGAAGCTGTATGGGGTTGTTACCGACAGTGACGTTCGCAAAGGCATGCTTAAAGGGGCGACCATGCAAGATCCAGTTGATCGTATTGTCAATACAAGCTACATTTATGCTTTTAATGATGAATCAAAAGAATGGGTCTGGCAACGGATGACAGAGCTTCATATTCGTCAAATGCCGATCATAAACCGGAAAAGAGAAATCGTTGATCTACTGCTCATGAACCGCCGCATTCCATCTCCTGAGATGTCAACAATTCCTGTATTGATCATGGCCGGCGGCTTGGGCACAAGGCTGAGACCGTTAACAGATCAAATTCCAAAACCGATGGTTCACGTAGGCGGCAAGCCCCTTTTGCATACCCTGATTGAGCGCCTTCAGCTAGAAGGCTTTCGAGAGATTATCTTGTCGATTCATTATCGCAAAGAGGAAATTCAGCAATATTTTGGGGTTGGCGAAGCCTATGGCGTTCATATACGTTATGTTGACGAGGAAAAGCGAATGGGTACAGCCGGAGCGATTCGATTAGCGAAGAACCTGCTTCAGGAATCTTTCTTAGTGATCAATGGCGACATTATAACGAAGCTGAATTTCCGCCGATTTATGAGCTTTCATTTACAGCAGAAGGCTTCGCTCACGATCGCGTCAGTGCCTTATGAGTTCCGAGTACCATACGGGGTCATTGAATCGGACGAGGCCAAGGTTAGGTATATAACGGAGAAGCCGCTTTATCAGTTCCTTGTAAGTGCGGGGATGTACTGTATGAATCCTAGCCTGATACATTATATACCGGAAAATGAATACTTTGATATGACTCAGCTTATTGAAGCGGCATTGGCAAACGGCGAGCCGGTTGTTCATTTTCCCATTCATGAATATTGGCTGGATATTGGCAGAATGCCCGATTACGAGAAAGCAAATGAAGACTACAAGCTGATTTTTGAAAAATATGATTCCCAAAGGTGTGCATACGATGATCGAGGGTAAACGAGTCTTTGTGATCGTACCTGCAAGAAGCGGTTCAAAGGGATTGTCAGGCAAAAATATGATGCCGCTTCTTGGCAAACCTCTTCTTGCATGGCCAATTGAAACAGCTCTCGCTTCCCGTTATGTCGATAAGGTCGTTGTATCTACGGACAGTGAAAGCTACGCGTCTTATGCAAGGAGCTGCGGCGCGTCCATTCCGGTTCTGCGCCCCGCATCGCTGGCTACGGATCAAGCCTCCAGTTCGGATGTAGTTGTCCATATGCTGCAACAGCTGGAAGGAGGCGGCGAATCATATGAGATACTGGTACTCCTTGAACCAACCTCACCATTAACGGAGGCCAGTGATGTGGATCATGCATTGGAAAAGCTAGTCGATTATGGGCAAAGAGCCACTGCGATTGTCGGTGTTGGAGTCATTACGGCATCCCATCCGGAATTTGCCATGGCTATCACGGATCAGGGATACCTTAGGCCCTATCAAACTATGTCAAGACAGCCTGGCAGAAGGCAGGATATTACGCCGCTGTATCATCTGGACGGTTCTTTATATATTTCATATACATCCTCTTTTTTAGAGCAACGAACCTTTTACCATGAACGAACCCTTCCTTTCATCATGCCTAAATGGAAGGGACTTGAGATTGATGACTGGGTTGATTTCATTTGCGTAGAAGCCATTCTGGCGCATAAAAACAAGTGGATAATGGAGGAACTTACGGTGCATGAAGATCAGTACATTTCGGCATTGAAGAAAGACGGCAGCTTTGTTATTGACAAATTTAATTCGTTTGTCGGCTCCAAGTCGGAGCAGCAGAAGTTTCTTGAACAGATTCTTGAGGAAAACAACGTACAAATTGAGAATGGGGTAGACATAGCCTGTGCAAGCGGGGCTTTAACCTATTGGCTCAGTAAAAAGTATCCGGAAGCACACTTCACGATGGCCGACCTGAATGACGATTTAATAGAAGAGGCCAAGAAGGTGAATCAAGGAGATCAGTTTTCGTATTATGTTCAGAATATCTATGATCTTTCTGAGTTGAAGGACAATGAATATGATGCAACCTTTTGCTGGCAAACGCTGCTATGTCTCGAGGATCCCCAGAAGGCTTTGGAAGAATTAATACGGATTACACGAAAGAAAGGCAGAATCTATATCAGCTCCTTATTTGATCCTGTTCATGACGTAGACATCTATGCCAGAATGATTGATTTAACAAGGAAATCTGGCGGGGAGGGCCATTATACTCCATATAATACGTTCAGCATGCCAACGATCCGGAAATGGCTAAGCGGTAAGGTAGAAGAAATAAAGCTGTATCCTTTCAACATAAATATCGATTTGCCAGATACTCATAAAGGGCTAGGCACCTACACGGTTCGGCTGGAGAACGGGGAACGCCGTCAATTTTCCGGCAGCCTGCATTTGAATTGGGGAATTCTCGAACTAGTGAAGTAAGGGAGGCAGGCGGGAAATTATGCTTCAGTCAGATTGTCTAATGAAAAAGGTAGCTGTCGTTACAGGTGGTACCGGACTGCTTGGCAGTAATTACTGCCAAGCTTTAGCTGCCTCAGGGGCCAAGGTCATTATTGCAGACCTGCATCAAGAAGCTTGTGAGGCTTTAGCAAATCAGATTCGTCTTAGTCATCCCTCCTCACCCGAACCAGTCGGTCTGGCTGTGGATTTAGCGAATGAGGACAATATTCGAGCCTGGGCGCAACGAATACATGAGATAGCGCCAGGAGGTGTCGATATCATCGTAAACAATGCGGCTGTAAAGTCTTCGAATTTCTTTGAACCACTAGAGTCTTATTCCTTGATGGACTGGAATTTCGTAATGAGCGTGAATGTGACAGCGATGTTTCTGGTGGTGCGTGAGCTTGGACCGGGTATGGTCGCAAAGGGCACAGGCAGCATCATAAATATAAGCTCGATTTACGGTCTAGTGGGGCCGGACCAACGAATTTATGAAGGCTCTTGGCACGAGGAAATAGGCGGACCGATAAATACGCCATTAATATACTCCGTAACCAAGGGGGCTGTCATTGCCATGACGCGTTATCTGGCAACCTATTGGGGACATAAAGGCATTCGCACGAATGCGATAACACCGGGGGGCGTGGCTTCGGGACAGAATACGAGCTTTACTGGGCGATATAGCGCGAAGGTACCGCTTGGCCGGATGGCTCATGCGGATGAATTAGTTGGTGCACTGCTTTTTCTGGCCTCTGATGATTCCTCATATGTGAACGGCCATAACCTGATTGTCGACGGTGGATGGACAGCATGGTAGCACTCGAGAAGCCGGAACTCCCAAAACCGATATTCATCATAGGAAGTGGGGGACAGGCAAGGGAGACAGTGCAGCTAATTATGGACATCAACCGTGCCCTTCCGGAGTGGGCGATCAAGGGATATATTGATGAACGTTCACAGCTCCATGGCGATATCATTTATGGCTATCCCGTCATTGGAAGCATTGACTCTTTGCGGGAGCACTTGACTTCGGAGGGCCGAATCGTTTGTGCGATTGGCCACCCAAAATCGCGCTTCAACGCCATACAACAAGTGGTGGGAGCA
This sequence comes from Paenibacillus sp. NPDC055715, assembly GCF_053617595.1. NCBI lineage: Bacteria > Bacillati > Bacillota > Bacilli > Caryophanales > Paenibacillaceae > Paenibacillus > Paenibacillus sp. NPDC055715. The sequence continues at coordinate 287,302 of NZ_JBSHGA010000005.1, forward strand.
ATACCCGAGGCCAGGTTTGCCACCTTAGTTCATCCAACAGCAGTTATCGGGGATGATCTTGAAATAGGGGAAGGGACCGTTGTAGGAGCACATGCCGTGCTTACAACGAACGTCCGTATCGGTAATCATGTGCTCGTAAACTATGGTGTTACGATTAGTCATGGTTCGGTCATTGAATCCTATGCATCAATACTGCCAAGCTGCAATATATCGGGGAATACGGTAATAGGGGAAGGGGCCTTTATCGGCGCTGGAACGGTGGTCATTCAACAGAAATCTGTTGGCTGTTGGGCAACAGTGGGGGCCGGTTCTGTTGTGGTGAAACCCATTCCTGATTTTTCCAAATCCTATGGCGTTCCAGCTAAAGTGGTGGAGGAATTTGGAGATAGTAACTCAGAGTGTTAATATCACTTTTATCGAACAAGGCTGCCAGATCGGCAGCCTGTTCAGCTTACGGGAAAAAGCGAGCGAAAGTTATTAAACTTTTGTACAGTGACAACAAGTTTATCCCTTACTAAGTCCTGGTTTTATCAGGACTCTTTTATATTTAGGGGAGACTTGTTGTCACTAAATTGCGACAACAAGTTTACCTCTTTCGAGGAGTTTGTAATATTTAAAGCGGCGGCTATAGTTAGAGTTACTTTGTGGAAAGACATAATTATTTTTTGTTCCAATCTACAATACATATCGATGCTTTGTATCTGCTACATTTAATTTTTCTGTCCAATTAAAGTGAAGAAGATACATGTTCTATCATCCACTACTATGAAAGTATAAAAAAATTCGGTCTACCGTAACTTTTATACTATTCGTCCTAAAATGAAGATTAAAGGCGATCAAAATGCCGCGTAAATACCTTCTTATTCGAATGAATCCATATCATTAACCGTATAATGTTGCTCGTCGTTTCTAATATGGGTGTAAAGTGTGGTTGTTTTGGGATCAGAATGACCGAGTATATCTTGGACAAGTCTCAGATTCTTTTTCTTTTTATACAGTTGAGTTCCAAAAGTGTGCCGTAGTATATGGACACTCAAAGGTTTTCCATAGGCACGAGAATATTTATTCATCATTTTTTGCATTGCGTTTTTCGTCATAGGTTTACCGCCTTTAGTTAGAAACAGGGCCGTTTCTGAAACCGTCGGTTGGTATCTAGAATTGCGGATCCTCAGGTATTCTTCAAGATCCAGCTTTGAACGCATCGAGAAGGGGACTTATTGCATTTTTTTTCTTTTGCGGGTCACAAGGACGCATCTCGCTTCCCAATCGATGTCTTTAAGGATTAAGTTAACTACTTCATTTACGCGAAGTCCTGAGCCTAATATGAGGCTTACAATGGCAGTGTCCCGTTCGCGGTTATCTTCGTACCAAGATAGATGTCTTTTATTGAGTTCAGGTTGCTTGCCATAATCGTAAGCTACAAAACGGAGAAATTCTTCTACGGCTTCTTCGGAAACAAGTATTTTATGATGGACGATTTTAGCTTGGGCTTGAATGTCAATTTTTGTTGTAGAAAACTCGATTTTTTCAATGACATTCCTTTTAAGCAACGGCATATGTTTTTCGTCTTCAGCAAAATTCTGCAGGTAGCTAAACAATGACTTAAGGGAAGCCATTTTGCGAGCGATCGTTTTCTCGTTGTTCTGTTTTCGTCGTGTGCTACCAGTGACTATTTGTTTTTCCAAGAACTTCGGGTAGGTATCGGCCGTTTTAAGGTCTAAATTCTCCAGGAAGGAGAGGGGGACATCCTTAATCTTCTCAACTGGACATCCTGCTTCAGCGATCAACCAACCGAAAAAAATCTCATAATCGAACAGATACCCGAGTAGTGTAGAGGGTGAAAGCTTATTTGATTTACACTCTACAAAATTGTTAACGTACCAGGGAAAATATATAATCTTTTGCTCTAACTTTTCTTTGTCTCTTTCTCGCTGGGATTTAAGTGGCATGGGGCAAATCTCCTTTTATATAATTCAACAAATTTAGATTTTATGGAAACTTATATTTCATCTTCATGTGTGGAAGATTTTCAACAAATTATTCGTGTTCAGTGGCAATAAATGTACAGTGACAACAAGTTTATCACTTACTAGGAGTTTGTAATACTTAAAGCTTATGGTTATTTATAGCTAGCCTATACTTCTCCCAAATTGACGTAATTCATTTGATCGCCAATAAATGTGCGTGAATTGGAATCATTGGAGATAACAATAATATTGTCTAAGAAGATCATTAAATTGAAATACATAAAGCAAAGTGTTATAGAACGTTTTGACTCCATTTCTATAAGGTGATACATTTATAAAATTGGGGGGGCAGTTTTATGGCAAAACGTGCAATGACAGATGAAGCGAAGGCGTTAAAGGCGCAAGCCATTCTAGATCAGGCCGCTCGCATGTTCGAAGAATCCGAATACAATCACATTAAAATGTCGGACATCGCTAAAGAAATGCAAATGTCAAAGGGTATTCTTTTCGTTTATTTTAAAACTAAAGAAGCTTTATTTTTCAATCTACTGTGTAGAGAGTACGAGATAAGGCTAATTCGGCTAACTGAACTAATAATCGAACAACCTATTCACAACTTCGATGATTTCAAACGCCTAATTATGACCGAGCTGATTGAACTGGTTGATCATAAACCTTTATATATTCGCTTAGAGACTATACGTTCAGTAATACTGGAGAAAAATGTGGATGCCGAAATGATGCTCAATCTAAAAACAAATCTTTACCTTCAGATGATGAAAATGAACTCTTTAATTTGTAAGAATGGCGTGCTGACAGAAAGCGAAGTCATGGATGTTTTCCAAGCGCAGGCTTCCATTATAATCGGGTGCAAGCTATCATCTAGCATGCCTGCTGAAGTAGCCGGCAGCATTGAGGGAAAAAGATTAGATGGATTCAAACGGGATTTCAGAACCGACGTAATCACAACGATGGAGCGCTATTTGGAAGGATTTCGCGCCGAAATATAAAAAAGAGGAACGTAAGTGGCTAGTGCCAAGCAATTTTAGAGTTGGTCATCGAATTGTATAGTCCGAAATGCAGATCCGGGATGCATTTCTTGACACACGCATTTTTCATGAGTCGCCATTTGGCGGCTTTTTTTTGTTATATAGACTTTTAAGGGAGAAAGCAAATCCGAAATGAAGGGCCAGGATTACGCTAAAAATAACGGCACCTGCCTGAACGTCTGAGTAGGTGTTTGTTCCTAAAATAAATAACTCATTACTCTATTTACAAATGACCCAGGGTCATTTATAATTGACTCGAGGTCATTAATTAAAGGGAGGACAACAACATGAATAAAAAAATAGCACTTGTCACTGGAGCTTCAGCAGGAATTGGGAAAGAGACAGCGATTGAATTGAAAAGCAAAGGTTTTATTGTTTATGGGGCAGCTCGCCGTACAGAAATGATGAAGGATCTGGCAGCGCAAGGGATACGCCCAATCGCTCTGGATGTCACCGATGAGAAGTCAATGATCAATTGTGTGGATCACATTCTGAAAAAAGAAGGACGAATCGACGTTCTGGTAAATAACGCCGGGTACGGTTCCTACGGAGCCGTTGAGGATGTGCCTATGGAGGAGGCTCGCCGCCAAGTGGAAGTCAATCTATTCGGCCTGGCGCGAATGACACAACTGGTGCTACCAAGCATGCGCAAACATCGGTTCGGCAAAATTGTAAACGTGTCATCCATGGGCGGAAAAGTGTGGACTTCCTTCGGAGCATGGTATCATGCGACAAAATTCGCGGTGGAAGGTTTCTCGGATTGCCTGCGTCTTGAAGTGGCGCCGTTCGGTATTGACGTGATCGTGGTGGAACCGGGCGGGATTGCTACCGAGTGGGGAACCATCGCTGCGGAGAATCTCCGCAAAGCTTCCGCACATGGAGCGTATAAGCAAGCGACCAACAAATCGGCGGACAATATGGTGAAAACCTACAGTAGCAGCAACCTGACCAAACCTGTAGTCATTGCCCGCTGCATCGGCAAAGCCGTAACGGTGAAACGGCCAAAAACACGGTATCTCATTGGATTCGGTGCCAAACCGATGGTGTTCATTAAAACCGTGTTCGGAGATCGTATCTTTGATCGGATCATCACTCGGTTCAGCTAAACCATAGAAATATACTTCAAACGTATGAGCTAAATCACAAAAAATGAAATTTACTACTTGCTGGAGAGGAAATTCTCGCATGTAGTAGGAAGGAGGAACACAGATGACAACCCGAAAAAAGGAAGTCACTGCCATTGTGGCTGGTGCTACAGGCATGATGGGAAAGCAACTTGTCAAACTTCTGCTGGAGCATCCAGCCTATGATCGCGTCATCGTTCTTGTTCGTCGGGATATGGGCATATCCCATCCTAAACTGGTGCAGAAGCAGGTGTCCTTTGATCAACTGGAGGAAGAATTAGATGGCGCATTGCTGAAAGATGCAGATGTCTTCTGCACATTGGGCACAACCATGGGGCAGGCCGGGAGCAAAGAAGCGTTTCGCCGGGTAGACCATGATTATCCGGTAGCACTGGGCAGAGCAGCGCTTCGTCATGGAGCAGCCAGCTATATCGTTGTGACTGCCATGTGGTCTTCTGTACGTTCTCTTATGTTCTACACACGAGTAAAAGGAGAAGCAGAACGCGATCTGCTGGCTCTCGGGCTGCCGCACCTCGTTTTCTTGCGGCCCTCTCTCTTGATAGGAGATCGTGAAGATGAGAGTTTTGGAGATCGGGCAACCAGTTATATATTTCGAGTTCTCGACCCGCTAATGATTGGACCTTTCTCCAGAATTAAAGCGATTAAAACAGAGGATGTGGCAAAAGCCATGATCATCACAGCACGCGAAAGTGGACCGGCTGTTGAAGTATTGGAGTCTGAGGAAATTCCCTTAAGAATACGCGGACAAAAATGAACCTTGTGACACCAACGAGTTAACACAGCGCTAAACACACATCATTGACTCCTAATCAATGTAAAAATGTCAATTTGAAACGGAGGGAGAAGATGTCTAAACGTGCTATGACAGATGAAGCCAAAGCTTTGAAGGCTCAAGCGATTTTGGACCAGGCAGCGGAAATGTTTTATTCTTCAGACTATGAACAGATTAAAATGTCTGATATAGCGAAGGAAATGAAAATGTCCAAAGGCATTTTATTTGTATATTTTAAAACGAAAGAATCCTTGTTTTTCAATCTTCTATGCCGTGAATATGAGAAAAGACTGAACCGGCTCATTGAAATAATTCTAAAAAGCCGTATCCGGGATTTCGATGATTTTAAACATCTCTTGTTAACCGAACTATCGAAGCTTGTCGAGCATAATTCGCTGTACATTCGATTAGAAGCCATGCGTACAACCGTACTGGAGAAAAACGTGGACGCGGAAACCATGCTTATGTTGAAAATGAATCTCTACGTCCAGATGAGGCGTATGACCACGCTCATTTGCGAGCATAACGCGCTAACCGAAACTGAAGTAATGGATGTGTTCCAGGCCGAGGCATCAATCATTACCGGATGCAAATTAAATGCGACCCTGCCCCCCAAAGTGGTAGATATCATTGAAAAACAAGGGCTGGAAGGACTCAAACGCGATTTCAAACAAGATGTCCTGACCACCATGCAGTCGTATCTGGAGGGCTACAGGGCCATTCACCGAAACGCAGCAAAAGATTGAACGTTGATTGAAAGCAAAAGAAAAAACCGGGAGGTTCGGATCTTGACGAAGCTTTCTGATCTATTCCATAACAGAAAAGACTATGGAAATTCGGATTCCACCATCAGTGGATATATCTTTTTAATGTTTTTAATCACACATATCTTCATGGAATTTGTACTTTTATATCTGGATTTGAAGATCGCTGCTGTATACAATCTATTTTCGATCTTAATTTTCGCGGTCTGCATGTATTGGAACCACATCGGAAGATCCAATATGGCCATACTTTTGGGCGGCCTTGAAGTTGCTGTTTTTGCAATGATCACCACCATGACGGGAGGATGGTCGCTGGGCTTCTACCTGTTCATGTTTACCACAATTGCTCAAATATTTTTCTCTCACACGTTGCAAAGAGGGACCAAAATTGCGATCTCATCTCTCGTCATTATTGCTTCTATGGTGCTTAAAGTCGCAAGCATAGGGGTTAAAATTCAGGTATCACAGACCGTGGAGTTAATGGTATACGGTTTTAACTTTTTTGGTTCGCTCGTAGGCGTCAGCTTGTTTTATTTTTACTTCGATGGTCAGCGGAGAGCGTTGAACAATGAGACACAAAAAACGAAAGAACTTGTCGGAAATCTTGAAAATATTTTCAATATAAATCATGTCGTTGCGGAAAAAGTTGAAGATATCAGTAATCAATTTGCCCAAATGTTCAAGGACAACCTGAATTCGCAAATCCAGATCGGTCATTCGGTGGAATCCGTGGCTCAGGGCAGCAGGGACCAAAAGGCTACCAATTTTGAGATGGCCCCAAAATTATATGATTTTGGAGAAATGATCGAAACCTTAAAACAGTCTGTCGAGCAAATACACCAAAAATCAGATCGGGTGTTAAACCTGAATGCTCAGGGCTTGAATCATATTCATGTCCTGGATAATATGCTTTCCAATAATAAGGAAGAAACCCGCAATCTTCAATACGCTGTAGCTGAATTGCAGCAACGTGCGCAAGAGGTAAGCAAGATTGTTGATGTGATTAAATCGGTTTCTGATCAAACCAATTTGTTGGCTCTCAATGCATCCATCGAGGCAGCAAGTGCGGGTGAGCATGGAAGAGGCTTCGAGGTTGTTGCTTTGGAAGTTCGGAAGCTGGCTGGAACGTCCCGAAAAGCTACGGAAGAAATTGACCTGATGATGAAGAATATCGATGATAGCATTCGTCAAGCCGATCGTAATATGGAAAAAGTGAATAACATTGCGGGAATTCAAAAGGAATTGTCCGATGAACTGGAAGACAAATTCAAAAACATCGAATCCGAGATTACAACTGTAACGAATGAAATTCAATCTGCTAATCGGGATATCAGTGAGATCACGGAATTCAAGGAAAAAATCGTTCAATTGGTCGATGCGCTGTCTGAGGTTTCCGAGAAAAATAATGTGGCTACAGAGCATATATTGGATACCGTCAAAGTTCAGGGCACTTCCATGCAACATGCAAATACAATTTTGAATGAATTGTTAGCTTTATCTCGTAAATTGGTGAACGGAAGAGCTTAGAAATCAAGGAATGCCTGGAGCAATAGGAGGTTGGACAATGGCAAAAAACAAGGAGCTACAGCCGTCGTAGCGGGAGCGACCGGACTTGTCGGACAGCAGCTTGTGAGGCTGCTGCTCAAACATCCCGCTTATCGGCGCGTCGTTGTGCTTGTGCGGCGTGACATGGGAATGTCCCACCCGAAGTTAATACAGAAGCAGCTTTCTTTCGATCGACTGCAGGAAGAGTTGGATGGAGCGCTGGTGAAAAATGCTGACGTATTTTGCGCGCTTGGAACAACGATTAGACAGGCTGGCAGCCAGGGAGCGTTCCGACAGGTGGACTATGCCTATCCTTTGACGTTGGGACAAGCAGCGAAGCAACACGGTGCTGCCAAGTTCCTCATCGTAACCGCCATGGGTTCGTCTGAGCGATCAACACTTTTTTATAATCGTGTAAAAGGGGAAGTGGAACGGGATTTGCTCCATCTGGGTCTGCCGAGATTAGTCTTACTGCGACCATCGTTCATGCTCGGAGACCGCGAGGAAAGACGCCCAGGAGAGAAGGCGGGCATTATTGTCTTTCAATTACTCCGTCCCTTCCTGATCGGTTCGCTTTCCCGGTTCAAGGCTGTGCATAGCAAAGATGTCGCTCAAGTCATGATTCAGGCGGCTCGCCAGAAAGCACCGGCCTGGGAAGCTATCAATTCCGACGAAATTGCACGCCGGGCCACCGCTTCAAGAGCACAAACAACCAATTAGCAATAATCTTCCGGTTGATATCTGTATATGCCAAGTCGCCCAGAAGGCGGCTTTTTCTCTCCTTATAAATAGCGTGAATTTTTGGTAACAAAGAATCGTACGGTCTCTTCAATAGGAGAGTCATCCAAGCTGTGCAGGTACTTGTCCTTCAGAAGTTTTCGTTTCTGCATATTGTAATAATCCATTAAGGCGCTTTGTAGCAGCAGATTATGGCGGATCAGAAAGGAAGGATCAAGAATCCGACGTAAAATGAGTTGGTCATCCAGGACGAATATTGCAGCGTTCACCGGGTGGAAGATCCCTTTTTCCGAACCTAGTCGATACAATTCTTCGAGCTGAATGAAGCGAAAATGCTGTGCATTGACAATCTCTTCATATAGTGGCGGATGATTATTTTTAAAATCCTCAAAAAAATGCTCTGGAAAATAAAAATTGATCATTAGTGATTGCTCAAAGGTTTTTTGGTAGCGATCAATCACGGAGTCATCCTCATGAAAAGAAAAGATGTCTTCATTGCGAAGATAATCTTTAAAGTTAGAAATGACCGAAGCCAAAATGTCTTCCTTGGACGAGAAGTATTTGTACATCGTTACTTTACTTACGTCCATGCATTTTGCCATGTCTTCGGCACGCATAGTAGTCAGGCTTTCCTTGCGAGCCCGGTGAATTAGCCGATAAATCATTGTTCGTCGTGTTTCGTCACGTTGATTGTCAATCATTTGTTCTCCCCCTATCTATATAAATGGTATTATACACGACAGCTATGGGTTTCTACTCTGGATGTCACGGACCTTTCCGCGATTCGTGAGGTTGTAAATCAGGCGTTTAAAACGTTGGGACGCATTGACGTAATTGTAAACAATGCTGGGTACAGTTTGTTTGGAGCAGTAGAGGAAGTTAGTGACGAGCAAATTGCACATCAATTCAATACAAACTTTATGGGTTCGCTACAAGTGGCACGTGCCGCAATCCCGCATCTGCGTGCACAAGGAGGGGGACGCATTATGCAACTCTCAAGCATGGCAGGTCTGGTTGCGATGCCCGCAGTTAGCATGTACCACGCCTCGAAGTGGGCGGTTGAAGGATTTTTCGAAGCCCTTGTGCAAGAAGTTGCCCCGTTCAACATCCAAGGGACGTTGGTCGAGCCAGGCGGCGCACGGACAAGCTTTGGGAGCGAAGGGATGGTCGTGGCAGATGCTATGTCTGAATACGAAGGTACTCCCGTCGGTTATATGCGTAGCTTGATTAGCGGATATGGAGGAGATTCCATTCCGGGTGATCCGGTAAAAATGGTTGAAGCCATGATTGAGGCAGTTGACCAAGAAACCGCTCCTCTCCGGTTAACGTTGGGCAGCGATGCATACAAGGCGATTCACAAAAGTCTGACTGCACGCTTAGCTTCACTGGAGCAACAAAAATCAGTTGCGTATTCAACTGATTTTGAGACGGCGAAAGCTTGAAGAATGCAAAAGGCTGACTATAACATTACAAAACTAATTTTAATAAAATATGGGGGGGATCATAAATGAAAACATGGTTTATTACAGGTACATCAGGCGGATTTGGGCGAATCATGACAGAAATGCTCCTGGAGAGAGGAGACCGGGTTGCGGCCACGCTTCGCAAACCTCAAACACTGGATAATTTGAAGGAGCAATATGGAGATCGGCTTTGGATCGCTACGTTGGATGTAACGAATACGGAAGCGATTAACCAAGTGATCGAGCGCGCTTTCAAAGAATTGGGCCGTATTGATGTCATCGTCAATAATGCCGGGTATGGTTTGTTTGGAGCGGCTGAAGAAGTAAGCAACGAGCAATTAAATCACCTTATTCAAACGAATATCCTTGGCTCCCTGCAAGTGACACGCGCAGCCTTGCCTTACCTTCGGGCGCAAGGTGGTGGCCGCATCCTTCAATTGTCCAGCATGGCTGGTCAAACGGGAATTCCTGCATTAAGCATGTACAATATGTCTAAATGGGCGGTAGAAGGGTTCATTGAAGCTCTCTCGCAAGAAATAGCTGCCTTTAATATCCAGGCGACCTTGATCGAGCCCGGGTCAGCTCGAACCAACTTTTCGGGAAGCAGTTTGATTGTGGCAGAAGGGATTGAAGATTACGCCCAAACACCAGTTGGCTATATGCGACAGATGGCTGAACAACCAAGCGATCGGCATACTCCCGGCGACCCTGTCAAAATGGTTAAAGCAATGATCGACGTAGCCGATGCGGAAAACGCGCCGCTTCGATTAACGTTGGGAAGCGATGCATACGATGCGATTCATACAAGTCTAAGCTCTCGCTTGGCTGCGCTTGAAGGGCAAAAGGACACGGCGTATTCAACCGATTTTGAGGCGGAAGCTGAATAATTTTTTAATCGAAAGGGATAAGAAAATACTATGGAATATGTGAAGTTAGGCAATACCGGTCTAGATGTCTCCAGAATAGCTCTCGGTTGCATGAGTTATGGCGATCCTGAACGTGGAAGACATCAATGGACCTTAAATGAAGAAGAAAGTCGCCCCATGATTAAGAAGGCTCTTGATCTGGGTATCAATTTTTTTGATACGGCAAATGAATATCAGAAAGGCAGTAGCGAAGAAATTGTTGGTAGGGCCCTAAAGGACTTTGCCAACCGAGATGAAGTGGTCATCGCAACCAAAGTGTTTGCTGGAATGAGAGAAGGACAAAATGCGGTAGGTCTCTCCCGAAAGGCCATTATGACGGAGATTGATCACAGTCTTAGACAACTGGGTACAGACTACATTGATCTTTATCAAGTCCATAGCTAGGATTACAATACGCCTATTGAAGAGACGATGGAAGCGTTACATGACGTTGTAAAAGCTGGAAAGGCACGTTATGTTGGAGCTTCCAACATGTATACCTGGCAATTTCAAAAAGCGCTTTATACTGCCGAGCGCCATGGCTGGTCCCGGTTCGTGAGTATGCAAAATCATCTGAACTTATTGTACCGAGAGGAAGAACGAGAAAAGCTGCCGTTTTGCAAAGAGGAAAAAATTGGTGTGATTCCTTGGAGTCCATTGGCCAGAGGCAGATTGACCCGGAACTGGGATGAAACAAGTTTTCGTGCGGACAACGATATGTTTGGCAAAGTTCTATATCAGGCAACAGCAGAATCAGATCGAAAAGTCACCGAATCGGTGAATGAGGTAGCGGAAGCGCGTGGAATTCCTCGTGCTCAGGTCGCTTTGGCATGGGTGCTGCAAAAAGATGCTGTTACAGCTCCAATCGTAGGAGCTACGAAAGAGCAGCATTTAACCGACGCAGTAGCGGCACTGGACGTTCGATTGACTGACGAAGAAATCGAGAAATTGGAGGAGGCATACATTCCTCATCCAGACAATCTTACGTTTTATGCGAAACAAAATGCTTTGATTAAATCCGTCTCGGCCCCGTCTGGTCATTAATGATTGCAAATAAGCAATACGAAAGAGTCACCCAGGTGTAGGTTGGCCCTTTCGTTCGTATGACAGGCTAGCCAGAGTGATTCAGTGTTTTTGGTTACATGGTGAATTGCTCTGTTGCACAGCAAAGTCAAACGGAGAGAGAATAGGGAAACGATATAAATTCTTGTCTTTAACGATACAAGTTAAATGGTATAAAGCCGTTAGCGACTCAAAATCGAGTCCGAAAGGGTGGTTGTTCGAGTTCTCTCGCCGGTACCATCTGAATAGCCAATGGTTCATTAGAGATATTTTCTAATGAGCTTTTTTATATTTTTATACTTCATTCATTGTATTTGCTGAAGATACTTTGGAACTGTCCTCCAAGTGAGAATAAATATTTAAATCTCGTCAACCAAGATACTTCGCTTAAAAAGCCAGTTAAAAGTGTGTGCTTTAGACTACGTAAGCGATTGCTCTGGGTTCTCACACGCATTTTCACTTATCTAATGACATTTGCTCTTCTCCCCATTTTTGAATGTCTAGCATGGAAGGGATTAACTTTCGACCTTGTTCCGTTAACCCGTATTCCACATGAGGTGGTATTTCAGAGAACTGGATACGTTTAATAAGGCCATGCTCCTCTAAACCCTGTAGAGAACGTGTGAGCATGATATTGGTAATTCCATTAAGCTGTCTTTTTAACTCGTTATATCTCAAATCGCCATTAATTAAATTCCGCAATATAGGCAATTTCCATTTTCCGCCAACTATATTCAGTGCATATAGAACTGCGGAATCAGTATCATCAATTTGTCTCTATTCATTTTTAAAATCCTCCTTAAATTCAAGGTACAAAAATGTGCGTACTTCCTTATTTGATAGCTACAAGTATGATAAATAAATTGCTACATGTAAAGCAAAAGAATCAAAAATGATTTATGAAGCCAGGAGGTATTTTTAAAATGAAAAAAACAAGAGTATCCGAACGGTTAGGAATTGAAGTTCCGATTATCCAAGCATCAATGACATGGGTTACGGATGCCGAGCTTGTCGCGGCAGTGTCCAATGCGGGGGGGCTTGGTGTGTTGGGCCCTAACGCGGGACAGACGACACTTACCCAAGATCCTGTGGAGACTGCTGAACGTTTAAGAAGGGAAATCTGGAAGACAAGAGGATTGACGGTTAAGCCCTTTGCAGTCAATTATCTGATGCCAAACCCCAATATCCCTTTTACGCTTGCTTTTGCAGAGTCAATCTATAAAGTGCTCTGTGAGGAAAAGGTAGAAATCATACTGGCGTCTGGGGGATTTTCCGAAAACGAGATAATGAAAATGAAAGATCAGGGCTTCATTGTCATTTACCGTGATGTCAATCCAACAGTTGAGACCGCCCAGAAAGCAGAAAATGCAGGGGCAGACCTATTAATAGCAACCGGATATGATGCTGGCGGGCATATGAGCGAACATGTTATCGGCACATTCTCGATTGTTCCTACGATTGTCGATGCAGTCAGCATTCCCGTAGTGGCAGCCGGCGGAATTGTAGATCAGCGCGGGATGAACGCTGTCTTTTCATTGGGCGCGGAAGGTATCTATGTCGGCACCCGGTTTATAGCCTCGGTGGAATGCCCTGCGGATATACGCTGCAAAGAAGCCATTCTAAACGGTAAACTTGAGGATTTGGTGGAGTTTAAGGCTATGGTCGGGAGTCTTCGCTGTACACCAAACAAAGTAGCGTTAAAATGTGTAGAGCTTGCAGAACAGGGGGCAAGTCGTCAAGAAATTGCCAGCATATACGGAGATGGTTTTAAAACGGGAATGCTGGAAGGAAATCTTGATGAAGGTATTGTTAGTGTTTCGAACAGTATTGATATGATTAACGATATTAAGACCTGCCAAGAAATTATCGAAGAATTTACAGCAGGGATAGAATAATCGCTAATTATTTCAATGGCCCAGAAAAGGCACTATCCTCAACAAGAGGGTAGTGCCTTTTCTGAGAAAGTAATTTGATTTACATAAGGAGATAAGTGAACCCATGAGCTTGAAAAACAATCCGGTACTAGAATAAGAACTCAAATCTGAGGAGGCTTAAAATAAATTAAAAAAAGATATTCTGAAACGTTGCCAATTGATTCTGAGTCACTTCTAATTCTCAGAATCAATTGCGAAAACGAGAAGTTTTATTTATGAGTCAAAAAGTTGCATTAATTACAGGGGCATCTTCGGGAATCGGTAAGGAGGTGGCCATTGAGCTGAAAAACAAAGGTTTTACGGTTTATGCGGCTGCGCGGAGCATCGACAAAATGCAGGATCTTGCGACAAAAGGTATTCGTCCCATTTCCTTGGATGTCACTAATGACGAATCCATGATTCAGGCCGTCAATGAGATCCTTAAAAAGGAAGGAAGAATAGACATCCTGGTTAATAACGCAGAGTATGGCTCGTATGGGGCGATCGAGGATATTCCTATGGAAGAGGCCCGGAGACAGATGGAAGTGAATGTGTTTGGACTGGCAAGACTGATACAGCTTGTGGTGCCAAGCATGCGAAAGAATAAATTCGGCAAAATTGTTAATGTCTCCTCAATGGGCGGTAAGATTTGGACCAATTTTGGCGGATGCTATCATGCAACTAAATTTGCAGTAGAAGGTCTTTCGGATTGCCTTCGACTGGAATTGGAACCGTTTGGTATTGATGTTATAGTTGTGGAGCAAGGCGGAATTAAAACGGACTGGGGAATCATTGCCGCCGGACATCTGAAAAAGGTATCGGCAAAAGGACCGTATGCTCAGGCTGCAAACAAAGCGGCCGAGGGAATAGTCAAACTTATTGGAAAGTGGACGGCATTTTCTTTATCAAGCATACGAATTTTTTTGTAACCATGGAGGAAGCATACACCATTGGAGAATTGCTTAAGGAAGCTCATCGTGACAAGGAAACGGATGCCATCGTTAGAGATAATTGTGAGGCAAAAGGAGCTTGGACACAAGATGTTAATAAAGTATGGATCGAGGTATCTATGGAAGTCAGTAATGAAATCCCGAAAAAAGTCGCTACGCTAACAAGCGATGTTGTCGCTGCCATGCAAAATCAGATTTCTACGACATTCCAACAATAGCTCCAGGCGAGACATGCGAAATTGCTACCCCAACACTTGGTTTGCCGAGCCAATTGAAGCTGTCGTCAATAGACCAAAAGGGTTTAGTGTGTTAGAGAAGTGGATGGATGTTTAAGGGATTACTAGTTGTTAATTTGATAAACTTCATGTTGGATACTAAATTAGGCTTTAATCCAAATCTGTAAGATCTTAATGAGGTTTGCGTGTTCAGTTAGATTAAAGTTGGTACAGGAATTTATTGATAGTAAAAAACGCAAGCTTTCACTTACGACACTTCTTAACTATTGCCACGATTATACTTTTTTTGATTGGTTAGTTACAGAGAATTTTACTGTGGCTAAACGAAAAGATATTGATTTAGCTACATTGGAGATCCTAACAATTCGTGAAATAGAAAATTTCTTATCTTTTTTGGATTATCAACTCAGCAATACCAAGCTAACCATCAACCGTAAATTATCCTCACTAAAATCCTCATTTGATTACTTACAGAACAAGGCTGAAACAAGTGACCTAAAGCCATTCATACATACTTACTTGACTAGGAGAAGAGAACGTGAATAAACAAAATTACGTAAAATAATAATTTGACGAATAATTATAAATGCTTTATTTTTGTATTAAGGAGGTTGGTCATTGAATGAATAAAGACATGCGACTTTATTATATAAAACGTGTTGATGAAAAATGTGAGGAGCTACCTTGGTATGTTACTGAATACATAGATACTCGTAAACGTAAGCTTTCACACACAACCTTGTTGAATTACTGCCATGATTTTATCATTTTTTTTGACTGGCTCGTTTCCGAGAAATTTGCAGCTCCCAGTCGTAAGGAAATTGAACTTTCGGTTTTAGAAACGCTAACTGTTCGTGAAGTAGAGAATTTTTTATCCTTTTTGGAATATCAATTAGGAAATACAAAACTTACAATTAACCGGAAGCTATCGGCGTTAAAATCCCTGTTTAATTACTTGCAAAACAAGGCTGAGACTCAGGATCTCAAACCATATATTCAGCGGAATGTGATGGCCAAGATTGAGTTTAATACCAGCAAGGAGACTCAAGAAACAGTTGCCAATCGTATAGAAGGAAAAATACTTCGGGAAGACGATTTTGAGAAATTCCGTCAGTTTGTGGCCCATGATTTCGGTGAGGTCAATAGAGAAAATAAAAGATTAATTTATTTCCATGAGTTTAATCGTGAACGAGATACAGCCATAGTATCCCTGATACTTGGATCTGGACTTCGCTTGTCAGAAGTAGCGGGTATTAATCTCGATGATATTGATATAAATAAAGGTCTGGTACGTGTGGTACGTAAGGGAAATAAAGAACAGTATGTATATTTTAGTCAGCAGGCTCTAATGGATTTAGAGGATTACTTAAAAATCAGAGCGCTTAGATATATACCAGAAAAGTCGGAGAATTATCTGTTTATCGCAGCACCAATTGGTCGAAAAGGAAGTAGCAGACGTTTAACACCTAGGTCAATTGAAAAGCTCGTTGAGAAATATGCGAAGGCATTTGGCAAACCCGCATTGACGGTGCATTCTTTGAGGCATTCATTCGCTACTCGTTATCACCTGGAGAACAATAATGTACCTAGGTTGAAGAATCAGTTAGGGCATTCGTCAATACAAACAACCATGATCTATACACATTTGTCTGACGAAGAAATGAGAACTGCCGTTAATAATATGGATAAATGACCAACTTCCAACGTAAAGAAACACGAAATTAGCGATACAAATCAACCATTATGTGTGGATGCTTTGACATAAAACATCCACTATAATTGGAGTTTGACACAAAACTCCCACTTTAATAAGTGATTAAGTGAGAACTACGCAATTTTATATCCAACATGAAATTACATAATGATTTTTCAATGATTAGCACAAGGAATAAAGTTAAAAAGGGGGCTTTGGTGTCAAAAACAAGGGAAGTTTTGTGTCAATCAACAACATCACTGGACAAGATGAACCCGTGTTGCTACGCGGTTTTCCTTATACATATTCACAAAATCCGTATTTTGAATAAATGTCTGGAAAACTTCAATCAGGCTGGTTTGAGCTTCTTCCAATTGTACATTGGCACAAAGTTCCCTACTTTGATCGAAATATGCCCTGAATTCTTTACTTAACGAGCAAATTTGGAACTTGATCTGATTCCTTCAGCAATTTTTTTAGCCTGGTAGGCAACTTTATGTCACGCCCTCCACATTATTTATCCATGTTGTTTACAGCGTTTCTCATTTGATTATCTGTTAAGTGCGTATAAATCATTGTAGTTCGTATTGAAGAATGTCCTAATTGATTTTTTAATTTTGGGACATCATTATTCTCAATGTGATAACGTGTGGCAAATGAATGCCTCAAAGAATGAACCGTCAAAGCTGGCTTTCCAAAGGCTGTTGCATATTTCTCAACAAGTTTTTCGATAGAACTTTGTGTTAAACGTCTATTCTTACTGTACGTTGAAGCAAAACCAGTTGCAATCAGGAACCAAAAACTGTTGCATAACGTTTTCTTGAAAGTGGTTGAATAAAAGTTTTAATATTAACAGTTAGCTTTTCTATGCAACCACTTTTGCTTCAATACCTTACCTTGGAAACAACAGTTTTTGAAGCGAATATGGTTGCATAACTTACAGCTCCTCGTAACTACGGCATAAAGGCAAGCGCTAGAGACCTACAGAGACACGTGGCCAGTTTATAATCGGCAAGACGATCTCCCATCGCCCGAAAGAGGTCCGTTCTCGGGAAACGTTCGGTCACTGGGAACTGGACACGGTCGTTTCGGGCCGCGGGAAAAGCAAAGGCTGCGTAGCAACGTTCATTGAGCGCAAGACCCGCCTATACACGGCGATACGGATGCCTGACCGTACGGCTTGGTCTATGGAGATTGCCTTTGGGGTAGCTGCTTCGCAGTATCCCTCGGGGGCATTTCAAACGGCTACAGCTGCGAGGCAAGGAGTTTGCTTGTTATGCGAGCTTGGAGGCCACTCACGGCGTGCAGGTGTATTTCGCTGACCCGTTGACCCGTATTCCTCCTGGCAACGAGGCTCCAATGAAAACGCCAATGGCCTCTTGCGAGAGTTCTTCCCCAAAGGGACGGATTTCGCCCAAATCTCGGATGAAGCCTTGGATAAAGCTCTCCATCTCATGAATCACAGACCCCGAAAATGTTTGGGGTGGAAAACTGCTCACGAATCCTTTTTAGAGGAACTGTCGCACTTGGCTTGACAATCCGTCAAGTGAATAAGTCCAATACTCTATTTAATAAAGTAATCCAAGCTCTCTTCCCCGTTCTACAGCCTCTACTCGGTTAGATACCTGGAGTTTCGTGTAAATATTGATGACGTGAGATTTAACTGTAGCTAATGAAATGCACAGCATAACTCCTATCTCTTTGTTACTACGTCCCGTGGCTAACACTTGAAGTACCTCAAGCTCACGCTCACTGAGAATGGCTTTTTCACGCTCCTTAGGTGATACTGGCAAAGATATTTGCATTTTTGATTGTTCCAAGAGTTTCTGTATAAGCTGTGCAAAGCATTTTTCTTTGGAATTTAATTCCTGCTCCGGATCTTTCAAAAATAGACCAAAATAAGGGCGAAGTCTCTCCATCTCCAAACAAAAAGGAGACAGGTACTCGTTTTCATATCCGTAATGTACAGCTTCTCGGAGTACGTGAAACAATTCTTTTCCCGGCACGCTTGATACAGAAGCTATTAGAGTCATCTTCAATAATAACCCTTCTACCAGAATGGTTCGAATTCCATGTTTTCTTGCATGAGGCAGTAATACGTCAAGGTGCTGATAGGCAAGCTCTTTTTCTCCTCTTGCTACGCGAATTCGAGCACACGCCAAACGATCTTCCAAGCGTATAAAAGCTTTGGAGTGTGGTTCTTCGACTCTTTTCAATAGTTCATTTTCCATTTCAATGTTACTCAATCCATACCTAAGCATGTATTTTAAAATAGACGTAAAATAGGTAGGACTTTGATAAAGGGGAAATTTCTTAAGTTCCTCCAGTAATTCAATCGCGCGTGTGTTATCGCCGTGAAGTACTCGAAGTTCCATTTCGTTATATAAATATGCACTTTTTAATTGACTGTCATCGTCGAAAAATAATTGTTTAGCCGTAGCAATTGACTCTTCAGCCAATTCAAGCTTCATCATCTTTAATTGGATGCCAGTAAGCCCGATCCAGTTGATAACTTTCATTGGATGTAGCATAGGATAATTCTCACAAAGATCAAACATAATTTCATACAGTGACAGACATTCCGAAAATTCACCTAACGTTTCCAGCACTTGGGCTTGGCTGCTCAAGATAGAAAAGCGCAAAAAAGGATTTGGCGACAATTTTTCCAACCGTTTTGCTTGATTGAGCCAATTCATGGCTGTCGCAAATTGATCTTTGAGCGACAACATCGTTCCACCCGTTACCAAAATAATGGCACGCGTAACTGTATCCATTTCAAAAGATTCCCAGTTTTCGAGCCATTCCATTCCAACAGGTAGATCAAAAACTTCATCTCCTAGCATAAAACGACACAACTGAAACAAGCTCCCTAATCCATCTTCCTCTTGCTGTGGTGTTAAATTTATGATTTGCCTCATATCTTCAATTTCTAAGTTGCAAAAGTGATAAAACAACCGCTGAAACATAAGTGGGCGACTGGAAGATAAAATGTCCAGTGGAATTTGCCGAAGGTACGACCAATTAGGGAAGTGATGTCCTGTTGCTAATAATAAACGTATAGCTTCTTCATAGGCCTCAGCCCACAAATAATGCTGGAGGCTCTCTTCACTACTTCCCATTCGTTCATAAACTTCTGCTGCTCTAAGATGGAGCGATCGTACTGTATCTTCTCCTTGCTCGCGAAGCTTTGCCCTTAAAAAATCCCCAAATACCTGATGATAACGATATAAACCTTCTTCCTCATCCACGGTGATCACAAACAAATGCTTTTCTACCAACCTTGTGATAATCACCGCCGCATCATTAATGCCGAGCATCCAATTACATATCTTTTCATTGAAATATGCAAGCACAGATGTCTGAAGCATGAACTGTTGCTCCCACTCCGATACCGACCGCAAAATCTCATTAGACAAATAATCAACCATGTATCTGTTCAAGGTTCCGACTGGCTCCATCAAAGTATGCGTATGGTGAACAACCGCAAGAGCAGACAGTTGTAAGCCGCCCACCCATCCTTCAGCCCATTGATACAACTTGTGAACAGTTGAGGGTTCGAGTGTTAAACCAAGCGTTTGAGTCAGAAATAAATTCGCTTCATCGTGGGTAAAAGCTAATTCGCGTTCGTTAACCTCCAGGTATTGTCCCGACATGGCAAGCTCCCCCAAATATAACTTTGGAGTTTCTCTGGTCAGCAGAACAATGCGGATTGATTCGGGACTGAAGCGAAGAAAAAATGTCAGACTTTGAAGTAAGGTCGTGTCATCAATAAAGTGAAAATCATCTAATACCAGCGTTCCTACTGCCCTGCATTCCTCCAACCGATTGACTAGTAGCACAAGCAGGTGATCCAAATTAGGCTTTTGGGATAGTGCGTCAAACATTGTACGCAAGTGCTCTGGCTCTTGTCCGAACAGTCCCTTTAACGCTTCTAAAACGTAATACCAAAAAGAACGCGCGTCGTTATTCGCTTCGTCAAGCGTAATCCAATACCATCCAAGATCCGGCCGCTCGCTCATGTAGGATGTCATAAGTGTGGTTTTTCCACTTCCTGCTGAGCCCTGCACGACCAAAACTTTGTGATCGGAGAGCCTATCAAGTTTCCGATACAATTCAGGACGCGGGACATATTGCTTACGTAATGCGGGTGCTTTCAATTTGGCGGAAAGCAGCTGAAAACTACCCATCTTTTCTTTTCACCTGCCTCATTTCGTGTGAAAATATCTAATTCTACTATAACACGAAATTCCGAAGTTACCCGTAGAATCCTTTGCGAAAACGATTCTTACAAATGAGCCACCCTGCCGCCGCCAACACTGCGGACGCTACAATCACATAAAGTGCGTGCTCCCAATACAACCCTACTGCTCCTTTTAACTCCATTTCTTGAACGAGCGTTATAAAATGCTGTTGTGGGAAAACACTTGTAATAACCTTCATAATACCGTTCTGATGAGCAATTGTGTAAAAGCTGCCCGAAAGCACCGAACTTAAAAGAATAATGGCTGAAGATAATGATAGCCCATTATCAGTATTCTCGATCCACGCTGCCATAAACAGAGCAAAAGATACTGCTAACAGCGCAGGCAAGACAAGAAGTAAAGAGTATGTGCCAAGACCAAATCCGATATTGATTCCTACAGCTTTCGCAAGGGCTAACACTAGCCATGCCGGCACATAAACACCCATAAATCCAAATAGACATTGTGCTGATAAATAGGGAACAATTCCTGCAGGAGATACGGCAGTCCGTCGAAACGTGCCCGTTTTTTTGTCATCTGAAAATAACTGTAAATAAAACAAAGCTTGAATAAGCAGGAACATGGTAAGGTAACCCAATATATTGGTCCCAACTCCTCTTTGATACATTACAGGCAACGGCGCATGCGGGCGAACGATCGCATGCTCTAGCTGCTGCTTAAACTCATCCGATTTCAATGATTCAATACGATGAGATCCGTCGCTATTGAAAGTAACCACTGCATCATATCTATTTCTTACCAGCTCAGATTTAGGTGGCTGCTGCTGCAAATATTGAATCCGATACTGCTCTGAGCTGAGGGGCAAACTCACTTTTTGGCTTGTTACCACTGCTAAGGTGCCCTTCAATTCTGATTGAGCTGTAAAATAGATTGCCAGCGCCATTGATGCCAACGTCATGATTAGGGTGATGACAATTACATTCCTGCGGTTCCACATACGAAGGGAATGATTACAAAAAATGCGAAAAGTCGTTTTCATATATAGTCCTCCGTTTTGAAAATTCGTTTACAGCCCCATAAGAGTAGTAGGGAGGCTATAACAAAGCTCAACAGTGTTGGTAGAAACAAGCTGAAATCTCCGTCGTAAACAATACGCAACACAGTTTCAACCACCCACTTGACCGGGGAGAAAAAGGATATGACTTCCGCCGTCCTACCGAGGCCATCTAATTGGAAAAACAAACCACCTAGTATCGCAAGCACGCTGTTTATTATCGAAAGAATTTTGTTTGTTAATTCCTCACCTTTAAAGAGGCAACAGAATAGGACACCGAGTGCGGATGAAAACAAATCGAAACAAAGAAGTACAACAGCTGTGTAAACTGCTGAGGTCCCACCTAGCCGAATGTTAAACACGAGTTGAAGTATTGCTACAAGTGCAATGGAACAAAGACCTGTAAATAGGAACGTGGCCACAGTTTTGGACAAGTAAATGAACGACTTTGGGATCGGTGCGTACAGTATGCGAAGATTGCTACGTTTCACATTTTGATCCATAAAACTATTTGCAGCCGTCATGGATACGTTTAAAGCGCTATAAATTAGAATCGTCACGCCATAGTAATCGTAAGCAGTAACGTCACTGCCACCATATAGACCTTCACCCAAATAACCTAGCACAAAGATTAAAAGTAGTGGAAAAACGGTATTACTCAGGATAAGCGAGACATTCGTAGCCAGATTGATAAAATCTCGCTTAAGAATAATGGAAAATGGACATAGCAGCTCCGTTTTTTTTCTCGAATCGGTCATTGTCTTTTCCTCCTAATCCCGAAGAGTACGACCAGTCAAATTGAGAAAAACCATCTCCAGACTGGGCGAAAAGCCTGTCAGATTAATAATTTTAAGTCCATTTGATGTTAAGTTCACAATGATTTGATCCAGATTTTCAATCCCTTTTAGCGTTGAGATGTGAATCCGGTTTCCGACGATATCTACTTTCTTAACGCCGTCAATTCGGTATAGATCAATATCAGGCATTTCATTTATTTCTTCAACCTCTACTTCGTAACGTTTCTCATCAGCAAGCCGTTCCTTCAATTCTTCTTTGGTACCGGAAGCGATAACCTCGCCGTGATCAATAATCAAAATTCGAGTAGATATTTCCTCGACTTCTTCCATGTAGTGTGTCGTATAGATGATCGTTGCCCCCTCGTCTCTCAGCCTGCGGATTGATTCAAGAATATGGTTCCGAGACTGGGGATCAATACCTACCGTTGGTTCGTCCATAATAATCATTTTGGGACGATGAGCGATGGCACAAGCCATGTTAAGCCTCCGCTTCATTCCTCCAGAGAATGTCTTCGGTTTATCTTTACGCCGGTCCGCCAATCCGACGAATTCAAGCGCTTCATTTGTACCTTTATCTAGTTCCGTGCCAGTCAAACCATATAGCGAAGCAAAAAAACGAACGTTGGCTTCGGCTGATATGTCCTCATACACCGCTAAATCCTGCGGAACAATTCCAAGTTCACGTTTATATTGGCTCATTAGCCGTTCCACTGGCTCTCCACAGTATCGGATATTTCCATGGTCCCCGCGTAACGAGGTAGACAAAATATTGATTGTTGTAGTCTTTCCTGCCCCATTAGGACCAAGAAAACATAAAATTTCACCTTGATGCACATCGAACGTTACATTGTTCAGCGCTGTGCGGCTACCAAAGCTTTTGCTTAGCTCGCTTACTTCAATGATAGGTGAATTAGGGATCATAACAATACCACTCCTCTTATTTTATGTTCTCATTTTATCGCGCAAGCCAGTATAATAAATCAACCAAAGGGTCGATTCATAAGGTTGATTTTCTCCTCTAAGACAGCTTCATATCGACCTATGTTTCACCAATATTCCATATCAAACTGTTTGAAGCATTTCATCAGCTCACTACGTTATTGTCCAATTCCGTACTTCAACAGAATATATCTCGAGATTTTTGCTTGCGGTACCCGCATGATCGGATTAAAGGCGTATGAATTATAAAAGGAGCTTGCCGTTTTGCAAGCTCCTTTTATAATTCATACCTACTGCCAATGTTTTATGTCAAATGTACCTATACCGACAACTCCAGAGATTTCAGACCCTGTGCGTGTTGTTATCCGCTTGGCGCGGGGGAGAAATCCTTCATCTAGAACCGTGGTTTCTACAGCAGGTAAGAATATGTCAATTCCTCCGGTCCCGCAATGAACATTAATACGCTCCCTACCTGTTAGTTCAGTCCAGCCCAATGTAGCGCTTCCTCCCGTCAACCGGATATCCGCATCACCACGAAGCTCATTCATTGAGACATCTCCAGTACTTAATTTTATCTGTACGTTAGAGGACTCTGTAATTCCGGCCACCTCTCCAAATGCACCCTCAACATTGATGTTCCCCCGCCCTCCATCTAAAACTAGAACTCCAGCCGTGAATTTAGCTTGTACATTCGTTTCTAGAGGTACATGAACCTCTATGAAGATTTTTTGATTCTGTCCCTGTTTCCAATATGATCCCAAGTTACTTCCCTCGAACAGGAATGTACCGCCAGAGCAAATTCGTTGAGGCAGCAGATGTTTTTCGCCAGAAGCCACAAAGCTAATCTCTTTATCTGCATCAAAACAAATCAACATATTTCCGAGTGTATGGACATCAATACGAAACTCAGTAATCCCTATCGCTGGAAACCGTTGATGGATCTGAGCGTTCTTGATGGCTCCTTTAGGAAAGGTCTGAAGAGATTTAGGCATTCTCAATACCATATGTTTCACTCCTTTGTAAGACGTAATCACAAATGCTCCACGTCTCTTACTTAGTACACAAATTTCCTAACAATAGTATCCCTATACCCATGGGCAAATACATCTGTTTGTGCCCATCAATGGTTACGGTACTAGCTCTTTCAATTCCACGAAGTTTACAGGCGTGTACGTCCGACATAAGTAGCGGACCTCCCCAAGCAGCATCTACATGAAAATGAATATCTCTCGCTCTGGCCAACTCCGCTATGTCTACCAGCGGATCAATTGCTCCGCTCTCTGTTGTACCAGCAATGCCTATGCAGCCTTATCAAATGAGTAATGCATCAAGGATGAGCCTATAATAACGCCCCGCTGATACCCATTTTTATGTAATGCGAGGGCGTAACCATCTCGTTCCACGTCGGTATCTTGGTTATACAACGCAACGTTGCTTGCAATCCACAGGGCAGTTAAGTTGGACACCGTCCCCCCCCCCCCCCCGAAGTCACAACCCCCAACGTGCTTGATAGATTTTGCCCATGTTCGGTGTAAGAAGATTCACCACGGCTGTATACCAAGCGATGCATAAACGCAAGTGTTTGACGCTCAAGCACTGTAAATGACTTGGATGTTTCCACCTTCACTACATGCTACTAAAAGGCGGCTGAGCGGTCTGAAAAATATAGGCAGCGATGAGGTCATATGTCCGATAAAGTTGGGAGAAGATGTATTATGAGCCTATCCATCTTCTTTTCCAATTCATGTTGCTCTGCCGATGGTTCGAACATTGAGCGTAAATAATCACCGATTTCGTTAAACGACTGGTTAAACATAGGCTCCATCATTTCTCAACCTCCCTAATATCCCAACTTTCTTACATTTGGTTGTGGCAAGAAAGCTGTCTCGACAAAATAAGTAAGGTAGGTATTCATCAAGCACCTGTCCAGTTTCGGACAAGTTACATCGCTTTTCTTCAGGTCCTGTATCAGATGGGTAGTGTCATAGCGAACTTGGAATTCTGACATACCGTCATTCCATCTGCTTTCCAAAAGTGGCAAAATTGCATTCGTTGCTTGGCTTGAAGAACAAGATGCCGTCTGATGGATCTGTTCGTACCAAACCTCGTAGGGTACCTTCTTAAGAGCATATCCGTAGTTTACAAGAGTCTCGATTACCTCATCCCATGTGGTTCGCATCGGATTCAAGAGATGATATACACGCCCGTCAGGAATCTGGGTACCTGACAAATAGATAATTGCTTCTGCTGCAAAGTCAACCGGGATAATTTCCATCTCAGCTTGCATTATGGGGATTAGTCCCAATTCTATAGAGGCCTTGATGATCAACCACATAAAATCATTTGTTTGACAGTGGCCCATATGGCTATCTCCCCATATCCGTCCCGGACGATAAATCAGGGTCGGTAGTCCACAGCGAGCCGCTTCCATCACTATACGCTCCGCAACCCATTTGCTCTGCGTATATCCAAGCTTAAGATCCTCAGGATGCTTTGGAATATCCATTTCCGACAATACTCCATTCTGGATATCTTGGCCCGAAAACACGTGTGTAGTCGAGATATAATGGAGCGTTTTGAAGCGTCCCATATTCGCCAGACGTATCATTTCCTGAGTTCCCAGCACATTCGCTGCTTTAAGCTCGACATATGGCGCAATGAAATGGACCATACTGCCATTGTGGTAAAGGACATCCATCTCCTCGGCCAACCGGTCAAAAGCAGCTTCAGACAACCCAAACCTTTGGAGACCCAAATCACCAGCGAACACTTTTATGCGTTCTGAAGCTGATTCTTCAAGCAAGCCGTACTTTGCAAGATTTGATTGCAAGCGCTGTGCAGCTTCCTCGTCGGTGCCTCCACGTACAAGACAAAAGATATTTGCCGAGGTGCTTCGGAGCAACTGACGTAGTAGGAAAGCTCCAAGAAATCCTGTCGCTCCCGTTAGTAAAATGTTCTGTACGGGCCTGTGCTCTTTACTGACCGAATCAGGCTTACGAATGCCAAACGGTAGCTTACAGTCGTTCCATAAATTTAGTTGCGAAAAAGACAGCTTTTCCTCACCGTTCTGGATTGCTTCAAATGCCTTCGTCATCCATTCTACGGTAGGCGTTTCGAACAGTACTCGCAGAGGAACTTCGATGTTAAGCTCGTCATGCAGCTTGAAAATAAGCTGTGTGGCAAGCAAAGAGTGACCACCCAGTTCGAAAAAATTATCTGTGACTCCAACCTGAGGAATGCCCAGCACAATGCTCCAAAGTTCAGCAATCCGCCGTTCCAACGGTGTACGGGGTTTGACATAGGAGTTTTCCAACTCTGGGCGGTCGCGCCCCGGAGTAGGCAAAGCTGCCCTGTCAACTTTGCCGTTCGAAGTGAGTGGAAACACACTCACTGGTATGCAGGCAGTTGGAATGAAATAATCTGGGAATTGTTCCTTCAGTAAAATACGTAGCTCCGACGGCAATCCACTAGACGTTTCGATTTTTAAAGGCTTATTTGCATAACGACTCCAATCATCGGTCCCTTGCATACTTTTATTCCTAATTTTAACGATCTGATTTTCTAACGAGAGATTCCTGTGAGTACAGATAACATCAAAACAATGTTCCAGACCTGACCCTGCCCAGTGGATTGAAATATCGTAAGGAAGTGTATGCTCCAATACAACAAAATCCATAGGGTCCACAGCATCGTCCCCCACGTTTTCTAGCAAATTCCGAAGCCTGATATTGGGCACGCCCCTGATAGCAACAGTTTCCACACCCTGCTCCGCCAACTTTTGCAGTGAGCTCTCTGACTGCTGGAAAGAAGTCCATGACAATGTTAATGGCTCTACCATCTGTATCTCCGAAGAATTCACACGCAATAAAACATCATAGCGGAACCGCGTCAACTCGTTCCATTGATTTCCGCGCTTCCATTGAATTTCTGCATGGATTAATTGAGGATTTCTCTGTACCAGTTCTACAAATAGCTGGGGGTCAAGGATCAGTTCATGCTCACGCTTCATCCGATCCATAACCCGTATGCTTTGTTCTTTTGCTGTCAACGGAAACCGAGCCTTGAATTGCTCCACTGAAGTATAAAAGGTTTCCAGCAGCGGCAAACTTCGTACATCCCCAATAAACACCGTACCACCAGGACGAACAGCTCTCACTGCGGCTTTAAGTACATCAAGGAGATATTCAACACTAGGAAAATATTGAATAACCGAATTAAGTATGACCAGATCGTAAGAGCCAGGATCAATTCCCTCCATGTTGTGGGCAGGCTGGTGCTGGAGCCTTACTTGGGGCATGTTCTTTGTCAGCATCTCCAAACGCTGTATGGCTTTTAGTGAAATATCTGTGCCCAGATAGTGCTCACACATCGGTGCTACTTGGAAAAGAAGCAGTCCCGTTCCACAACCCAGTTCCAACACACGCTTAGGCTTCAAATCTAGCAGATGCTTGACCGTCTCTTGAACCCATTCACGCATACAATCTGCTGAAAGAGGCTGACCGTCATACAAGCTGTTCCATCCGGTGATATTGAATTCGGCGGCTTCCTCAGAAGATTCACTCTCGTAGGTTTGATCAAATACATTTTCCCAGTGTTTGGTTAATTTCACATCGCCGTTGTCCGCGTTTTTCTCGATAATATAGGCAACAAGCTGCTTATTTCCCATCGCATCTGATCTTACGTCAACTACAGCATCCTGGATGGCAGCATGCTTCTTAATTGCTGCTTCAATTTCACCCAGTTCAATACGGAATCCTCGAACTTTAACCTGAAAATCGTTACGTCCAAGAAACTCCAGTTCACCTGCGGGTGAGATTTTAGCTTCATCGCCAGTTTTATAAAGTATGGTGCCTGGGGTGTTAGAGAACGGGTTTGGAACGAATTTCTCTGAAGTTAATTGGGGTCGATCTAAATATCCCCTTGCAACGCCTGCGCCTCCTACATAAATCTCTCCAGGTATACCTATAGGCACTAACTCGCGGTTACGGTCTAACAAATATATGCTCATGTCGGGTAAAGGAACCCCAATGAGGCTGTTTCTCGCTTCTAGATCAGCCAGTGTCAGCAGTTTATATGTGACATGTACCGTGGTTTCGGTGATGCCGTACATATTCACCAATTGCGGCCGGACATCCCCATGTCGGTCAAACCAAGATTGGAGGGTATGCATTTCCAATGCTTCTCCACCAAAAATGATATAACGCAAAGATTTGAGCCTCGTTGGCTGATGTCCCTCGTCATACTGAGACAGTTGTCGAAAAGCGGAAGGTGTTTGACAAAGCACAGTCACTCCTTCGGAATGCAAAAGAGCATGTAAATTCTCTGGCGAACGGCTAACGAGGTAAGGAACAACTATCAGCTTGCCTCCATAGAACAGAGCTCCCCACATTTCCCATACAGAAAAATCGAAAGCATGCGAATGAAAGAGCGTCCATACATCGTGCTGGTCAAACTCAAACCAATTATGCGTATTATCAAACAAGCGGACTACATTTCTGTGTTCCACAAGCACTCCCTTCGGCTGGCCAGTGGAACCGGAAGTATAAATAACATAGGCTAGATGTGAAGAATTCGTTTCAAAATTTAATGGAGCCTGGCTGTATGCGTCTACATCAAAATCATCCACA
Source organism: Paenibacillus sp. NPDC055715 (assembly GCF_053617595.1). NCBI lineage: Bacteria > Bacillati > Bacillota > Bacilli > Caryophanales > Paenibacillaceae > Paenibacillus > Paenibacillus sp. NPDC055715. The sequence goes on from NZ_JBSHGA010000005.1 coordinate 316,123, forward strand.
GTAACGGTCCGCACATTAAGATCAAGAAACGTGCTGAGAAGTGGGGTCTGTGTGATCATCAGGGACATATCAGCATCCTCAACAATATAAGCGATACGCTGCTTCGGATAAGCAGGATCAAGTGGAACGTAGGCTCCACCTGCTTTGAGCACAGCCAAAATAGAAATAATAAGTTCAAGCGAACGCTCCAGATATATACCGACACGAACTTCAGCTTTCACTCCTAATAGCCGCAACTGGCGTGCTAGGGCGTTTGCCCTCCCATCAAGTTCAGCATAGGTCAACGACTTGTTCTCATACACCACCGCGACAGAATTGGGATTTAGAGAAGCAATATGCTCAAAACGTTCATGTATGATGCTTGTTACTTTGTGCGTCTCCTTCTCTTTTTCATTTTCTGTTTCTTTTTTTCCCCATGCTTGTAACCAATTTTTCTCCTTCTCCGGTAGTATAGCCAGATGCTTTACAGGCTCAACAGGATTGGACAAAATACTATCCATTAATACCTGCAAGTGAGCTGCTATACGAATGATAGTATCCTCATCAAATAATTCAGTCGAATATTCAAAGAACCCAACTAGTTTTCGGTCTGCCTCTGTAAGCGAAAGCAGAAAGTCAAAGGGTGCCATCCCGTTGTGCACGGTTATGGGGGTCAACTCTAGTCCTCCCAAATCTGTCTTTAAAATAGGCGTGTTATGAAAGACAAAGCCCGTCTGAAAGAAAGGTGAGGATATGCTCAGATCTCTTTCAGGGTGAAGAACTTCCACCAGTTGTTCAAATGGAACATCTTGCCGGGCATACGCTTCTAATGCCACACGCTTAACTTGACGGAGAACGGCCTGAAAACTATCGTCTTCCCCAATCTGTGAACGTATGACGAGCGTATTTACAAAAAAACCAATCAACCCCTCAATCTGTGCCTGATTTCGATTAGCAATCGGACAACCGATTGAAATGTCTGCTGATCCTCCATATCGAAAAAGAAGAACTTTTAGTACCGAAAGCAGTGCCATGTAAAGCGTAGCTCCATCTTCCTGAGCGAGACAGCGCAAGCCCTCAGTTCGTGCTTCGGATATTTCAAAATAATACCGGGCTCCTTGGTAAGTCGGCACAGTTGAGCGAGCCCGATCATACGGTAAGTTTACATCGGATCGCAGACCTTGGAGCTGACCACACCAGTAGTCCAGTTGCTCTCGATATTCTCCATTCTCCATTCTCTTGTGCTGCCACGTAGAGAAATCCCCATACTGAATGGGGAGTGCCAGCAAGGGAGAGGGTTCACCTTGGGAAAAAGCTGTATATAGTAAAGCAAGCTCCCGATGGAATACCTCCAGTGACCATCCGTCAGAAATAATGTGGTGCATGCACATCACAAGAAAGTGATCTTCCTTCTCCAAACGTATCAATCGTACTCGAAGAAGCTGTGGAACGGTCAAGTCAAAGGGGCATTTTGCCTCTTCCGAGATCAATCGTTCGGCTTCAACTTCCCGTTCAGTTTTAGAGAGTAAGCTTAAATCCGTGATTGGCAGTTTAAAGGTCTCCCTATTTTCAATTTCCTGATAAGCAATAGCGTCACGGACAACAAATCGGGTGCGGAGCACCTCATGCCGTCGAATGATCTCAGAGACCGCCATTTGTAGTGCTTTTATATCCAATTTTCCATTCAAGCGCACGGCTCCCGGAATATTATAGACAGGTGTTCCCGGGACTAATTGTTCCAAAAACCATAATCGTTGCTGAGCAAATGACAGCGGAAGCGCCTCATTCCGATCACGCGGCTTCATTTCCCCAGTGGAAACTTTCCCCTTTTTCCATTTTTCAAGTAGGGCTCGCTTAGCATCCGATAGATTGCTGCCAGATAGCGATAAACTTTCATTTTCCACCTTCTGTCACCCTTTCCTTTTGACGTTCAGAGCCCTATAAAAGTTGGCTGGCTTGTTCCTCTGTCATCGTTTCTAACTTTTCAATTAACATCAACTCGATCGCCTCTGCAATCTCTGCCACTGTCGGATGTTCGAAAAAATACTTAAATGGAAATTCGATAGGAAATCGACTGTTCACCCAGGAGATCACTTGTGTAGCGAGCAAAGAATGTCCCCCAAGACTAAAAAAATCATCATGAACGCCGATCGGAGCAACTCCGAGTAAGTTAATCCAAGCATCTGCAAGCTGCTGCTCCAGCTCATGACGAGGCTCAACTAAGGGTACAGGCAGTACCGGACGAGATTGAAGCAGCGGTTGCTCCCTATCCAAATCTGCCTGCTCTGCTTTCCAGCTTTGGAAAGCGTAATTATGCCGAGCCGTGAAATCAGACGTTGAAACAAGATAATGATGTACATTTCCACTCGTCATTAATTGAGACCATACATGAGTCGCTTCCTGCGGACGAACAGCCATTCTGCCTAGCTCTCCCCCTCTTTTTTCCAGCTCGGGTGCTGTATCCGAGCTCCAAGCGTCCCAACCGATGTAATGCCAATCTGAATTCGACTGCTCATTATGCCTGCGTACAAATGCTTCTGTATAAGCCGCTGCAGCAGCATGTATTGATAACCCTAACCCTCCGAGCTTGGAGGCGATAGAGGATTGGATAAGACAATATTTAGGATGATGTTGTACCAAAGCAAGTTCCAGTTCGTTCAATCCCTTTACCGTACGGCCAAGTTCAGCTTCCACTGTTGCGTGATTCAAATCGCTCCCGGCTACAAAATTAATTTCTTCCGAAGACCAGTCTGTATAAACAACTCCAGTAATGTTTCCGTACAAAATCGCAGCTTGAGCAATGGCTTCCGTCATTGCCCCATCTACTTGAAATTTAACTCGTATAAAATGAACCTCTGCTCCCTGTTCTTCTAGTTTTAAAAATGGAGACGCTATGTGCTGAGTATTACCCGCTACATTCATATGATCTGCTTTAGTTGTTGGCGAATTGATAGAGTCAGCATTATTAAACGTATCATTCATCACAATTATTCGTACATGGCCTTCATTAGTTGGGTGCTGCAAGAGATATTGAGCGAAGGTTTGCATTTTAGAGTCGAACGGACCAATCAGAAGATAAGTTGCAGATGAAGTCTGCACGATCCCCTTTTTCTCAACCATTTTAATCATAGGCACATATTCGACTGTCCACCGACGATTATTACGATAGATACGCGCATTTCCTGCAGATCTAGACACAATATCTTCCAGAATGGCATCCGCCATTAGCGATGCCTGGAGACGATGGTTTGGCATCATCGCATCTACCAAGTGAAAAGCACTCTTTTCATGTTCTTGCATCCACACGTTTCCAATTCCTGAGAGGATCATGCGCTCAGGTTGAATCGTAATTTCACCTGCAATATTGTATAGCCCTTCAGTAACAATACAAATATGGACAGGAATTTTGCACGTATAAACCTGCACTGCTTTGGAGAGCTGAAAAAAACCAGCAAGTCCACCAAAATCATAATCGCTTTCGCTCCATGAGCAGATGATGCGAATCAGAGATTCATCAGAGGAGAGAGAATCAAAGATTTTTTCAAAGTGATCAGGGTTAGTCGGGTTCAGGCTATACAACTGCTCGTTAATTTTTTCAAAATTTTTTGCTGCTCGAATACGAACGATCGATTGTCCTGTACTTTCGAGCCTTTCAGCCAGCAAATCAATCCATCCATCATGATTTTCCTCGAATACCATCCACAAACCATGACATTCTTTAGGATGCCACAAGGATAACGATGTCTGACGGAATACAGGCTCATACAGCCATTGTTCGGGCTCTAAACGCTCTAAACCACAACCGTGCGCTAAGGTAGGCGCATTCTGAGACAAACGAGGTTCAATCCAATAGCGTTGACGCTCAAACGGATACGTTGGCAATTCTACTCGGTTACGCACCCGGGACTCGTGTAACGCTCCCCATCCGATGCTTACACCTCCGCTCCACAGTTCTGCCACGCTTCTCAGCCACTGCCCCCGTTCCCCGCCTCCGGCTTTGCACGTGGGTAATGTACGCATGCCTCTGTGTTCCGCTCCCCAACAGGCCGACTGCCGTATTAATGTCGTTAATGTCTGTCCCGGCCCTAATTCGATGACTACCGCATTCGGATACCTCATCAGCACCTGCTCCGCATTGTCCGCAAACCTCACCGCTCGGCGCGTATGCGACACCCAATAGGCCGTATTACTTGCCTGCTCCTTGGTAATCCATTCCCCCGTTTCGTTTGATACATAAGGTAGCTGCGGTGCATGGAGTTTTACACGCTTCAAAGCCTCTTCCAGTTCCCCCAGCACGGCTTCCATCCGCGAGGAATGAAATGCGCTGCCCGTTCGCAGTCGGCGGCACTCTACGCCTGCTTCCTGCATCCGAACCATCATTTCTTCTACCTCTTCCGTCCGTCCTGTCACCACGCTCATTCGCGGCCCATTGATGGCTGCGATCTCCAGCGTTCCTCTTAATTGTTCGGCCAACTCGGACGCGCTCATGCCAACCGCCGCCATCGCTCCCGCTTCACATCGCTGCATCAGTCGCCCACGGACGCTCACCAGCTCCAGCCCTTCCTCCAAGCTGAACACTCCAGCTATACAGGCGGCCGTATATTCTCCCAGACTGTGCCCGATCAGCGCGGTGGGTTTCACCCCCACACTCATCCACAACTGGGCCAGGGCATATTCGGTCACAAACAGTGCTGGTTGGGTCAACCATGTCTCCTCTAATTGCTTCTCTTCAAAGCCCTCGCTTCCCAGCAACGCATCCCGGATATCCATACCCAGTTGCGGCTTTAACAGCTCGGCACAGCGGTCCACCGTTTCCCGGTATTTCACCTCCTGCGCGTACAGTTCCGCGCCCATGCCTACATATTGGCTTCCCTGTCCGGGAAAAGCGAAGACAACCGG